>CAWHCT010000022.1:0-3940 GCA_963827785.1 uncultured Flavobacteriaceae bacterium | reverse complement strand
TTCAGCAGAGGATCCTTGATTACCCATAGATGTTGCTAATTTATGCTTGTCAGCTAATTTGGTTAGTAGCCTTGACTCATAAACTGTATGGGTCAATGGCTTTTGCAGGAACACATGTTTCCCCATTGCCATGGCCTGAGCCGATACTATAGCATGCGTATGATCTGCAGTCTAACACAACTCCATCAATAGAGCTGCCCATTTCATCATACATTTTTCTAAAATCCTTATATACTTTGGCTTTCGGATAATTTTTAAACACCCTGTCAGAATATTTCCAATCCACATCACATAACCCAACAATATTCTCAGTTTCCATTTCCTTTAAATTTCTAAAGCCCATTCCACCAACACCAATGCCGGCAATGTTCAATTTATCACTTGGAGCTTTATAACCTAACCCACTTACTGCGCAGGAAGGAATAATTGTAAACCCGGCAGTAGCGGCCAACGTCGTACCAACAAACTTACGACGTGAATAGGTGTTGCTTTTTTTATTTTTACCCATAGTATTAAAATTTATAGTTTGATTAATTAATTAGTATTATTATCTGTTTAATTTGAAAGCTCTTTACCAACCTTTAGCAGAAGATCCCTTGTCAATTCAATACCTTCTTTTTCAGTTTTATTACTGCCTTCATACTCTACACCAACAAAACCTGTATACCCGGCATCTTTAACGATCTGCATCATTTTTAGATAATCGATCTTTGGCTGATCTCCATTTTCATCAAAATCATAACTTTTTGCGCTAACCGCTTTTGCATAAGGCATCAGTTCTTTTAAACCTTTATAAATATCATAAGGATCCTTACAATTTTCATCGTTAATGGATCCATATCCTATTGTTTGACAGAAGTTTCCAAAATCAGGCAAAGTTCCGCAGTTTGGTCTGTTCACACGCTTCATAACATCAGCCAGCCACGCACCATTCGATGTATAGCCACCATGGTTTTCAACAAGTACATTGACTCCTTTTTTCTCTGCGTATTCAGATAACTTAGTTAATCCGTCTACAGCTGCTTTGGCTACTTCCTCGGCGCTGCCTTCACCGTGAGCATTTACCCTTATTGAATGACACCCCAAAAACTGAGCTGCATCCACCCATTTATAATGGTTTTCTACTGTTTTTTGTCTTTCTTTCTCTTTAGTTGATGCTAAGGCACCTTCTCCATCAACCATGATCAATACATTTTGCATCCCATGCTTATCACTGTTATTCTTTAAAACAGTTAATACAGAATCCATTCCCATTTCCTTGATCGATTCTGTGTATAATTGACTGACATATTCAAGGCCATCAAAACCGAATCCTTTTGCCTTTTCTGCAAAATCCAACGGATCCATGCTCTTATTGAATATAGCCTTGTGCAAGGACCATTGAGCTAATGATAATTTGAAAAATGGAGTTTCTGTCTCAATAGAATTGGAGGCAATTTCCTCCGTTTTTTCTTTTCCTTGATCTTTACACGAAATAATAAAAAAGGACAAGGTAAATAACAACAAAAATGATCTTAGAAATCTGATAGAGTTTATCATAATAGGATTAATTTTTTAACAAGCTCTAAGTTAAAATTTTAATTTAAGAATTAAGAATTGAAGCATAAATATTTTGCTATAAAACCAAAAAATACTAGCCATGATAAATAATTCCATTATTTTTAACTTTTGAAATTAGAAATCCATTAAATGAGTAGATCAGAAGAGTACGATGCCATAGTCATTGGAACCGGAATTAGTGGCGGATGGGCAGCTAAAGAACTATGCGAAAAAGGATTAAAAACTTTGGTTCTGGAACGAGGCCCAATGATCCAACATATTAATGACTACACAACCATGTTTCTTGATCCATGGGATTTTGAGTTAAGAGGAGAAGCAAGTCTGGAGGAAGCAAAACGACAGGAGAAACAAGCCAGAACAGGTTATGTGACTGACAAGGCATATGCACATTTTTTTGTAGATGACATCAAGCATCCTTATAACGAAACAAAACGTTTTGACTGGATTCGCGGGTATCATGTTGGAGGTAGATCTTTGACTTGGGGAAGACAAAGTTACAGACTTAGTGATATTGATTTTACAGCGAATAAGAAAGAAAGTATAGGTACAGATTGGCCAATCAGATATAAGGATATTTCTCCCTGGTACGATTATGTTGAAGAGTATATTGGAGTAAGTGGTGAAAAATTAGGTTTACCTCAACTGCCTGATGGTATTTTTGGACCTCCAATGGAACTCAATTGCGTTGAAGAACACTTAAAGGAAAGTTTATTTGAAAATTTTGATGACAGGGTCCTCACAATTGGAAGAGTGGCTCATATAACCAGTGATAAACAATTTATTGGCAGAAGCAAATGTCAGTACCGCAACAGGTGTATTAGAGGCTGTCCGTTTGGAGCTTATTTCAGTAGTAATTCTTCTACTCTGCCAGCTGCCGAACGCACAAAAAACATGATCATAAGGCCGAATTCAATAGTATATGAAATTACCTATGATGAAAATTTAAAAAGAGCTACCGGAGTAAAGATAATTGATGCCAATACAAAAGAAGAGATAGAGTTTAAGGCTAAAATTATTTTTTGCTGCGCCTCAACAGTTCCTACAACTGCTATATTAATGCAATCGAAATCAGATAGATTTCCAAATGGTTTAGGTAACGATTCCGGGGAACTTGGTCATAACATTATGGACCATCATATTGATGCAGGCGCTTCAGGCCGATTTGATGGTTTCAAAGACAAATATTTTACAGGCCGAAGACCTAACGGTATCTATATTCCAAGATTCAGAAATCTGGGTGATAAAAAAACAGAAAAAAAGGAATTTTTAAGAGGGTACGGCTACCAAGGTGGTGGTGGCAGATGGAGTATGCCTGAAGAAACGGCAAAGCTGGGATATGGCGCAGAATTCAAAGAAAAAATATTAGAACCGGGTGACTGGAGACTATCACTTGATGGATTTGGTGAATGTTTACCATATCATGAAAACAAAATGACTTTGGATTACGACAATCTGGATGAATGGGGATTGCCAACTGTTACTTTTGATGCTGAATGGAAAGAAAATGAATTGACCATGCGCAAAGACATGGTTTCACAAGCGGTCGAAATGCTTGAAAAATCGGGATTTAAAGATATTAAAACCCATGATATTGAAGCAGCCCCCGGAATAGGCATTCATGAAATGGGTACAGCAAGAATGGGTAGAGATCCTAAAACATCTATCTTAAATGAATTCAACCAAATACATACCGTTCCTAATGTATATGTAACCGATGGCTCTTGCATGACCTCGTCCGGAACGCAAAACCCATCCTTAACTTATATGGCAATAACAGCCAGAGCAGCCAATCATGCGGCAAAACAATTCAGAAACAATAAATTCTGATCCAAAATGAATAGAAGAGACGCTATTAAGGGATTAGGATTATCATTGGGTTATGTTGTTGCTACCCCAACCGTAGTGAGCATGCTTCAAGGTTGTAAAACAGATGCAAACCAATGGACCCCAATTTTCTTTACTGTCGATGAGGGAACTGTTATAAGAACTTTGATAGATATCATGCTTCCAAAAACTGAGCAACACCCGGAGCACTTGATGTCAATATTCCTGAATTTCTCGACCTATATGCCTTTAAGGTATACACTCCAGAACAGCAAAATAATCACAAGGAAGATATTCAAGAAATAATAAACGAATTGCTTGGTACACGAACCAGGATGTCCAAATTAGAAGCAGATGACTATGAAACGTTGCTTGCTAAATATTTAAAAGCCGACAAGATAGCCCAAAGTTCATTTAGAAACAACCACATAGAAAACACAGTATTAGATGCCCTAATGAATCTTAGAAATAATTCTGTATGGGCTTACAAGACCAGTGAATTGATCGGTGAAACCGTGTTGGCCTATGCTCCTATTCCGGGAAAACAACAAGGCTG
>CAWHCT010000021.1:0-9781 GCA_963827785.1 uncultured Flavobacteriaceae bacterium | reverse complement strand
ATACATCCTTGCTGTTTACCGGGAATAGGCGCATAAGCCAATACAGTTTCACCTATCAATTCGCTGGTCTTGTAAGCCCATACAGAAGTATTTCTAAGATTCATCAAGGCATTGAATACAGTGTTTTCTCTTTGGTTGTTTTTAAAAGAAATTTGGGCTGCCTTATCAGCCTTTAAATATTTAGAAAGTAGGTTATCAAAATCTGCTGCTGATAATTTGGACACCTTGGTTCGTGAACCAAGTAATTCGTTTATTATTTCTTGAATATCTTCCTTATGCTTATTTTGCTGTTCCGGAGTGTAAACCTTAGAAGCGTATAAATCTAAAAATTCAGGAACATTGACCTCAAGTGCTCCCGGTGTTGCCTCAGTTTTTGGAAGCATGGTATCTATCAAATTTCTTATAACACTTCCCTCATCAACAGTAAAGAAAATAGGCGTCCATTGGTTTGCATCTGTTTTACAACTTTGAAGCATACCTACTATGGCTGGAGTAGCAACAACATATCCCAATGATAATCCTAATCCCTTAATAACGTCTCTTCTTTTCATTTGGATCAGAATTTATTGTTTTTAAATTGTTTTGCTGCATGATTGGCTGCTCTGGCTGTTATGGCCATATATGTTAAGGACGGATTTTGAGTTCCACTTGAAGCCATACAGGAACCATCGGTTACATATACATTGGGAACAGTATGGATTTGATTGAATTCATTTAAGATAGATGTTTTAGGATCTCTTCCCATTCTTGCTGTACCCATTTCATGAATGCCTATTCCGGGGGCTGCTTCAATATCATGAGTTTTAATATCTTTAAATCCCGACTTTTCAAGCATTTCGACAGCTTGTGAAACCATGTCTTTGCGCATGGTCAATTCATTTTCCTTCCATTCAGCATCAAAAGTAACAGTTGGCAATCCCCATTCATCCAGATTGTCGTAATCCAAAGTCATTTTGTTTTCATGATATGGTAAACATTCACCAAACCCATCAAGAGATAGTCTCCAATCACCCGGTTCTAATATTTTTTCTTTGAATTCTGCGCCATATCCCAATTGAGATGTTTCTTCCGGCATACTCCATCTGCCACCACCACCTTGGTAGCCATACCCTCTTAAAAATTCCTTTTTTTCTGTTTTTTTATCCCCCAAATTTCTGAATCTAGGAATATAGATACCGTTAGGTCTGCGGCCTGTAAAATATTTGTCTTTGAAGCCATCAAATCTGCCTGAAGCGCCTGCATCAATGTGGTGATCCATAATGTTATGACCAAGTTCTCCTGAATCATTTCCCAAACCATTTGGAAATCTATCGGATTTCGATTGCATTAATATAGCAGTTGTAGGAACTGTTGAAGCGCAGCAAAAAATAATTTTAGCTTTAAACTCTATCTCTTCTTTTGTATTGGCATCAATTATCTTTACCCCGGTAGCTCTTTTTAAATTTTCATCATAGGTAATCTCGTAGGCTATAGAATTTGGTCTTATCACCATATTCTTGGTTCTTTCAGCTGCCGGCAAAGTGGAAGAATTACTGCTAAAATAAGCTCCAAACGGACAGCCTCTAATACACCTGTTGCGGTACTGGCATTTGCTTCTGCCAATAAATTGTTTATCACCGGTTATATGAGCCACTCTTCCAATTGTGAGGACCCTGTCATCAAAATTTTCAGATAAACTTTCCTTCAAGTGTTCTTCAACGCAATTGAGCTCCATTGGAGGTCCAAAAATGCCATCAGGCAGTTGAGGTAAACCTAATTTTTCACCGCTTACTCCAATATACTCTTCAACATAATCGTACCAGGGAGAAATATCCTTATATCTGATTGGCCAATCTGTACCTATACCTTCTTTCTTATTCGCTGTAAAATCAATATCACTAAGTCTGTAACTTTGTCTTCCCCAAGTCAAAGATCTACCTCCAACATGATACCCGCGAATCCAGTCAAAGCGTTTTGTCTCGTTGTAAGGATGCTTGATGTCATCAACAAAAAAATGTGCATATGCCTTGTCAGTCACATAACCTGTTCTGGCTTGTTTCTCCTGTCGTTTTGCTTCCTCCAGACTTGCTTCTCCTCTTAACTCAAAATCCCATGGATCAAGAAACATGGTTGTGTAGTCATTAATATGTTGGATCATTGGGCCTCTTTCAAGAACCAAAGTTTTCAGTCCGTTTTCGCAAAGTTCTTTAGCAGCCCATCCACCGCTTACTCCGGTTCCAATGACTATAGCATCATACTGTTCTTTATTACTCATTTATGGGATTTCTTATTTAAAGGGTTAAAAATAACGGATTTATTTATTCTAACTAAGTTTTTTTGTTTTTATAGCAAAAAAATTGATAACTCAAATCTATAATCTTAAATTAAAATTATAACTTTAGGCTTATCAAAAAATTAAATTATGTTAATAAATTTTATTAAATCTAAGGGGATATTGTTGTTTGTGATTTCAATAGCCTTAATGACACTTTCATGTAAAAAGGAAAAAAACAAAGAAGTCAATGAAATGGCTTCAAATACTACCGAGATTAAAGCGCCTTTTTTTAAACTATCATTAGCTCAATGGTCCTTGCACAAAGCCATATTCGACAAAAGCATGGATCCATTGGATTTTGCAGAAAAAGCAAAAGAATTTGGTTTTGAAGGTCTTGAATATGTAAGTCAATTATATACAGGATCGATCAAGGAGATAGGAATGGATTCTGTTCTTAAAGTGTTGAAAAGCAACAGTGAAAAATTCGGAATGCAAAATGTTTTGATCATGGTTGATGGAGAAGGTCCTATGGCTTCAACAAACGAAAAAGAGAGAAATAAAGCGGTTGAAAATCATTATAAATGGGTGGATGCAGCTCAGTTTTTGGGATGTCATTCAATAAGAGTAAATGCTCATGGTGAAGGCAGTGCAGAAGAAGTAGCCAAAGCAGCTGTTGATGGATTAACGAAATTATCAGAATATGCTGAAAAGAAAGGGATCAATGTACTTGTTGAAAACCATGGTGGCTATACATCAAATGGCGCGTGGTTAGCCGATGTAATGAAACGTGTTAACAGACCAAACTGCGGTACCTTACCTGATTTTGGCAACTTCTGTCAAACTATTGGATATGGATCTATTAACGATGAAAATTGCAAGGATCCATACGATATTTATTTAGGATTGAAAGAATTAATGCCTTATGCTAAAGCGGTTAGCGCAAAAAGCTATGATTTTGATGAAAATGGAAATCAACCTAAGATAGATTATTTAAAAATGATGCAGATAGTTAAAGATGCCGGTTATACAGGATTTGTTGGAGTTGAATATGAAGGTAGCAATAAAAGTGAAAAAGAAGGTATTGAATTGACTCGTGATCTACTTCTAAAGGCTGGTAAAGAATTATCAAAATAAACAAAAACGAAAAAACTAATTAATTAATCAAACTATAAATTTTAATACTATGAGTAAAAATAAAAAAAGCAACACCTATTCACGCCGTAAGTTTGTAGGTACGACGTTAGCCGCTACTGCAGGATTTACAATTATTCCATCATGCGCAGTCAGTGGATTAGGTTATAAAGCACCAAGTGATAAATTGAATATAGCAGGAATTGGAGTTGGTGGTATGGGCTTTAGAAATTTAAAAGAAATGGAAACCGAAAATATTGTCGGGTTATGTGATGTAGATTTTAAATATTCAGACAGGGTGTTTAAAAATTACCCAAAAGCCAAAACATATAAAGATTTTAGGAAAATGTATGATGAAATGGGAAGCTCTATTGATGCCGTAGTGGTTGCAACTGCCGATCATACGCATGCTATTACTTCAGCACAAGCAATGGCTATGGGCAAACACGTATTTCTTCAAAAGCCTTTAACTCATACAGTTTATGAGTCTCGATTATTAACCAAACTTGCTGATAAACATAAATTAGCTACATCTATGGGTAATCAGGGATCTTCTGCAGAAGGTGTAAGCCTAATGGCTGAATGGATCGCAAATGGAGAGATAGGTGAAATTACAAAAGTGGAAGCATTTACTGACAGACCAATCTGGCCACAAGGATTACAACGACCTGAAGGCAGTATGGATATACCTGATACTTTGGCCTGGGATCTGTTTATTGGTCCGGCCAAAATGAGACCTTATAATGAAATTTATACACCTTGGAACTGGAGAGGTTGGTGGGATTTTGGAACCGGAGCTCTTGGTGACATGGCTTGCCATATTTTACATCCGGTATTCGTTGGCTTGGAATTAGGTTATCCAATTTCAGCACAGGGAAGTTCTACACTTTTATTAACCGATTGTGCACCGAATGCAGAAAAAGTATCATTGGTATTTCCTGAGAGGAAATCTGCAAGAACCAAAGAAACGTTACCAGAAGTTGAAGTTATTTGGTATGATGGTGGATTACAGCCGGATAAACCGGAAGGATGGCCAGAAGGAAAAAGCATGAATAATGATGGTGGTGGAGTAATTTTCCATGGTACTAAGGATAAGATAATTTGTGGATGCTATGGTAAAGAACCTTGGTTATTGTCTGGCAGAACGCCGAATGCACCAAAATTCAGACGTAGAATAAATGTGTCTCATGAGCAGGATTGGGTTAGAGCATGTAAAGAAAGTCCGGAAAACAGAGTTGAAACAGCATCTCCGTTTAGTGAAGCAGGACCGTTTAATGAAATGGTGGTAATGGGTGTTTTAGCTGTTCGTCTTCAAGACTTGAATAAAAAACTGAAATGGGATGGTGAAAATATGAAATTCACTAATATTAACGAGAATGAAACCATCAAGATAATCAAGGAGGATAATTTTAGTATTCATGATGGACATCCAACATTTGAAAGGGTGTATACAGATCCAATCAATGCAAATGCGTTTGCTGCAGAATTGATAAAGCATAAATACAGAGATGGCTGGGATTTACCTGAAATGCCAAGTTAAACTACCTAATAATTACCAAAAACTAAAAACAAAATATTTAAAAATGAAAACAAAATTATTGATTGCAATTTTTGCCTTAGCAATGTTTCCAATTGTTACAGGATGTAAATCTGATTCTAAAAAAGAAACAGCAGAAGAAGTAACTGTTGAAGAAGAAACAACTACAAATACTGAAATGGAAGACGGTTGGATTGTATTATTCGATGGTAAAACGTCAGAAGGATGGCGAGGATATAAAAAAGATCATTTCCCTACTGCATGGAAAATTGTGGATGGAACCATACATTGTATGGGTTCCGGGAGAGGTGAGGCAGGAGCTAAAGATGGAGGAGATATAATCTTTGACAAAGAGTTTCAAAATTTCACGCTGTCTTTGGAATGGAAAATATCTGAAGGAGGTAATTCGGGAATTTTTTATTTAGGTCAGGAAGAGCTTGACTATATCTGGAAGACTGCACCTGAAATGCAGGTACTTGATAACGAAAAGCACCCTGATGCCAAGTTAGGAAAAGACGGAAACCGACAAGCTGGATCGTTATATGATCTTATTCCGGCTAAACCACAGAATGCAAAACCGGTTGGTGAGTGGAACCAAGTTGAAATCACAGTTTATAAAGGAACAGTCGTTCACAAACAAAATGGTGTGAATGTGGTAGAGTATCATCTTTGGACTCCGGAATGGAATGAATTGGTTGCTGGAAGCAAGTTCCCGGGATTAAATCCTGATTGGGCAGATGTAGCTTCAAAAGGCTATATAGGATTGCAAGATCATGGCGATGATGTCTGGTTCAGAAATATTAAAATTAAAGAATTATAATTCTCTAACTCATCCATAAAATAAAAAGCCAAACTTTATAAGTTTGGCTTTTTATTTAGTTATGAAATAAAATATCAGGTGATTCCAGGTCATTCAATTTATCAATATAGCTCCTTATCAAGTAAGGATAAGCCATATTGATAAGATGCATTCATCCAGCCAAATCCTTCTTGTGTAATATATTCAAAATCGGTTCCTACGTTGCCATACTCGGCAAACACTTTATGGGTTGCTGCGACCACATCATATTTTTCAGGAATAGTTCCGTTGTAATCCACTGCATTTTTGGTGATCATGAATAGCCATCTGTAAATTAATTCCTGAGCCTCTTTATGAAAACCATAATGGATAAATCCTTTCCAGATCATCATTTGATGAGGTGCCCAGCCATTAGGATAATCCCATTGTCTGGAAGGACTTTTTTCAGATATATTTTCAAGGCTTTCTTTAGCGCAACCGGCAATTCCTCCATTCTCAATTAAGACATTCAATGCATTCTTTACCAGAGATTTGGCTTGCTCCTGAGAAGCCATTCCAGACCACAGTGGAGCAAATGTAGTCGCTGCTATGAATATTGATTGTTGATTGGTTTGGATGTTATAATCGAAGTACATTCCATATTCCTCATTCCATAAATATTTATTGGCCAATTCCTTTCTTCTAATAGCTTTTTTTAGCCAGTCAGAACTCGTATAAGTTTTCGCACCTATAATAAATGAATCACTAAATTCTCTCTTTATAATACTAGCAAAATCCAACTCATATTTATAGAGCAGGGCGTTTAATTCAACTAAATTCAAATCGGCACAATTACCTTCAATTCTGTATGACGTATCGTGTCCGGATTCCCTGACACTTCTGTCATGGATGAAATAATTATCCAGCTCAGGATTCAATATTTCACCTTTTTCATATTTAGAGATATAATTCTGAATGCTTAGCTTTAATTTGCTGGCAAATGGTTTTATTATTGAATCGAAATGACCTGCTTCACATTCAGGTGGAATTCCGATGCCTTCTGCCAAGATATCTGTTCAAGCCATTACTCGTCATTCTTTTTCCCTGAACCATCCAAACGGTTTCATATTCCTTTAATCGCTGTTTTTAAATGACTTTCCAGCCACTTTTTATCTTTTGTGATCTCGAATACCTCTGTAATCAAACTAGAATAAAAAGGAGGCTGTGTTCGGGTTAAGTAATAGGACCTGTTTGCATTAAGGATCTTGCCATAATTCTCAATTTCATACTGGAAATTATCTGCCATTGCCTTGGCCAGATCAACTTTTCCATCGATTATTAATCCAACAGATTCAAAATAACTGTCCCAGCCATACATTTCATTGAATCGACCACCCGGAACGACAAAAGGAACACCTTTGATCTCACCTTTTCTTTCTTCAAGTTTTAAAGATAATATCCCGGGTTTGTCATTAATGGATTTCACAAATTCCGGAGTCACATTTTCGGGTAGCCTGATTGCTTCAATGGGCAGTTTGTTCTCTAGATTTTGATAATACTTTAAGGCTAAAGTATCTTTATACGGAATATATATTCTTAGTTTATCAGATTGTAAGGTTTCATTTTTTGTATCATGTAAAAGACCTACAATTCCTTTTTCATCCATGGTTCTGGTCAATCCTTTCCAATAGTATTCGCGTGATCATTCTGGAAATGCGATTGACAGGTAGTTCTTCTATTTTTTCTAATGAAATATCAGCAATATTTTCCCCATCATTTTTAGCGATAACTAATTCCTGTAATAAATTGGATAAGTAATACGTGCCTTTTACTGCATATTCTGAACCTTCAGTTGATTGTATACTAAAGGACTTAGGGCCCTTATCTTCAATAGTTATTTTTTTATCACCATCTGTGTCTTCTTGATGTAATAAATTTTTTAAAGTGCTTTCAATGTGCAGACTAAATTTCATATTAAAAAGTTATTTCTTTTTTAGACATTCTATCAATTAACAATACAAAAATTATTAATAATCCCATTGGAATTAATAAAAAGTAAAAGGCCTTTGCGCCTCCAATACTTTCAAATAATTCACCTACAATTCTTGAACCAATTGTACCGCCTAAAGCCGAAAAAATAATAATTAATCCGGACATTGGGGAGTGTAAATTTTTTGGCAATGAGCTTAAAACAGTTGAATTCAATAATGGATAGATTGGTGCAATAAATAATCCGATCAATGGTAAAATAAAACCTAACATAGGTACATCTGTAATGCTGTTAATTTCTTGTACGGTTTCTAATACTAACTTGTAATTGTGGTAATACATAAACTAAAATTCCACCTGAAACAATAACACAAATAATAACTAAATAACCCAATTGATATATTTTGTAAGAAACCCGGCAATAAATCTTCCTAATGCAAGCGAAAGAGCTAAAATACTTGCCATTTGCACACTTAATGTAGAAGTAAAATTGAATATTTTTTTATTGAATGTTGGTAGCCAAGTCATAATACCTTGTTCTATCATAACAAACAAAAAGGCAGAAACTATAAAGACTAAAACTAATGGTACTAACCATAAGTTTAATAGAGCTCATCAAGTCTTCTTTTAAATTGGAACCTATTGCTTCAACTTCATATTCAAGTTTAGAAAAGAGTAGAAAAACAAAAGAAATTAAAATAAGACCACATAATAGATAATACACATTTAGCCATGAATCTTCATTTTCCGAATAGAATGCTGGGAATAAAAAATATGCCAAAGCTATACCTACCATAAAAAATCCTTCAATAGAACTCATCATAGACGCGTGCTCTTTTTTGGAAGATGTTAGAATACCAATAAGTGAATATACCGAAAGCTTAATTAATGCAAAGCTAACGCCAATGGTTAAAAACAATACTTTAGTATAGAAAAATGAATTTCCAAAAATCATTAGCAAACAGCCAAAAAACACAATACCTAAAGCAGTAAGCATTGCTTTTTTATAACCGAATCGCGGTAAAAAAGATGCCACCAAAAAAGAGACAAAAGCAATAGGTAAATCTTTAAATGCTTCCAAAAGTGATGCTTGAGATTCAGTTACTCTATAAACATCAATAGATTTTTCAATAACAATTCCAACACTATTTAATAAAATGGCAAAAACAAAATAATTAAGATAGATAGATATTTTAATGCCTAAATTTTTCATAATATGTTGATATTAATGTCCTGCACTTCCAGGTATTACTTCATTATCATCATCTCTTCAGTTTCGGTTGCTGTATACGCAATGCCAAAACACCTGCAATAATAAAAAATACACCGCCAAATATTATCGCATTCACTGCGCTATCGTTGAGTAAATGTTTTACTATAGGACCAAAAGTTAATGTTTGTATTCCCATTGGAATTACGATCATCATATTTAGGATTCCCATATAAACACCACGTCTCTCGTGGGTTACAACTTTAGAAACCATAGAATACGGAATTCCCATCATTGCTGCCCAACCAATACCAAATAAAACCATTGGCAGAATTACTAAAAGAGGATCTTGAATATGTGGTATACTTAGCATGGCAATTCCAGTTAAAAATAAACTAAACACGTATACTCTTTTACCGCCAAACTTCAATGCCAAAGGCACTAATGCCAGTGCAAAAACAACAGTAGATACATTATAAGTAGTATTCATTTTTGCCGCCTGACTTAAGGCCTGAGAAGCATCAAAATTCATGCTTTCCCTGAACATTGGTGCAATAAACTGCCAATACACGAATAAGGCATACCACTGAAAAAGATATACAGCAGATAATTTCCACATAAGTTTAGGCATATCTTTAATAGCATCAACAATTTCGATAAATGGAGTTCTTATTCTATCAAAAAGTGGTAGTGCATTGTGTCTCTTAATCTCATCAAACTCCTTATCGGAGGGTGGTATTTCGGGTGTTTTTAAAACGGACCATAAAATTGTAGATACCGATAATACAGCACCAATAAAGAACGAATAATAAAGCCATTTAGGAATTGATTTTACCCCTTCTTCAACAGTTTCTGCACCACCAAACCAATCTTGAAATAAAA
>CAWHCT010000020.1:0-278301 GCA_963827785.1 uncultured Flavobacteriaceae bacterium | reverse complement strand
CGTGTTTTTTAAGATATGACAGAAATGCCATATTTTGGTTTGATCGCCTATTGTTACATTGTCGTCAACATAACTGGATTCGTGAACAAAAAAATTAGCCATTGATTACTTTTTTACAAAACGGGTGATAATCTCCTTTTAATCCTATAGGATCTAAATTTCGTATAGTAGACACCGTATTTATAGAACCATAAGCCTCATCCAGTCCAAATCCGTTCCCTTTTAATATTTCTTCGTAGCTACGGGTATGAAGATCGGTAAAACCGCCGCTGAATTCTACTTCCTTGCCATCAACCATAATTGATCTGTAGGTAGTCATTCCTTTCTTTTTTATGTCCTCCGGGATATGCTCGTAATTTACAGATAAAAACCAGCGTACATTGGCATTTTTCAATTTTAAAAAGCCTGCATTGGCAGCTGCAGTTTTTAAGTGCACAATATTCTCTTCAACATCACCAAAGATCCAACACAGCATATCATAAAAATGAACACCTATATTGGATGCGATTCCCCCGGACTTAGCTTCATTTCCCTTCCAGGATACAAAATACCATTTTCCTCTGGAAGTTAAATAGGTAAGATCTATATCATATATTTTATTTGGATCCTTTTTTAGCTCCTGCTGCTACTTTTTCTTTCAGCGCAATTATCGAAGGATGAAGCCTTAACTGGAGGATATTGAATATCCTGTTTCCGGATTCTTTTTCAATTACTTTCAACTGATCTATATTCCAGGGATTAAGCACCAATGGTTTTTCAGATATGGCATCTGCACCGCTTCTTAGAGCAAATCTTATATGCGAGTCGTGCAAATAGTTTGGAGAACATATGGATATATAATTAATTTTTTTTCCGCCATTTCTATGCCATTTATCAACAAAACGGTCAAAGCGTTCAAATTCCGTGAAGAAACTAGCCTCCGGGAAATGGCTATCCATAATTCCAATGCCATCATATGGATCTAAAGCTGCAATAAGATTATTACCGGTTTCTTTTATGGCTTTCATATGTCTTGGTGCAATATAGCCTGAAGCACCTATAAGTGCGAAATTTTTCATAAATCAGATATTTATAATTTACATCTAAGTTAATTATTTTAAATTTTATAATTCAATTATTACTATCAGATTTAAAACTTTTATATCTAAACAGACCTGTTAAAGATTCTTCCCAATCTTGGCACCTCAACATAAATGGTCTCTTTAATTTTAGTCGGTATCCATCACACTATACATGGGTCGTTTGGCAGGGGTTGGGTATTGGCTGGTTGGTATGGGGTTTACTTTTACTGTGATTCCTTTTATTTTAAAAATGGCCTTGGCAAAGTCGTACCAGCTGCAGGTGCCTGCATTGGCATAGTGAAACAGCTCAACATTTTTATTCTTAATTTTTGGCAGGATCTCCAAAATAGCCTTTGCCAGATCGCCGGCGTAGGTTGGTGAGCCCACCTGGTCTGCTACCACATTTAACTCATCCCGTTCCTTGGCCAGGCGCAGCATGGTCTTTACAAAATTATTGCCATAGCTGGAATACACCCAGGAGGTACGTATAATAATGGAATTGGCAGGATTTATCTCCTGCATCGCCTGTTCCCCTTTTAGTTTGGTGAGTCCGTACACGCTTTGCGGGTTGGGAATATCGGTCTCTGTATAAGGTGTAGTCTTTGGTGCCATCGAAGACATAATCGGTAGAGATATGTATCAGCTTTATATTGTTTGCTTTGGCTATTGTCTGCCAGATTCTTAACCACCAAATGGTTGATGGCATCTGCTATTTCAGGTTCTGTTTCGGCCTTATCAACGGCTGTATAGGCGGCACAGTTAATGATGACCTCTATATCGTTATCCTCTATATACTTTTTAACCCCTTTATGATCTGTGAGGTCCAGGTTATGGATGTCTGTAAAAAAAAACGAGTATTGTGCATACTCTTTTTCTAATTCCCGTATCTCAGAACCCAGTTGTCCGTTGCAACCGGTCACTAGTATCCTAGACATAGAGATCGGTTTTAAAGTCAAAATACTCCGCGTCCTTAAAGGCCGGTTGCTTGGTGTCCTTTTGGGACAGTTTCAGTTTTTCCTGCGGGACTTTCCAGTCTATATTCAGTGTTTTATCATTATAGGCAATGCCTCGGTCATTCTCCGGGCTGTAATAGTTATCTACCTTATAGGCAAATCGGGCAAAATCACTCAGCACCACGAATCCGTGAGCAAAGCCTCTGGGGATCAAGAAGCTGTTTTTTATTTTCGCCACTCAGTTCTATACACATCTGCTTCCCAAAGGTTGGTGATCCTTTCCGGATATCAACCACCACATCCCAGACCCTGCCTTCCATAACCCGTAATGAGTTTGGTCTGTGCAAAAGGAGGCATTTGATAATGCAGTCCGCGCAACACGCCATAGGAAGACCGCGACTCGTTATCCTGGCAGAAATCGATCTTAAATCCTAAAAAGTCTTCCAGTTTATCGGCTCTGAAGGTTTCCGATAAAATAGCCGCGATCATCGCCAAAAACATCCGGTTCGCAAATTATGACATCGGGAATATCTGTTCTAATAAACTTCATAATTTATAATTCGTTTGCGCGTTGTATTAAATACTGTCCGTAGCTGTTCTTCTTTAAAGGTTCTGCCAGTGTCAACAGTTGTTTTTTGTCAATATAGCCCATTTCGAAGGCGATCTCCTCAATACAGGCCACCTTTAATCCCTGCCTGTTCTCGATGGTCTGGATGTAATTGGAGGCATCCAGTAAACTTTCATGCGTTCCTGTATCCAGCCATGCGAATCCGCGACCCATCAGCAGGACCTTTAAATTTCCCTTTTGCAGATATTCCTGGTTCACAGATGTGATCTCCAACTCTCCTCTGGCACTGGGTTTTATATGTTTGGCAATATTTACAACACTGAATTCGGATAAAAATAGAGTCCGACCACAGCAAAGTGGCTTTTAGGCTGTTTAGGGTTTTTCTTCGATGCTCAACACATGTCCCGTTTTATCGAATT
Source organism: uncultured Flavobacteriaceae bacterium (assembly GCA_963827785.1). GTDB lineage: Bacteria > Bacteroidota > Bacteroidia > Flavobacteriales > Flavobacteriaceae > Site-B1. Next base: position 275,300 of record CAWHCT010000020.1, on the reverse strand, counting down.
CCACCACACCATAGCGTTCCGGATCCTGAACGTAATACCCAAAGACCGTGGCGCGGTTCTTTTCTTTAACATTCCGCACCGACTTGGCCAACAGTTCGTTAAAGCCATGTCCGTAAAAGATATTATCGCCCAGAACCAGGCAGACATCATCCTTACCAATAAATTCCTCACCTATGATAAAGGCCTGTGCCAGTCCGTCCGGTGAGGGTTGTTCCTTATAACTGAATTTCATTCCCAGATCGCTGCCATCGCCCAGTAACTGCTCGAATCGTGGCAGATCGATAGGTGTTGAAATAATGAGTATCTCCTTTATCCCTGCCAGCATAAGTACCGACAGCGGGTAATAGATCATGGGTTTGTCGTTGATAGGTAAGAGTTGCTTGGAGGTACCCTTTTGTCAAGGGGTATAATCTGGTTCCTGAGCCTCCGGCGAGTATGATTCCTTTCATTTTGTTCGTGATTCGTGATTCGTGATTCGTGATTCGTGATTCGTGATGGTCGTGATTCGTGATTTGTGGGTCGTGATTCGTGTCGTGATTCGTGATTCGTGAGTCGTGATTCGTGAGTCGTGATTTGTAAGTCGTGATTCGTAAGTTGTGATTCGTGATTCGTGTTTTGTTATTTGTTTTTTATGTAGCGGATCAAACCGAAAAGCATTTGTTTTAGTTGTTCAATCTGTTTTAAATGATCCTCAATTGAATCTGTAAATCTTAAGCGTTTTGACAACAACAATTGTGTTTCAAGTTCAGATAATGATCCCATAGACATGTAAAGAAATCTGAATAAATTCTTTATCTCCTTGTCTACCAGCATCCTTCTGCAATATTACTAGGTATAGATACTGCAGCTCTTTTCATCTGGCTGGTCAAACCATAAGTCTCTTCAGAAGGGAATCCTTTTGTAAGTGAATATATATCCTCGGCCAAAGCCATAGATTGTTTCCAAACATCAAGATCCTTATGTCCTTTCATTTTAGCTTCGTGATATCGTGATTCGTGATGCGTGATTCGTGATTTGTGATTCGTGAGTCGTGATTCGTGATTCGTGATTCGTGATTCGTGATTCGTGATTCGTGATTCGTGATTCGTGATTCGTGATTCGTGATTCGTGATTCGTGATTTACGTGATTCGTGATTCGTTATTCGTGATTACAATTTACGGTTCACATGTATTACGATTCTTACTGTTATCTTACGATTTACAATTTACGGTTCACATTTACGATTTACATCTTACATTCACTGTTTACGATTTACGTTTTACGGTTCACTTTTACGTTTCACAAATTCATTACATACTGCTTCTTATAATACTTCTTATAATCTCCCGAAGTCACATGATCCAGCCACACCGTATTCTCCAGATACCAGTCTATTGTTTTTGACAGACCTTCTTCAAAGGTAACTGTTGGACTCCAGCCCAGTTCTTTATTTAGTTTGGTGGCATCGATCGCATACCGCAGATCGTGTCCCGGACGATCCTTGACAAAGGTGATGAGTTGCTCGCTGCTGCCTTTTGCTCGTCCTAATTTTTCATCCATTTGAGTACACAAGAGTTTTACCAGATCCAGATTCTTATATTCATTGAATCCGCCAATATTATAAGTGTCTCCTTGTTTTCCTTTATGGAATATGAGGTCGATAGCCAAGGCATGATCGATCACATACAGCCAGTCGCGAGTATAATTGCCATCTCCATAAACCGGAAGCGGTTTGTTATGAATGATGTTATTGATGAACAGCGGAATCAGTTTTTCAGGGAACTGAAAGGGTCCGTAATTATTGGAGCAGTTGGAGATCACATACGGCAATCCGTAAGTTTCGCCATAAGCTCTCACAAAATGATCGGAACTCGCTTTGGATGCCGAATAGGGTGAATTGGGATCGTAAGATGTTGTTTCGGTGAACAATCCGGTTTCTCCAAGTGTGCCATAGACCTCATCGGTACTGATATGATAGAATAGTTTGTTTGTCCAGTTGTTTTTCCAGAGTTCTTTAAAGGCATTCAAGCAGAACCATGGTTCCCAGGATATTGGTCTTTGCAAAGGCTAAGGGATCTGTAATGGAGCGATCTACATGCGATTCGGCTGCCAGATGGATGACAGCATCGAATTTATATTGTTTAAAAATTGAGTTGATATAAGATTCATCACAAATATCCCCATGTAAAAAGCTGTAATTGTCTTTATCTTCAATATCTTTTAGGTTCTCCAGATTGCCTGCATAGGTTAGCGCATCCAGATTATAGATGTGATACTGCGGATATTGGATTACAAATCGTCTTACAACATGTGAACCAATAAATCCGGCTCCGCCGGTAATAAGTATGTTTTTATGTTCCATACGATACTTTCTCTTTATTAGCGGCTTGATCTACCTGACCAGTGAAATACGTTTTGAGGCGATTTCCCAAATACATCTTACCATAATGTGTTTTTATATTTTTCACGTTTTATAGCATCTTCCTGCTTTAAACATCCTTCAAAATAAACTAATTTCAAAGGCCTTCTATGTTTTGCTGACTTAACTTCTCCGTTTTTATGGGCCTCAAAACGTAATGGTTAAAATCGGTTTATCTGCCATAACTATGTGCTTAATTTATCAGATAATTTTATTTAGATAAGTTGATAAAATCTTTTGTTTATGCAGTTGAACGGTAGCTTTTCAATTTTTGCAACCAAACATTAATAACAGACCTTATTTTTGAAGATATAAGTTTCGAAAAGCCATTATAAGTGCCTACAAAAAAAGGAATTGGATCTGAAATTTCGAAATCCTGTAAATGGTGGTTTGGTGAAAAAAAATGTTTGCTCCATTGCTTTAAACCTTTAAGCTTATTTTTACTGCTTAGCAAATATAACAGGTCCATACTAAAATTCCGAAGGAATTTACCAGGCTTATAAACTCCATTCACCACTGGTTTATTCATACACAAATTTACGTGAGCATTCGAAAAGTCAATTCCGGAAATATCTGAGGCTTTAAGACACGCCGGAAATCTTGGATTGATCTCTATAATTTTGATCTGCCCGTCTCTGGTATCTTCAATAAGATCAAAATCGGCAAAGCCTTCCCAGTGAATTAAGTTCAAAATCCTTGTGCACGTTGCTACCAGATCATTGTTTATAATTGATCGATTAAAGCAGCTGGAGCCTCCACTTATTGGGTAGAACCTCCATTTTTCCACAACTGTACTGAATATTACCTTGGTATCCTTAATTAAAATGGCCACCTTATATTGTTTACCATTATGGGGAATAAATTCCTGCAAATGACAATCACCAAACTTATTTTGAAGTGCATCATAATTTTGCCATACTTCTTCAAAACTTTTTACAGGAGTAATACCAATGGCTCCAGCCATTCTGTTTGGCTTTATAATAGCCGGAAAATTAAACTGGGCTATCTCCTGTCCGTGATCTAATTTGGAAAGATCCAATGTAAAAGGATGAGGTATATTATTCGCTTCACAAACTGCCATCAGCTTGTTTTTATCATATCCCATCATAAATATATTTAGATCGGGTATTATAAATTGTACCTTATCCAGTAATATAGATTTAAATTCACTTAAATATTTAGCAGCGAAGTCGCTGGTTGGCAAAACAACATCCAGTTTGTTCTCAGCGAGATAATCAAGAAAAAACTCATGAAATCGTGCAGGTCTTTCCTCAATATTGGGGCATATAATTCTCTTATTTACGTATCTGCAGTAATAGCCATAAGATAGTTTGGAATTACAAAATGTGACAACAAAATGCCCTGCACTGCGCAATTGCCTGGCAATTGTCAATGTCTGTATGTTTTGTCCATCAAGAATTCCAACAATCGCCAACTATTAATCTTTTATTTTATTCTAATTTTATATGTTCTCCACGGCTTCGCCACTGCCAGTCCCATTTCACGAACTAACACAGCCTGTTATTTATTTGATACTCACCACTGTCAATTGGAAACTTTTAGCTCTCCAGCTGGAGTTTGACAATATAACCCAGGTTATCCAATACCACCCAGCACTGGTCTCCCGAAACATATTTCACTACTCCTTTTTGGTGTTTCATTCCAATGACACTGAGATCTATTTTTTGTCCGGGTGCCACAGTAACCAGATCACATCTTTTATAATCCTCATTTTCGAAGGACTGCAAAGCTTCAACTTCCTTTGCAGTAACAATGGCGGGTTTGCCCAGCCAGAACAGATACCCTCTTACCTGCGGAATACTAAAAACAAGATCCCTTTCGGCCTCGGCGCAATTTACTAAAATCATGGATGGTAATAAAGGGACTTTTACTTTCTTTTTGCGGTCGCTCCATTGTCGTATTTCTGTCCTTACCGGACAGCAAACATCCAGCTGCAAAGCTTGCAATTGGGCTGTTACTTTTTTCTCGGAATTGGGTTTGGTCTTGAGTACGAACCAGGGCATTTATATCAGTATTCTGCTATTGTTTTTATAAACATGCTAATTAGTTTTGTAAGATAAATCTTTTCTTTATACATTAAAAATTTGAAGTCTTGTTTTTTCATTAGTTTTTTTTAAAATTCAAGTACTAAAAATTAATAAAGAATAAGTTCTAAACTTTTTTAAGCATTTACTAATAATATTAAAAACTTCCTTGTCAATAAAATATCCTACCTTTAGAATTAACTAAAGATTTGAGATATGATCAAATTGATATTATTACCTGTCTGCTTTATAATTTCTACAAGCTTAATGTATTCTCAGAACTATAATGTCTCGCAAAATAAAAAAGAGAAACAAATGAACTATCAGGTCAGTATAGGTGTAAACGCCATAGATAATTCCGGGGATCGTTCTCCTATTGAGGGTGACTGGGCTTTTGGAACGCCTTTTTCTATTGGAATTGAGGCCCGTTCCAATATTAAAAAAAATCTGGCTTTAGTAGGCGATTTTGGATATAATGATTACGACGGCCTGCGATATTACAGTGTTGATGGTGGCTTTAAATACTATTTGAATGACTGGATAAGATCGGAGAAATTTGAAATAGCACCAACCGCTGGTGGTGGTGTGTTCAATATAAACAGAACCAACGTCTCCGTAAACGTGGGTGGAAGTGTGGCTTACTGGTTCAACAAAAGTTTCGCTCTGCGTATAAAAAGTTTAGCTAAATTCGCATTAAATAATAACGATCCAAACTATAATATTAGTAATAAGCACTTTATGCATAACCTGGAAGTTGTTTTCTTACTGTAAAGTTTAGAATTAAAACAACCAACTGCATGAAAAAACTGACTCTCTGTTTATTCGTTTTAAGCATTCCGGTCCTTATGGGACATTAGGCATCTATTTGAAATGCCTGCAAATGGGTCATTACTTTTCTATCGGAATTTAGCTTCTTTCCAGTTTATCCAAAAGGATCCAGAACGTTTTTCAATTTTTCCACTTTATGTTTTTATCAATTAATCCCTTTTTTTAAGGGACTTCCGGCCTACAGGAAAGGTAATCTAACTGAACCAAAGCAGTTTATAGAACTTATTAAAAAATAAGATCAAATATTTTTGATAGCAATTTTAATAAAATATTTCTATCTTTGTAGTTAAAACCAACCCCATGAGAAACCTACTCCTAACTGTTGTTTGCCTGTTAAGTTTTACAACTTTATTGTTTTCACAAACATTGAATACCACACAAAATACTAAAGAGTACAAGACCATATATCAAATAAGCCTTGGCATAAATGCTATTGATAATTCGGGGGATGGTTCTCCAGTAAGTGGAAGCTGGGAATTTAAAACACCTCTTTCAATTGGCATTGAGGCACGTTCCTATTATGATAAAAATTTAGCTATTTTCGGAGATTTTACTTATAATGGTTATGATGGTCTTCAATATTACAGTGTTGATACAAGTTTTAAATACTATTTAAATAACTGGATAAAATCTGAAAAATTTGAATTAGCCCCTATGGCCGGAATAGGTGTATTCAATATTAACCGAACTAACGTATCCATAAATTTTGGAGGAAGTTTGGCTTACTGGATCAGTGACAAATTTGCTCTACGTTTAAAAAGTGTAGCTAAAATTGGATTAAATAATAACGTTGAGAGCAATGACATTAATAACGGACACTATGTGCATAATCTGGAACTGGTATTCGTACTTTAAGAAAATGTGTTCTAAAAACATAAAAAAAGGCTTCTTAAAATAAGAAGCCTTTTCTTTTGCCCTAAAACTGACTTAAGAGAAATTTTAACAAGTCTGTTGTAGTGACAATACCAACCAACTTTTTGTTGTCTACAATAGGTATGGAGTGAAAGTCCCTTTGTGTGAGCAATTCAGCAACTTCCTTAATACTTGAAGTTGGAGGCATACTCACCACTTTTTTAACCATGACCTGTTCTATTGTAAACATATTGTAAACTACCGAATCTATGAACATTTCATCTTCACCGATGGCATCGGCAAAACTGATACGTAACAGATCGGTATAACTTAGCATACCTTTGAGCTCATCTCCTTTAACAACCGGAATATGTCTTATCTTATGGGTCTTGAACAAATGTTCCGCCTTTTCCAGATCATCCTTATAACTCACGGTTATTAGATCTTTGCTCATTATTGAAGAGACCACTGCCTGTTCTATCATGATATCCCTCTTTAATATTCTATGCTAAAGATAAATTTTAGGATGGTCAAAAAGTATGACGAAAATCATTTATTCTTTATATTTTTTTGATTATATGATAATAATTCTCTTAAGAAATTATAATAATGGGATAGTATTGGCCAAAAGGCTGTTTACACTTAAAGAATTACGAAATTACCAAGTAAACCTTTTCTTTACTGCAGTGTGGTCATTTAGTTATAAACCATTCATCCTTGATCGGGATTACATATCCCATCAGAGTCACTCCTGCAAATACAAAACCAAAGCTGACGTGTTGAAAATCAGGGATTAACTTCCCTGCGCTCCACGCTACAGCTCGCCCATAGCTCACGCTATGTCGCCCTCAAAGCTCCGCTTTGAAAATCAGGATTAACTGCACTTCGTTCGTTGATCCCTCAAAGCTCCGCTTTGAAAATCAGGATTAACTGCACTTCGGTCGTTGATCCCTCAAAGCTCCGCTTTGAAAACAAAAAACTCGCACTTACAAATTCAAGCGAGCTTGATTTGACGTGCGAGTTTTTTGTTTATTCGTGACCGCGAAGGGATTCAAACCCCCAACCCTCAGAGCCGAAATCTGATGCGCTATTCAGTTGCGCCACGCGGCCAATTTATTTTAAGCTAATTTTGATCTGACTATATTTGATATGGTCTTGCCATCTGCCCGACCAGCCAATTCCTTGCTCACAATTCCCATGACCTTTCCCATATCCTTCATTCCTTCGGCACCAGTTGATTCAATAGTCTTAACAACTACTTTTTCTATTTCTTCTTCACTTAATGCCTCAGGTAAAAACTGATTGATTATCTCCGCTTCATCCATTTCAGGAGCAGCCAGATCCTTTCTACCCTGTTCCAGATAAATAGCCGCACTGTCCTTGCGTTGTTTTACCAGCTTTTGAAGTAATTTTAATTCCTGTTCTTCAGTTAAGCTATCACTTGCCCCACTTTCAGTCTGTGCAAGCAATATGGCCGATTTTACAGCTCTCAATGCCGTTAATGCCGTCTGATCCTTGGCTTTCATAGCTTCCTTTAAAGCTGTCATTACCTTTTCCTGTAAGCTCATTTTCTTTTATTTAATTCTTTGCGAAGATAACAAAGAAAAAGATGTTTTCATATTTAATGATATCCCAATCTTCATTGGGATTAGTTCAACTATATTTTTTGATTTCGCATTCTGCGAATCAAAAAAAGTTTCACAAAAAAAACCGAAAAGATCAGGGGGTCTTTTCGGTCTTAAAAAAATATAGAACAATGGATTAAATTAAATTTCTTGTAAGATCCCGCACGACTGCGGGATTACTTCAACCATCTACTTCCAATGCGACTAAGTCTTTTGAAAGCAGGGTTTCATTAATCTACATTATCGTGTAAAAATGAATTGTTACTTCTTAACTGCACCTCATCGTTTTCATCTAAACTTACTGATGTTCTTGATTTATTATTATCTGAAGAGTGCTGCGTGTTGTTCAACTCAATTCCCTGCCGCTTATAAGCAGGTTCTCTCTCGATATCATCGATCTTTGACGTGTTGAACTTATAGTTGAAATCCTTCATTTTTCGTCTGCGCTCGGCAGCTCTCTCTTTTAAAAGTTCTGAGATAGGACTGTTCATAGGATCGATCTCCTCCGGCTGATCCTCAGGTTCCATTTCCTTTTCAATTACCTTTTTCTCAAAAATAACTTCTTCTTCCACTTCCATTTCTGAATTCGAGGATGTACCCATTTTGGTATTCATTGAAGACTCCAGTTCAATATAGCTATCCAGAGCATAATGGGTTTCGCCCGCATCATTGGCTTCAGTGACAGGGATCAGTTCAACATAATCCTTAACCTTGATCTCCTTTACTTTTTCGTCCAGATCAAATTTGATAAAGTCCTCTTTTTGGGTCTTCTCTTTTTTAACCTGATTGATAGGAAGGTCGAAAGTCAGTGTTATTTGTTCTTCTTCAACCGGTTCTTCCACAACTATTTCCTCCTGCGATTCCTGAGTCATATTGGTAATGATGAAATCCGGTTCCAGATTTTCGCCGGTTGATTCTTCAATCAATACTTCCTGATATTCAACACGCATATTCTTCAATAATTCCGTTGTTGGAATAAGGTCCATTTCACTTTCAGATGGGACCAAAGGTTTTTCAACTTTATGTGAACCTTCTTCATTCAGTTCACCCAGATCCAAAGTATGTCTTACTATTTCTTCTTCAGGTTCAGTGTTAAGTTCTATGTTCGGTAAAATGATTGCCGGATCTCTGTCACCAGTGCTCAAATCCTGTTCCATGTTTTGATCATCTTCCAAAGCATGAACCACCTTTTTAATTTCTGTATTGGAAATTTCATTTTGTTGCTCAATATTGAACCCTGTAGCTATGATAGTCACAGAAATGGCTTCATCCAAACTGTCATCTTCACCAACTCCCATGATAATATTTGCACCATGACCTGCTTCATTTTGAATGTGATCATTGATCTCTCCTATTTCATCAATAGTAATTTCCTGGGAACCAGAAACGATTAGCAGCAATACGTTTTTGGCTCCTGTAATTTTATTATCATTCAATAATGGAGAATCCAAAGCTCTGAGAATAGCCTCATGCGCCCTGTTCTGTCCTGTTGCAGATGCAGAACCCATGATTGCTGTTCCACTATTGCTTAATACGGTTTTGGCATCACGCAAGTCAATGTTTTGAGTGTAATGATGAGTGATGACTTCGGCTATACCACGAGCAGCGGTAGAGAGCACTTCATCAGCCTTTGAAAATCCTGCCTTAAATCCAAGATTTCCATAGACTTCTCTTAATTTGTTATTATTTATTACGATGAAAGAATCAACAACATTGCGCAGATTCTCTATGCCTTTTTGCGCCTGTTCATTACGTAACTTTCCTTCAAACTGGAAAGGCATGGTTACAATACCAACTGTTAATATATCAGCTTCTTTAGCCATTTTTGCAATGATAGGAGCAGCTCCTGTTCCGGTTCCTCCACCCATTCCTGCTGTTATAAACAACATTTTGGTATTGGTCTCCAACATGTTTTTGAGTTCTTCATAACTCTCAACGGCGGCCTGTTCACCTATATTGGGATTTGCTCCGGCACCAAGTCCTTCGGTCAGGTTCACTCCTAACTGTATCTTATTGGGCACACCACTATTTTCGAGGGCTTGTGCATCGGTATTACAGATCACAAAATCAACACCTTTTATTCCTTGTTGAAACATGTGATTTATTGCATTGCTTCCTCCGCCTCCGACTCCAATCACCTTGATGACATTGGATTGGTTCTTTGGCAAATCGAATGCGATATTTGAAAATTCTTTGTTGCTGCTCATAAATGCTATATTGGGTTAATTAATTATATTTTAAATACTATTTTTCAATTTAAATCTTACTCTGCGTTATCTAAAAAGTCCTTGACACGTTCTGTTAATTTGTCTAAGAAGGTTCGTCTTTCTTTTTTAGGTTCGGGCGCACTTGTTTCAGTCATTTCATCATCTATCTTCTTCAGCCTCCTCGATCGCGATTTCCGCTTTTCTGCGTTCATGGCGTTTGACCCCATCCATGACCAATCCCACAGCTGTGGCGAACAATGGACTTGTCACCTCATCATCACTGTTTCCTGCCAGATGCTCATTAGGATAACCAATTCTGGTATCCATTCCTGTAATATATTCTACCAGTTGCTTTAAGTGCTTAAGCTGTGCTCCACCACCTGTTAAAACAATTCCTGCAATGAGTTTCTTTTTTTGCTCTTCATGTCCGTAGTTCTTGATCTCGACATATACCTGTTCAATGATCTCCACCACTCGTGCATGAATGATCTTGGACAGATTCTTTAAGGTGATCTCTTTAGGTTCCCGACCTCTTAATCCGGGAATAGAAACTATTTCATTGTCCTTATTCTCACCGGGCCATGCAGAGCCAAATTTGATTTTTAACAATTCTGCCTGTTTTTCAATGATTGAACAACCTTCCTTGATATCTTCCGTAATGACATTCCCACCGAATGGAATTACTGCTGTATGACGTATAATACCATCTTTAAAAACAGCAAGATCTGTTGTCCCTCCACCTATATCGATCAAGGCTACTCCTGCTTCTTTTTCCTCCTGACTCAACACTGCATTGGCAGAAGCCAAAGGTTCCAGTGTGATCCCTTCAAGCTGTAAACCTGCACTTTTAATACATCTTCCTATATTTCTTATAGACGAAACCTGACCTACAACCACATGGAAATTAGCTTCCAGTCGGCCTCCATACATCCCAATAGGTTCCTTTATTTCAGCTTGTCCATCAACCTTGAATTCCTGAGGCAGCACATGAATGATCTCTTCTCCCGGCAGCATTACCAGTTTATGAACCTGATTGATCAATCGTTCTATATCATCTTCATCGATTACAACTTCTGAATTCGCTCTTGTTATGTAGTCACTATGCTGCAAACTGCGAATATGCTGACCTGCAATACCAACCGTAACATCTTCTATTTTCATTCCGGCAGCTGCTTCAGCCTCCTGAACAGCCTGCTGAATAGATTGAATGGTTTGAGTAATGTTATTGACCACACCACGGTGTACTCCCAAACTTTTTGATTTACCAATGCCCAGTATTTCTAGTTTGCCATATTCATTCTTACGACCTATCATGGCCGCAATTTTTGTGGTTCCTATGTCTAATCCTGCCGCAATATTATTTTCCATAGTTTACTTTTTGGTACATACAACCTGATTATCAAATTGTAAATTAACAATGCTATAACTGTTCAATGTTTTATCCTTTAATGCTTTTTGATAAAATGCCTTTAGATTGCCTATTTTTTTGTCTAAATTATCCACTCCTCCAAGATTTACCCTAAAATTATTCTGCCTAAGTTTTAAGTAGATCGTCTTATCCTGATTCTGATGAATTTCTACAACATGCTTATTTAAAATATCGTCATCATATACTTTTTTGGCAACTTTAAAAACAGATTTCAGGTTGTTTTTTTCTATTTGTCCGGTGACCAGAGGTACTCGCGCCGAATAATTGGATGACAGAGGCATATAGGAACCGCTTTCATCTATATAGTAAGATGCATTTGTACTCACTCTTGCAATCGGATTTTTTTGTTCAATTTTTGCTGTAAGCTCCCCATTTACAGACATATACACTTCAGCATTTTTGATTATCGGATTTTCATTAAGGGCCGTTTCTAACTCATTCAAATCTAAAATTTCTTTAGGGACTCCCGTAACATTAGTATTTTTTTGTATTAACAATTTACTAACATTCTCCTCTGTCAGGAATGGGTACTTATAATCTATAAATTCGATCCTGATAGATTCCACTTTTCTGCTTGAATTCTTGCTTGACGTAAAAGCATAAAGTGACACTACTATTAAAAACAGCAGACTCATTTTTAATATGTTCCAATTAACTCGCAAGGCTCAAATTATGTTTTATTAATTTCACTTCTTCTCCTATATCTCCGGCTCCAATAGTGAGGATCACTTTGGCATCACTTTTTTCGATCTCGGCCGAAATATCTTTTTTCGCAATAAGCTTTTTATGGGGATTTTCTATTTTATCCAGCAGCCAACTTGAATTGATCCCTTCAATGGGAAGCTCTCTCGCCGGATAAATATCCAGCAACAGAATTTCATCAAACTGCGACAGGCTTTTTGCGAAGTCATCAGCAAAATCCCTAGTCCTGCTAAACAGATGTGGCTGAAAAATCGCCAAAACCTTTTTATTGGGGTACATTTCTCTTATGGCTTCATAAACAGCGTTTATCTCCTGAGGATGATGTGCATAGTCATCAATAAGGATCAGGTTCTCTGTTTTGATCTGGTAACTGAATCGGCGTTTAACACCCTTGTAGGATGCTAAAGCTTTGGCGAGCTGATTAGAGGGACATCCGTATTCTACAGCCATCGCCAAAGCTATTAATGCATTCGACAGATTATGTCTACCAGGCAGGTTAAATTGTATATTTTTAAGCACAGTTTTTGGCGTTTTCACATCAAAGACATAAGCTCCTTTTTCTATTTTTATATTTTGAACGGCATAATCGCTGTCATCCTCAATTCCATAGGTTATTCCTTTAAGAGGCAAGCCATTTTTAATAAATAATTTACCGTCAGGTTTTACTTTCTGAGAGAATTGTATAAATGAACTCTTCAAGGATTCGGCGTCTCCATAAATATCCAGATGATCGGCATCCATGGAGGTAATACAGGCCATATCCGGTGACAGTGTTAAGAACGAGCGATCAAATTCATCGGCTTCCACAACGGTCACCTCATCACCACTAAGAATTAAATTTGAATTATAATTTTCGGCTATACCTCCTAAAAATGCGGTCACTTTTACATCACATTCAAATAACAGATGACCAAGAATGCTTGATGTAGTTGTCTTTCCATGAGTTCCCGCAACTGCCAGGCAATAGGTGTTTTGGGTTATTATTCCCAGAACTTCTGAACGTTTTAATACGTCAAATCCGTTATTTTTAAAATATACCAGTTCCATATGGTCCTTAGGAATGGCAGGTGTATATATTATCAATGAACTTTCAGGATTTAAATACCTGGAAGGAATGTTGGCTACCGAATCTTCAAAATGGATCATCACTCCTAAATTTTCCAGGCTATCTGTTATCTCGGTTTTAGTCCTGTCATAACCGGCAACATTTTTTTTATTTGCATGGAAATATCTCGCCAAAGCACTCATACCAATGCCTCCGATACCAATGAAATAAAAATTATGTATGCTATTTAAATTCATTTTTTTAATAGTTTGTCAACTTCGTCTGCAATCTGCTGGGTAGCATTGACCAATGCCAGTTTCTTAATATTCTCCCCTAATATTTTTTGCTTTTCTTTTGATTTGATCAATTGGGTAAATTTATTTTCAAAATCTACCTCCAGATCGACTTCATTTATTAAAATGCCTGCTTCCTTGTCTGTAATCGCCAGAGCATTTTTTGTCTGATGATCTTCTGCAACATTTGGTGATGGTATAAATATTACCGGTTTACCAACGATACATAATTCTGATACTGAACTTGCACCTGCTCGGGAAACGATAAAATCTGCCACCGCATAGGCCAGATCCATCCTGTTCAAATAGGCATACAGTTTCATATGCTTGTTATGCCCATCAATTTTATATTCTTCATAATACAACTTGCCACATTGCCAGATGACCTGAATATTATTCGTCAGAAAATAATCGATCTCTTTTTTGATAAGCTGATTAATTCTTCTTGAGCCCAGACTTCCCCCTATAACCAGTAGTGTTTGTTTGCCTTTCTGTAAATTGAAATATTTTATTCCTTCTTCAACTTTATTCTCTATATCCAACAAGTCCTGTCGTACGGGATTTCCAGTTTTAACTATCTTCTCCGCAGGGAAGAACCGATCAAGATCATCATAGGCAACACATATTTTATCAACTTTTTTAGACAGCAATTTGTTTGTTATTCCCGGGAAGGAATTTTGCTCCTGAATTAAACTGGGTATGCCCATGGAGGTTGCCGTCTGCAACAGAGGTCCGCTTGCAAAACCACCGGTTCCAATACATACATCTGGTTTGAATTCTTTGATGATCTTTTTCGCTTTCCATAAACTATTCAACAACTTGAAAGGAAACATAAGATTTTTAAGGGTCAATTTTCTTTGTATGCCTGAAATCCATAAACCAATGATCTTATAACCTGCCTGAGGAACTTTTTCCATTTCCATTCTATCTTTGGCACCAACAAATAAGAACTCGGCTCCAGGATGTCTGGACTTAAGCTCATCAGCAATAGCTATTGCAGGATAGATATGTCCTCCTGTTCCCCCACCGGATAGTATGATTTTATATATTTTGGATTTACGATTCACTTATGCTTTTTTATCAATTTTTACCTAATTATATTGGATTCCTGTCTGGGCAGGAATGACAAAGCTTTCTTATATTGTTTCACTTAATATTTTCAAAGGATTATCTTCTAAACTTTGCTGTTCTATAATTTCCTGTCTTTTTGCACTAACACTTAAAATAATTCCCAATGCCAGACATGTCATCCATATAGATGTTCCTCCGCTGCTTATCAATGGCAGGGTTTGTCCTGTTACCGGAAAAAGTTCTACAGCAACTGCCATATTTATCAAAGCCTGAAAAACAATTGGAATGCCAACTCCAATTACTAACAATTTTCCAAAAAATGAGTCCGCTTTTTGGGCTACGATCACAATCCTGAAAAGCAATAATAAATACAGGCTCATCAGGAAAAGACCACCTATCATTCCATATTCTTCTATAATAATCGCATAGATAAAATCTGATGAGGACTGAGGTAAAAAATTCTTTTGAATACTCTTTCCGGGACCTACTCCTTTTATTCCACCTGTTGCTATCGCTATTTTTGCTTTTTCTATCTGATAATCCTGTTCTGTATCCTCACCATTCGCGAAATTTTCAATCCGATTCATCCATGTGTCTATCCTGTTCGGCATAGCATCAGGGAATGCTTTTGCCACTAAGACGAATAATGTTAGTATGATCAATCCTGCACCAATTATGGCTCCTAGATATTTTATGGGATAACCCCCTAAGAATGATAACATTAAGATCATTACAAAAATTATGGCTGCTGTGGAAAAATTTGCGGGAAGGATTAACATTAAAATGAAGAATACGGGCAACCACAAAGGCAAAACGGTTTCTTTGAATGAAACTTTCCTGTCCTTAATCTTGGAAAGATACCTTGCTACATAGACCATTAACACCACAGAAGCCAAGGTTGAGGTCTGGAATGACATACCCACAAAAGGAATCTGGATCCATCTGCTGGCATTGGCCCCATCAATAGTCGTTCCCTGCAACATAGTAACTACCAAAAGAACCAGAACAATTGGGATCATGACCATGGATAAGCCTCTAAAGTATCTGTATGGGATCTTATGAATTCCGTACATTATGGCAAACCCAAGGAACAAATGCATAAAATGTTTTATAAAGAAACCAAAGGTGTTCCCTTCTCCACTTACATAAGCTAAATTACTTGCAGCACTGTAAACAGGCAGGAATGAGAAAATAGCTAATAAGGCTGCTATAGCCCATATAAGTCGATCTCCTTTTAAGTTATTAAATACTGCTTGCATCTCCTATTCCTGTGTAAACAGGAATCTCATTTTAAATTGTTACTATTCTATATTTTTTTACTAATATTATTTCCTTTACAGTAGATTTCGCTAAGCTCCATCCTTTTAAGATTCCTGCTTCAGCAGGAATGTCTTATAAATTCCTTACTGCTGCTTTAAATTGTCTTCCACGATCCTCATAATTTTCAAACAGATCAAAACTGGCACAAGCCGGTGATAACAATACATTGTCTCCGGACTCAGCTATTTTATAGGCTATTTTGACTGCTTCACTCATAAACTGGGTCTCAACCATAATATCAACCATATTGCCAAAGGCTTTGAACAGTTTTTCATTGTCAACTCCTAAACAAATGATCGCCTTAACTTTTTCATTTACGAATGGATACAATCCTTCATAATCATTTCCCTTATCCACTCCGCCAACTATCCAAACAGTAGGAGCATCCATACTTTCTAAAGCATAATAAGTCGCATTTACATTTGTTGCTTTGGAGTCATTTATGTATTCCACTTTATTGATCCTGAGTACATGCTCCAAACGATGCTCTACCCCTTGAAAATTCTCTAAACTTTCACGAATGGTTTGCTTCCTGATTTTTAATAAATGAGCAACCGTAGAGGCTGCCATGGCATTTTTGATGTTGTGATTCCCTTCTAAAGCTAAATTCGCAGTTGGCATAGTTATTTTGTTGTTATTAATAGTTATTATTATTTCCTTTTTGTCTAAATAAGCTCCGTTCTTAACCTTTTCCGTTAGAGAAAAGGGTAATAGGTTTGATTGAATTGAATTGTTCTTCATCCATTCTTTAATGACCTCATCATCAGCATCATAAATGAAATAATCCTTTTTTGACTGATTCTTTACGATCCTGAATTTAGAATTGATATAATTCTCAAACTTGTAATCGTAACGGTCCAAATGATCTGGAGTGATGTTGGTTAGAACTGCTATATGCGGATTAAAGTCGACAATGCCATCCAGTTGAAAACTACTGATCTCAAGCACGTAATACGGATAGTCCTTATCCAATACCTGTTTTGCAAAACTGTCTCCTATATTTCCTGCCAAACCCACATCCAGATCATTCTTTAACAAATGATGTGTCAATGTTGCGGTAGTGGTCTTTCCATTACTTCCAGTTATTCCTATTATGGTTGCATCAGTAAATTTTGATGCAAATTCAATTTCAGAAATAACAGGAATGCCCATTTCCAAGAGCTGTTTTACTAAGTGAACTTTATCCGGAATTCCGGGGCTTTTCATAACCAGATCAGCATTCAGAATTTTGGATTCAGTATGCTTTCCTTCCTCCCATTCAATCTCATTATTTATAAGAACGTTTTTATAATTTTCTTTTATTGATCCTTTATCAGAAACAAATACTTCATATCCTTTTGCCTTTCCTAAAAGTGCGGTTCCAACTCCACTTTCTCCTGCTCCAAGTATCACCAGCTTCTTCATTTTATCTAAGTTTCAAAGTCACTATTGAAAGAATTGCCAGAAAAATTCCAACAATCCAGAACCTAGTTACTATTTTACTTTCATGATATCCACCTTTTTGGTAATGGTGATGCAATGGAGACATTTTAAAAATCCGTCTGCCTTCTCCATATTTTTTCTTAGTGTATTTAAACCAGCTAACTTGCATTATCACAGATAGGGATTCGGCAAAGAAGATTCCGCATAATATCGGGATCAATAACTCTTTCCGGACAGCTATGGCAATAACCGCAATGACTCCTCCAATTGTTAAACTTCCTGTGTCTCCCATAAATACCTGAGCAGGATATGTGTTGTACCATAAAAACCCAATAAGGGCTCCTACAAAAGCAGCTATAAAAACCACGGTTTCCCCTAATTTTGGGATAAACATTATGTTGAGATAATCTGAAAAGATTATGTTACCTGATAAAAAGGCAAAAATCGCCAGTGCAAATACTATTATGGCGGAACTACCAGCTGCCAGACCATCGATACCATCAGTCAAATTGGCCCCATTGGAAACAGCTGTTACAATAAAAATTACGATAGGTATAAAAATTAACCAGGCATATTTTTCAAAATCCTTATTGATCCATGTTATTAAAGTGGCATAATCAAATTCATTATTCTTTACAAAAGGAATGGTTGTTTTAGTCGATTTTTCTTCCGGACTAAATACTTTTTGAGAACTTTCTGTTATACTAATATTGGTTTCAGGACTTATTAATTTTTCCTGCTTGATCGTTACACCGGGATGAAAATACATGACGGCTCCCACAAAAACACCCAGTCCAACCTGACCCAGTATCTTAAATTTACCACTTAAACCATCCTTGTCTTTTTTGAATACTTTAATGTAGTCATCTATAAATCCAATAAGCCCCATCCATATTGTTGCTACAATAAGCATGATAACATATATATTATCTAATTTGGCTACTAAAAGAACAGGTATTAATGTAGCCAGAATGATGATGATCCCGCCCATTGTAGGTGTTCCTGATTTTTCAATCTGACCTTCAAGACCCAGATCTCTAACAGATTCTCCAACCTGTTGATGCTTTAATAAATTGATGATCTTTTTTCCAAATATTGTTGATATCAGCAACGACAGAATGATTGCAACGGCAGCTCTAAAGGAAATGAACTGGAATACCGAGGCACCCGGAAACTGATATTGTTTTTCTAAATATTCGAATAAGTAATATAACATTCTAAAATTCTATTTATCAATCTCGCTTCGACTATGCTCAGCGTTCTTTATTTTTGTAATTGCTTTAATAATTCTTTTGCTATTTTAAAATCATCAAAATCAATTCGTTTACCTTTTATTTCCTGATAGGTCTCATGGCCTTTTCCGGCGATCAGGATTATATCATTTGGCTGTGCCAGCTGGCAGGCTGTTTTAATGGCTTGCTTCCTGTCAACAATTGACATGGTTTTTTTAAAATTCTGTGGCTCAACACCCTTTTCTATCTCTTTAATTATGGTTTCCGGCACTTCACTTCTTGGGTTATCACTTGTAAATATGACCTTGGTACTTAAATCCGAAGCTATTTGTCCCATAACAGGTCGTTTCGTCTTATCCCTGTCTCCACCGCAGCCAACCACAGTGATCAACTCTTCATTTTTTGTTCGTATACTGTTGATGGTTTCCAACACATTCTTTAAAGCATCAGGTGTATGTGCATAATCAATAATTGCTGTAATTTTCTCATCAGAAATGAGATATTGAAATCGGCCGCTAACACTTTCCAGTTCGCTAATCAACCTAAGGATCTCATCCTTCTCTAGTCCCAGCAGATCTGCTGCACCATAAATTGCTGCTAAATTATACGCGTTAAAACTTCCTATCAGTCTTGCCCAGACCTCGCTGTCATTAAGCTTTATAAGCAATCCGCCAAACTGATTCTCCAGGATCTGAGCTTTGTAATCGGCATAGGTCTTTAAGGCATATGTGTATTTTTTAGCCTTTGAATTCTGCAGCATTATTAAGCCGTTCTTGTCATCAACATTCACCAAGGCAAATGCCTTAGGAGACAGTTTATCAAAGAATGATTTCTTCACGTCCCTGTAGTCTGCAAATGTTTTGTGATAATCCAAATGATCATGAGACAGATTGGTAAAGATTCCTCCTTCAAAGATCAATCCTTCAGTCCTGTTTTGATGAATGCCATGCGAACTCACTTCCATAAAGCAGAATTCCACGCCCTCGTCATTCATCTCTTTTAAATATTTATTGATTGTAATTGAATCCGGAGTAGTATGAGTAGCCTTGTATTCAATGTTATCAACCATAACTCTTACTGTTGAAAGTAATCCAACCTTATATCCTGCCTTTTTAAATAACTGGTACAAAAGGGTTGCAATAGTTGTCTTTCCGTTGGTTCCGGTTATTCCGACTAATTTTAAATTTTCAGATGGGACACCGTAATAATTGGACGCCATAACTGCTAAAGCCTGACTGGAACTGTCTACCTGGACATAGGTGACTCCATTAATAAATTCTGCAGGAAGCGTTTCACATACTACAGCTATTGCCCCCTGTTTGATAGCAGTATCAATAAATTTATGGCCGTCAACCAAAGTACCCGGAATAGCTACAAAAACATCATTCAAGGAAATTTTTCGGGAATCAAAATCCAAATTATTGATAGCCACATTAGTTCTACCAACTACTGAATTGAGAGTTACCCTATATAATATGTCCTTTAATTCGATCATGAAGTTTCTAAAACTACTGTTTGGTTCTTTTTAATTTTTATTCCTTTATCAATAGATTGGTTCCTTACAATGCCTGTTCCCGCTAATTTTACTTTTAAGCCCATATTTTCCAATAAAGCCACTGCATCCATAGCCGGCAGACCTTTAACATCAGGCATAATGGTCAAATAGGTTTGAGCAGTCTTGTAATAGTTTTCAAATTCCTTATCTACAGAAACATTTCTTACTTCAAGCGTTTCCACCTCATCTATAATTGGGGTGTCTGTAAATATTTTTTGAGCTACCTTTTTAAAGACCGGACCTGATACATCTGCTCCGTAATACCCAACACTCTTATCGGGTTCATGAATGACAACAATGCACGAATATTTCGGATTTTCAGCAGGAAAAAATCCCACGAAGGATGAGATATAATTCAATTTATCCTTGTCCCTGTAATCTTTTTGGCATGTTCCGGTTTTTCCGGCCATTGAAAAGTTTGAAGAATATAATCTATGCCCTGTTCCATGTTCTTTTTCCACAACATTTATCATAAGCTGCTTCATTTTTGCAACTGTTTCTTTCGAGCAGATCTGAGGGTTTATCACTTCTTTTTTAAATGGCACAACTACTTTATCAAATTCCTTGACTTCCTTCAAGAACTGAGGTCTAACCATTTCACCGTCATTGGCAATTGCATTATAAAATGCTAAAGTTTGCAGTGGTGTAAAGGACACACCATAACCATAGGCCATCCATTGCAGGGCGATACCACTCCATCTTTTTTTATCATCCGGATGCGGAATGATTGGTTCCGGTTCACCAATTATAGGCAGGTCAAGTTTATGGTTTAGATCCATATCATATAAGCCCTGAACAAATTTTTTGGGATTGTTCTTGTAACTTTGATCTATTATTTTTACAAGTCCTGTATTGGATGATACTTCAAAAGCCTTTGCAACGCTGATCTTTCCATAACCACCATGTTTAGAATCCCGAACTTTTTTTCCATAAAAACTGATGACTCCATTTTCGGTATCGATAATATCACTAGTATCAATTACTTTGTCTTCCAAGGCTACGGTTAAAGCCATCAACTTAAATGTAGAACCAGATTCATGACTCTCACCAACTGCATAGTTTAATCGCTCGTAGTAATGCCCGTTTTTATTTCTTCCAAGATTTGAAATAGCCTTAACTTCGCCCGTTTTGGTTTCCATAACCACTACGCAACCATGATCTGCCTTATACTTTTCCAGCTGCTCCAATAAGGCATGATGCGCTATATCCTGAATATTGACATCTATTGTGGTATATACATCATACCCGTCTTTTGGTTCTACCTGATTGAAATCCTGTATTGGTTTCCATTGCCCCTTGCCTATTTTTTGTTTTAGTCGCTTGCCGTCAGTACCTCGTAAATATTGCTCACCGAAAGCACCATCTATGCCGGGTCTGGTCACATTGCCCTGATCATCAAAACGCTCGTAACCTATAGTTCTCTGGGCTATTCCACCCATTGGATGCTCTCGCTTTGTGGATTGTTCTACAATTAGACCACCTTTGAATGCTCCAAGATCAAGCATTGGAAAATTCCGGAATCGTAAATAATCGGAATAACCAATATTTCTTGCCAACAAAAAATATCTGTTTTTATTGGCTCTTGCTTTTCTTATATTTTGCTGATAATAAGACGATGTTTTTCCATGATATTTAGCCAGAGAGTCACAAAGGGGCTTTAAATACTTGCTAAATGTTTTTTTACTTGGAGTCATGGCATCTATCAAGATGTCATATTTTGGTATTGAGGTTGCCAATAGGTTACCATTAGCTGAATATACATTCCCTCGGTTAGCAGGTATCACAACATTTTTTATTGTACGATCTTCTGCCAGATGTCGATACTTGTCACCATCCACAATCTGAATACTGACTAATTTAAAAATCACAAGAATGGCGAAAACAAACATGCACCCAGTCACAAAATACAATCGATTCAATATGTTCTTTTCATTATTCAAGCTACTACTTGTTTTGTGATTTTACTTTAATTTTTTTTGGTGGAATTAAAGAAGGTGCTAATCCCCTATCTGACATTTTTGTCAGCACTGATGACTCCATCTTTATTCCCATCAATTTTGTTCTTCCTTCAACAAATGCAGATCTCAATTCTTTTACTTCATTATTCAATTTGGCTATTTGATGAACTTTTTTATCTGCACTGTGAGAACTCGCAATCATAATTATAGCCAAGACTGATATGAAGATTATCATTCTCCAGTTTTTAAAGGAATCGTCACTTATCAAAAAAGTGCCCTTTAAAATTCTATAAATACTTTTTTTCATCCCATCTGTCGCATTGCGACATCTTCCCTACAGGGAAGAATTATTCGTTTCTACTTATATTTTTTCTGCAATACGCAGTTTGGCACTACGTGCTCTATTATTGATCTTTATTTCTTCCTGACCAGGTGTTATTAAACCTCCTACTTTTTTGAACGGCACTTCAAAATTCCCAAACATATCCCGCTCCGGCTCACCTTCAAACAATCCGTTTCTTATAAAGCGTTTCACCAATCTATCCTCAAGTGAGTGATATGAAATCACACTCAATCTTCCTCCTGGTTTTAGCAAATCCTGAGTTTGCAAAAGAAACTCCTTTAATGCTTCAATCTCCTGGTTGACCTCTATTCTTATAGCCTGATAGATCTGTGCCAAAACCTTATTTTCTTTTTTATGCTGCAAAAACTTTTGTAATACTTTTTTTAATTGCTCTGAAGTTTTAACAGGGGCATTTTTTCTTTGCTCAACTATCGCCCTAGCCATGGCAGGTGCCTGTCTCAATTCACCGTATTGAAGAAGAACTTGCTTGATCTGCTCTTCATCGTACTCATTTACCACATGAAATGCTGATAACTCATTTTGCTGATTCATTCTCATATCCAGATCAGCATCAAAGCGTGTTGAAAACCCTCTTTCCGCGACATCAAACTGATGTGAAGACACTCCGAAATCAGCCAAAATTCCATCAACTTCTTTGTATCCATGAAAGCGAACAAATCGCTTCATATATCTGAAATTCTCATTGATCAGCGTGAATCGATCATCATTAATTGTATTTGAAAGAGCGTCCTGATCCTGATCAAATGCTAATAGCCTCCCTTTTGGCCCTAACCGTTTCAAAATTTCCTTGCTATGACCACCACCTCCAAAAGTGACATCAACATAGACTCCATCTGGAAGGATATTCAAACCATCCACAGCTTCCATTAACAATACAGGACTATGATATACCTCCATCATCTATATCATCTTTTCCCATAACCTCTTCGGTTAGATCTGCAAAATCCTGAGCTGCATTATCAATAGCCACTTCATATTTATCTTTGTCCCATATTTCAACAATATTTATTGCTGTTGAGACCACTATATTCTTGGAAATTCCGGCAAATGCAAACAAGTCTTTAGGAATAAGTAAACGACCTGTGTTATCAACCTCTATAACTTTTACTCCAGCAGTAAAGCGTCGGATAAAATCATTGTTCTTTTTAACGTATCGATTCAATTTGCCTATTTTTTTCATTTCAACTTCCCACTCATCCATTGGATACAATTCCAGACACGTTTGAAATACTGCACGTTTTAGCACAAATCCCTTTTGCAGAACCGGAGACAACTGCTTTTTTAAGGCAGCAGGAAGCATGAGTCTGCCTTTGGCATCTACCTTGCATTCATATGTCCCGATCAAAGAGTTCATTATAATCTTTATATAAGGTTCAAATATATTGAAAAATATACCACTTTTTACCACATTTTACCACTTTGTTGATAAGTTTTCGTTGATGATAGAGATTTTATCGACAAACACCTTGAAATCAGTTTATTTTATTTAGACCTAACAGTGTTAAAAAAATGGAATGAATAATGCCTTGAATCGTTATGAAATATTTTTTGTGAAATGGATTAAATTGGTACCTATGTTTTGTGAATTAACTATATTTGTTTCTTTAGAAACTTGATTAACTAGCCAATGAGTCAAAAATTAAAGAAAGAAGGTCGGTACAACTATATAGAAGTAGGAGAAGGACAACCTATTATTGTGCTTCATGGCTTAATGGGTGGGTTGAGTAATTTTGATGGCGTGGTTGAATTCTTTTCTAAAAAAGGATATAAAGTGATCATTCCTGAATTGCCCGTGTATTCTATGTCCTTATTGAAAACAAATGTCAAGAGTTTTGCAAAATATCTGCAGGAATTCATTCAATTCAAAGGACTGGACAACGTTATTTTACTTGGAAATTCATTAGGTGGCCATATAGGCTTATATCATACCAAACATTATCCTGAAAAAATTAAGGCATTAGTTATTACCGGAAGTTCCGGATTGTATGAAAGTGCCATGGGTGGTGGCTATACTAAAAGAAGTGATTATGATGTGATTAAAAAGAAAGCTCAAGATGTGTTTTATGACCCAAAGATAGCCACTAAGGAGATAGTTGATGAAGTTTATGAAACAGTTAACGACAGACACAAGCTAGTTAAGACTCTTGCTATTGCCAAAAGTGCCATAAGACATAATATGTCCAAAGATCTGCCAAATATGTACACTCCTACCTGTATTATTTGGGGAAAAAATGATACTGTTACTCCACCTGCTGTAGCGATAGAATTCAACGAATTATTACCAGATTCTGATTTGTTCTGGATAGACAAATGTGGCCATGCGGCAATGATGGAGCATCCTCATATGTTTAATGACATTCTTTATAAATGGTTATTAGACAGGGATATATAAACATCTGCTTTTAACCAATAAAATTCAAACATCATGAAGATTACTTCAGCAGAATTTGTAATAAGCAATTCCGATGTTTCCAAATGTCCGAAACAACCCTCTACCGGAGTATGCCTTTATTGGGAGGAGTAACGTAGGGAAATCTTCATTGATCAACATGCTTACAAGTCGTAAAAATTTAGCCAAAACTTCAGGAAAGCCCGGGAAAACACAATTGATCAATCACTTTTTGATCAATAAGAACTGGCACTTGGTAGATCTTCCCGGTTATGGATATGCCAAAGTGTCTAAATCGGCAAAAAAAACCTTTCAAAAATTTATAACAGATTATTTTAACAAACGTAAACAACTGGTTTCTGCTTTTGTTCTGGTTGATATCAGACACGAACCACAGCCCTTAGACCTTGATTTCATGCAATGGTTAGGCGAGAACTTGATCCCATTTTCAATAATTTTCACTAAAGCCGACAAACTAAAACCAAAAGCCATAGAAAGACATATTGAAGATTATAAGAATATTCTGCTTGAAACCTGGGAAGAAATGCCTAATTACATTATAACATCAGCTTCTAAAGGAATTGGGAAGGATGAAGTTTTGGAGTACATAGACTCTATTAATTTAAGCTTATAATTACTTTTTTAACTCCAGCTTTTCCGCAAAATAATCGCAAAAATCTTTCATGGTAGCGGTCATTTTTTCATCTTGAGTCGCTTTATGAAAAGTATTGCTCATAGCTACAAGGGTTTGATGAAAGAAAACTTTCATATGATCCACAGGCATATCTTTTGTCCAAAGATCTATTCGTAATGTTTCCTGTTCTTTTTCATCCCAAACTGACAGCATCATCGCTTTTGCTTCCTGGTCTTTAATTCCTCCATCTTCAGCCGTCCACTTAAGCTTTTCCGGAATGCGATTCTCATCTAGTTCTACCTTTAACTCTATGGTTGATGTATGTTTTGACATTATTTTCGAGGTTTAAATTTTGAATTCTTATATATTTCTGCTGGATCTGTAATCAACATCTTGCTTAAAGATACATCGTTATTTTTCATATATGCCCTTACAATTTGCCAACCCATATATTGGCCTATTCTGCCTGGTGAATCCATATCAAGTTCCAAATAAAATTTACTGAAAGGAGCCGGATTCATAAATCGGCCTGAAAGGCTTGAATCCGTGCTATATAAAAGTTCATTTTCAACAAAAAATCTCCATACTTCGCTTTCATTAGCATGAGCCCAATCCAATTGAGCCTGGGTATAACCTATTTTCTCAGAATCTGTTTTTAAAGGAAGAACCTGATCTTTAAAATATAGAATTTTCCCAAAATAGATCATCTCCTCTAAAAAAGTCTTTTTTTGGGATTGATAACTATATTTTTTGGCATATTCATTGGCAAGATCCGGTGTGATCTGATTTTTGTTAAAATTTTGAACTAAATATTGTGGAATTCCGCCATAAAACTCATGCTCTTCACCCAGGTAGTTATCCAGAGCAATTAAAACAATAGAATCTGTTACAATTACTTTATTTCTATAATCCACATTTGAAGTTACAGTTATAACTCTTGGTATTTTAAACTCCGGAAAATAGTATTTTAAATGCTTGAATAATTGTACAATTTCTGATCTTACATTCTCAAAATCATTAAAAACCGTATTGGTTTCATTTGACAATTCAATTTGGAGTGTATCCTGCATTTTATTTACCCATATGGAATCCGGTATTTTACTGGAGAATAAAAAAGGAAATGCTTCTTTTAACTTTGGCAGATCTCGAGGTGAGGATTCAGCGAAGATCCTGTCAAATCTTTCAACCGTAAAATCGATATTTATCTTTGCAATATCCTTCTCTGTTCCACTTTCTTTTTTACAAGAGTAAAAACTGCATATGATTAAGAAAATAATAATAAGTTTTTTCATTTTATATAGAATTCACCAATATTTAAGGGATTAAAAAGATAAACGACCTTTATTTTTATTAATTATACTATTCGCTTATTTTTGTGTGGCAAATGTACTATTCTTTTATACAAAAAATATAATCCAACACCGATAATGACCGAGGAAATGACAATAGCTCTGGCGCAAATGGATGTGATTCCTGGCGAGCCGAGAAAAAATGTAGATAAGATGATTTCCATGATTCACGAGGCAAAACAGAATTCGGTAGATCTGATATGTTTTCCTGAAATGTGTATTGGAGGCTATCTGTTAGGCGATAAATTTTTGGAAGATAGTTACTGTGAAGAATTAATGAGCTACAATGAAGAGATTCTTACCCACAGTCAAGGAATTGCCATATGCTTCGGAAATATTTATGTTGATACCTTTGAAGAAGGCTACCATCCTAATAAAGATGGCAGAAGCAGGAAATATAATGCAGTATATGTCTTCCAAAATGGTAAGTATGCAGAGAGATTAAAAGAAATCTCCATATTGCCTGAAGGGGTTCAACCTAAAACACTTTTACCCAACTACCGATTTTTTGATGATGAGCGCTATTTCTTTTCCTTGCCAGATATTGCCAAAGATTTTGGTGTAGAACTAAAGGATCTGCTTTCTCCTTTTTTGATTAATATGGGTGACAAAAAAATACCTGTAGGCATGGAGTTATGCGAAGATCTTTGGTGTCGTGATTACCGTTGTTGTGGTAAACCAATTAACATAACGAATATATTAATTGAAGCCGGTGCTCAAAAAATAATCAATCTATCGGCTTCACCCTGGACCTTTATGAAGAATAATGCTCGAGACCGACGTGTTAAATATTTAAAGGAAAAATCTGATCCTTTTGTGAAGTATTATTATGTTAATTGCGTTGGTGTGCAAAATAATGGAAAGAACATTATAACCTTTGATGGAGGCTCTACTGTATATAATGAAAATGGAGATCCTTGCATTTTGTCTAAAAAAGGATGGCAAGAGGAATTAATGATCATTGACCAGAATTCATCTTTCAAGTCCACAACCAGGAAAATTGGCAATACCATTCAGGAAAAATATAAAGCCATATTAAATGGATTAAAAAATTCCAATAATATTCTTGGAGATGACCCTAAATTTGTAATTGGATTAAGTGGCGGAATTGATAGTTCTTTGGTTGCTGCATTATTAGTCCTGGCCTTTGGAAAGGAAAAGGTAATAGGAGTCAATATGCCCTCAAAATACAATAGTGATAAAACCAAAAAAGCTGCCAAAACACTCGCCAATAATTTGGGGATAGAATATTTGGTTTTCCCAATTGAAGATATGGTAAATGCCAATTCCATCACTTTGGAATCTGATGGTAAATCACTAAGCGAATTTAACCTGGAAAATGTCCAGGCAAAAATAAGAGGCACAAGTATTTTATCCAACTTAGCTGCAAAATACAAAGCTTTTTTCACCAATAATGGCAACAAGGTTGAAATTGCTTTAGGTTATGCAACCCTTTATGGAGATTGGGGAGGAGCAATCTCACCTATTGGTGATCTCACTAAAACTGAAGTTGTCGAAATGTGTCAATACATTAATAATAAGGTTTATTGCAAAGAAATTATTCCCAAACAATTGTTTCCTGATTCTTTGTGGCGATTTGATGAAGATCAAATTGAGCCTACAGCAGAGTTAAAAAGCAATCAGGTAGATCCTATGAAATTCGGATACCATTGTAAATTGCTTGAAGCTCTTACCAATTACCAAAAAAAGAGTATTGAGAACGTTATGGAATGGTATCTTAATGGTGTTCTGCATACAAACCTGGGAATAAGTATAGAATTAATGGATAGATGGGGAATCAATACACCTAAAGAATTTTTAAGAGATCTGGAGTGGTTCTATGATACTATACAAAAAAATGTTTTTAAAAGAGTACAATCTCCACCGATAATACTCACAAGTAAATCAAGCTACGGATATGACATCAGAGAAAGCATGTTGCCTGTTTTAAAAACAAAGAAATTTAATGAATTAAAAAAAAGAATTAATGAATTAAGTAGATACAAAACGAATAATAACTCTTAATGATGAACAATAATAAAAATTAATTTGTAAAAAATTCATCAATAATGAGTACAAATATTAATGATATTGATGACAAAAACTTCCTTAGTGAAATTAAAAAAGTTCCTAATTCAATTATTTTTAGTATATTTAAAATAACCTTTCCCCTTATATTTTGCTTTATATTTGATTATTATAATGATAATTCAATTTGGAGCGCTAATAAGAAAAACTAATTATTATGATTAAAGTACTGGTTGTAGACCATCACCCCATTGTTAGAAAAGGAATTTACTCGCTGTTTGAGTCTTCTCCCGAAATTCAGATCGTTGCTACTGTTGATAATGGTCGTGAGTTATTTGAATACATCCATAAAAACCCTGTAGATATTGTAATTTCAGAAATAGACCTTCCTGGTCTTAATGGTATTACCGCTTTGCGCACTATTAAAAGAGAGCATAGTGATGTAAAGATCATTATATTCAGCTCACACCCTGAAGAAGTTTATGCCGTTAGCACCATAAGGGCCGGAGCCTCTGGTTATTTGCCTAAAAGTGTGGATACCCATACAATAAAGGATGCAATAATGAAGGTTTATAATGGTGGAATTTATATCAGTAATAATTTGGCTCAGAGGCTTGCCTTTGATGAAACCGGGAACAAACCAAGTAAACTTTACAAAAAACTTTCTACCAGAGAAATTGAGGTTTTAAAACTATTGTCTTCCGGAAGGAAAAATAAGGAAATAGCCAAGGAGTTGGAAATTAATGAGAAAACGGTAAGTACTTATAAGGCGCGATTACTAAAGAAACTGAATGTTACCAATATTGTTGATCTGATTAACCAAGCCAGACATTTAGAAATAGGTTAAAGGGGTTTCTGTAGTTTTCTGGATAATAAATTATCTAATTTTTTATAACTGATAACTTCATCAAGAATATCTTTATGTTGTTCTTTCAAGTCTTTTTGTGTTTGCAAACTCAATTCTTCTATCTTTTTACTAATTAAGAAACATCGTAAATTTAATAT
Organism: uncultured Flavobacteriaceae bacterium; assembly: GCA_963827785.1. Lineage (GTDB taxonomy): Bacteria > Bacteroidota > Bacteroidia > Flavobacteriales > Flavobacteriaceae > Site-B1. The sequence continues at coordinate 245,548 of CAWHCT010000020.1, read as the reverse complement.
GGTCTCATTGACCAATTGTGCGATTTTATTTTCTTTTCCTTTTGGAAAAATGTTCTTACTCTCCCAATTATGAAGACTATGCCGTTCATCTTCCATTAAAATAGTTGTTATTTCATTGGCAACTTCAGGTTCAACGGAATTTACGAAGTTCTTAAGTCCCAGATCAGGATCCTGATTAAGTGTATCGACAATAGTATAATATAAATCCTTAAATCTTGGATTGCTAAATTCCATTTCATCTTCCTGCAGATCCAGATAGATCTTTTCAAAAACTTTTGCCTGATTAACAATTGGTTCAAGAATTAATTCCCCAGCTTCATTTTCCTTGAGGATCAAATCCTCAAAATCCTCTTCTTTATTTCCGTACAGCAATAATATTTCTATGATCTTTCTTTCAAGCTGGTACTGAACATCGACCTTATTTAATGGTTTTTCTCCTTTTATAACTTCAAACGCCTTTTGCTCCCGAATAAATTCTTTATTGGCATCCTGATGCTCTTTTCTACCTATTTGTGCCAAAGTGCTGAATAAAACCTGTTCACTAATATCCATGATCCTGGCACATTCTTGAATATACACTTCACGTTGAATCCTGTCCGGAATTTTAGCAATACTATTTACAATATCCCTAATGGTATCGGCCTTTTTTATAGGGTCATTCTTAGATTCCTCAAATAATAGTGAAGCCTTAAACTGAATAAAATCCTTAGAATTTTCCTCTAAATAAATGGATAATTCTTCCAGAGTATTCTGTTTGGCAAAACTATCAGGATCTTCTCCATCAGGAAACATACAAACCTTAACATTCATTCCCTGTTCCAGAATAAGATCGATACCTCTAAGTGAAGCTCTTATGCCTGCAGCATCTCCATCAAATAACACAGTTATATTCTTGGTTAGTCTGTTAACAAGCCTAATTTGATCAGAAGTCAAAGCTGTTCCGGAAGATGACACCACATTTTTAATTCCTGTTTGATGCAATTGTATAACATCCGTATAACCTTCAACGAAATAGCAATTATCTTCTTTGGCAATACTTTGTTTAGCATAAAAAATTCCGTAAAGCACCTTACTTTTATGATAGATCTCACTTTCAGGGGAATTTAAATATTTAGCTGCCTTTTTATCATTAGTGAGAATCCTTCCGCCAAAACCCAAAACACGACCACTCATACTTTTTATTGGAAACATGATCCGACCCTTGAATCGATCAAATTGTTTGTCTTCCTTAACAATGGTCAACCCGGTTTTTTCCAGAAATTCGAGTTTATAACCCTGTTTTAAGGCCTCATCTGTAAAGGCATTCCAATCATTCAATGAATATCCTAAATTGAATTTTTTGATTGTTTCTTCTGTAAAACCACGTTCTTTAAAATAACTTAATCCAATCGACTTTCCCTGATCAGTTTTATGAAGGATATTCTGGAAATACTTGTTGGCAAATTCGTTTACCAAATATAAACTTTCTCTTTCATCTGCCTGTTCTTTCTGCTCACTTGTCTGTTCGGTTTCTTCTATTTCAATATTGTACTTTTTAGCCAAATATTTAATCGCTTCAGGATAAGTAAAATGTTCATGTTCCATAAGGAAAGCAACAACATTCCCTCCTTTACCACTGGAAAAATCCTTCCAGATCTGTTTCACTGGAGACACCATAAAACTTGGTGTACGTTCATCGCTAAATGGACTCAAACCCTTAAAATTGCTTCCCGATTTTTTGAGCTGCACAAAATCCCCTATCACCTCCTCTACTCGAGCAGTTTCAAACACTTGGTCTATGGTGGATCTTGATATCAAATTATTAAATAATTAAGGAAACGTAAATGTAGCATAAATGTAATTGGTTTTAAAATTAAAGGCAAACTACAGTTTGAGTTTGTAAGATAATTACATTAATTTCGCTCCATCCTGAGTAGCATATCTTTTTCCCTGATTATTCAAGGCCATAAATAGTTAATTTTATATTCATTGTAAATTAAATGATCACATGAAAACTTACTTAAAAGCACAATTACTTTCGGCTTCATTTTTTTTATTAACATCTTGTGCATTTACACAAGAAAAATCCCAACCTATCTTTGAGAATGGTGAGGCTCAGGTTGTTCCCGCCTTTAGTGACTCCAGCAAATGGATTAGACATGATCTATGGGTTGAAACTGAATTCAACACAGATGGTGATGAAAAACCAGACCGAATGCATGTTGCTGTAACCAGACCTTATCAAACAGATACAGAAGGGCTTAAACTTCCCATCGTTTACGAATCCAGTCCTTACTTTGCAGGAGTTGCAAACGGAGGAAGAGAATTGTTTTGGGATGTAAAACATGAACTGGGTGAACTTGGAAAGGGACATATTCATCCCGAGGTTACACGAAGAGGTAAAAGACCGATAATTTCAAATTCGCAAATTAGAACCTGGGTACCACGAGGCTATATTGTTGTCCATTCTTCATCACCTGGAACCGGACTTTCACAAGGATCGCCAACTGTTGGTGGTGACAACGAATCTTTAGCTCCAAAAGCAGTCATAGATTGGTTGTGTGGAAGGGCGAAAGGTTTTACAACACCTGATGGTGATGAAGAAGTAGAAGCCTTTTGGTCGACAGGAAAAGTTGGAATGACCGGAACATCTTATAATGGAACCATTCCGGTTGCCGCGGCAACTACAGGAGTGGAAGGATTAGAGGCTATTATACCTATTGCGCCAAATACTTCTTATTATCATTATTATCGTTCTAATGGCCTTGTAAGGTCCCCAGGAGGATACTTAGGTGAAGATATTGATGTCCTTTATGATTTTATACATAGTGGAGATGAATCAAAACGAGCGTATAATAATCAGGTCATTAGGGACACTGAAATGAAGAATGGTATGGACAGGATAACAGGTGATTACAATGATTTCTGGGCAGGGCGAGATTATTTGAATGATATGGAACCATTTAAATCTGCGCTTTTGATGTCTCATGGATTCAATGACTGGAACGTCATGCCTGAACATAGCTATAGAATTTATAAAGCTGCAAAGGAAAAAGGTCTACCAACACAAATTTACTATCATCAGAATGGTCATGGTGGCCCACCGCCTTTAAAAATGATGAACCGATGGTTTACACATTACCTGCATGGAATAGAGAACGGAGTTGAAAACGATGGAAAAGCATGGATAGTTCGTGAAGATGAAAGCCGTGACAATCCTACACATTATTTAGATTACCCTAATCCGGATGCGTCTCCAGTAAAACTATATCTTGGAAAAGGTGCTCCCACATTTGGAAGACTAAGTCCCGATAAAATTAAGAAACAAGGGAAAGAAACATTAGTTGATGATTATAACTTTTCAGGTGAAGAGCTTGCAAAATCATTAACCTCAAAAAACCGATTGCTTTATTTGTCATCTGTTTTAACAGAAGATCTGCATATTTCAGGAATTCCAACAGTGACTATTAATTTAGCAAGCAGCAAACCTGCGGCAAATCTATCTGTTTGGCTGGTTTCACTACCATGGAACCAGGAAATAGGATCTAAAATCACAGATAACATTATTACTCGTGGTTGGGCAGATCCGCAGAATTATAAGTCATTGACAGAAAGTGAACCCTTAAAACCAAGAAAATTTTACGAAATCGCTTTTGATTTGATGCCTGATGACCAAATTATTTCAAAAGGACAGCAAATTGGTTTAATGATATTTTCAAGTGATAAAGAGTTTACCTTATGGCCGGAACCAGGAACAGAATTGACCATTGATCTGGATAAAACTTCAATGACATTACCTGTTGTTGGAGGTGCAGATGCATACAGTGAAGCAGTTAAACAAAATTAGAAATTCTGAACTGGCAATATTCTTGCCTATGAAAGAAAAAACTACTGACTTCGTTTAACATATGATATAGATCACTTATGATATCCCGATAAATAGCGGGATTGCTTCAGTATTAAACAAAGTCAATATCATTAAAGCTACCTATAGTCGAAAAAACGCAAGAAATTAACATTTAAAACGAGATAAAGGCTAACAACGTTTGATCCGTTTTAGACTTATGATATGGCTGCCAATATTCTTTCAGGAGTTATTGGCATACGATATACCCTTGCACCACAAGCGTCAAAAATAGCATTGGCAATTGCTGCACCTACACAAATAATAGCGGGCTCCCCACCACCTTGTGGTTTGGCATCCATTTTATCGATGAAGACACATTCTATTTTTGGAGTTTTTGAAAATCTAGTAATTTCATAGCGATTAAAATTAGTGGTTTTCATTTCGCCTCCGATAAACTCTATTTCTTCATATAAAGCATAACCTATACCCATAGTAATTCCTCCTTCAGTTTGCAAAGTAGCTCCATGTGGATTTACTACCTGACCCATATCCTGAGAACAAACTATCCTTATAGGTTGTACTTCACCTGTTGCCTTATCAACAAAAACCTCCGCAATCATTGCTACTAGTGTACCAGCATCTTGTCCGAGTGCAATACCATAGCCATATCCTGGTTTTCTTGCTTTGTCATACTCAAAAGTTTTGGCAGCTAGTTGCAGTGTTGCAATCATTTCTTTATTTTCCAGATTATTCAATCGGAAATCTAAAGGATCTATTCCAGCTGCATGTGCTACAACATCTATGTGAGATTCTCGTGCAAATGTGGTAGTGTTATTTCCCGGAGCTCTCCAGGCACCCGTTCCAAACGGATGAACACCTGATTGATTGAAAGATCGAATTCGTTTATTTGGAATGGCATAAAACAATTCTGTACCTCTTGTTCCTGCACAGTAAATATCAAAATCCCAAACTTTTAGTTTTCCCTTGTTATCTGTGCCACCTGCAACTTTTATCACAGCTGCAGTACGGAAATTATCGTACATAAATTCTTCTTTCCGGCTCCATACCAATTGCACCGGTTTACCGCACAATTTTGCTATGGTAGCCGCCTCAATAGATTGTTGGCTGTTTGATTTTCCGCCAAAACCGCCGCCCAAAAATATTTGTTTGACATGCACTTTCTCTTCAGGCATCTGCAAGGCTTTCGCTACAGAAGATCGCGTACCAAACGGACTTTGCGTGGAGGCCCAAATGGTAAGTTTATCTCCTTCGAAATAACAGGTTGCCACGTGAGTTTCGATGGACGCATGGGCTTTATACCCATCGTGGTAGGTTGCTTCCCGGTAATTAATTGAAGAATCTTTACCTAATTGTAAATTTCCACCTTTTTCAAATACTTCGTTATCTTGAATAGTATCTTCTAAATATTGAAATATGGTTTCTTGATTTGCCTTAGCTGCCGGAGCATCCCAAGTTACCTGAACGCTATTAGCCGCTCGTTTCGACACTTCCGGATCACTATGTACTACAGCTACCAAATTACCATCTTCAACCAACTGCACTCCAGGAAATCCAGTTAATTTTGAAGCATCTACTTTTAATTTTTTAGAACCAAAGACTTCCGGTCGCACAATAGTTGCATGCACCATTCCCGGTAACATGATATCTGCTGAATATTTCGCTTTTCCTGTAACTTTTGCCTCTGCATCCAAACTCCTAATAGGCTTGCCTATTAACTTGAAATCTTTGGCCTTTTTTAATTCAGGTTTCTCGGTCAAACTTCGAATTATCTTTTTGCCTTTGGTCAATTCTGCATACGTTACTTTTTTAGATGAATCATTCTTCACTGAAACTACCCCTTGTATTACCTGAAGTGAAGTCTTGTTCAAACCAAAATGTTCTGCTGCAAGATCAAGTAATACCTCCCGTGCTTCTGCAGCAGCAGCTCTCAATACCGGGTCTGTAAAACGTGTAGTTAGAGAACCCCAGGTACCTCTATCATAAGGACACAATTCTGTATCGCCCATAATCATATCAACATCGTAAATTGAAACTTCCAATTCCTCTGCCACTACCTGTGCCAGTGATGTAATAATGCCTTGTCCCATTTCAATTTTACCGGTAAAACAGTCTACTCTACCATCTTCTTTTACCCGCAAGTAGGCATTAAAATCGAGTTCTTCAGGTGGCTGACCTTCTTGTGCAAAAAGAGAGCTAAAGGACATTTCACCCAAACAAAACACAACAACTACACCTCCACCTAAATTTTTTAAAAATCTTCTTCTGCTATATACAGTTTCATTATTAATAACTGATTTCATAATTTTTCTTTTTAAAGCAATTCTTTTCCTGCTGTTTGAATAGCATCTATTATACGATTGTAAGCACCACATCTGCACAGATTGGTTTCCATTCCTGCTATAATTTTTTCACGGCTAGGATTTGGGTTTTGCAATAGAAAACCATAGGCATTCATAATCATTCCAGAAGTGCAAAAACCACATTGCAAGGCATCATGTGAAATAAATGCTGTCTGAAGCGGGTGCAATTCTCCTTCGGTACTTAATCCTTCTATCGATATAACTTCTTTTCCTTCTACATCCTCTGCTAGTGTCATACAAGATCGTACAGGCTCTTTATCGATAAGTACTGTACATGCACCACATTCTCCAATGCCACAGCCATATTTTGTACCTGTTTGCTCCAAATATGATCTAATTATAGTTAATAAAGACTCTTGGCCTTCCACTTCTAAAGAAATAGACTTGCCATTTAGAGTAAAATTAATCTGTTTCATCTTTTACTATTTTTAATTTGTTAGATTGAATCTGCTTTTTTCAACCTGTAAAAACCCTCATCAATTTAAGAAATAAATGTCAAATCCTGATGTATCTCCTGTTAAATTATATCTCGGTAAAAGTACACTCAGATTTGGAAGACTTAGTGCCAATAAAATTAAGAACTAAGTGAATTACATGGTTTTACTATTTTGACTTTTAATGAAGACGGTCTTGCCACAGCAGAAGAAGTCTATATGGATCCAATGACCTATTTAAAACCTTGGGGCTATACTATGGTTCCACCGGCATCAGAATAAAACAGGTAATAGATTTATATGATTTTAATAAAAAAGGCTTCAAAATTGAAGCCTTTTTTGATTACTAAAGTTTTATTTAATCCATATCAAATCGTAAACCCAGTGAGATATTATTCTGGTCGATGACCTGATCATTAAAGATTGGAGACAAGTCGTATTTAACGTACAATGCAATGTCATCAAAAGCAACATAACCACTTAAGCCGTAAACCAAATCACTGGTATTATAACTTCGTTTTATTTTATCCTTGACGCGATTGCCATCAATTTCGTATTTTAATTTTTGTCTTGTCCCTATATTAAATCCGGCATAACCACCCAATCCTACTTTAAACTGATTGCGTGTGGTATACCTGAAATAAGTGTCCTTTTCTATTTTTTTGGATGGTCCAAATTCGAAATGAACAGGAAATACCAGATTAGTAATTGTGAGTTTGGACTTTTTAAGATCGGTCGGGAATTCCTCTAGATATGTTAAGTCATTATCCTGCACAAAATATTGATTGTCCTTAGGTTTTAATCCATTCATTTGAAATGAAAATCCGTATTTTAATCTTAGAAAATTTGATTCGTCAAACACTCTGGTTTTCCAAGCCCAACCAATTTCAAAAAATCGTGAACCTCCAAATTTATAAGGCGAATCGTCCAGTTTTTCACCATCAATAAGTGCATTGTTCAATCCAAAAGCCAATACAAGGTCATTAGTAGTGCGCCTATCATACTTTCTTGGCTTGTCATCTTCCTTGTTACCAATAAAAATAAAATCATCATTGGTCTCTTCGCCACTACCAATTCTCATGTAATTAATTCCACTGCCATTAACATATGCCTCATAACCATACTCATTACGTTTTAAAAGTTCAATCTTATTATCAATAATAGCTATTTTGTTTTCTATGTTCAATGCTCTTTTTTCGGCGTACTTTTTCTTAAGCACTTCTGCTTCTTCAGTTGAAATTTCTCCTTTTTCCAACCGAAAATTAATAGCTTCAACTTCAGCTTTTAATTGCTCCTTCTCCTGAGACCTTACTGTTTCTTTCTTAGTTTCCAGTGATTTGATCTGATCTTCCTTAATAGTTGTTTCCTGTGCTGTGCTGATTTGCACAATTAGGCTTAACATGATGAGTGTTAAATACCTGGTAATTGTTTTACTCACACCAATACCATTGATGATTTTGTGTTCTTGAATCTTTGATTTCATAATTGTTCGTTTTTTAATTGATGATTTCTTAGTTGTTACGCTCCGCAACGGCAGTTACTATCACATTGTATCCAGAAACAATGGTTGTAAAAATTTTATCCCTGAACGATTCATCCAGGTCGGTTTCCACGTCTTGCAATAAGGAACTGGCACTAACCTTTGACATATTATCCATTTCGATTTTGTTTATTGTCAAATCTTTTTGAGCCTGCTGCAAAAGCAATTCGATCTCAGAATCAGTTACTATGTTCTGTTTGTCATGTACCTCAGTGTTTTCCGCTAAGGCTCCATTGATAATTTGCTCATTCACTATTAATTCTGAATCCTGTGGAACATCATTTTCAAGTTGAGAATTCTCTAATGCCTTTTCTGCAAGAGAATTCCTATTCAAAATAGGATTGCGACTCTTTTTGAGAATATTTCGACTTTTCGTTGTGGGTTGATTTGAAACGGTTGATTTAGCTTCTGAGATAACTTCAGTTTTTAATAAATCTTCAACTTTATGATCTTCAATTTCCTTAGCAGGTGTTACTTTTATTTCAACTGAGTTCTCAGCAGGTGTTTCAACCAGAGTTGGTAAAACAGTTTCACTATCACCGGTTTTTAAAAATAAGTTTGTTATTAATAATACCCCTGCTAAACTGGCTGCGATACCGAGCCACCAAATGATCTTATTATTCGACTTACTTTCATACTCATCTAATTTTTCAGACAACTTACTCCATGCTTTGTCAGATGGTTCAATCCTTCTATTTTCAAGCTTGTCTTTTATATGTTGTTCAAATTTATTTTGTGCCATAGCTTGTGCTATTTAATTCATTGATTTTTTGCTGAAGCATTTTTCGTGCTTTGAATAATTGCGATTTAGAAGTCCCTTCAGTTATATTCAAAAGTTCAGCAATTTCATTATGCTTATACCCTTCAATGGCATACATGTTAAAGACTATTTTGTAACCTTCAGGGAGCCCATCAATAAGTTGTTGAATTTCATCAACCTCTAATTCCGTATCAATCAAACTTTCAAAACTATTATTGACATCAACTTCTTCCATAGAAAACTCCAAATTCTTTTGTCTTCTTAAAAAAGAAATACATTCCCTTACTACAATCCGTCGTATCCACCCTTCAAAACTTCCTTCACTTTTAAAGCTGTTCAATTTAGAAAATACTTTGAAGAATCCTTCCAGCAAAACATCTTCGGCATACTGCATATCACTAATATAATATCGGCAAACACTCAGCATTTTAGGAGCGTACATATTATACAGAATATGTTGTGCCTTACGATCCTTATTAACAGCTTTTTTAATAAGCTTTTCTTCGTTATTATAACAGTTGAATTACTTTCAAAAGCGGATTCATTTTGTCTTCTATTTATATAGACGCAAAAAATTAGGTAAAGGTTGCCTGTGTGGAATTATTTTTTTCTTTCAATAACGTAATTGACCATGATCTCCAGAGAATTTTTGTAGTCGGAATCTGGAAATTCACTTAACATCAATAATGCTTCATGTTGAAATTCTTCCATTTTTTTAATGGCATAATCCAATCCTCCATTTTTGATGACAAAAGCAATAACATCCTTAACCCGTTTTGAATCTTTGTTATAATTCTTAATAGAGTTGATCAACCAGGATTTATCCTTTTTAGACGCCTTATTTAGAACATAAATCAATGGTAAGGTCATTTTCTGTTCCTTAATGTCAATTCCTGTTGGTTTGCCAATTTGTTCCTCCCCGTAGTCAAACAGATCATCCTTTATTTGGAAAGGCCATGCCAATGAGTTCACCAAATTTTCTCATAGTTTCTACTTCCGGTGAATTAGGTTTAACTGAAGCAGCTCCCAAACTGCAGCAAGCCGCAATAAGTGTTGCTGTTTTTTGGCGGATAATTTCATAATAAACGGCTTCCGTAATATCCAGTTTTCTGGCCTTTTCTATTTGAAGAAGCTCTCCTTCACTCATTTCCCTGACCGCAACAGAGATTATTTTAAGAAGATCAAAATCGTTGTTATCAATAGATAGAAGCAATCCTTTAGACAATAAGTAATCGCCAACCAGAACGGCAATCTTATTTTTCCATAATGCATTGATAGAGAAAAAGCCACGTCTCCTGTTACTATCATCCACGACATCATCATGTACTAATGTTGCCGTATGGATCAACTCAATTACAGAAGCTCCACGATAGGTACGTTCACTTATTTCACCATTTGCAACCATTTTGGCGACAAGGAACACAAACATTGGGCGCATTTGCTTTCCTTTTCTATTTACTAAATAGTGGGTAATTCTATTAAGCAAGGCCACTTTACTGGACATGGATAGTTGAAACTTTTTCTCGAAAAGTTCCATTTCAAAATCAATTGGTTCTTTTATCCGTTCAACGATTTTCATTGCATTTCAAAGGTAAAAAAATTATACATACAAAAATTTTGTATATTTTTGCTCTTAAACACCTCAAAATGAAAATTATATCTACTTTACTTATAGGTTTACTTTTAGTAAATTTCCAATTAAATGCTCAAGAACAACTTTCATGTGCAAATGCGCAAATAATAAGTCCTGGTACTTTTACTGTAATCGAAATGCCTTCGATTTTTGGCACTCCAGATAGTCAAGTGCCCAATCCGGAATGTGCTGAAAATTCTGGTGGGTTAAGAACATGCTGGAAGATGGTTTCAATACACCTCAGGCGTTGATGGAGTTGCAACGGTTTCCAGTAGTTTACCGCAAAACTCAAATACTGATACAAGATTTCATGTTTACACAGGAACCTGCAGCACATTGGCTTGTTTAGCAGGGAACGATGATGCCGATGTTTTTGGTGGGATAAAAACTTCTGAGGCAACATTCCCGGTTTCTAGTGGAACGACGTATTATATAGCATGGGATAACCGTTGGAGTTCTGATGGGTTTGATTTTACTTTGACTGAATCGGCAGTAAGTTGCACTAATGGCACTTTACCGGTAAATGAAGATTTTGATGACCCGAATTCATTTGTCGCTTGCTTGACATTGGAAGATGTCGATTCCAATGGAACAAGTTTTAAGCAGATTATTGATAATATAGATGGATCTGGACCTGATGAAGACTTTGCTACCAATGGTTCAAATGATAACAATGCTAAAGATGATTGGTTATTTTCTACACCTGTTAATTTAATCTCGGGACATGAATACACAATAAATTTTAAATATAATGGTGCTAATGGATCATTTACGGCTGATGAAAATCTTGACGTTTATTTTACAGATGATTCGTCATCTGGAGCAAATGTTCTAACAACTTTATTTTCTGATACAGGAATTATATTAAATGGCGGTATTTATGCTCAGGCAGAAGCCAATGCTTATTCAGAATCTGTTTCTTATTTATCAACTGCTTCGGGAAGCTATTATTTAGCATTTAATGCAACATCGGCGGCCAATACTGGCTCCTTGTTACTTTTTGATTTTTCAATAACTGATAATACCCTTGGGGTTTCAGAATTTAATTTGGATGGTATCACTAACTCATATGATAAACGTAATGACGTTCTTACTCTTAATTCAAACAGCATACCACTTGATAGAATTGAAATTTATGATATTCTTGGGCAAAAAGTATTGAATCGACAGCTTTCAAAACAGATTGAAAAAATAAATCTTTCCAATTTATTAGATGGTATTTATATTATAAGAGTGTCATCATCTCAATCAACTATGACAACTAAATTATTGAAACAATAAACTTCAAATAAAAAAAGAGCTGTTTATCACAGCTCTTTTTTTTTAACTTTTATTAGCTAACTGCCCACAGGCAGCATCTATATCTTTACCTCTGGACCGACGTATCGTAACAATTATATTTCTTTTCTCTAACATGTCAACATACATTTTAATGGCCTTGCCACTGGCTTGTTGAAATTCACCATCATCAATTGGGTTGTATTCGATCAGGTTGACTTTACTCGGTGCAAATTTACAGAACTGTATCAAAGCTTCAACGGCTTCTTTTGTGTCGTTGATTCCTTTCCAAACCACATACTCATAAGTAATTCTGTTTTTGGTCTTTTCATACCAATATTCTAAGGCTTCTCTTAAATCGGATAAAGGAAAGGTTGCGTTAAATGGCATTATGGAGGTTCTTACCTCTTCAATAGCGGAATGAAGGGAAACCGCCAAATTGAATTTAACCTCATCATCAGCCATCTTTTTTATCATTTTAGGGACTCCTGAAGTTGAAACTGTAATACGCTTAGGTGACATTCCTAACCCTTCTTTTGAAGTTATTTTGTCAATGGCTTTTAGTACATTATTATAATTCATCAAAGGCTCTCCCATACCCATGAAAACAATATTGCTCAATGGTCTGTTATTATATAACCTGCTTTGTTTATCAATAGCGACCACCTGGTCATAAATTTCATCTGGATTTAAATTTCGCATCTGTTTTAAACGAGCTGTTGCGCAAAATCGGCAATTCAAACTACAACCAACCTGACTGGAAACACATGCCGTTGTTCTTGATTTAGAAGGTATTAAAACAGATTCAACTAATAGACCATCATGCAATCTTACAGCATTTTTTATAGTCCCATCATTACTGCGCTGCATGGTATCTACCTTAATATGGTTAATGACAAAATTATCTTCAAGCATATTCCTTGTACTTTTAGATATATTTGTCATATCATCAAAAGTATGGGCTGATTTATTCCATAGCCATTCATACACCTGATCTCCACGGAAAGATTTATCACCCTGATCTAAAAAGAAATCTCTTAATTGATCTTTGGTAAGTGCTCTTATGTCTTTCTTTTTTACTGACATTCTTTAGTCAAAAAAGCCTCGAAAAACCGAGACTTTTAGTTATAGATTTATTGGATATTGAAATCATCCCGATAGCTCTCGATAATTATCGGCACGGGAAAGATTTATATGATTAGCATGGCATCACCATAACTATAGAATTTATATTTCTCTTTTACTGCTTCGTCATAAGCTTTTTTAAGGAAATCATGACCTGCAAAAGCTGATGCCATCATTAATAATGTTGATTTTGGAGTATGGAAGTTAGTAATCATGCAATTAGCAATGCTAAACTCATAAGGAGGAAAAATGAATTTATTAGACCAACCACCGAATTCATTAAGTGTACCATCAGAAGAAACAGCACTTTCAATTGCCCTCATAACCGTTGTTCCAACCGCACAAATTCGTTTTCTGTTAGCAATTCCTTCGTTTACAATATCAACAGCCTTGGAATCAATATAAATTTCTTCACTATCCATTTTATGTTTTGAAAGATCTTCCACTTCAACAGGATTAAAGGTTCCCAATCCTACATGTAAGGTGACTTCTGCCAAATGCACGCCCTTGATTTCCAGCCGTTTTAAAAGATGCTTCGAGAAATGAAGTCCAGCTGTTGGCGCAGCAACTGCCCCTTCATTTTTTGCATAAATCGTCTGGTAACGATCTTCATCTTCGGGTGTTACTTCTCTTTTAATATATTTTGGAAGCGGTGTCTCACCTAATTCAGTCAATTTTCTTCTGAACTCATCATAAGACCCATCATATAAAAAACGTAAGGTTCTCCCTCTTGAGGTCGTATTGTCTATAACCTCTGCCACAAGGGTTTCATCCTCTCCAAAATATAATTTATTACCAATTCTTATCTTTCTTGCAGGATCCACCAATACATCCCATAAACGTTGGTCCTGGCTCAACTCCCTTAACAAAAACACTTCAATTCTGGCACCTGTCTTTTCTTTATTACCAAATAATCTTGCAGGAAACACCTTGGTATTGTTAAGTATCATGACGTCATTTTCATCAAAATAGTCAATGATATCCTTAAAATGTTTATGTTCGATAGTTTGGTCCTTTCTGTTTAGAACCATTAATCTTGATTCATCTCTGTTTTCAGCAGGATATTCAGCTAATAACTCCTCCGGGAGATTAAAGCTGAAGTGCGATAATTTCATTTTATAAGTCATATTTTCCAAGTCGCTAATATACAATCTACTACTAGTCGTTGTCAAGTTTTTAACGAACTATTATTGTTTTTTTATTGTAACACCAATGGCAGCAAGGTCTCTCCAGAAATCAGGATAAGATTTGGATACAACATTGGCATCTTTTATTACCAAGGATGTCTTAACTGCCAAAGGGGCAAAAGACATAGCCATTCTGTGATCATTGTATGTGTTTATCGATATATTTTCTCTTAATGATTGTGTTTTAAATAGCTGAAGAGATGTATCCGTTATTTTTATCTGTCCACCTAACTTCTCTATTTCTGTTTTAAGGGCTAAAAGCCTATCCGTTTCTTTTATTTTTAAAGTGTGTAACCCGCTTAATTTACATTCCAATCCAAGACCCAGACAGGTCACTGATATAGTTTGAGCTATATCAGGAGCATTGGAAAGATCTAAATCTATTATTGAATTGGAATCCATTGTTTTAGTTTTATGAATAACTATTGAATTATCAAGAAATTTAGTATCAACTCCAAACTTTTTGTAAATAGTAGACAAAACAAAATCACCTTGCAGGCTTTTTTGCTTAAATGAAGAAAGAATTAATTCTGTTCCAACATCACTTAAAGCGACAAAACTATAAAAATAAGAAGCCGATGACCAATCAGATTCTACAACCAAAGTAATGTCATCAACCTCTTTATTTAATGATTTTACACGAATAATGTTTTCCTCAAAAGATGTTTTAACACCGATCTGGTTCAACAAATTTAAAGTCATTTTAATGTATGGAGTGGACGTAATGTCACCATTCAATCTCAATTCTATTCCATTCTTTAACTTTGGAGCAATCAAAAGTAATGCAGAAATATATTGACTACTCACATTGGCATTTAAAGAAATCTGACCTCCATTTAAATCCTTGCCTTTTATTTTTAAAGGCGGATACCCTTTCTTTTCAACATATTCAATGTCAGCTCCCAATTCAGTTAAGGCGTCCACCAAAATTTTGATTGGCCTTTCCTTCATCCTTTTTGAACCTGTCAGAATTATTTCTCGATTCACCTGAATTGAAAAATAAGCGGTTAAAAAACGCATTGCAGTACCTGCGTGATGTATATCAATAAACTCTTCTTTCGATTGCAGCGCTTTTTGCATCAATTGAGAATCATCCGAATTCGAAAGATTTTTAAATCCAATCCCAGGAATTAATGCCTTCAATAACAATAACCTGTTTGATTCGCTTTTAGATCCGGTTATTTGTATTGTAGGAGGGTGACCTTTTAAAGATGATCTGTTAATTTTTAAATTCATTAAAAACTGTCAAATTGTTATGTGCGCTAAACTACTTTAATTTTTGATTATTATGGTGTCTGTCGTGATCTCGCTTCGTTTTTTTATCCATTCTTTTATCGAAGGCTTCCTGGAGATCGATTCCTGTTTGATTCGCTAAACATAACACTACAAAAAGCACATCAGCCAGTTCTTCACCAAGATCTTTGTCTTTATCACTTTCCTTTTCGCTTTGCTCTCCATAACGTCTTGCAATTATTCTCGCAACTTCACCGACTTCTTCTGTAAGTTGAGCCATATTGGTCAATTCATTAAAATAACGAACTCCATGATCCTGAATCCAATTATCTACTGTTTTTTGTGCGCCTTTTAGGTTCATAATCTACTTCTTTTAGGATTACTTCTTCTTGTTTCTTATCTAATATCGACTGATAAAACTGCCTGATATTTTGATATTCCTCCTGTAAAACTAAGGTTTTATTTAATTTGAGAGTTAAAATGAATTGAAGCATGCTGCCAACTTCTCTAGCCAAATAGGTAAATTCACCATCGTTGTTGTTGAACCGGATAATATCATTTTTTGGTAAATATTCAACCTTATATCCTCTAGGTACAGCTATATTTATTTTGTATTCATTTTCAATAGGATATTTAAAATCTATTGGGTGATTTCTGGTGTCTTCATTGAATGGATTACCTTCTGGTTCCAGGAAGAGTATCGGAGAAAAGTACAATTTATCACCGGTTTTTCTAATTATAGAATTGCCGGTAAAATCAAAAGATTGCTTGACAGTATTTCTATAATCACTCTCGCTTATTGATTTAAAATCATAAATTCCAAGACCGCTATTATTTTTCTTAATACTATTTACTAGGTCTTTCTTAGTATATGTCTTAACCTGATTTCGATAATTTGCAGCCAAATAATCAGTATATTGAGATTTCACTATTCCTGATATGGACAGATCAGTATTTATTTTTACGTTTATATCAACTTTTTTTGCAGAGGACCTTTTTGGAGTCAAATCTATCCATTGAGAAGCACCTTCCTCTTTAATTATTAACCCTTTGCCAGTCAGTGCCTTTAAAGGTAAAACATTAGGTGACGAGAATTCATCGGTTGCATCAAGAAATAAATAGTTGTTATCAATATCAACGGCACATAAAACATAATTAAAAGCATTTTTAGATGGGTTTTTAGGCACTCCATTATTAAGAGTATTTATTAATACAGGATTTGCATTTAATCCTGCATATCTCAATAAAGATAAAAGTGTTAAATTAATATCTGCCGTATTTCCGGCACCAATGTTAAAAGCCTTTCTAATACCTAGCTTAGTAGAATATCCATCTATTCCATTCCATTTCATTTTTAGTTTAATGAAATTATAAAGTATAGCTGCCTTTTCATAATCACTCTCAGTGCCATTTAGTACAGTTTTAAGGTCTTCTTCAAATAAATCGCTTTGGTCTAGTTGATCTTTAAATTCAGGACTTGAGTATATAGATCTCGAAATTTCATTCCAATTTGAAGCTAAATCCTTTTCTTCTTCAATTTTTGATTGATTCGGCATTAGACTCAACTTGGCTCTGTAAGATTCAACATCTGCAAATGGTTCCTCCTTTATGGCAGGAACATCAGTATTTGTTATAATTATTATATTTTCTGATATTCCATCTTTGTTTTGTCCAATCTTTGCATTTCCGACATTTGTATTAGAATTGTCTTCACGAATTCTTTTGGATCTCTCAATTTTAGGAACAATTGACGAATTTGGATTAAATATGGTTTCAAAATTCAAGGAATCGGGAATTATCAATCTTACATCCAGTCTCTTAATTGGTATATCCATTTGTAGCGGAATATTCGATGTGAAACAACATTCTGACTCCAGAATATATTTGAACTCAATGATACATCCCTCTTTTAGATTAGATAAAATATATTTTGAAGTATTAATTCTTGAATTATTCACTATTTCAACAATACTGTCTTTCTTAAAATTGCTTTTGACAATCTCATTGTCTTCATAATTAAAAGTAACAGCTTGCAGATCGCTTATCTTTTCATTGCTATAAAGGGTTATGAATTTTGTTGCCTGATCAAAACCATCTCTGTTATAAATTTTTATGCGTTCATATATTTCTGCTTTTTGAATGACAGTATTATCACTTGTGTCTTCAAAGTAAATAAATTGCTTTCTGTATAAAATTGTAGCATTTGCATCAGGGAATTTGTTATTTGAAGTTTCTATTAATTCTTCCTTACTTACGTCCCCAAATTTATACGATTGAGCCCGAGCAACTGTAAGTGTTAAAAAAATGATAAGCCCGAAAAATACTCTACGCATTTACTAAATAGATGAAGTTTATTAATTCATTAATTCCAATGCAGGCAATTGTTTATGACAGATCTAGGAGATGTTCAAAACTTGGTTCACAAATTTAATTTTTTATTTGGACTATCCATTAAGAATAAAACGTTATAATTTATTTTTATTAACCCTTTTTTGTGTCATATATTTTTATCCTTTGTATCAATAATAATTGTTACCGGCCCATTATTGATCAGGTCAATTTTCATATCGGCCCCAAATTGTCCTGTTTGCACTTTTTTACCAATATCCAATTGTAACCGCTTGACAAATTCTTCATATAATGGAACTGCAATATCAGGTTTTGCGGCTTTTATATAGCTTGGTCTGTTACCTTTCCTTGTATTCGCATGCAAGGTAAACTGACTAACAACAAGCGCTTCACCATTTATTTCAGTTAGTGACCTGTTCATAACTCCATCTTCATCAGAAAAAATACGAAGATTTGCTATTTTATTGGAAAGCCAATTTATATCTTCCAGATCGTCTTCATTAACTATACCCAAAAGAATCAACAATCCTTCAGAAATCTTTGCAATCTTTTCCTTATTAACAGTTACACCAGCCTCAGAAACCCTTTGAATTACAGCTCTCATGTTCTTTCCCAGTTATCAGTTCTATAATTCTCATCTTCTCCTTCCAATATTTGTAAATAACTTTTGTATCTGGAATAGGCTATTTTATCCTCTTCCAAAGCCTTTTTTACAGCACATCCCGGTTCCTGGACATGCAGGCAATTGTTAAATTTACATTCTTGTTTTAAAGCAAAAAACTCGGGAAAATAATCCCCAACTTCATCCTTATCCATATCCACAAGTCCGAATCCTTTTATTCCAGGTGTATCAATTATTTTGGCTTCAAAACCTAGATCATACATTTCTGCAAAAGTTGTGGTGTGCTGCCCTTGTTGATGTTGAAGTGAAATTTCCTTTGTCTTAAGATCTAAACCCGGTTCAATAGCATTGACCAAGGTTGATTTTCCAACTCCCGAATGACCTGCAAACATACTTACTTTATCATGCATCAATAGTTTTACCTTGTCAATATTTTTATTGGTTTTAGCTGAAATCTCAATACATTCATAGCCTATTTTTCTGTAAATGGATTCCAAGCTTTTTACTTCAAGTAAAGCTTCTTCATCATAGCTATCAATCTTATTGAACAGAAGGATCGTTTTAATTGAATACGCCTCAGCAGTAGCTAAAAACCGATCAATGAAACTCGGGAAAGTTGGCGGATTATCAATGGTGATCAATAAAAATACCTGATCGATATTTGAAGCAATTATGTGTGTTTGCTTAGCAAGATTAACTGATTTACGAACAATATAATTGGTTCTGTCATGTATTCTGTTTATTACTCCGGTGACCTCATCATTTTTTGTTTCCAACTCAAAATCAACATGATCACCAACGGCAATTGGGTTTGTGCTTTTAATATCTCTTAAGCGGAATTTTCCTTTGATCCGGCATTCAAAAGATTTTCCATTTTGGGTTTTTACACTATACCAGCTTCCTGTAGATTTATAAACCGTTCCTGTCATTAATTATATTGATTCTGAATTACAAATTAACAACATTTCAGAGAAAGAAAATATGTATCTTAGTTTCATAATTTTTAAACTCAAATAATAACATGAAAAAATCTTTTTTAATAATTATTTTATTCTGCATTAGCTTATTTGCTGTTGCACAAACTAACCTATACGAAAACCCTGATTTTGACAAGATTGCGGAATCTCATAAGATTATTGCCATTGTGCCCTTTAAGACTCAGGTTAAGCTGCGTCCAAAGCAAATGAAAGACATGTCTGGTGAACAGTTACAGAGGTTGGAAAAGGCCGAAGGAGAAGGAATTCAAAGTGCTATGTACTCTTGGTTTTTAAAACGAAAAAAAAGAGGTGATCTTCAAACTCTTGAAATACAGGATCCAAAAGTTACTACGGCATTACTAAAAAGAAATGAAATATCTTATGATAATATTACCGATTTTACTCCCCAGGAATTAGCTAAATTTCTGGAAGTTGATGCTGTGATTTCGGGTGAGTTTGAAACCAATAAACCCATGTCAGAAGGCGCTGCGGTAGTTTTAGGAACCTTATTTGGTTTTTTTGGCTCTACCAACAATGCTGTAGTCAACATGAGTGTACATAATGCTGTAGACGGTATTTTACTTTGGAACTATAATAAGAAAGTCAGTGGCAGTATTGGAAGCAGTTCTGAAGATTTAATAAATATTCTTATGAGAAAAGCTTCCAGAAGACTGGCCTACACTAAGAAAAGTAAAAACAAGGATTAATCTTCCTTATATTTATAAAAAAGGCTCGCAAATGCGAGCCTTTTTTATTCTTTAAATATTTTTTCCTGATGGTTAATTGATTCCTGATGAATTGCCTTAAACATTTTTAAAACAAATTCTTCACTTAAACCATGATCTTGACCTTCAAGTACCATCTTACCTAAGATCTCATTCCATCTTTTAGATTGTAAAACGGCCACATTATTTGCCTTTTTAAGATTACCTATTCCGTCTGAAACTTTCATTCGCTTGCCAAGCAATTCAATAATCTGATTGTCTACTACATCAATTTGAGCTCTCAAATTATTTATAGCAGTTGTGTATTCGGCTTCAGGATTTGTTTCTTTTCTAATTTTAAGATCTTTCATGATCTGGATAAGCGTTTTTGGTGTTACTTGTTGTGCAGCATCACTCCATGCTTTATCCGGGTTATGGTGAGTTTCTATCATTAAGCCATCAAAATTTAAGTCTAATGCTGTTTGTGATATGTCAAAAATCAAATCCCTATTCCCCGCAATATGTGATGGGTCTAAAATTAAAGGTAAATCAGGAAAACGGTTTTGCAATTCAATTGGTAATTGCCATTCCGGATTATTCCTATATTTTGATTTTTCATAGGTTGAGAATCCTCTGTGAATCACTCCGAGTTTTTTAATATCTGAAGTTGCTAATCGCTCAACTGCACCAAGCCATAATGAAAGGTCAGGATTTACCGGATTTTTAACCAAAACAATTTTATCTGTTCCTTGCAATGCATCAGCTATTTCCTGAACAATAAATGGGCTGACTGTTGATCTGGCTCCTATCCATAATAAATCAATATCATGTTCCAAAGCTAATTCCACATGGGCTCTATTAGCAACTTCTGTAGCTGTTTTTAAACCGGTTTCTTCTTTAACCTTTTGCAGCCATTTAAGTCCTAAAGCGCCAACTCCTTCAAAATTACCCGGTCTGGTTCTCGGTTTCCAAATTCCTGCCCTGAAATAGCTTACATCTGTACCTTTTAATCCATGAGCTATTTTTAAAACTTGTTCTTCTGTTTCTGCACTGCATGGTCCTGCTATAACAAGTGGATGATCCAGTTTAAGATCATTTAACCAGGTCCTTAATTCTTTTTTATTTTCCATAGGTCCTTTATTCTATTCCTTTTAATATTTGCTTAATATAATTTGTGTTTTTCATTTCATTATAAATTGCTTCAAAATCATTATTTTCCATCAAGGTTTTAAACTGATTTAAGTTAGCAATATATTCATCTAATGTTTCTAAAACATTGTCTTTGTTTTGTTTAAAAATAGGTGTCCACATTTCCGGTGAACTCTTGGCTAGCCGAACTGTAGACTCAAAACCACTGCCTGCCATATCAAAAATGTCTCTTTCATTCTTTTCCTTTTCTATAACCGTTTTGCCTAGCATAAATGAACTGATGTGCGACAGATGTGAGACATAAGCTATATGCTTATCATGTGCTTTGGGATTCATATACCGAATTCGCATACCCAATTGACCAAAAAGTTTTAGTGCTTTTTCCTGAAGTTTAAATGCCGTTTTTTCCACTTCACAGATTATGATTGTTTTATTTTTGAATAATCCGTTAATTGCTGCCTTTGGACCTGAATGTTCTGTTCCGGCTATAGGATGGGTTGCCAACAAATTTCTTCGCTTTGAGTGGTTGGAAATATTTTGACAAAAGATCTGTTTTGTAGACCCTACGTCTATTACTAGAGTAGTATCGGAGATATTTTCCAAAACCTTATCAATAATTTCCAATGAAGCATCAACTGGAATAGATAGCACAACTAGGTCTGCTTTTGCCAATTCATCTACTTGGCCTTTCTTGTCTATTAATTTTAAATTCAAAGCTTGATCTAAGTGCTCTTCGTTTACATCAATACCATATACTTGGGAATCAGGATATAATTTCTTTATATCCAATGCCATACTACCTCCAATAAGACCAATACCTATTATAAAAATATTTTTCATTTAAAACCTGTTTATTGCTTCCTGTATCTTTTCTTCATCAACACATAATGAAAAACGAATATATCCTTCACCCTGACTGCCAAAAATACTTCCCGGTGTAATAAAAACTCCTTTGTTTTTTAAAATAAGATCTACAAACTCAATTGAATTGGAACTGCCTTCGGGTAATTTAGCCCAAACAAATAATCCTGCTGCATGTTTATCATAGGTACAATTCAAGATCTCGGCCAATTCCCAGACTAATTCTCTGCGTTGTCTGTATATACTCGTTAAACTTGAAAACCATATTGTCCCCGATTTTAAAGCCTTAATCGCCCCTTTTTGCAGGCCATAAAACATTCCGGAATCCATATTGCTTTTCACTTTTAATACATAATCAATATATTTTTTCTTACCAACCAGCATACCTACTCGCCATCCAGCCATATTGAATGTTTTACTTATAGAATTTAATTCTAATCCAATATCCTTAGCTCCAGTAATATTTAATAAACTTAAAGGATAGCCATTTAGGATAAAACTATATGGATTGTCATTGACTACCAAAATATTATGCTTTTTGGCAAAAGCAACAATATCTTCAAACACCTTTTTTGTGGCCTTTGCACCTGTAGGCATATGTGGATAGCTTATCCACATGAGTTTTACCTTTGAAAGGTCTTGTTTTTGTATTTTTTCAAGATCTGGCAGCCATTTATTCTTTTCCTCCAGATTATAAAACACAGCCTTAGCTCCCACCAAATTAGTTACCGATGCATAGGTTGGGTAACCCGGATTTGGAATCAGCACTTCATCACCGGGGTTTAAAAAGGCCATTGAAATGTGCATGATGCCTTCTTTACTTCCCATTAACGGCAATACGTCAGTTTCAGAATTTAACCTAACATAATATTGCTCCTTGTAAAAATTAGTCATTGCTTTTCTTAACTCAGGTAAACCTCTGTAGCTTTGGTATTGATGTGCCTTTTCGTCTTTTAAACTATTTTTAAGCACTTCCACCACTTGAGATGGTGGCTGCAGGTCCGGACTTCCTATACCCATATTTATAATGGACACCCCGTTGGTTTCAAGTTCACTTATTTCCCTAAGTTTTTTAGAGAAATAATATTCCTCAACTATATTTAATCTGTCTGCAGGTTCAATCATATTTTATGATTTATGTATTCTCCAAGTACTTTAAATTCCTGGGCCATAATTTGCATTATGGATCTCGCTTTTTTATAGTCTTCATATTTTTCAAAAGTTACATCCACAAAAAAAGCGTATTTCCATGGTGTATCAATTTTTGGTAAAGATTGGATCTTTGTCAGATTTAAATGGCAGTCACTCATCACATTTAAAATAGTTGCCAAACTTCCTCTTTTATGGTGCAATTCAAATTTCAAAGATGCCTTATTAATTTTATACTCTGGTATTTCTGAATTGTTCCTTTTTACAATAACAAACCGAGTTTCATTGTGTTTGATAGTTTGAATGCTTTTTGCTAAAATTTTAAGTTCAAAAAGTTCTGCCGCTAAATCACTTGCTATCGCAGCAATATTTTTAAGCTTTATGTTCCTGAATTCTCTGGGCAACCTCAGCAGTATCCTTATCTTCAACTAATTTAATATGAGGATAATCCTTAAAAAACTCCTTACATTGCAACAAAGCCATAGGATGTGAATATACTTCTTTGATATCATTAATCTCCTGACCGTTTAATGCCATAAGGTTGTGTTGTATATCCAGATAATGCTCACCTACAATATGTAAATGATTCGTGTCTATCAAGGCATAATTTGGGATGATAGAGCCCACTATGGAATTCTCTATGGCCATAATGGCAGCATCACATTCCATGGAAACCAAACTGTCAACAACCTTATCGAATGTTAGACACTCTTTGACAGCAATTTCCTTTTCAAAATATTGCTGTGACACAATGTGATGAAATGACCCTAAAATACCTTGTATGGCTACTGATTTAATCATAAAAATAAAAAAGTCCCGAATTTTCATCGAGACTTCAAATTAATTTATCATTTATAAATTAAACATACATCGTCTCGTTCCCTTTGCTAAAAAAGAAATAGAACCAGTTATAATATGTATAATTTAATGTTGTCATTTTTTTTTGATTCGGCTAATGTAAATAATAATTTCACAATTCAAAATAGTAAAACCGTGTTTTTTACGTTTTCACATCAAGTTTTAAAGATAAATACTTAAATCTTCATTTAAATTATATAATGTTTATTTTTGAACTAAATATTTAACATGTCAATAAAAGTCGAAAATCTTACTAAGGTATATGGAACTCAAAAGGCTCTGAATAATATATCTTTTAGCATAAAAAAAGGAGAAATTGTTGGTTTTTTAGGTCCAAATGGTGCCGGAAAATCCACAATGATGAAAATATTGACATCCTTTTTAAATGCTACTGCCGGGGAAGCAGAAGTAAATGATTTCAATGTGTTAACAGATAGTATAAATGTGCAAAGGAGTGTTGGATATTTGCCAGAGCACAATCCTTTATATTTAGACATGTATGTAAAAGAATATCTTGCATTTAATGCAGGTGTTTACAATGTTGATGCCAAGAGGATACCTGAAGTCATCTCATTAACCGGATTAGAATCCGAATCTCACAAGAAAATAGGTCAACTTTCAAAAGGTTTTAGACAACGTGTAGGATTGGCAAATGCCTTATTGCACGACCCTGAAGTATTGATTCTAGATGAACCAACAACAGGATTAGATCCAAACCAATTGGTCGAGATAAGGGAATTGATAATAAATGTCGGAAAGGAAAAAACAATATTTTTATCAACCCATATCATGCAGGAAGTAGAAGCTATATGTGATAGAGTTATAATTATTAACAAAGGAGAAATTGTTGCCGATAAAAAATTGAGCGAGTTAAAAGATGATAAGGAACAAATTATTGTTGTTGAATTTGATTACAGAGTTGAAGAAGCCTTTTTGAAGAAATTACCTAAAGTTGAAAAGGTTATCAATACGAATGATTTTGTTTATGAATTGACCTTTGCCACTTCAGAAGATATGCGTTCTATAGTTTTCGATTTTGCCCATGATAATGAGCTTAAAATCCTTCAACTTAACAAGAAAAATCAGAGTTTAGAGAAATTATTCAGAGAATTGACAATTGATTAATATTCAAATATTAATTGTCCTGTATATAGTTGCTCGATTTCAACAATAGGTGGATTATTTAGTGAAATTAAATCTCCCGTTCCTCTTAGTTCACCAGTTAAAGATTGTTGAGGATTAACCACCATATCGTTACTTCCCCGGTGATAAACATCTATGTTTTGTGCTTCAAGGTTCTCTCCTTCAAATCTTCCGGCTCCTGAATAAAATCCAATAAACAAGTCATCCACCTGACCGGAAATGTAAAAAGATGAAATATTATTGGAAACTAATCTTAACCGTGTAGAATTAATTTGAATTCTAAAATCACCAACGGTAAAACTACCCGGAGTATTGAAATCTTCACAAACCAATGTGATATTGGGAAAATTAAGAATCCCATCTGAGGAAATATCGTATTGAGTGGAACTTCTAATTGTTGTCAAATTTGGTGCAGTGACATATATTTTTGTAATTCCATAATCTCTTATATAGTTGCATGAATTGTTATCGGTAAGAATTAATTCATTGCTTACCACAAAAGCTTCAACATCATTCATTAAATTTTCTCCTGTTTCTAAAACTACTTCATATTCTAAACCCTCTTTTATGATTAATTCAATATCCGATTTACTAAAATCTTTTCGAATGGAGCAACCGTTATTTCCTTTTGAATTAATTGACCCCTGAAGTTTGAAAACAATCTGAAGCACTTTCGCTATCACAGGCAAGTAAACTTATCAAAGATAATATGTATATATATTTTTTCATCCTATCTGTTGCTTTTGCGAATCTTCCCAAAGGGAAGAAATAAATGATCTTTAAGTTTACAATCTAATTCCTATTCCAAGTTCAACAGCTTCTGCCTTGGCTCCATGGGACTTTAGAGTGATAGCTCCAAACCATTTTTCGCCGATATATCGTTTTAAACCTACTCTGAAATAAGTTCTGCCTTCAAAATCATAAGGATAATAAACATAATATCCCAATTGAGTCACAAGAGATAATCTATTTATAAATAATTCATGTCCGGCAAAAATACCAATCACGTCTATAATCTTCATTCCCTCCCACATTATTTTCCAGGAAAAGCTACGGAATTATAATAGATCAACTCCTTTAAAAAATTTGAAAAGAAGATGTCTGTACCCAGCTGAAAGGCACTTTTATGATTGATTCGCTTATCTGCATACCCAGAAAAAATATAGAATGGAAACTGTCCGCTTCCAACCACATCACTTTCATTCACACCACTTCTGAAAACCAGGTTATATTTTATCGGCTCAGTGAATTTTTCTTCTGTTAAGTCGCTTATATATTCAGAATCTCCATTCAGATCGTAAACTATTCCCAGATTAATTGTTATAGAATTTATGCTCGTATTTGGAGCTTTAACATTTGCATTTGAATAATGTAATAAGGCTAATCCTCCCTGCAATCCAAATCTATCAAAAATACGTTCCTTTTTGTAGTTTAACATGACATACGTACTACTCATAAATTTAGATCCAAATGCAATATTTTTATGGTTATTGAATTTATCATAAGGATTTGTAGTAAAGGCTATTCCCTGACCAATTCTCACCATCAGGTTTCGTTTTAAAAAATAGAAATTATAATGGGCATACAATGAGTAGTTATTTCCTAATACATCATTTTTTAAATTCTGATAAGCAAAGGACACGCCATAATCAGGATAACCATATCGTTGTTCCCATTCATTTTCTCCAAAGGTTTTCTTATTCCAACCAATAATAACGCCTTCAGGATGTCCGGCGATTAAATGCAGAATATCATCATTATGCAACGCAATATTGCCCTTAAAGTAATTAACATCAATATAAGATGAAATTTGAGTGTCCTGTCCATAGTTCAAAAAACTCAATAAAAACAACATGCAGGCTACTAAATGCTTCATTAAAGAAAGTTGTGAAGCAAAAATAAGAGAATAATTCAACTAAAACAGTTTAGAAGCAATAGCTTTAATATTATCACTTTTCCCCATAGAATAAAAATGAAGTACGGGAACTCCTGCTTTTTGAAGTTCTTTTGATTGCTCCAAAGCCCATTCTACGCCAACTTGCCTTACTTCTTTATTGTCCTTGCATACCTCAACAGCATGAATAAGGTCCTGGGGTAAATCAATTTTAAAGACTTGTGGAAGGAGTTGAAGATGCCTTTTTACAGCAATTGGTTTTATTCCAGGAATGATTGGAACTTCAATTCCTGATTTTCTAGCCAATTCAACAAATTCAAAATACTTCTTGTTGTCAAAAAACATTTGAGTCACCACATAATCTGCGCCCGCATCTACTTTTTCCTTGAGTCTTTTTAAATCGGATTGAAGCGATGGTGCTTCAATATGTTTTTCCGGATAACCTGCAACCCCAATACAAAAGTCCGCCTTATCGTCTACTTCCATAACATCATGCAGATATTTTCCTTCATTCAATTTCTTTATCTGACTCACCAAATCTTTAGCGAATTCATGACCGCCTTTGGCTGCTTCAAAATATTTTTGTTCTTTCATTGCATCACCTCGCAATGCCATGACATTATTAATCCCCAGATAATGGCAATCAACGAGTAAATATTCAGTTTCTTCTTTTGTGAATCCTCCGCATAATACATGTGGCACAGTATCTACATCGTACTTATGTTTGATGGCTGCACAAATTCCGACTGTTCCTGGACGCATTCTGGTTATCTTTCTGTCTAAAAGTCCCTGTTTTTCAATATAAATATATTCTTCACGGGAAGTTGTAACATCAATAAAAGGAGGTTTGAATTCCATTAGAGGGTCAATGTTATTATAGAGTTCCTGGATATTCTTTCCTTTCTTAGGTGGAATGATCTCGAAAGAAAACATGGTCTTTCCTTCTGATTTTTTTAAATGATCTGTAACTTTCATTTTTTCATTATTGTGCTAAATTGGGATTCAGCCATTTTTGGGCTTCTTCAGTTGATATTCCCCGACGTTTGGCATAATCCTTTAATTGATCTTCCGTAATCTTTCCTAACCCAAAATATTTGGCTTCCGGATTCCCAAAATAATAGCCACTCACACTTGCTGCCGGCCACATGGCTAAACTTTCCGTTAATTTCACTCCTATTGATTCTTCTACCTTAAGTAAATCCCAAATTGTTTGTTTCTCAAGATGATCGGGACATGCAGGATATCCCGGAGCCGGTCGTATCCCTTTATAACTTTCTTTGATTAATTCTTCGTTTGATAAGCTTTCATTTACTGCATAGCCCCAATAATTTGTTCTTACTTCCTTATGCAAATATTCTGCAAATGCCTCAGCTAAACGATCTGCCAATGCTTTGATCATGATCGAATTGTAATCGTCATGAGCTTCTTCAAATTTAGCAGCCAATTCCTGAGTTCCAAAACCAGTTGTCACACAGAAACAGCCCATATAATCTTGCATACCCGTTTCCTTTGGTGCTATAAAATCTGCTAAGGCTAAACTTGGAACACCATCGCGTTTTTTTAGTTGTTGACGAAGGGTTAAAAATGTTTTTTGTCTTCCTTCATTTTTTAAATAAATTTCAATATCATCAATATTTACGGAGTTAGCAGGAAACAATCCAAAAATGGCTTTAGCTTTAAGCAGCTTCTCTTTAAAAATTCTACTTAATAATTCCTGAGCATCTTTGAACAATTCTGAAGCCTGAGTCCCTACGACCTCATCAGTTAATATATCAGGATATCTTCCATGTAAATCCCAACTGCGGAAAAAAGGCGACCAATCAATAAATTCCTCAAGTTTTGCAATATCCAAATCTTCTATGATTTGAATGCCTAATTGCTTTGGTTTTACAATTTCTATCGATTTCCAATCAATTTTAAAATTATTCTTTCTGGCTTCTTCAATAGATATAAATTCTTTCTTTTGGGACCGATTTAAAAATTGCTCTCTGAATTTGTTGTATTCCTGTCTAATTTGTTCTTTATAGATTTGATTATCCTTTTGGAGTAAATTTCCAACTACAGTAACTGCTCTTGAGGCATCATTTACATGAACGACAGTATGGGAATAATTTGGAGCGATCTTAACTGCTGAATGTGCTTTTGATGTAGTAGCTCCACCAACAATCAATGGAATCTGGAAGTTTTGCTTGTCCATTTCTTTGGATAGGAATACCATCTCATCTAAAGAAGGTGTTATTAATCCGCTTAAACCAATGACATCTACATTTTCCTTTCTGGCAATCTCTAATATTTTTTCAGGAGGAACCATGACACCGAGATCAATAATTTCATAATTATTACAACCTAAAACTACACTTACTATATTCTTTCCGATATCATGAACATCTCCTTTTACCGTAGCCATCAAAATTTTACCAGCAAACTCTTGCTTTCCGTCTTTTTCAGCTTCAATAAACGGCTGCAAATAAGCAACAGCTTTTTTCATGACACGAGCAGATTTTACTACTTGTGGTAAGAACATTTTTCCACTACCAAACAGATCACCAACCACGTTCATACCTATCATTAAGTGACCTTCAATGACTTCAATTGGTCTTGAAACGGATTGTCTAGCTTCTTCGACATCTTCAATAATAAAAGCATCTATTCCTTTGACCAAAGAATGGGTAATTCTTTCCTGCAGACTTTCATTTCTCCATTCCTGTACTGTTTGATCATCTTCCTTTTTTTGACCTTTGACAGTTTCAGCAAATTCCAATAATCGTTCTGTGGCATCATCACGTCTATCTAAAAGAACGTCTTCTACTCGCTCTAGCAGGTCTTTGGGAATTTCATCGTAAACTTCTAACATGGCAGGATTCACTATACCCATATTCATCCCATGTTTAATGGCATGATATAGAAATGACGAATGCATCGCTTCACGTACTGTGTTATTTCCTCTAAATGAAAATGACACATTGCTCACACCTCCTGAAACATTTGCACATGGTAAATTTTTTCGAATCCATTGTGCTGCTTTAAAAAAGTCTATTGCATTTTTCCTGTGTTCATCCATTCCAGTAGCCACCGGAAATATATTAGGATCGAAAATAATGTCCTGAGGAGGAAAATTAACTTCATTTACAAGAATATCATAACACCGTTTACAAATCTCAATACGTCTTTGGTAAGTATCAGCCTGTCCTTGTCTCATCAAAAGCCATCACAATGACTGCAGCTCCATATCGTTTTACCAGTTTAGCCTGACGTATGAATTCTTTTTCACCTTCCTTTAAACTGATCGAGTTTACTACCCATTTGCCTTGAACCACTCTCAATCCGGCTTCGATGATCTCCCATTTAGAACTGTCGATCATTACAGGTATTCGTGAAATATCCGGTTCTGAAGCAATCAGATTTAGGAAAGTTGTCATGGCATAAACCCCATCCAACATTCCTTCATCCATATTCACATCTAAAATCTGCGCTCCTCCCTCAACCTGATGTCTTGCAACATCCAACGCTTCATCATATTTTTCTTCTTTTATTAATCTTAAGAATTTTCTGGAACCTGTCACATTGGTTCGTTCCCCAACATTTATAAAATTACTTTCCGGAGTAACAACAAGGGCTCTAATCCCGATAGGGTTAAGTATTTACAGTTTCCTTCCTTCATTAAACTTCTGCTTCAATTTGTCTTGGTTCGTATTTTTGAGCAACACCTGCAATGGCTTTAATATGTTCTGGATTCGTCCCACAACATCCGCCAATTACATTTATGATTCCATCTTTTAGATAATCTTCAATTAAGTTCTTCATCTCTTCAGGAGATTGATCATATTCTCCAAATGCATTTGGTAATCCCGCATTTGGATGTGCAGAAGTATAAAAATGTGTTTTACTTGACAAGCGTTGGACATATGGTTTCAATTGCTCTGCTCCAAGAGCACAGTTAAAGCCAACACTAAGCAAAGGAATATGAGAAATTGAAGCTAAAAAAGCTTCTACGGTTTGTCCGGATAAAGTCCTTCCAGATGCATCTGTTATGGTTCCGGATACCATTATGGGAATATCAATATTTCGTTCTTCTTTAACTTCTTCAATTGCAAAAAGTGCTGCTTTGGCATTTAAAGTATCAAAAATAGTCTCTACAAGCAGTACATCTACTCCTCCATCAATTAAAGCTTCAACCTGTTCTTTATACGACTTTCTTAATTCTTCAAAAGTAATAGCTCTATATTCAGGTTTATTAACGTCTGGTGACAAACTGGCTGTTTTGTTGGTTGGACCAATACTGCCAGCAACAAATCTAGGTTTATCAGGATTTTTTATCGTAAATTCTTCAGCTACTTTTTTAGCAATTTTAGCCGATTCAAAATTTAATTCATACACCAGATTTTCCATATTATAGTCAGCCATCGCAATGGATGTTCCTGAGAAAGTGTTTGTTTCAATTATATCTGCTCCGGCTTCTAAATATTTACGATGTATTTCGGCTATTGCTTTGGGTTGTGTTAAGGGATAACAGATCATTATTTCCCTTTAACGATGTTGGATAATCTTTAAACCTTTCACCTCTGATAATCTTCTTCAGTGAAATTATATTGCTGAAGCATGGTGCCCATAGCTCCATCCAAAACTAATATTCGTTTTTGTAATTCGGTTTTTAAATTTGACATATTCTTTAAATTGTATTCATATGTCATCAGAAAAGTAAATAGGATTTACCTTTGGTTATCTGTCCATTTTTGAATTAATTCAAAAAAGGTGCTGAAACAAGTACAGCACTAATGGTAGAATTTAGCACCTTCTTTAAAGTAAAGGGTTGCTAAGGCTTCAATGGGTCCAATCCCTCTGCCTTTCATGATAACAATCAATAAATGTTTGAACTTGCCACAAATAAACAATATAGCGAGTTCAAAAACAAATAAATTTTATGATTTTATTGAATGAATCCTACTCCAACCGTATTGTTAGACATGGTATCTATTAAAATGAATGATCCATTAGTTCTGTGATCTTTAAATGCATCAAAATAAATTGGTTTATTCAACTGAAAATCGACCGAGGCAATATCATTCATTTTTAATTCATTTATGTTCATTTCAATACCTGAATAATCAGGATGAATCATATGATTGATATTTTTAACTTTTGCCAGAACTTTATTCACACCATGTTGTAAAATATATTTTGAGCCTGAATTTAAAG
The DNA here is from genome assembly GCA_963827785.1 of uncultured Flavobacteriaceae bacterium. Taxonomy (GTDB): domain Bacteria; phylum Bacteroidota; class Bacteroidia; order Flavobacteriales; family Flavobacteriaceae; genus Site-B1. Next base: position 213,249 of record CAWHCT010000020.1, on the reverse strand, counting down.
GCTGGAAATCCATCCAACAGATAACTGCTTCCAGTTGCTTTTCAATTTTAGGTAGTTCGCCCGATTTTACTAAAATATCTCCTCTACTTATATTAATATCGTCTTCCAGAGTGATAGTAACCGAAGATCGTCTTGAAGCAGTGAGATATGATTTATCATAAAAATGAATTTCTTTTATTTTAGATTTGGTTTGAGAAGGTAATACGACAACTTCATCACCAACACTTAAATCACCTCCATAAACTTTTCCCGCATAACCCCGGAAGTCATGAAAATTGATTGTTTTGGGTCTGATAACATATTGTATGGGAAATCTTGGAGTTCCAATATTGTAAATATCTTCAACATCCAACAGTTCTAAATGTTCAAGTAAAGTTTGGCCTTTATACCAGGTCATTTTTCTAGACATTTGCACAACATTATCTCCTTGTAAAGCACTCACAGGAATAAATGTAACGCTTTGATCTTTATAATCAGATTTACTTATCAGCTCTTTAAAATCTGATTTAATCTCATTATACACTTCCTTAGAAAAATCGACCAAATCCATTTTATTGATAGCGACAATCACATCCTTAACCTGTAATAAATTAGTTATAAAAAAATGACGGTATGTTTGCTCGATAACTCCTTTTCTGGCATCGATTAAAATAATGGCTGCTTGTGATGTAGATGCACCAGTAACCATATTTCTTGTATATTCAACATGACCTGGTGTATCGGCAATTATGTAGCTTCTGGTTGGAGTTGAAAAGTAAATATGAGCTACATCGATTGTAATTCCTTGCTCACGTTCAGCTACCAATCCATCGGTCGCTAAAGAAAAATCTAAGTAATCATATCCTTTTTGTTCGCTGGTTCTTTTGATTGCTTCCAACTTATCTACAGTTAGTGATTCTGTATCATAAAGCAGTCTTCCTATTAAGGTGCTCTTCCCATCGTCTACACTTCCTGCTGTTGCAATTTTTAAAACATCCATTCCCATCCTAACCTTCCCGAAGGGAAGGATTCTTTTTATTATTTATAATCTTTTTTTGCTCACTAAATCAACCTACCCTTTTGGTTTTATGGGGATTAAAAATACCCTTGTTGCTTCCGTTTTTCCATAGCTGCTTCAGATCTTTTATCATCAATCCGTGCTCCTCTTTCAGAAATATCAGAATTTCTAATTTCATCGACTACTGTCGAAATATCAGTAGCGTCGGATAAAACAGCAGCTGTACAACTCATGTCACCAACGGTTCTGAATCGAACTGTTTCCTCAACAACTTCTTCGCTATCCTCTCTATATACATAATCATCATATGCAGACCAGATTAAGCCATCTCTTAAAAATATCTTTCGCTTATGGGCAAAATAAATTGATGGAATCTCAATTTGTTCTTTTTCTATGTATGACCAAACATCTAATTCTGTCCAGTTTGAAATAGGAAAAACCCTTACGTTTTGCCCTAATTCAATTTCACCGTTTAACATATCAAACAATTCCGGCCTTTGATTTTTTTCATCCCATTGACCAAAGTCATCACGAACAGAAAAAATTCTTTCCTTGGCTCTTGCTTTTTCCTCATCTCTGCGGGCTCCACCAATGCAAGCATCAAATCTAAATTCCTCAATGGCATCCAAAAGAGTAGTCGTTTGCAACATGTTTCTGCTTGCATATCTGCCTGATTCTTCCTTTACCCTGCCCTGATCAATAGAATCCTGAACATGTCTTATAATAAGTTCCAGTCCCAATTCTTTTACAAGTTTATCCCTAAATTCTATGGTTTCGGGAAAGTTATGCCCCGTATCAATATGCATTAAAGGAAATGGAATCTTTGCGGGATAAAATGCTTTTTGAGCTAATCGCACCAGTGTTATTGAATCTTTTCCTCCAGAAAACAATAGTACAGGCCTTTCAAACTGTGCAGCTACTTCTCGCATGATATAAATAGCCTCATTCTCTAACGGATTAATATGGATTGTGCTTTCTTTCATAATGTCTATGCATGTAATCCACATTCTCTGTTACCGAGAACTTTAGTAGGATCAAAATATTTAAATTCGTTTGGTAAATTGTTTTTTACTAGATAGTTATCAAGCTCTGCATCTGACCAATTGTAAAAAGGACTCACTTTTATGACTCCATTTCTATCTTGAGATACAATATCAATACTATCTCTAAAAGCTGTCTGACCTTTACGAAGATTTGTAAACCAGACATCCGGTTTATGTTCATCCATTGCGCGTTTAAAAGGCTCCAACTTGACCTGCTCCGTAAATAATTTATGTTTTGGATCTTTGATACCCGGAATTCCTAAAACAACATCTCTATGAGCAGATGTTTGTTTTGGAACATATAGCTTGATATTTAAGTTTAGTTTCTTAATTAATTCTTCAGCATGCCTGTAAGTATTGGGTGTATTGTAACCTGTATCACACCAAATAACCTTAATATCTTTATTCACGGATATTACGGCATGTAGAATAACTACTTCATATGGTCTAAAATTGGTGGTAACCACAGGATTTTTTGCACAAGATATTGCCCATTGAATGATCTCCTGAGGCGATCTATCTTTCAAATCACTATTTATTTTATCTATATCTAACTGCATTATTTTCCCCATTTAATTTTATTCCAGGCACGCTCATGAAAAAAATAAAGAAGCATTTTAGTAACCAGTTCAATTGAACCTATAGACAAAGCCATTCCTATCTTTCCTGTTATTATCCAGGAAATAATTATGGTATCTAAGGTTCCAACTAGCCTCCAACTAAGTGATTTGGCAATACTTCTTGATATTCTTTCTCCGTTAGCCTTTCTTTTACTAACGTTTATATGTTTATTGAAAACTATATCTAAAATCATACTTTAACTAATTCCTATGGGATTACTAGGAATAAATGCAAATATATATAATGACAATTGGTTAAACAATGATAAATTCGAAAAAAAATTAGATCAAATCTGCTAATGTATTATTATTTAGAATTCCCAATGTACTGTCTCTTACCTGGGTCATTAAAGTATTAACGGTGCAAATATCCTCGTTTGGGCAGTCTTCACACTTTTCATAAAAGTTCAAGCTTACACATGGTACCATGGCAATAGGACCTTCTAAAATTCGTAATATGGATGACATATTAATTTCAGAAGGTTCTTTAAGTAAATAATAACCTCCCAATTTTCCTTTTTTGGATCCTAAAATTCCGTTTTTTTTAAGGGTAAGTAGAATACTTTCTAAAAATTTTCTTGAAATGTTCTCACTTTCAGAAATCTCAGCAATATTGACAGGATCCTGATGTCCCTGTCGTGCCAAATAAACCAGTGCTTTAATACCGTATTTCGTTCTTTTAGAAAGCATCTAACAAAGATACTTTATTTTCAATTCAATTTAAAGCCTGATCCAAATCGTTAATAATATCATCTACATTTTCCAAACCTACAGATACCCTGACCAAACCATCGGTTATTCCTACTTCTAATCTATCTTCATCTGATAATTTACTATGTGTTGTTGACGCTGGATGAGTTACAATAGTTCTTGTATCTCCTAAATTTGCAGATAACGAACATAAGCTTAATTTTATTTAAAAAATTCCTGCCTGTTTCAATACCTCCTTTAATTTCGAAAGCAACAATATTACCACCTAGTTTCATTTGTTTTTTAGCAATTTCATATTGTGGATGCGAATTAAAAAAGGATATTTTACCAAGCTAATTTTATCATGTTTTTCTAAAAATTCTGCAACTTTTGAGTGCATTTTCACAATGCTTATCAACTCGAACTGCAAGTGTTTCTAAACTTTTTGATAAAACCCACGCATTAAAAGGAGATAGTGCAGGTCCTGTATTTCTGGAGAATAAATATATTTCATGAATTAAGTCTGACTTTCCAACTGTAACACCACCAAGAACTCTTCCTTGTCCGTCAATTAATTTTGTAGCTGAATGAATAACCAAATCTGCTCCAAATTTTATTGGATTCTGAAGGTACGGTGTTGCGAAACAATTATCAACCACAAAAATTAAATTATACTCTTTTGCAATTTTTCCTAATAACTCTAAATCCAATACATCGACTGCAGGATTTGTAGGGCTTTCAGCATATAATATTTTCGTATTTGGTTGTAATTAATCCTTTAATTTTATCAATCTCATTAACTTTAAAATAACTTGTAGAAATATCCCATTTCGGGAAGAACTTGGTAAACAGGGTATGTGTTGATCCAAATACAGATCTTGATGACACAATATGATCTCCGGCATTTAATAAGGCCGCAAAAGTTGAGAATACAGCCGACATTCCAGTTGCAAAGGCATATCCGCTTTCTGCTCCTTCCATTTTACAAATCTTTTCTACAAATTCTGAAGTATTTGGATTTGAAAACCTGCTATAAATATTGCGCTCTTTTTCTTCTGCAAATGAAGCTCTCATATCCTCAGCATCTTCAAATACAAAACTTGATGTGAGGTATAATGGACTTGAATGTTCTAAAAACTGAGAACGTTCTATTTGTGTTCTTATCGCTTCCGTTTCAAATTTCTTAGAACTCATAAAGGGTTTTATTAAATAGCTTTTTTAAATTCGATTTCATTTACTTTTTCTGACTGAAAAATAGGTTTTAATAGATTATTCAACTGATTGAATTCTATTAAAAATGCATCATGTCCATGAATGGATTTAATTTCCCCAATCGTAACATTACCTTTGACCGATTTAAGTTCTACATATGTTTGCCAGTTCTCATCTGATTTAAAGAACAGATCAGAATTAATTGTGATAATGTGAATATTTGATTTGATTTTCGAAACGACATCGAGGAATTCCTTACCTCCTTCAGTGATATCAATTGTTTTCAATATTTGATTCATCATTTTATAAGCCGATAACTGAAATCTTTCATTCAAAGCATTACCGTGATAATTCAACCAGCTCTCTATATTAAAAATCTCTTCCTCTTTTTTAGTTCTATTAAATTTTTGAGACAATGATTCCGGAGTTCTGTATAAGGTCATGGCATGCATTCTTGCATCTTCCAAACCTCTTACAGAATTATTTAAAATATTATCCTGAATAAAGCAATTGGCTAAAATCCAATCTGTTGATTTCCAATCGGAAGCAACAGGTATCAAATTCTCGATTAGGTTCGGTCTTAAAACTGCCAATTCCCATGCTAAACCTCCACCAACGGAACCGCCTATTACAGCAAATAGACTTTCTACTTTCAAAGTTTCTAAGCCTAAGGCAAATATATTGGCTATATCTTTTGCCGTAAATTCTTTATAATTTTCAATTAAACTAGCACTTGTTCCATCAAATCCATTCCCTGGAATATTAAATGACAAAACCGAATAGTAATTGGTGTCAATCACTTTATCTTCGCCAATTAAGCTAGTCCACCACCCGTTTTCTCCAGACACATTAGAATTTCCTGTCAGCGCATGATTCACCAAAACTATTGGGGCTTCATTCAATTTTCTACCAAAGACCTGATAAGACAACCGTATATGGGTTGACTTACCATTCTTGGTTCTGTAATCAGGAATATTTATGTATTGTAATTCTTCCATTTAAACTAATATTGTTGATTTTACAACTTGAAATGCTTCTTTTAAATCTGATTTTAGATCTTCAATATTTTCAATTCCAACAGATAACCTTATAAGATCTTTTGTAACTCCTGTTGACTCCTGAGCTTCATCACTTAATTGCTGATGGGTTGTGCTTGCAGGATGAATGATCAATGACTTTGTGTCTCCAATATTTGCCAATAGTGAAAACAACTTGGTTGTATCTGCTATTTTTTTAGCAGACTCATAGCCTCCTTTAACTCCAAAGGTTACAATTCCGCTTTGTCCTTCCGGTAAGTATTTTTTAGCTAATGCCTTATAAGGACTGGATTCTAATCCTGGATAATTAACCCAAACAACTTCTTCCTGTTTCTGAAGCCATTTTGCTAACTCTAGCGCATTTTCACTATGTTTTTTTATTCTCAATTCTAATGTTTCCAGTCCTTGTATGATCTGAAATGCATTAAAAGGACTCAAAGCTCCTCCATAATCTCGCAACCCTTCAATTCTCACTTTGGCAATAAAAGCTGCTGCTTCAAGTGCTTCGCTGTAAACTAATCCATGATATCCGGCTGAAGGCTCTGTGAATTCAGGAAATTTTCCGTTTGACCAGTCAAAAGTTCCGGCGTCAATGATCACTCCTCCAAGCGCTGTACCATTTCCGTTGATGTACTTTGTTAAAGAATGAATAACAATATTAGCACCATATTCAATTGGATTCAATAAATACGGAGTAGCAACGGTATTGTCAACAATCAAAGGTACTTTAAATGCCTTCGCTTGCTTTGAAATAGCATCAATATCCAAAACATCCAATTTCGGATTTCCAAGAGACTCAATAAAGAATGTTCTGGTATTCTCTTGGGTAGCTTTTTTAAAGTTTTCAGGATTGGATGGATCAACAAAGGTGGTTGTTATTCCATGTCTCGGTAATGTTACACTTAACAAATTGTAAGTTCCGCCATACAAACTGTTAGAAGCTACAATATGGTCTCCAGCTTTTAACAGAGTTAATAGGGTAGTTGCGATTGCAGATGTTCCGGATGCAGTAACTACAGCCGCTATCCCTCCTTCAAGAGCTGCTAAACGCTGCTCTAATATATCATTTGTAGGATTGTTTATTCTTGTGTAAATATTTCCTGTTTCAGCCAATGCAAATAAATTTGCAGCATGATCGGAATCATTAAACACATAAGCTGTGGATTGATAAATGGGAACCGCTCTGGTTCCACCGTTCTTTTGGACGTCGTGTCCTGCATGCAACGCTTTTGTTGCGAATTTTTGTTTACTCATTTTTCTTTCTTTTAGAGTTAATAAAAAATTAAACCAAAAGTCAAATGCGTCAAAATTGACGTACTTAATAGAAAAATGTTATAAAGAATTTTTAGAAATTACAGAAAGTAATTTCTTTTAGTTATCTATCCGAACTTGCGAAAAATGACTCGCAATTTCAAGTAGAATTTAGCACCTTCTTAGTAAATCCAAGGGTTGCTAAGGCTTCAACGGGTCTAATCCCTCCACCTTTCTTGATAACACTTCAATAAGTTTTTGAACTTTGTAAGCGCAAATATATATTTTAAAAAAATTTAAATCCAAATTTTTAAGCACTTAATTTTAAAGAATTGTGATATTCTTAGTAAAATCACAAATTTTTCAGGCATATTTTGCCAAATACTTATCCTTTATTATTTGGGCAACCGGTTTATTTTCAATTTTACTTTCCAACCAGGAAATTATATCAAGGTACAAAAAGGCTCTTTTTTCAAAGGGCCTATCTTCAAACTTTATAAGGACGTCATGCAATTTTATGAATGCTTTTTTTAGATCCTGCGGATAAATATCTTGCAGACTTTTTATGAACTTGATCATTTCAATCTGTACTTCATGCAGATCATTCATTTTGATCAAAAACTTGTAAGTGCTTCTTAATAAAGCGTCTATATGATAATCTAATCCAGCTTCATAATGTGCCACAAGATTTAACACTCTCGAGAAACACAAAAGATCTTCTCTCATGGATAAACTTTTATTTGAAATTATCTTATCTAAATATTCAATACATTTCTTGTTATTTCCTGCCCCAAAATGCAAACTGGCGAATTTATAATAAAAGGTCATGAAATGGTGCTCATCAATTCTATCAGAATAATGTTCTAATTCTGATTCGACCTTAGGAATTAAAGGTAATCCTTCTTCAAAACTACCATCGATAAAGTATAGATTGAATTTATTCAGATTAATATACAAAAACGATAAGGCCGCCACATTTTCATCTTTTGGAAACGATTTAGTTTCAACAATGACTTCTAATCTGTTGAGTGATTCTTCAAATTTTTTCTTGTTCTTAAGGAAATAAAGGGATTCCAATAAATAATTGTTCCCCTTAAGGAAAAATACAGGATTCAAACTAATCATATCCGGATTCTGATAGAACAGATCCACCCATTTCATTGAATATTTATAGCAATTCAAGAAATCCTGCATTAAAAAACTATACCAGAGATACGCTTTATATAACCATAATTTTTCTCTGAATCCCAAATCCTTAATATTGAATTTTGGCAGTCTGGCATTAAAATAATCTGTTATCTCCTTACTTTCCGCTTCATTTTTAACGTAACCTGTTTTCAGGAAAACCCCATACAACTGTAAGGATAGATTAGACAATTTGCTGGTCAAAACATTTGCTTCACTAAGTTCTTTTGCTTGAATGGTCAATTCATCTGCCCTTCCTCTTATACTTCTTGTGATATATTGAGATTCAATTATTTTTTCCAGTTCAACAATTTCATAAGCTAAATTCTTTTCCTCGTTTTGCATGGCGACCTCTTTAGCTTTATCTAATATTTTAAGACTCTGTTTATACAATCCTTTATGATACAAAATAGAAGCAAAATCCAATTGTTCTCTTATTTGAGAACGAATATTCTGGTGAGACGGATTGAGCTTTAAACTGATAAGAATCTGTTTGTACAAATGAGCCTTTACATTGGCCAATTGCTGTTTTTTTACAATTCCGGACTTAAGTATTGCTGCTTCATCATATGCAGATAATTTTTCAAGAATATTGAACAGATTTAAAAATTTTGAATCTGTATTCACTCCCAAACGGCCGACATAAAGTTTAAACTGTCGCTTTTCCGATTTAGTCAATGATTTGACGAGTAAAAATAAATTATCTTTTTGGGCTTTAGTCATCAATGGATTATATCTGTATGTATTTGATTATAAAATACTTAATGCGTTTTTTTAGGTTTGAACGTCGTAATGCCTTTACAATGTAATGATGAATTACTAATCCAAAATATAAATTCGTTGGACAATAAGAAAATATATTTGAATAAATGTCGACGAATAAAGTAGAAATTTTTGATACAACGCTGCGAGATGGCGAGCAAGTCCCTGGTTGTAAACTAAATACAAATCAAAAACTTGTGATTGCCGAGCAACTCGATAATTTAGGTGTAGATGTACTTGAAGCAGGTTTTCCTGTTTCCAGCCCCGGTGATTTCAAATCGGTTGAAGAAATATCCAAATTGGTTAAGAATGCAACTGTTTGCGGATTAACACGATCCGTCGAAAATGACATTAAAGTGGCTGCTGAAGCATTAAAATACGCCAGAAAACCAAGAATTCATACGGGTATTGGTACTTCAGACTCTCATATCATTCACAAATTCAATTCAAATCGAGAAGAAATAATAGAACGTGCCGCAGCTGCTGTCTCATATGCCAAATCATTTGTTGAAGATGTTGAATTTTACGCTGAAGATGCAGGACGAACTGATAATGAATATTTGGCAAGAGTATGTGAAGCAGCTATTAAAGCCGGAGCAACTGTTTTAAATATCCCAGACACAACTGGATATTGCTTACCACATGAGTATGGAGCCAAAATGAAATACTTAATGGAGAATGTGAAAGGTATTGACAAAGCTATTTTGTCATGTCATTGTCATAATGACCTTGGTCTGGCGACTGCCAACTCGATTGAAGGTGTTATCAATGGTGCTCGTCAAATTGAATGTACAATCAACGGAATTGGAGAACGTGCTGGGAATACGGCCTTAGAAGAGGTGGTCATGATCCTCAAACAACATCCTTATTTAAATCTTGAGACTAATATTCAGACAGAAATGTTATATGGTATCAGTCAGTTGGTGTCTGATAGTATGGGTATTTATACTCAGCCAAACAAAGCAATTGTTGGAGCTAACGCCTTTGCCCATAGTTCCGGAATACATCAAGATGGAGTCATAAAAAACAGAGAAACATACGAGATCATCAACCCTAAAGATGTTGGTGTAACAGATTCGGCTATTGTCCTTACTGCAAGAAGTGGTAGAGCAGCATTAGCTTACAGATCAAAAAAATTAGGATATGATTTGACCAAATTGCAATTAGATGAGGTCTATTCAAACTTTTTAACCTATGCTGATAAAAAGAAAGAGATCGATGACAACGATATTCATCAGATCATTGAAGCCAGTAAGGTGTATAACGAAATTAAATCAGCTTAATGAAACTTAAAATTGCTGTATTATCAGGTGACGGTATTGGTCCGGAAGTTACCGAACAAGCTGTAAAGGTCTTAAAGGCTATTGCATCTGAATTCAACCACCATTTTATATTTAAGAAAGCAGTAGTAGGTGCTATTGCTATTGATAAAACGGGAAATCCATTACCTGAAGAAACTCTCAATTTATGCAAAGAAAGTGATGCAATCTTATTTGGTGCCATAGGTCATCCAAAATACGATAATGATCCAGCGGCCAAAGTTAGACCGGAACAGGGTCTGTTACGATTGCGCAAAGAGTTGGGTTTATTCGCAAATATTAGGCCTGTTAAGGCTTACGATACCCTATTAAGAAAATCTCCATTAAAAAAAGAAAATATCAAAGGTGCAGATATTTGCATCTACAGGGAATTAACCGGTGGTATTTATTTTGGAGAAAAACAAATTAGTGATGATGGAAATACTGCGTCAGACCTTTGTAAATATTCACGTCATGAAATTGAGCGAATCGCTCATTTAGCGTTTCAAGCAGCACAAAAAAGAAAAAATAAAGTTACTTTAATTGATAAGGCCAATGTTTTAGAAAGTTCAAGACTCTGGCGAAAAGTGGTTGTTGAAATTGGTGCACTATATCCAAAGGTGGAATTAGACTTTTTATTTGTAGACAATGCCGCCATGCAAATGATTTTGAATCCAAAACAGTTTGATGTTATTTTAACAGAGAATATGTTTGGTGATATAATAAGTGATGAGGCCAGTGTTATTGGGGGATCAATAGGTTTGTTGGCCTCAGCATCCGTAGGTGATAAATATGCCTTGTTCGAGCCGATCCATGGATCTTATCCCCAGGCAACAGGAAAGGGAATAGCCAATCCTATAGCTGCAATCTTATCGGCAGCTATGTTATTAGATCATTTTGAATTGACCGATGAAGCAAATTTAGTTCGAAAAGCAGTTGACAAGTCATTGAAACTGCATATAACTACACCAGACTTAAATACTAAGTTTGACCATATAACAACCAGAAAGGTTGGTGACTTTATAGAGGATGTTATAAGTAACCCTGATGACTCCAACTTTAACTTTCAGAACATACATCTGGGACAGTCCACAATTATTTAATTGGATTAGCACTAATTAAATTTAGGATTTAAAAGTGCACTGTTTAGGTAGTTTGTTTTTTTTATTTCTAAGTCGACAAGTGTTAAAGCCCGTCACATTACCATTCCCAGATTATAAAAGAAAAAATGGAAATTATCGTTCAATCTTAAAGCCATCCAGTTTAATATCGTCCAAACCTATATCATCAAAAGGATATTCTAGTTGATTTTGAATATTATAAAGCGATATTAATATAAACTGGGTAAGTTGCACAATTGAATAAACAATTGATTGTGAATTATCTATTCCTACATTGTAAATGATTGTAGGAACATATAGAAATGGAAAAATATAAATAAAGATCTCACAGTAAGCCTTAAGACTAATCGGAGTTCTATGTGTATGGATTGCAAATACATTTTCGATAGATTCATGAAGATCTTTCATAAATCGAAAAACCTTATCACGTAAATTTCTTGGTATTGTAGAAGTTTTATCCAGAGTAAATTGATAAACCTTATTTAAAACATCATCTAAGTCTTTTACAACAAAATCTTTACTTTTTAAATTGGATAATGTATTTGTGTTGATTTCTGTCAATATGTCTTTAATTTCCTTTAGATCGTCTTCATTTAATTTTTCATTGCTGTTAAAAAAATAGTACAAGGTCTTTAAAGAGCTTCTAAATTCACTCAAATGCTCCAAAGCTTTCTCTCTTCGCCTAAAAGAGGTTCTTATGGCAAAAACCAGTGGAAAGATTATAGCGATGCTAAGCAGAGTTAAGTCCAAATTGAATTTAAAATCAAACTTATAGAAGATATAGGTCACTATTATAGAAATCGCTAAAGCTAAATAGGTTCTGTAATTTATTATGGAATAATATTGTCTGATATCCAAATTGAAAAATATTACTTTTGTTAAAAATACTATTTTTTATGAATAAGCTATTAAGTTACTTCATCGTTTTTGTTAATATATTGTTTTTTACTCAAACTATTGCACAGGAACCAGTACAAAATGAAAATTCACAATTGGTTCCAAAAATATTCCTGGAAGACGAACCTTTACCAATAAAGTTATCCTTCGCAATAAAGGATGTTAAAAAGAATACCAACGATTCTACATATGTTGATACATCTTTATTTTATCAGCTTAAAGATGGCACCGAACATGAACTGAAAATAAAACTTAGGTCCAGAGGTAATTACCGACTTAAAAATTGTTATTTCCCGCCAATAAAAATGAAATTAAAAAAGAAGGAAATAAAAAATACACTATTTGAAGGAAACAAACATTTAAAACTAGTCATGCCTTGTTTATTACAGAAGGATAATAATGATAACATTATCAAGGAATATTTAGCCTACAAATTATTCGAGCTTATATCTCCTTATCATTTTAAAACAAGACTATTAGAAATAAATTTTGAGGAAGTCAAGGGCCAAAAAATCAAAACTCACAATTTAAAAGGAATTTTAATTGAAGATGATAAAATTGTTGCTAAGCGATTTGATGGAAAAGTCTATGACAGGTATTCACATCCATTAAACCATGAACCATTGGCTTCTGTAAGGAGTTCTCTTTTTGAGTACATGATAGGCAATACAGATTATTCACAAGCGTACTTGCATAATATAGAAGTCATTTTTATCAATAACAAAATGATTCCAATACCTTATGATTTTGACATGTCGGGCTTTGTGAATACCAGTTATGCCGTAGTTTCTGAAATACAAGGAGAAAGCCTTGGATTAAAATCTGTTACTGAGAGAAAATATAGAGGTTTTGTTAGGGATGAAAAAATATTTGATCAAGTTAGACTAGAAATTATTAGCAAAAAAGAAGAGATGATTATGTTATTGAATAGCCATAAAAATTATTTTGAAAACCCCAAAGAATTTGAAGTTGCCAAAGATTATATTTTAAGTTTCTTGGCTATTTTGATGAACGATCAAAAGTTCAAAAAAGAAATTGTAGACAGTGCCAGAGACGAATAATTTTCGTCACAATTTATAATCAATTATCAACTCGTTTAACCGTAGTTTTTCTTAACAAAAGCATTGGGAAGGTGATTCCTAATGTAATAGCGATCAAAATGAAGACCATGTTAAAGCCATTAGAAAAAATCCCATTTATCAACTCAACTTTTTTCATTGGATCCTTCTCTAACAAAGTATATTTCATAATATAAAGCACAGTTTCATACGCGTAAAATCCTGGTATCATGGGTATAATGGTCGGAATAGAAAAAACAACAGGAGGCTGATGGATCTTATGTGCCATTGGCATACTGATCAGACCCACAAAAAATGCAGCTAGAAAACTAGAGAATACAACGTTAATACCAAAATGCAGCACGGTGAATTTTATCAATCCCGCTCCAAAACCTAAAATAAAAATGGTCAGGATCGATTTTTTTGGAACATTAAATAACACTCCAAATCCGACGGCCGCAATTCCAGACCAAATAGATAGTTCAATTAATTCAAATATTATAGCGTTCATGTTATTTTTAATTGAAATATTACCATTGCTGCAAAAAGACCAAGTGCTATGAAAAGTACGGTCATTAATCCGACTGAGAACCTCACTAAGCCATTTAAAATATTATTATCCATTAAATCAGTGAATGAATTGATCAATGGAACACCTGGAACTAAAAAGAGAATTGATGTTGCCAATGCTGTTTGCGGGCTGGCTCCCAAATTAAAAAAAATACCCAGACAGGCTAAGATGGAAGCAGTGAAAGAACCGAAAAAGACTCGTAAATAAAAATTATATTTCTTTTTTGAGGCAAACTGAAAAATGAACAAACCCACTAATGTGCTAACAAAAGCAACAGCCATGTTCATATAATCTCCCCCAAATATGTTACAAAATCCTGCTCCGGCAAAACTTACAGCAATCAGAACTTTAATTCTGGAAAATCGTTTATTTCCCTTTATTTTATTGATCTCAATTTCAATTTGATCGATAGCCCAATCTTCATCAATTGCTTTCCAACTGGCCAGACTAATAGCAGATATGGTAGAAAAGTTTAATAAATATGGAGGAATACTTTTAGTTTTGGTATAATTAAACCCTGTTTCATTTTCTCTTAATGTAAGCACAATGGTTTTGTGACTTATCAAACATGAAGCTGAACAGTCCAAAACAGATGCAAACCTGTCAATATTTAAATTTACTCTGCTTGTATTTGCTCCGGATTGCATTAAAATTGAAGAAATTTCTAATAAAACATCCGCCGATCTATCTAACTTTTTTAATGAATCAATCATAAAAAATTGGTATCAAAAATAAGGTGCAAAAGTAATTAATAATTTATACTTAGGTATTGATCATTGTTAGTAATTAAGTAGCCTCATTCATTTTTTCTTTAATCTCATTCAAACAAAGATTATTAATACTGCCAGCATGAGTATGTTGCTTTTTCATATCTGGTTTATAAGTTCCATCTTGCACTTGTGAGCCTATTTCTTGATAGGCTTCTCTAAATGATAAACCCTCAACAACAAGATTATTAATGCTATCTACTGTAAATAGATATTTGTATTTCTCGTCCGTTAGATCAATATCCTTTACAATCACTTGTTGTATAGCATAATTGAAGATATCCAAAATGTCTTTTACGTCCTCAATGCCATTTATCATATTTTCTTTTAATAACTGAAAATCTCGATGATAACCACTTGGCAGATTGTTAGTTATTAGCAGCATTTCTGTATGTAATGCCTGAATTTTATTGCATTTGCCTCTTATCAATTCAAAAACATCGGGATTTTTTTTATGTGGCATAATGCTGCTTCCCGTTGTCAATGAGTCAGGAAAACTAATAAAGCTAAAATTCTGACTCATATACAAGCAAATATCCATTGCAAATCTGCCTAATGTATTGCATAAGCTTCCTAATGCATTGGCCATAGCTCTTTCGCTTTTTCCCCGGCTTAATTGAGCAGCTACAACATTGTATTTTAAGGTTGAAAAGTTTAGTTCTTTGGTCGTGAATTCTCTGTCAATAGGAAATGAACTGCCATAACCTGCAGCAGATCCCAAAGGATTTTGATCTACTATTTTTCTGACTGCATTTAACATATACACATCGTCAATTAACAATTCGGCATAAGCCGAAAACCATAACCCAAACGATGATGGCATAGCAACTTGCAAATGTGTATATCCCGGAAGCAATTTTTCTTTGTGACTATCCGCTAATTTTAAGAGTGTATCAAACAGGGTTTTTACCTTAGAATTAATCTCATATAGGTTTTCTTTGTAATATAATTGTAAAGCCACTAAAACCTGATCGTTTCTAGATCTTGCTGTATGGATTTTCTTTCCAACATTGCCCAATTGTTTCGTCAATTCAAACTCAATTTTAGAATGTACGTCTTCAAATTGATCTTCAATAGAGAATGTACCATTTTCAATTTGTTGAAGCAATACATTTAAGCCTGTTTCTAATTGCTGCAGTTCATTTTTAGTTAAAATTTTGATATGATGTAACATTCTGGCATGTGCTAAAGATGCTTGAATATCATATTTCGCTATATGCACATCTATTTCACGATCATTACCGACTGTAAATTGCTCTATTTTTTTATCTATCGAAAATCCTTTATCCCAAAGTTTCATATTTTTTTAGATTTTATTCTTTAGTATTGAGTATTGAGAAGTTTTTATTTTAAATCTCAATACTAAAATCTCATATCTTCAATCTTTTTTCTATAATATTTTCTCCAACAACTTAATATATATATCAATTCCTTCTTCTATTTCAGCCAAATAAATAAATTCATCTGCTGTATGCGAACGTGTACTGTCTCCAGGTCCTAATTTTAGGGAAGGACAAGTCAAAACTGCCTGATCAGACAAAGTTGGAGAGCCATAGGTTTCTCTACCTAACTCAACTCCTGCTTCTACCAAAGGATGACTTATTGGTATAGATGAAGAGTTCAATCGCAAGCTACGAGGTTCAATACTTGTACATGGTGATTTCTCTTTTAAAATCTTAGCTATCTCCTTATTGGTGTACCTGTCATTTACACGAACATCAATTACCAATTCAACTTCAGCAGGAACCGCATTATGTTGCTTTCCCGCATGAATTTGAGTTACCGTCATTTTAACATCGCCTAAAACAGGTGATTTTTTTTGGAATTTATATTCCCTAAACCATTTTAAAACGTCAATTGTCTTATAAATGGCGTTATCATTATTTTCATGGGCCGCATGGCCAGGTGTTCCACTTACTTTGGCATCAAAAACAACCAAACCTTTTTCAGCAATTGCTAAATTCATTAAAGTAGGCTCGCCTACTATTGCTACGTCTATTTTTGGAATAATCTCAAGCATACTATTCAATCCATCGTCTCCACTGCTTTCCTCTTCTGCAGAGGCTACCAAAACCAGATTATAATCCAGATTCTTTCTGTTATAAAAATGTGTGAAGGCGGCAATCAATGACACTAAACTTCCCCCAGCATCATTGCTTCCTAATCCAAATAGTTTTCCGTCTTCCTCAATTGCTTTAAACGGATCTTTTGTGTACCCATTATTTGGTTTAACAGTGTCATGATGAGAATTCAACAACAAAGTTGGTTTACTTTGATCAAAATGCAAATTTGTTGCCCAAACGTTATTTTTATTTCGAACACACGGAATCTTGTATTCAGCGAACCATTTCTCAATTAATGCTGCTGTTCTATCCTCTTCCGACGAAAAAGAAGGCGTCTCAATTAGATTTATGAGCAAATCAATAGCATTTTGTGTTAATTCTTTCTTTTTCATTTTTCAATAGTCGTAAAATTCGAATTCTTATCAAATAACATGTCTGTTTTACCTATACAGACTTTTTCTACTTTATTAGCAATGGCATGAAAACAGTTATCTAGTTTTGGGAGCATCCCGTCTGCGATAATGCCTTCATCAATTAAAGTTCGATAGGTTTTTGTATTGATATTTTTAATGACTGAATTATCATCATTTACATCTTTCAATACGCCATTCTTTTCAAAACAGTAATACAATTCTGTTTTAAATTGATTGGCAAATCCAATGGCTAATTCTGATGCGATTGTATCTGCATTCGTGTTTAAAAGCTGACCTTTTTCATCGTGAGTTATGGCGCAGAAAACAGGCGTAACACCGTTATTGAGCAAAACATTCAAGGTTTTAGTATTCACTTTCTCAACATCGCCTACATACCCAAAATCTATATCTTTTACTGGTCTTTTTACAGATACTATAGAATTCCCATCAGCACCGGAGAATCCAACTGCATTACAACTTAAAGACTGTAATTTAGCAACTATATTTTTATTGATCTTTCCTGCATATACCATCGTGATTATATCCAAAGTGTTAACGTCTGTGATGCGTCTGCCATTTGTCATTTTTACCTCAACTCCCATTTGATTGGCTAATTTGGTTGCCAGTTTTCCACCTCCATGAACCAATAGTTTTGGCCCTTTTAGTCTTGCAAACTTCACTAAAAAATCCTGCAATACATTATCATCATCAATGATATTTCCTCCTATTTTGATAATTTTTAACGTTTCCACAACTATAAATTTTCTAATATTTTCTTCAAAATAATTTGAGCGGAATAGGTCCTGTTATTTGCTTCCTGGATAACTATAGACTGGCCACTATCCAAAACAGAGTCTTCCACCACAAAATTTCTTCTAACTGGCAAGCAGTGCATGAATTTAGCATTTCCCAATTTCTCTTTTGTCATCATCCAGTTGCTGTCTTCACTTAAAATCTGACCATATTTTTTATAGCTGCTCCAGTTCTTTACATAGACAAAATCTGCATCTTTCAAGGCTTCATTTTGATCATAAACAATCTTAGTGCTTTTTGTGATCTCATGATTCAATTCATACCCTTCCGGATGTGTAATTATAAAATCAACATCCAATTCATGCATCATGGTTACGAAGGAATTGGGAACTGCCTGAGGTAATGCCTTTGGATGAGGAGCCCATGACATAACAACTTTGGGTCTCTTTTTATTTTTGAACTCTTCGATAGTCATGGCATCTGCCAAAGCCTGCAAAGGATGTGCTGTTGCGCTTTCCATACTTACAATGGGTACTGTGGCATGTTTTATGAAGCTATTGAGCATGAATTCTGATTCATCCTTATCCTTATCCTTTAATTCCGGAAATGCTCTAACCGCAATAATATCTCCATATTGA
Organism: uncultured Flavobacteriaceae bacterium; assembly: GCA_963827785.1. GTDB lineage: Bacteria > Bacteroidota > Bacteroidia > Flavobacteriales > Flavobacteriaceae > Site-B1. The sequence goes on along the minus strand of CAWHCT010000020.1, from coordinate 194,873 downwards.
GACAATACTTGGGCTGCTTCTTTAACATGTTCAGCACTGTCCAGACTCATGACGGTTCCATCATCATATTCCAAATTCCAGGCATCATTAACATTCAACACCATGACCTGCATACCTAAATTCCTTGCTGCTTTTTCTGTGCTTAAACGTGTTCTTAAACTCGAATTAAAGAACAGCATAATTAAGGTTTTATGTTTGCCTAAATGTTCAAATTGAAAGGGATTTTTCTTTAATTCAATAGCTTCCTCAATTAGTTTAGAAACATTAGATATATCATTTATATTCGTGTATTTTTTCATCTTTTAATCAGTATTTTTTCTAAAGGTCCGATGCAATTCGCCATTTCAATTTTAGTCTCATAAACAGAAATATATTTGACTCATTTCACGATAATTCAGATTTCAAAGCTTCAAAGAATACATCAAAATGCTTTTTCTGAATGGTTAATGGTGGAAGAATTCTCAAAACATTTGGATTCTTTGCACTTCCCGTAAAAATACGGTGCTTTTTAATGAGTGCTTTCCTTAGTTCGGCAATGGGAAAATTGAACTCTAAACCAAGCATTAAACCTCTTCCTTTTATTTTCTTTACTTCAGGTAATCCTTTGGCTTTTTTTATAAAATAGTCTGAGACTTCTTTTGAGTGCTGCATTAAGTTTTCCTTCTCAAGAACATCCAAAACCGTTATGGATGCTGTACAGGCCAAGTGGTTTCCCCCAAAAGTTGTTCCTAATAATCCAAAAGACGCCTTAATTTCCGGATGAATTAAAATACCTCCAATCGGGAAACCATTACCCATTCCCTTTGCCATAGAAATAATGTCCGGAGTGATTCTATGTTTTTGAAAAGCAAAGAAATCACCTGTTCTTCCAAATCCGCATTGAATTTCGTCAGCAATCAATAGTGCATTATTTTGTTTACATGATCTAGATATACCTTTTAAGAATTCTGTGCTAACCTCATCCAAACCACCAATTCCCTGAATGGTTTCTACAATCACCGCACAAACATCATTTTTGCTGAGAGCATTTTCGACTGAATCTAGATCTCCAAAATCGATAAATTCAACATCCTGTTGTGCGTTTAAAGGCGCAACAATCTTTTTATTATCTGTTGCTGCAACCGCAGCAGATGTTCTTCCATGAAATCCATTATAAAATGCAATAACTTTCTTTTTTCCTGTATGAAAAGATGCTAATTTCAGTGCGTTCTCATTGGCTTCGGCTCCTGAATTGCATAAAAATAACTGGTAATCATCACAGCCTGATAGTTTTCCGAGTTTATTTGCTAATTCAACTTGTAAAGGATTTTGAATAGAATTGCTATAAAATCCTAATTTACTTACTTGTTCGCTGATATTTTTTACGTATTCCGGATGTGAATGTCCAATAGATATAACCGCATGTCCTCCATACAGATCGAGATATTCATTGTTATCCTCATCAAACACATAAACATCTTTACCCTTTACAGGAGTAATATCGAACAATGGATACACATCAAACAGTTTCATAACTGATCGGTTTTAATACTGTTGATTTTGTTGAAAGATGAAACCATTCCCTGAATTAAAGAAGAACTCAATCCCTTATGTTCCATTTCATTAAGACCCTCAATAGTGCAACCTTTAGGAGTGGTCACTTTATCAATTTCCTGTTCAGGATGATTCCCTGTTGTTATCAACAAACTTGCAGCACCTTCGCAGGTATGCATTGCTAATTCCTGTGCTTCTTTTGCATCAAATCCTAACTGGATTGCTGCCTGAGTCGTAGCACGTATCAAACGCATCCAAAATGCAATTCCACTGGCACAAACTACAGTTGCTGCCTGCATTTGGTTTTCAGGAATTGAAATAGATGTGCCAAGTCTGTTAAAAATGGCCTGAGCTACTTTTATCCGCTCATTACCCTTTTCATTACTACATAAACAGGTCATGGATTTTCCCACTGCAATAGCTGTATTAGGCATGGCTCTTATAAGATATTTATCTTTCCCAACAATGCTCTCCATCTTCGATATTGAAAATCCTGTAATTGTAGATATAAGGACATGATTTTCATGCAGTATTGGTTTTAGATCAATTAATATTTTCTCCATGTGGGCAGGTTGTACCGCAAAAATCAAAATATCTGAATTTTTTGCTGCTTCAGAATTATCTTTAGTTAAGGTTACATTTTTATAACCTTCAAAATCTCTAATATCTTCAAGATTCCTTTTGGTTAAATACAAAGTTGTTATTGCATTGGTAGTGATTAGTCCTTTTGCGATAGAACATCCTAAATTTCCGGTTCCTATAATTGCTATTTTCATGTAATTTAATTTTTAAAAGAAGTTGGCTTTTAATTTTAACCCTTCCGTCTCTTCAAAGTCAAACATTAAATTCATATTCTGAACTGCCTGTCCGGAAGCACCTTTTAAAAGGTTGTCTATTATACTGGTAATTAATAGTTTATCGTTATGTTTATGTAAGTGCAAGAGACATTTATTTGTATTTACTACTTGTTTTAAATGCACTTCGCTATCAGATACAAACGTGAAAGCAGCATCTTTATAAAATTCATTATATACTGCTTTGGCATCTTCCACTGTACCTTCATATTTGGTATAAACAGTAGCAAAAATTCCTCTCGAAAAATTTCCTCTGTTTGGCATAAAATTGATCTCAGACTTAAAAACTTTCTGCAGTTGATTCACACTTTGATAGATCTCTCCTAAATGCTGATGCGTAAAAGGCTTATAAGAGGAAAAATTATTGTCTCTCCATGTAAAATGTGTGGTTTTTGATAATCCGGTTCCTGCACCTGTTGCACCTGTGACCGCATTCACATGAATATCATCATATAACAACCCATTTGCTGCCATTGGCAAAATGGCCAATTGAATTGCCGTAGCAAAACATCCCGGATTTGCAATGTGGTTTGCTGATCTTATTTTTTCCTTTTGTAACTCAGGAAGTCCATATACAAACGTGTTGCCATGGTAGAGTTCATGATGCTGCAATCTGAAATCATTGCTTAGATCTATGATCCTGGTTTCAAAAGAAAATTCATTTTTCTCTAAAAATGCTTTAGAATTACCATGACCCAGACATAAAAAAACCACATCAACGTCGTGATTAACAACATCCGTAAACCTTAGATCAATCGAACCAATAAGGTCCTGATGTATTTCACTTATTTTGTTTCCGGCATTGGAGGTACTGTAAACAAAATTAATATTGATATTGGAATGATGTACTAACAATCTGATCAATTCACCGGCTGTATATCCAGCACCTCCAATTATTCCTGCTTCTATCATAGTTTTGAATTTACCTGGTGATAAATTTTATTTTGCATACCGAAGATCTTAATAAACCCTTTGGCTTCATCTGCTGTCCAACCTGTATTCATCTCACCGTAACTGCCAAACTTTGCCTTCATGAGATCGTGTTCTGAAATAATACCATCAAGCGAAAAATGATAAGGTTTTAAAGTGACGATGACCTCACCGGAAACCTGTTTCTGGCTGCTGTCCAGAAAAGCTTCAATATTTCTCATTACAGGATCAAGGTATTGGCCTTCATGAAGGTGCATGCCATAAAAACTGGATAAATATTCCTTATGTTGTAATTGCCACTTAGTTAAAGTATGTTTTTCCAATAAATGGTGCGCTTTTATTATTATTAAAGCCGCAGAGGCTTCAAAACCTACTCTGCCTTTTATGCCTACAATGGTATCCCCCACATGAATATCTCTGCCAATTGCATAAGCTGAAGCCAGATTATTCAATACTTCTATATTGATCTCTGGATTATTTTCTATTCCATTTACCGCAAACAATTCACCTTTAATAAAAGTCAATATTACTTTTTCCTCTTCAGTATGTTCTAATTGAGAAGGATAAGCTTCACTTGGCAATGGCTTGTCCGATGTTAAAGTTTCTTGCCCACCAACACTTGTTCCCCAAAGTCCTTTATTAACCGAATATTTTGCCTTTTCCCAGGACATGTCTATTCCATTCATTTTTAGATATTCGATCTCTTCTTGTCTGGATAATTTTTTATCTCTGATTGGTGTGATGATCTTGATATCAGGCGCCAGAGTTTGAAATATCATATCGAATCGTACCTGATCATTTCCGGCTCCTGTACTACCATGGGCTATATATTTTGCATCAATACTCTTTGCATATTCAACAATTTCGATAGCTTGAATGATTCTTTCGGCACTGACAGACAATGGATACGTGTTATTTTTTAATACATTTCCGAACACCAAATACTTTATAACTTTCTGGTAAAAAGTTGACACAGCATCAATATTCTTATAGGTTGAAACACCCATTTTATAAGCATTTTTCTCAATTCTGTTAATTTCATCCTTGGTGAATCCACCTGTGTTAACACTTACAGCGTGTACCTCAAAACCTTCTTTAGACAAACTAACAGCGCAATAAGAAGTATCTAAACCACCACTATACGCTATGACTAATTTTTTTGAGCCCTTTGTGTCGCTTTGCGACATCTCTCCCAAAGGGAGAGAATCATCTGATTTTTTACTTTTTACCATTTTTGTTGTTTTTTAAAAACCTGATCTGTTTTATATTCTTTAATCGTGTCCAAACTTTTTTATCGTACTTATGTTCATGCGCCTTAGGCTCTTCTATTTTATTGGGATCATACAACATTCCTGTGCACAAACACATCGTCTGATTTGTACGTTGTAAAACATCATAATTCTTGCAGGTTTGGCAACCATTCCAAAAGGATGGATCGTCTGTAAGTTCAGAAAAAGTTACTGGTTTATACCCTAAATCACTATTCATTTTCATAACGGCTAGTCCCGTAGTTATACTGAATACTTTAGCGTCTGGAAATTTATTTCTGGACTGTCCAAAAACAACTTTCTTTATTTTTTTAGCTAAACCAATTCCGCGATAATCAGGATGAACTATTAATCCTGAATTGGCAACAAATTTTCCATGTCCCCATGATTCGATGTAACAAAAACCTGCAAATTTATCTCCGTCCAAAGCAATAACTGCATTGCCCTTTTCCATTTTATTTATAATATAATCAGGAGTTCTTTTAGCTATACCCGTACCTCTTACTTGAGCTGCATCCGCAATAGCTTCGCAAATATTAATTGCGTAAATGCTATGTGATTTATCTGCAATAATGATTTCCATTATTTTTTGAACTTTTATTATTGTTATTAAAATTGTTTTTTTTGAAAACAGAACCGGACACACCTGGAGTTCCTATATAGTAGCACACCCTTAAGGGCGACGGGGCATATTAGGACGACTCGTAACACTGTTATCTTTATTAATAACTAATTTTTGAAAGACTGAATTAAAACTTGATGTAAACATGATGAATAAATAAAAATTACGTAAAAAGGTTTGTTACTAAAAAGAAGAATTAGCGGCGACGGATGCGCTCGGGTAACCTGGGTGTAATCGTACGTATTTTATTTTTTTGAGTATTCATTGGTGTAAAACTAAAAATTAAATTGAATTAACTATATAAACCGTTCAACTTTTTAATAAGAATTATTAAATTCAACAAAATGACTTTATTTTATTGTAAATAATTCATTTTTAATCTGTTTTATCAAATTTTGATTTATAAAATATAATCTGTACTAATGAAATTAGATGATTTTTTATCTAATAACTCATTCAAAATCGTCTTATTATGGTCATTATCTTTGGATGCCACAAAGGTTCTTATTGAAAATGATCTTAATGCATCATGAACACTCAAAGTTCCAAATGCTGAATCTTTTCTCCCGGTAAATGGATATACATCCGGACCTCTTTGACAAGAGCTATTCAAATTTACTCTGCAAACCAAATTCACTAAAGTATCGATAAGAGGAGACAATATTTTAGTATCCTTTCCAAAAACACTTACTTGCTGCCCATAACTGGATTCCGCCATGTCATCCAAAGGCTGTTCAATATTTGTAAAGGGAACAACAGGAATTACAGGGCCAAATTGTTCTTCTTGATAGACCCTCATATTCTTTTTAACCGGATACAATACCGCAGGGAAAATAAAATTCTCTGATGTTTCTCCCCCTTTTGAGTTCAATATTTTCGCTCCTTTTTGGATTGCATCATCTATTAGTTCCTGAATATACTCTGTTTTTCCGGGTTCAGGCAGTGGTGTTAATTTAGCTCCTTCATCCCAAGGATTCCCAAATTTAAGCGCATCAACTTTAGCCGAAAAGCGTTTATTGAATTCATCAACCACTTCCTCATGCACATAGAGGATCTTTAAAGCTGTACAACGCTGACCATTAAAGGATAATGTTCCTGCAATACATTCATTTATGGTCAAATCCAAATCTGCTCCGGGCAATACAATAGCAGGATTTTTAGCCTCTAATCCCAAGACAAGTCGCAACCTGTTCTTTTTAGGATGACTTTCCTGAAGCGCATTAGCAGATTTACTATTTCCTATTAAAGCCAGTACATCTATTCTGCCAGATTTCATTATCGGGGTCGCTAATACCCTACCTCTTCCATAAATAATATTTACGACACCTTTTGGGAAGCTGTTTTGAAAAGCTTCTAGTAATGGTGAAATCAGCAATACTCCAAACTTTGCAGGCTTAAATATCGTTGTATTTCCCATCAATAAAGCCGGAATTAATAGCGCAAAGGTTTCATTAAGCGGATAATTATAAGGCCCTAAACATAATACCACTCCTAAAGGGCCTCTGCGAATATGAGCATAGATCCCATCATGTTTTTCAAATTTGGCGGCATCTCTGTCTATTTGCTTGTATTCTTCAATTGTATCGTAGATATAATCGACTGTTCTATCAAATTCCTTTTGAGAATCCGGAAGATTCTTTCCAATTTCCCACATCAGTAATTTAACAACTTCATCTCGCTTGGTTTTCATTTGCTCTACAAATTTCTCCATGCAGGCAATTCTGTCAACCACTTTCATGGTTGGCCAAAGACCTTGTCCTTTTCCATAAGCCAAACAAGCAGATTCAAGGGCTTCAATGGCCTCTTTTTCTCCTAAATCAGGTACAGTGCCTAAAAGTGTCTTTTTATACTCTTTTCTAGACGAAATTGTAGAAAAAACCTGAGCTGAGTCTCCAGTCCACTTTTTTAATTTCCCGGACACTAAATAGGTGTCCTGATGCAATAATGATGTTATTTTATACTCTTGAGGGATTTCTAAAAATGGCATAATTTTTTTCTTAAGATAAAATTGCTTCTTGTTTTGTGTCAGATTTTATGACTTTCATTGCCGTCATGGCACTTCGAAGTGTTTTTCCAATGGATTCAATTGGATGCTGTCTGATGACTTCATTAACTTTAATCAACTCAACGTTGTCAACTGAATTAGAGTTTGAAAATGATTTACCAATAACATCTGTTTTTACTGATTTCATAAAATCTACCAATAATGGTTTACAGGCATGATCGAATAAATAACAACCATATTCTGCAGTATCAGAAATAATTCTGTTCATTTCAAATAATTTCTTTCTTGCTACTGTGTTTGCGATCAACGGTAATTCATGTAACGATTCATAATAAGCCGATTCTTCAATAATTCCTGAAGCTACCATAGTATCGAAAGCTAGTTCAACCCCAGCTCTTACAAACGCAACCATTAATACACCATGATCAAAATATTCCTGTTCTTTAATATGCTTTGATGTTGCAGCCGTTTTTTCAAAATTTGTTTCGCCAGTAGCAGCACGCCATTTTAACAGATTCACATCGTCATTGGCCCAATCTTCCATCATAGTCATCGAGAAATGACCTGACATGATATCATCCATATGCTTTTCAAATAAAGGTTTCATGATTACCTTTAATTCTTCTGATAATTGGAAGGCCTTTATTTTTGACGGATTTGATAACCGGTCCATCATATTGGTAATTCCACCATGTTTCAAGGCTTCGGTAATGGTTTCCCAACCAAATTGAATTAATTTTGAAGCATATTCAGGCTCGATTCCTTCTTCAATCATTTTATCAAAACATAAAATAGATCCGGTTTGCAAAACGCCACATAAAATGGTTTGTTCACCCATCAAATCACTTTTAACTTCAGCAACAAAAGACGATTGTAAAACACCAGCTCTGTCTCCACCTGTAGCCGCTGCATAAGCTTTTGCCTGAGACAAGCCTTTACCATTAGGATCATTTTCAGGATGCACTGCAATTAAGGTTGGTACACCAAATCCTCGCTTGTACTCTTCCCTAACTTCAGATCCGGGGCATTTTGGTGCTACCATGATCACAGTAAGATCTTTGCGGATTTGCATACCTTCTTCAACAATATTGAATCCATGTGAATAGGACAATGTTGCTCCCTTTTTCATCAATGGCATGATTGCTTTTATGACACTTGTATGCTGTTTATCCGGAGTCAAATTAGCGACCAGATCAGCAGTTGGTATTTGTTCTTCATAAGTTCCAACCTTAAAACCATTTTTGGTTGCATTGACATATGATGCTCTTTTTTCTTTTATTGCTCCTTCACGCAAAGCATATGAAATATCCAATCCCGAATCTTTCATATTTAAACCTTGATTCAATCCTTGAGCTCCGCAACCGACAATAACTATTTTTTTGCCTTTTAATGCTGAAACGCCTTCACTAAATTCTGATGAATCCATAAATCGGCATTTTCCCAGTTGATTCAATTGATCTCTTAATGAAAGTGTGTTAAAATAATTTGTCATTTTTTCTTTATTCTAATAATTAATTTCTTCTAATAACTCTGATATTGCCATTTTAGGTCTTGAAATTGCGATTCGTCCTGATCTAACAAATTGCAACAAACCATAGGGTTTTAGTTTTTCATACATATTATCAATATCATCCCTTAATCCTGACGCTTCGATAACAAAATAACGCTCGGTTATGGCTATAATATGGGCTCTTCTAAATTTCAATTTCTCTTGAATTTTTTCGTCATATAAATGCTCTGATGAGATTTTAAACAAGGCCGTTTCGTTATAAATGATCTCATCTTCAGTATGATAAAAAGCCTTAATTACTTCAATTTGCTTTTCTAACTGACCAACCACTTTCCTTATCAATGTTTTAGGCACAATAACCACGAAGGTGAATCTGTGCACATTATCAATTTCAGATTTTGAAACTGTCAAACTTTCTATATTAATATGACGCTTTAAGAATATTGCTGATAACCTGTTCAATATTCCCACATTATTTTCGGTATAAACCGAAACAGTAAAATTTTCTTTCTCTTCCATAATTAACTTAATCTTATATCTGAAACACTAGCTCCAGATGGAATCATTGGAAATACATTATCTTCTTTTTCAACCTTAACTTCAAGGAAATAAGCTTCTTTACTTGCAATCATTTCAGCAACTGCTTCTGCCAATTCTTCGCGTTTTGATACACGTTTCGCATTGATGTAATATCCTTTGGCAATTGTTACAAAATCCGGATTTACCATTTCCGTGGAAGCATAACGTTTATCAAAGAATAACTGTTGCCATTGACGTACCATACCAAGAAAGTCATTATTCAAGACAACCACTTTAACAGCAGCCTTAGTTTGGAAAATCGTTCCTAATTCCTGAATCGTCATTTGGTATCCTCCATCACCAGAGATGCATACAACTTCTCTTTCAGGAGCTGCCATTTTTGCTCCTATTGCCGCAGGAAGTCCAAATCCCATTGTTCCTAATCCTCCTGATGTTATATTGCTTTTTGTTCTTTTGAATTCAGCATAGCGGCAGGCGATCATTTGGTGCTGACCAACATCTGAAACAATAGCTGCTTCTCCTTTTGTTTGTTTATTTATTTCTTTTAATACCTCACCCATTGTTAAACCTTCTTTTGTAGGGTACAAGTCATCTTTTATAACTTTTTCATACTCAATCTCATACAGATCTTTGAATTTTTGATGCCATTCAGTATGTTTATTTTCTTTCAATAAAGGTAAAAGTTGTTTCAAGCTTTCTTTGGCATCCCCTAAAACGGCAATATCCGTTTTAACATTTTTGTCAATTTCAGCCGGATCGATCTCAAAATGTATGACCTTAGCTTGTTTTGCGTAAGTTTCTAAATTACCCGTTACACGATCGTCAAACCTCATTCCTATTGCAATAAGAACATCACATTCATTGGTTAGCACATTTGGTGCATAATTTCCATGCATACCGACCATACCAATATTCAAAGGATGAGATGTAGGAATGGCGGAAGCCCCCAGTATGGTCCATGCTGCGGGAATTCCAGCTTTTTCAATGACTGCTTTTAACTCATTTTCTGCTTCACTAAGAATAATTCCCTGACCCCAGACAATGAGTGGTTTTTTAGCTGAATTTATAAGATCTGCTGTTGCCTCTACTTTTGAGAAATCGGTTGGAGGAACGGGCTTATAACTTCTTACACCCTTGCATTTTTCATATTTGAAATCAAATTCTTCAAATTGAGCATCTTTTGTGATATCAACTAAAACCGGCCCAGGACGACCACTCTTTGCTATATAAAATGCTTTTGCCATAACTTCAGGAATCTCTGAAGCCTTAGTGATTTGGTGATTCCATTTTGTAACAGGAGTTGATATTCCTATAATATCGGTTTCCTGGAAAGCATCACTTCCTAACAAATGTGATGATACCTGACCTGTAATGCAAACCATTGGAGTAGAATCTATTTGAGCATCGGCAATTCCGGTAATTAAGTTTGTTGCTCCAGGTCCTGAAGTTGCCATCGCAACACCTACTTTACCAGAAATTCGAGCATATCCTTGTGCTGCATGAGTAGCTCCTTGCTCATGGCGTGTGAGAACATGATGAATTTTGTCCTTGTATTTATAAAGCTCGTCATATACCGGCATGATTGCTCCGCCAGGATATCCATAAAGTACATCAACACCTTCTGCCAGTAAACATTTAATAATGGCTTCACTACCGGAAATTCTCTCAGTAACTTTGGTTGAATTATTTTTTGTTAATATTGTTTGTGTTCCTTTCATTCTAATTTAATTAAAATTCATCCGTTACGCATCCCTTAGATGCCGATGATACGGTTCTTGCATATTTATATAAAACACCACGATCAAATTTCAATTCTGGTGCTTTCCATTTTTTTCTTCTTTTTTCTAATTCTTCAACTGAAACTTCAAGAATAATCGAATTAGTCTCCGCATCAATGGTAATAATATCTCCATCCTTAACCAGAGCAATATTTCCACCATCTTGAGCTTCAGGAGTTATGTGACCAACAACAAACCCATGAGTTCCTCCGGAAAATCTTCCGTCTGTGATCAAAGCAACATCCTTTCCTAAACCTGCTCCCATTATAGCAGCAGTTGGTTTCAACATTTCAGGCATTCCTGGTCCTCCTTTTGGTCCTTCATACCGAATGACGACCACATCTCCTTTTTCCACTTTCCCGTCACGAATTCCATCATTTGCATCATATTCCCCTTCAAAAACTTTGGCTTTACCAGAGAATTTCAATCCTTCTTTCCCTGTTATTTTTGCTACACTGCCTTCTTCAGCCAAATTACCATATAACATTCTTAAATGTCCTGAAATTTTTATCGGTTCTTCTATCGATTTAATAACTTCCTGCCCTTCTGACAAATCATCAACATCCAATAAATTTTCAGCTAAGGTTTTTCCGGTTACAGTTAAACAATCACCATGTAATAATCCTTTTTTAAGCAGATATTTTAATACAGCCGGAATACCTCCAACTGCGTGAACATCTTCCATGAGATATTTTCCACTTGGCTTCAGATCCGCCAGGAATGGTGTATTGTCACTTATCTTTTGAAAATCTGCTAAAGTAAATTCGATCTGAGCTGCACGTGCAATTGCTAAAAAGTGCAACACTGCATTGGTTGATCCTCCCAGTATTGTTACTAGTCTAATTGCGTTTTCTAGTGATTTACGCGTAATGATATCTAATGGTTTAATATCTTTTTCAAGCAAGTTTCGCATGGCTTCACCTGCTTTAATTGACTCTAATTTCTTTTCTTTACCCGTTGCAGGATTGGATGAATTATAGGGTAAAGTCATTCCTAAGGCTTCAATAGCCGAAGCCATTGTATTCGCAGTATACATTCCACCACAAGCTCCTGCTCCGGGTATTGCCTTCTTTACTATGCACTCAAACTCCTCTTGCTCCATTGTTCCAGCGACCTTACTTCCCCAGGCTTCAAACGCAGAAACAATATCCAGTTTTTTTCCATTATGACAACCTGAATCTATAGTGCCACCGTAGATCATGATTGAGGGCCTGTTTAATCTGATCATGGCCATTAACGCTCCGGGCATATTCTTATCACATCCCACAACAGTAATCAACCCATCATAACTCATAGCTTGAACTACGGTTTCCATTGAATCTGCAATGATATCTCTTGATGGTAATGAATAACGCATTCCAGGTGTTCCCATGGAAATACCATCACTTACGCCAATAGTATTAAAAATTAGGCCAATTACATCTTCATTTTGGGTGCCTTGTTTAGCGAATTTTGCTAATTCATTAAGATGCATATTACAAGGATTCCCCTCGTAACCAGTACTTGCAATTCCAACGATAGGTTTATTAAAGTCTTCTGTTTTTAAACCGATACCATATAACATGGCTTGAGCAGCGGGTTGCGTTGGATCTTGAGTGACCGTTTTACTGTATTTATTTAAATCTTTCATAAAATTTATTCTACCACGAATACAGGTTTTTTAAAATAAAAATTCTAAAGTATTATAATGGGATGTTTTAAGGTTAAGTAATGAAGTACAATGACTAAAGCCATAGCTTCAAAATTAAATATATATTATTGACTTTCAATGGTTTAAACAAATTGTTTTATGATGTTCAAATTAAAACATTTCTTGTAAAAAATCTCTTATACTCTAGGGAGGTCATTGTCGTCTTTTAAAGGCAGGTACGAATTTCCCATTAAAAATTTATCTATATGATGCGCTGCTTGTCTTCCTTCTGATATAGCCCAAACAATTAATGATTGACCTCGTCTTATATCGCCTGCAGCAAATATGCTTGATTCACTTGTCTTATAATCACGAGTTGATGCTTCAACATTTGATCTAAAATCCGTTTTTAATCCGAATGCTTCAGGTAATGTTTTTTCAGGACCTGTAAATCCTAATGCTAAAAATACCAAATCGCAATCCCAGTGTTTTTCGGTATTTGGAATTTCTTTCAATTGAGGACGTTCTCCTTCGTTAAAGATCCATTCAACCTCAACGGTGATCAATCCTGTTAGATTCCCTTTTTTATCTCCTACAAATTCTTTTGTTGAGATACTGAAAAATCTTTCTACCCCTTCTTTATGAGATGAACTAGTCCTTAATTTCATTGGCCAGTAAGGCCAAGGTTGATTAGCCGGACGACCTGTAGTGGGTTTAGCTAGAATTTCAAAATTAACAACCGATTTTGCTCCTTGTCTGTTACTGGTGCCTATACAATCTGAACCTGTATCTCCTCCACCAATTACTATGACATTTTTTCCCTTTGCGCTTATCTCTTCTTCAAAATCTGTAATCCCATCTACTCTTTGATTACTTTGCTTTAAGAAATCCATGGCCTGATAAACTCCCTTTAAATCTGATCCTTTTACAGGTATTCCTCTTTTTTCTGTTGCTCCTCCACAAAGCAAAACAGCATCAAATTCCTTTTTAAGATCGCTTGCTTTTATATTCACTCCAACATGAGCATCGGTCTTAAAGACAATCCCTTCTTCTTCTAATATTTTTAACCTGCGATCTATTACATGCTTTTCCATTTTGAAATCAGGGATGCCGTATCTCAATAATCCACCAACTTTTTTATCCCTCTCAAAGACTGTTACAAGATGACCTGCTCTATTCAATTGTTGGGCAGCAGCCAAACCTGATGGCCCTGAACCAATGACGGCTACTTTTTTGCCGGTTCTTGTTTTAGGAGGATTAGCAGTTATCCAACCTTCTTTAAAGGCTGTTTCTACAATATTCTTTTCAATGTTTTCTATTGTAACCGGATCTTCATTAATGCCTAAAACACAGGCTTCTTCACATGGTGCCGGACATAATCTTCCGGTAAATTCCGGGAAATTATTAGTGGAATGTAAAATTCTAGCAGCATCTTTCCATCGACCATTATATACTTTATCATTAAAATCGGGAATTAAATTGCCTAAAGGACAACCACTATGACAAAAGGGTATACCACAATCCATGCATCTTGCACCTTGATCACTTAAGTTTTTCCCATTCATAGGAATCGTAAACTCCTTATAGTTTTTCAATCTCTTATTGACTGATTCGTACTTTTCTACCTCTCTTTTATATTCTAAAAATCCTGTTATCTTTCCCATGGCATTAAAGTTTTATAAGTTTTTCTTTTTCCAATCTGATCAGAGCTTGTCTATATTCTTCAGGAAGAACTTTTATGAATTTACGCAACTCTTTTTCCCAATTCTCTAAAATTCGCTGGGCTAGTGGACTTAATGTTGCATTATAATGATTTTCAATAAGCTGCTTTAATTGCCTGATATCTTCTTTGTTAGTTACCAGATCTAAGTTTAATCCTTCAAAATTACATCTCTTTTTAAATGTCTTGTTTGAATCATAAATAAATGCAATTCCGCCGCTCATTCCTGCCCCAAAATTCCTTCCAACCTCTCCTAAAATAACCGCAATTCCTCCTGTCATATACTCACAACCATGATCTCCAATGCCTTCCACAACTGCTTTGGCTCCGGAATTTCTAACGCAAAAACGCTCACCTGCTTTTCCATTTATATAGGCTTCTCCTGAAGTAGCACCATATAATGCCACATTACCAATAATTATATTTTCTTCAGGCACTAATGTAGCTTCCTCAGGAACCTTGACAATTAATTTAGCTCCTGATAATCCTTTACCTAAATAATCGTTCGTATTACCTCGAATGACAAAGGTTAGTCCTTTGGTTGCAAAAGCACCAAAACTTTGTCCGGCAGATCCTTTGAAATTTATTTTTAGTGTATTTTCCGGTAAACCTTGTGAACCATATATCTTTGAAATCTCATTACTCAAAACAGCTCCAAAAGCTCTGTCTCTATTTGTTATTTTAAAATCTAACGTTAATTTTTCTTTTCTGAAAATAGCCGGATGTGCTTTTGTGATGACCTGAAAATCCAATGCTTTTTCTATGTGATGATCTTGTGTTTCTGTATTGTACAATTTTATATTTTCAGATACAGATACCCGATGTAAAATTGGAGATAAGTCTATTCCCAAAGCTTTGTATTGCTCAATCGTTTTACTTCTGTTTAGTTTTTGAACCTGACCTACCATTTCATTTACAGTTCTAAAACCAAGTTGAGACATGATCTCTCTTAACTCCTGAGCAATGAAATACATAAAGTTGACTACGTGTTCCGGCTGACCTTCAAATTTTTTACGCAATTCAGGATTTTGGGTAGCAATTCCAACAGGACATGTATTTAGATGGCAAACACGCATCATAATACAACCAGAAGCTACTAAAGGCGCTGTTGCAAAGCCAAATTCTTCGGCACCTAACAAACAGGCAATCGCTACATCTCTCCCAGTTTTGAGCTGTCCATCACATTCAAGAACAACTCTGTTCCTGAGATTATTCATCACCAGGGTTTGCTGAGCTTCAGCTAAACCTAATTCCCAAGGCAATCCTGCATGTTTTAAAGATGTCAAGGGAGAAGCTCCTGTTCCTCCATCATGACCTGAAATTAAAATTACATCGGCTTTAGCCTTAGCAACACCAGCTGCAACTGTACCAACACCTACTTCAGAAACTAATTTAACATTAATTCTTGCCTGTCTATTCGCCGATTTTAAATCGTAAATTAATTGAGATAGATCCTCTATGGAATAAATATCATGGTGTGGTGGAGGAGAAATCAGCCCGACATAGGGTGTTGAATTTCTAGTCTTAGCAATTTGAGGGTTTACTTTAGGTCCCGGTAATTGGCCACCTTCACCAGGCTTGGCACCTTGAGCCATTTTTATCTGGATCTCTGATGCATTTGTCAAATAATTGGAAGTCACACCAAATCGGCCTGAAGCCACCTGTTTTATTGAGCTATTCTTCCAGTCTCCTGTTCCACCCCTGTAAAAGCGCTCTTCATCTTCTCCTCCTTCACCCGAATTACTTTTACCACCTATCCTATTCATTGCAATAGCTAAATTTTCATGTGCTTCCTTACTAATTGAACCATAGGACATCGCTCCTGTTTTGAAACGTTTTACTATATCCGTCCATGGTTCAACCTGATCTAATGGTATTGGGTCATAGTTAGTAAACTCAAACAAGCCTCTAATGGTCATTAATTGCTTAGTTTGATCGTTAACCAATTCAGAATATTCCTTATATGTGCCTGGTTTATTACTTCTAACAGCCTCTTGAAGTTTTGCTATTGTGAGAGGATTGAACAAATGATGTTCCCCATTTCTTCTCCACCGGTATTGACCTCCTATTTCAAGTTCCAGTTCACCATCAATAGCCCTTTCTTTATAAGCATTGGAATATCGTTTATTAATTTCTTTTTCAATTTCATGCAACCCAATTCCCTGAATTCTAGTGGCTGTATTAGGAAAGTATTTGTTAACAACAATTGTATTGATTCCAATACATTCAAATAATTGTGAGCCTCTATACGAATTCAAAGTAGAAATTCCAATTTTATTCATCACCTTGAGTATTCCTTTTCCAACCGCTTTATTATAGTTTTTAACTGCTTCAATGGATGATGTTACTTCAATCTCATTCCGTTTTACACGCTTCTCAATGATCTCATTGACCATATAAGGATTTATGGCACTTGCACCATAACCAAATAACAGGGCGAAATGATGAACTTCTCTCGGTTCTGCAGATTCAACAATAATACTGATTTTAGAACGCTGACCTAAATTCTGGAGTCCGCTATTGACGTAAGAACAGGCAAGTAAGGATGGGATAGGAGCATTTTCTTTATCGACATTTCTGTCTGATAAAATAATAATATTTGTGCCTTCATCTATTGCTTTAGAAACTTCCCGGAGCATTTCCTCAAGGGCATTTTCCAAACCATTATGTCCCTTATCAATTTTATACAATATAGGTATTGTGGTTGCTTTAAGCCCGGATTTCTGGTTGCTTTTTATTTTATCTAAATCTTGTTTTGAAATAACCGGATTTTCAATTTTTAATTTCCTGCAGTGTTCCGGACTGATATCAAAAATATTAGAATCTTTGCCCAGGGTAAGGCTAATGTCTGTAATCAATTCTTCCCTGATACCGTCCAAAGGCGGATTGGTGACCTGAGCGAATAATTGCTTAAAATAATTGAATAATAACTGAGGCCTTTCAGACAATACAGCAATGGGAGTATCGTTCCCCATAGAACCAATTGGTTCTTTGCTCGTTTTAGCCATTGGCAATATAATGGTATTAATATCTTCTTTTGTATAGCCAAAAATTGTTTGTCTTTTATTTAAGGATTCTTCATTGAAATGAACAGGACAATCGTTATATGGAATATCCCTTAAGTATAGAAGTTTATCGTTAAGCCATTTTTTATATGGATGCTTTTTAACTATTTTTTCTTTTACTTCTTCATCATTTACAATTCTGCCTTCATTCATATCAACCAAGAACATCTTTCCCGGTTCCAACCTTCCATGTTGTTCAATATTTTCCGGAGCAATTTCTATAACTCCTGTTTCAGATGACATGATCACATACCCATCTTTAGTAACAGAATATCTTGAAGGTCGCAACCCGTTTCTGTCCAAAACTGCTCCTATATAGTTACCATCTGTAAAAGGAATAGATGCAGGTCCATCCCAAGGTTCCATAACACATGAATTATATTCGTAAAATGCTTTTTTAGTCTCAGACATTTCTGTATTCTTTTCCCAGGCTTCCGGCACTAACATCATCATAACTTCCGGTAACGATCGTCCAGTCATTATAAGTAACTCAACTACCATATCCATTGATGCAGAATCAGACTTTCCTTTTAATACAACTGGTAATATGTTTTTTATTTCATCGCCAAACCAATCGCTTTCCATTAATGCCTCTCTCGAAATCATTCTGGACAAGTTTCCTCGCAAGGTATTGATCTCACCGTTGTGACACATATATCTGAAAGGTTGCGCCAGATCCCATGTGGGAAATGTATTGGTTGAAAATCTCTGATGTACCAAAGCTAAACGAGTAACCAAAGTAGGATCTGTCAGATCCTTATAAAATAGTTTTATATCCTGCGGAATAAGAAGTCCTTTGAAAATAATTGTTTTAGTCGATAAACTTGGAACATAGAAAAAGCTGCTTTCTGATAATTTAGAACCATAAATCTCGTGTTCTGCTTTTTTTCGAGCAATAAATAATTTCAAATTGAAATTGAAATCATCTTGCTTTTCATCTGTTTTTCCAATAAAAACCTGTTTAACAAAAGGTTGGGTAGTTGCCGCAATTTCACCTAAAACAGATATATCGATAGGAACAATTCTCCATCCCAAAACATTTAATCCTTGCTCCTTCATATGCTTTTCAAGCACACCGGTACAATAAGATTGTTGATTGTCCTTCTTTGGCAAAAACACATTACTTACAGCATATTCTCCAAATTCGGGTAACTTAAAACCACAATTAGCAACAAAAAAATCATGAGGAATATCAATTAGAATTCCTGCACCATCACCTGTTTTTCCATCAGAACTAACTGCACCACGATGTTCCAATTTTTCAAGTATTTCAAGTGCTTTATGAATTATATCATTTGACTTAACTCCTTTTAAGCTGCAAATAAATCCGGCACCACAATTATCATGTTCAAATTCCGGTAAATACATTCCTTGTTTCCTCAGCATAGTCTTCTTTTTTAAGATTTAATTAATTAGTTAGTGTGACGAATATAATAGCTTACCCATCAAATATCATAATCTTGAATCCATTATTATGAGTTTGATACTTTTAGGATGCTTTTTTTAAATTCTTGGGGAAATTGAAGTGAAAAAATACGAATTATCAAACTAATATCCATTACAATATATATAACAATATGATAAATTCTTTCTCGATAATTAAATAAAACCTTAGAAATCTTTATAACAATCTAGTGATAAGAGATATAATATTAATATTTTTTCAATTCCCATTTTTAAATTCATAAAATATATCTTTTATAATTTTATACCCCATATTTTTTAGGGTTATAATTATCATTATCGTAAAAATGATGTCTTTTACCCTTTTTTTTAGGTGGTATAAATTCTTTTTATATAGTTTAGCGGCTTCAATAACTGATAAACTTAAAATTATGAAAAAAATTATTACACTTTCAATGCTTTTTGTTGCAACAGCATTATTTGCGCAGGAAGAAGAAAAAGGAAAGAAACTATCAATCGGTGGTAGTATTGATGCGTATTACCAAACTTATTTAACCGCATCAGATAATGCAGGACAATCTTTTGGAACTTCATTTGCAGACCGTACAGGATTTGCATTAGGAATGGCAAATTTAATTGCATCTTACGAGGGTGAAAAAACAGGAGTTGTTGCTGATTTAGTATTTGGGCCTAGAGGTATTGATGCCGCTGGTGGTGATGACGATTTATTTGTCAACCAATTATATGCCTACTGGAATGTTTCAGAAGGAACAACTTTGACATTAGGTCGTTTTAATACTTATTTAGGATACGAAGTAATTTCTCCAACAGGAAACTTTAATTACAGCACTTCTTATTTATTCTCTAGCGGGCCATTCTCTCACCTTGGTTTAAAAGCTGATTTTGCTTTAAGTGAAGATTTTAGCTTAATGCTAGCAATTATGAATGCTACAGATGTATACGACAATATAACTGGTGATTACGCTTTCGGAGTTCAGTTAGGATATGCAGGTCAGTTCTTAAACTTTTACTATGATAATGATGCAGTATTAGGATTGGAAATTGACTATACTGGAGGATTTGATTTATCTGATGATTTTTTCCTTGGGATAAATGGAGCATATCAAACTAGTGACGATGCTGGTTTTTATGGTGTTGCTTTATATCCACAATTAGCTGCATCAGATTCTTTTAGCGTAGGGTTAAGAGGAGAGCTTTTTGGATTGCATGAAAAAGATGTTGATGATTTACCAAGCGTTTTCGCTGCAACATTAACAGGTAGCTATTCTTTGGAAAACTTAACCATCAAGCCTGAAGTAAGATTAGACTCATGGTCTAATGTAGATGGTTTTGAACCATACTTAGATAATGATGGTGCTGCCGCAAGTAGTTTGGCTGCATTTACTTTAGCCGCCATTTACTCTTTCTAACATAAATATTCATTCTAACTAAATAAATTAATTATGAAAAAAATCGAAGCAATAATCAGAAAATCCAAATATGGAGCAGTAAAAGAGGCACTACATGACGTTGATGTTCAATTTTTCTCCTATTGGGATGTAACAGGAATTGGTCACGAAAAGGAAGGTCATGTCTACAGAGGTATTTCCTATAGTACAAGTGATATTCAAAGACGTTTTTTATCCATTGTTGTAAATGATGATTTCGAAGCAGCCGACTGTTCAAGCCATACTTAAAGCTGCCATGACTGGTGAAGTTGGTGACGGAAAGATCTTCGTGTCCGATGTCATAGAAAGTTACAGAATTAGAACAGGTGAAAAAGGAGGACAAACATTAAAGTAAACTAAAACTAACAATTAAAATTATGGAATTATTAACTATAAATAATGTATGGATGATGATCTGTACGGCACTCGTTTTCTTTATGCACTTAGGATTTGCATTTTTAGAAATTGGGTTAACAAGACAAAAGAACACTATTAACATCCTATTTAAAAATATATTCATCATAACTGTTGGATTACTATTATATGCTTTGGTAGGATTTAACTTAATGTATCCTGGATTCGCAGAAGGTTCTTCTGGGTTCTTCGGATTTGCAGGATTTGGACTTGAGTCGCCTTTGACGGCTGATGGAGCTTTAGATTTAACCTACAATGAAGGCTATACATACTGGACTGATTTCCTTTTCCAGGGCATGTTTGCCGCTACAGCAGCAACAATTGTTTCAGGAGCAGTTGCAGAAAGAATTAAAATTGTTCCTTTTATGGTATTTGTAATATTATATGTTGGAATAATATACCCAATAGCAGGGTCCTGGAAATGGGGAGGCGGATTTTTACAAATGAGAGAAACACCTTTTTATGATTTTGCAGGTTCTACACTTGTTCACTCTGTTGGAGGTTGGGCTGCATTAGTTGCTGTATACCTTCTAGGATCCAGAATTGGAAAATACGCCGATGGAAAAATTAATGCAATCCCTGGGCATAGTATACCAATGGCAACTGCCGGTGTATTAATCCTATGGTTAGGATGGTTTGGATTTAATGGTGGTTCTGTATTATCTGCAGATCCTGCATTAACTTCTTTGACCTTGGTAACCACATGTTTAGCTGCTGCAGCTGGTGGAGTTGTTGCTTTCTTAGTATCAACAGCAATGTTTAAGAATTTGGATCTAACTATGTTCCTTAATGGTATTTTAGGTGGACTTGTAGGAATTACTGCAGGTGCAGACCAGATGAGTCCGACAGATGCCATAATAATTGGTGGAATAGCGGGAGCTATAATTGTACTCGCGGTATCTTTAGTTGATAGAATACGATTAGATGATCCTGTTGGAGCAATTGCAGTACACTTGATTTGTGGTATTTGGGGAACTCTTGCGGTAGGTCTTTTTGGTGCATTGGCAAGTGGCGCGCAATTTGTGAGCCAATTGGTAGGAGTAGCATCTTATGCTGCTATATGTATCATCTCCTCTTTTGTGATTTTATTTATACTTAAGAAAACTGTAGGAATAAGAGTATCGGAAAAAGAAGAGATCGAAGGACTGGATGGTTACGAACATGGTATGGATGCATACCCTGACTTTAGAATGAACGAACATTGATATAGTTATTTTTTAGTTAGTTGAAACCACCTTAAGTAATGAATTTACTTTTGGTGGTTTTTTATTTCCAAAATCTTTTAACGTACTTTTTTTTAGTAATAATAATATATGTACTTTTGCAATATCAAAATCGAGGATAGATTTGACTGATTGCAACCTCAATAAAAAATGCTAAAGGCAGTACCAAAACTTCCTTACGCAAGCACTCTCGTCAGATCTTTAAACATAAATAAATTTAAAAGAAATGGCGTATTTATTTACTTCAGAAAGTGTCTCAGAAGGACATCCTGATAAAGTAGCAGATCAAATCAGCGATGCTTTAATTGATAATTTTTTAGCATTCGACCCTAATTCAAAAGTAGCTTGCGAAACACTGGTTACTACAGGCCAAGTGATCCTGGCCGGAGAAGTTAAATCACATACCTATTTGGACGTACAGCAAATTGCACGAGACACCATCAATAAAATAGGATATACTAAAAGTGAATACATGTTTGATGGTGATTCATGTGGTGTACTATCAGCTATTCATGAACAATCAGAAGATATTAACCGTGGAGTTGACAGAGGAAATGAAGAAGATCAGGGAGCAGGAGATCAAGGCATGATGTTCGGTTATGCTACTCGTGAAACGGAAAATTACATGCCTCTTGCTTTAGATCTATCACATCGAATCTTAAAAGAACTTGCAGAGATTCGTCGAGAAAATAAAGACATTACTTATTTAAGACCAGATTCCAAAAGTCAGGTGACCATAGAATACAGCGACGACAACATTCCTCAACGAATTGATGCCATAGTAGTATCGACCCAGCATGATGAGTTTGGAACAGATGATGAGATGCTAGCCAAAATAAGAAAGGATATTAAAGCAATTCTTATCCCAAGGGTCATCGCTAAATTGCCGGAGCAAACTAAGGCGTTATTTAATGATGATATCACCTTTCACATAAACCCAACGGGTAAATTCGTAATTGGTGGACCTCATGGTGACACAGGTTTAACCGGACGAAAGATAATAGTTGATACTTATGGCGGGAAAGGAGCTCATGGAGGTGGTGCATTTTCAGGTAAAGACCCTAGTAAGGTGGATAGAAGTGCAGCTTATGCGACAAGACATATAGCCAAAAACCTGGTCGCTGCAGGTGTTTGTGATGAAATATTAGTGCAAGTTAGTTATGCGATTGGCGTTGTTGAACCAATGGGTATTTTTGTTGATACTTTCGGTACTTGCCCATTTAATATCACTGATGGAGAAATTGCAGAAAAAGTAACTTCCATTTTTGATATGCGACCATCTGCAATTGAAAAACGCTTAAAATTGAGAAAACCAATATATAGTGAAACGGCAGCATATGGCCATATGGGACGAGAACCTAGAACAGTGACAAAAACATTCACTCAACGGTACGGAGAAAGTGTGACTTTGGATGTAGATCTATTTACCTGGGAAGAGCTAGATTACGTTGATATCGTTAAAAAAGCCTTTGGTTTGTAAGTATCATATTATAAAATTAAAAGCCTCATATTCAATTGAATATGAGGCTTTTTTATACTGTTAATGAAGATATTATTTTCCTAATATACGGAACATACCTGTACCGCAAGTAGGACAAGTTCCTTTCATCGCTTTTCTGCCATTTTTCATTGTAACTTCGTTGGCACCTTTCATTTCTTTTTTTGATTTACATTTTACGCAATATGCTTCCATAATGTTTTGATTTTTAATTAATTAATGTTTTGTCTGTTTGCAAATGTAACTTTTCTGATCAGGTTAACCAAATATTATTTAACACATAGTGCACTTATTGGTTCAAAAAGGACATAAATTACAGACACTCAATAATTATATGTTATATTTTAAACTTAAAACCAAGAAGCGTGGTTGTACAAAATATTCCTGGTTCGAGACTGATATATTGCTCGTATTTGTTTGATTTAAGGATTTAGTATCCAATAAATTAGTTGCTCCTAATTTATATTCCCATTTACTGTCCTGTTTCTGATAAATTAAAGAAGCATCCCAGAATTCATAACTGTTAATTGAGCTGTTTTTATCTCTGAAATCATAATAACTAAATTCTGTATTGAACATAAAATCTTTGAAAATAACCGCATCAAAATTTATAAATGGCCTGTGAGTGTAAAAGGTTGTCGCCTGACGCCCTTGGTTATTATCGTCTATGGTAAGATTATAGCCTATTTCAACGTTTGGTGCTTCTTTGAAAAACGTACTTATCCTTGAGCGGTAGGATTGGGTGAAACTTTTATTGGTACTTACACGATCATTAATGAATTGAGTAAACTTTGACCAGGAAAAATTACCCCCTAATGACGTTTTCACTTTTCCAAATCTGCGTTCAAACCGTCCATTTGCACTAATGGATTCATCGGCAAAATTGGAGTTAAAAGGTGTAGAAGATTGGATAACACCATCAAAAACCGATCTGTTTCGAATACCGTCAATATTTTTAACATAGTTTACAGAACCGAATATATTGGTATAGTTAAACATGTTAAAACTAAAATAAGATAGATTAACATTATGAGTTAAGGCATTTTCAAGCTCTCTGTTACCTGAAAAAATTGAATTATAATTGTTAAGCACAAACGCTTCTGCCAAACGTGTAACATCTGTAAAACTGGTTTGCATACTGTAACGCAAGTTCAGGTTTTCACTTGATTTTAATTGCAAACGGACATTAGCATCCGGTAACAGCCTAAAAAAGTTATTCGAGTTTTCTGTCCCAAATTGCTTATCATTTGTTTTAAATGCATGAGCAGAAAATCCCGGAGTTAAAGTGAATTTTCCGGCTTTAAGATTATAATGGAATCCAAAATAAGTATCAACAAAGGTAAAGTCTATTTCATTGGAATCAGAACCAGATAAAGGGGTTGGATCAAAAGTTGAACCGTTATCTAGTATTTGAAAAATATTTGAATTGAATTTTTGATTGCTAAACACCAACCCTAAAGTGTAATTCAAATTGCTTTTAGGATTTAAAACATTCCAATAATTTAATCGCCCATCAAACTTATTAGACTTTATGCGTTTATCCTGATCGACATTATAACCAATTTGATCATTATCAAATCCTAAACCCGTAGCAGTGTTTTGAAAAGTGGACTTTTGTTCTATGAATGCATTGTAGAACGGATCCTCATCCTGTAACAAATGCTGTGCTTCAAAAGAAAAGATATTCGTATCGTTTAAAGTATAATAATAATTCAAGTTTTGATTGATACTATATGGTGTCTGGTCTTCATCCTGATCAATTTCACCAAGTACTGATGAATTAAAAAACCTGATTTGTGTTTGTTTTGATAATCGGCCAAAAATGTCATAATCCAATTGATTACTCGCATTTGGTTTATACACCGTACTTAATTTTAATAATCCCAGATCACTTTTTTGTTGTGTAAAACTGGATGTTGATTCATTAGGAATATTTAATTCTTCATCAGTGTAAACAATATCATTTACTTCTCTAATATCTGTTTCATTCCCTGAATATATCCCGAAGCCACTAATACTTAAGGCTTTTTTTGGTGAATAACTGAAATTGACCGCTCCAAATTTAATGTCAATAGCTTCTGCCTGATTATTTCTGGTATTTAAAAAATTTAGGCTGTTGTTGCCTAAACTTATGTTGGTTCCACTGCTTTGATTGAAATTTCTGAAACCGCCTGTAAAATTGAAATAATCTCTTCTGGTAAAAGCTACTTCTCCTGTATTATTAGCATCACCTATAACATTGATACTGTTCTTTGGGCTATAATAGAACAATTTAGGCTGAACCTTATACAATCCATCATCTGGTGAAGTACCACCTCCAACAGTAATATCACCAAACCAAAATTTATCTTTTCCTTTCTTAAGCTTTAAATTCAAGGCCACATTATCCTGATTATTGGTAACTCCACTTAATTGTCCTATTTCACTGAAATTTCTAAGAACCTGAACCTTATCCACAGCATCAGAAGGGATGTTCTTTGCAGCCAATTTCGAATCTCCATCAAAAAAGTCCTTTCCTTCAATCATCACTTTGGTAACCTTTTTACCTTCCACTTCTATCTCACCATCATCTGTAATTTCAACTCCCGGCAGTTTTTCCAAAATATCTTCAAGCTTTTTTTCAGTTCCTGTTTTAAAGGAGTCAGCATTATAAACAAGGGTATCACCTCTCACGGTAACAGGCATTTCATAGATCAATTCAACCTCATCCAAAGTGGTATCAGAAAGAAGTGAAAAGTCCTTTTCAATATTTTCCTCTTCAGTGGAAATCAATTCCTCATAGGGCTTCATCCCTATATAACTGACCTGGATCTTATAATCTGTGCTTTTTTCTAAACTTAACTTGTATCTGCCCTGATCGTTAGTAATCCCGAAGGATTCTAAAATATTTGTATCCCTATCTATAGCAATAACATTGGCAAGTTCTAAAGGCTGACCAATACTGTCATTTACAACACCTTCCATTTTGATTTGAGAAAAAGACAAGTGGACTGCTAAAAGCAGGATGAATAATACAGTTTGTTTCATGTTTTTTGTTGCAGATTGGTTAAGGATTTTTTATCCTCTTATTCTCATTCTTCTTTCTCCTCCATTACGATTTCTTCCGCCATACATCTCTCTCATTTCTTCCATCTTATTCTTCATGATATCATTATATTCCTGTCTTGTGACTTCTTTTCCTTTGGATGGAATTTTAAGCTCTTCCTTTTCTTCCGGATTCAACACAATTTTAGAACATAAAATGGATGTCCTGTCTGCATTAACCTCAAGAATCAACCCAGGTAAACCATAATATTCCCCAGGCCCTTGACTTACAGGGATTTGAGGTGTATACCACGCTGTAACTATCACTTCTTTTGGGATATCAATTAAATCTGTAAGCTTTTGCGTTCCTGTCGTATCTGTTACAGTCGAATCTGTTTCTTTTGCGCTTTCACGATTCTCGTCCGGACGGCTACCTCTTGGTGGTCTCGGCCTCATACTTCTAAAATCAAACTCATCAACTTTTTTTATAGCTGTTGCCTTATAACATAAATAGTTTCCTATTTGTTTAGTGTCCCCGGACATTTTCCATTCCAATTTGGGCAAAGTATCATTAATTAAAAATTGCTTGCCAAAGAATTCCTGCTCCTGCAATAATTTCCCATCTTTTACATTTTTATATTGCAGGCCTCCTGCTAAACTTCCCATCATTCTAAATCCACCTCCCTGACCACCTGGAGCCTGCAGTTTTTCTTCTTCTTTGTAGGTTGATTCGCTTTTGTTGAATGTTAAAATGAACGTTTTCTCAAACATGTTTTTCATGCGTTCAGCAATACGTTTTTTCATCTCTTCACTCATTTCTCTTCCTCCAAAATCCATATCCATGGAAGTCTTGCTTTCGTAATATGCTTTTCCTTGAAAATCACTTTGGGAATAGACTGAAGAAATTAATAAAAAGAACAAAATTGAGCATGAATTAATTAGCTTTCTCATTATAAATGGTGATGTTTATTAGTTCAAAAATAAACTTAATGATCGTATAGTCTATTAAAATTATCATAATTATTTATTCGACTTTATTTTCGTAATTTGCTGATATGAAATACTTTTTTTGCATTTTATTTCTGCTTTGTTTTTCGCAAACAAAGCCAATACTGGAAACTACGTTTCTTAGTAAGACTCCTATAAAAGATAATAGTTTAATTGGCTTGGATAATTTTAATGCGTCCTATTTTTTGGTAAACAACTCCCTGATTAAAAAAACTTCTGAAAAGATTATTAATTACAATAATATACAATTGGGTAATATTGAATCCATCAATACTTTTAACCCTTTAAAGATCAATGTATTCTATAAAGATTTTAATTCGGTTATAATCTTGGATAATCGGTTAGCCGAAATTTATAAAATTGATTTTAATGCCAATAAATTATATAAGAATGTTTCACATATCTCAACCGGATATGACAATACCATATGGATCTTCAATCAGGATACTCAACAACTGGAACTTTTTGATTATAAATCTAACAAGACAAAAGCACAGACCTTGCCAGCAGAATCTCAAGTTCTGGATATGAAAAGTAATTATAATTACTGCTGGTTACTGACTAAAGATTATTTATATACTTACAATTACTTTGGGATCAATATTTTAAAATTAAAAAATGAAGGATTTACAAGTTTATACAATATGAATGAAAACTTGGTTTTACAAAAAGACAATAAATTATTTTTTTTTAAGAACAATGCTTCTGCACCCGTAGAAATTCAACTGCCAAAATTGTTAATAAATGCATTTTTTGTAAACGATGAAACCTTGTATATTTACGACAACGAATTTCTTTATAAATACCAATTAAAAATTAATTAACTATGCATGTTGCAGTTGCAGGAAACATTGGCGCAGGAAAGACAACACTAACAAAACTTCTGGCAAAGCATTATAAATGGGAATCACAATTAGAGGATGTGGTAGACAATCCTTACTTGGATGATTTCTATAATCAAATGGAGCGATGGAGTTTTAATTTACAGGTTTACTTCTTAAATAGTCGTTTCAGACAGGTTTTACAAATAAGAAAAAGTGGCAAGGAGATCATACAAGATAGAACCATCTATGAAGATGCTCATATTTTTGCGCCCAACCTTCATGCCATGGGTTTGATGACGAATAGGGACTTTGAAAACTACAAAACGTTATTTGACCTCATGGAATCTTTAGTTCAAGGTCCGGACCTTCTAATTTATTTAAGAAGTTCAATTCCGAATTTAGTAGAACAAATTCATAAACGTGGACGAGAATACGAAAATTCAATAAGTATTGATTATTTAAGTCGATTAAATGAACGTTATGAAGCCTGGATACATGGTTATGATAAAGGAAATTTATTAATTATTGATGTAGATGAACTTGATTTTGTTGCTAATCCTGAAGACCTTGGCAGTATAATCAATAAGATAGATGCTGAAATCTTTGGCTTATTTAAATAACTTCAAATTATAGAACATAAAAAACCACGCAAATCGCGTGGTTTTTTATTTATACCAGTCATTGATCATTCTTCAACCTCTTCAATTTCTTTTATTATTTTCTTGGTCTTGATCTTAACATTTCCTTCTTTCGATTTATAGGCTTCCAGTTTTGCTTCAACCTCTTCCATGGTTCCTTCAAAAAATTCCTCTTTAGTTACCTTTTCACCATTTTCTGTTGTAGTTATTGTTACAACTGCTTTTGCAGTACCATCATCATTATTCTGGACATTAACTTTTACTTCTTTTTCCATCTCTTTTGCTCCATCCTTAAACATAACATCCTCTCCTTCTATTATATGTTCTTCTCCATTTTCATCAACCCAAACTTGTATGTTTTCTGTTACAGCCATAGTTCCTGAAGCATCCAAAGCTATGCTTGGTGCTATAACCAAAGCCACTACAGACATTAACTTCAATAAGATATTTAAAGAAGGCCCCGAAGTGTCCTTAAAAGGATCTCCAACCGTATCTCCTACAACGGCTGCTCTATGAGCAGCAGTTCCTTTACGTCCCTGTTCTTCAATCATCTTTTTAGCATTATCCCATGCACCACCAGCATTTGACTGGAAGATAGCCATTAAAACTCCTGCCGTTGTTACTCCAGCTAACAAACCACCCAGCATTTCTGCTCCACCAATAAAACCAATTGCTACTGGTACCGCTAAAGCCAAAAGTCCTGGGAAAACCATTTCCTTTAAAGAGGCTTTTGTTGATATTTCTACACATTTTTCGTATTCCGCATAACCATGTGCTTCATCAAATATTTTTCTATCGGCAGCAGAAGCTTTTGACATATCTGAATCATATTTTCTCATAACTTCTAAAGCAGCTTTCAATTGTGGTATATCTTTAAACTGACGTCTGACCTCTTCGATCATGGCCATAGCTGCTCGACCCACTGCTTTCATAGATAAGGCTGAAAACACGAATGGCAGCATTCCTCCTATTAACAATCCTGCCATAATATCTGGTTGAGACACATCAATAGCCGTAACATTTGCCGTTTTCATGAAAGCCGCAAATAAGGCAAGAGCGGTTAATGCTGCTGAAGCAATGGCAAAACCTTTCCCAATTGCCGCAGTTGTATTTCCAACCGCATCCAATTTATCAGTGCGTTGACGAACTTCTTTTGGTAACTCAGCCATTTCAGCAATTCCACCAGCGTTATCAGAAATTGGTCCATAAGCATCTACTGCTAATTGAATTCCAGTGTTTGCTAACATTCCTACTGCTGCTATTGCAATACCGTAAAGTCCGGCAAAGTAATGAGATACAATAATGGCAGTTGCTATGAGTAAAATTGGAATAGCTGTTGACATCATACCAACTCCTAATCCGGCAATAATATTTGTTGCAGAACCTGTTTCCGACTGTCTGACAATAGAAATGACGGGTTTTTTTCCTGTTCCTGTATAATACTCAGTTATTTTTCCAACAAAAAAACCAGCTATCAAGCCAGCAAGGGTTGCCATAAAAACACCCAAGGATCCAAAAGGTAAACCTTCTACACTCTCAGGGATCATAGCATTTATTAAAAAATATGAGGCGACAATCATTAAGGCTCCTGAACCAAACTCTCCCAAATTAAGTGCTTTATGAGGACTGCCTCCTTCTCTAACCCTTACAAAAAAAGTTCCTATGATAGACATTATAATTCCGGTTGCCGCTAAAACAAGAGGTAAATAAACTGCTCCAAGACCATTAAATTCAGGAGTAATTATCAATGCTCCCAAAACCATAGTACCAATGATAGAGCCGACAAATGACTCGAATAAATCCGCTCCCATTCCGGCTACGTCACCCACATTATCTCCTACATTATCGGCGATTGTTGCAGGGTTCAACGGATGGTCTTCCGGAATTCCGGCTTCTACCTTACCAACAAGATCGGCGCCAACATCGGCTGCTTTTGTATAAATACCTCCACCAACACGGGCAAATAATGCTATTGATGAGGCTCCTAATGAAAAGCCTGATAAAACATTCAACACCATTGGAATATTATCTGCTCCTGGCCAAATATTTTGATAGATCATAAAAAGCCCACTCAATCCTAACACTCCTAATCCAACAACTCCAAGTCCCATTACTGAACCTCCGGCAAAAGCAACTTCCAATGCTTTGCCAAGTGAAGCTCTTGCAGCTTGTGTAGTTCTTACATTTGCCTTAGTAGCAACTCTCATACCAATAAAACCGGCTAATCCCGAACATAAAGCTCCTACAACAAACGACAAGGCAACCATACCATGAGATCCTTCTTCAGAGTTTCCTTTAAAGAATAACAAAATTGCAACAGCTGCTACAAAAATCACTAAAATTTTATACTCAGCTTTTAGAAAAGACATGGCGCCATCAGCAATGTATTTTGCAATGTTTGCCATTTTCTCATCTCCTACATCCTGTTTGGTAACCCATTTATTTTTGATCCAGACAAACAACAGAGCTAATACACCAAATGCAGGTAAAAGTGTTACAAATAATTCCATATTAATTTGATAAATTGTTAGTTAATTAAAATTTTAATCGACTAAAAGTAATAAATTAAAAAAGATAAAAAAAACCACCTCTAATTAAAAGATGGCTTAATTTTTTAATCCTTATTTTTATATATAATATTTAAATTGTAAAGGTCCTTTTCTTCTTGTGTTCACTATCTTCATATCGCTGAACACATTCTCTGTAAATTTGAACTGCTTCTTCGGCATTTCCCCAACCACCAACATCAACTTTCTTTTCTTCCAGATCTTTGTAAACTTGAAAAAAATGTTCTATTTCCTTAATTCTATGTGAATTGATGTGTGAAATATCTTTTCTTTTATTCCAAATTGGATCATCAACAGGGACGCAGATAATCTTTTCATCTGGTCCTTTTTCGTCAGTCATATGAAACACACCAATAGGCCTTACTTCCATCACCACCATTGGAAAAGTAGGTTCTGTTCCTAATACCAACACATCTAAAGGGTCTTGGTCAAGGGCTAATGTTTCTGGAATGAATCCATAATCGCCAGGATACATCATGGAAGAAAATAATGTTCTATCGAAACGTATTTTATGTAACGTAAAATCGTATTCGTATTTATTTCTACTACCTTTTGGAATTTCAATCAATACATCAAAAGTAACTTCTGTTTTCTTTTTCATATTTTTATTTATTAATTGGGCTGCAAATGTAAGTAACCTTTTAAGGATGAGCAACTAAAAAGATCTTACTTTTATTCAAGCCACATTCAATATCATTTCTGTAATTTTACAAGTAAATTATTATTCCATGAATTATATTAAATCTTTCATAGTTATAACTTTAGTCTTTTTATTTTTTGGTTGCAAATCTAAATCAGACAAAGAAGCTGCACAAAATGAAAGTGAGTCGGCTAAAATCGAAACGATAAAAAAAATAGCTCAACTCAAAGAATCAGGTTATGATATTGTAGATTATCACGCTCACTTAAAAGGCGGATTGACTATGGATGAATTATTGGATCATTCCAAAAAAACCGGAATTGGATATGGTGTAGCTTTCAATGCCGGAGTTGGATTTCCAATAACGAACGACTCAACACTTTTAGCAAATTATAATATCTACAAAGATTATCCGGTTTATATGGCAATGCAAGCTGAAGGCAGAGAATGGGTGAATATGTTCTCAAAAGAAAACATTAAAACTTTTGATTATGTTTTTACTGATGCAATGACCTGGACAGATAACAAAGGTAGACGAATGCGACTTTGGATGCCTGAGGAAGTTTTTGTTGATGATAAAGATGATTTTATGGATCAGCTGGTTGATCAAATTGTTGGTGTCATGGAAAATGAACCAATTGATATTTATGTAAATTCAACTTATTTACCGGATGTTCTACAACCGGAATATGATTCTCTTTGGACCGAAAAACGTATGGATAAGATTATCCATGCAGCTGTGCAAAATAATATTGCCATAGAAATAAATGCCCGATATAAAATTCCATCTGCAACTTTTATCAAAAAAGCAAAAGAAGCTGGTGTTAGGTTTAGTATGGGGACGAATAATGTGGATAAAGATCTTGGCACTTTAGATTATGCCATTGAAATGATTGATGTTTGCAGACTTGAACCTAAAGACTTTTTTAAGCCGACCAAAAAATAGACAAAAATATAATACGTAACTTTCAAAAATTCAGCTGAGTAATGAATGGAAAATGGCAGAAAAAAAAGATTTAGATTTTACGTATTCAACCATCGACGAAATTTTCCGTTTGAGCATGGGAGAAACAGGAGATTATAGTGGTGCAAAATATGATGGCAATTTTTCTATGTCTCTGGAGGAAGCTCAAAAAGCAAAACACACATTTATAGCCGATAGTCTTAATATTAAAAAAGGCAGCAAAGTACTGGATATGGCCTGTGGCTGGGCACCTTTTACGAGATATATTGTTCAGGAAAGAGAGGCCTCAAGTATTGGCTTGACATTATCACAAGGGCAAGCAGACGCATGCCGGGAAAATGGGTTTAATGTTTTGGTAAAAGATTGTCGTTATGTTAAACCAGAAGACTATGGCATTTTTGATGCCATTACATGTATAGGTGGATTAGAACATTTCTGTTCTGTCGAAGAATGGAAGGAAGGTAAACAGGAGAAGGTTTATGCGGATTTTTTCCAAACTTTGTATGGCCTCTTGCCCAGTGGAGGACGCTTTTACATGCAAACCATGACTTTCAGTAAAAATATGATTGATTTTGAAGATTTGGATGTACATGCAGATAAAGGATCCACGGCTTATATTATGGCTTTAATGGTAAAACAGTTCCCGGGTTCATGGCTTCCTTATGGCCCTGAAATGGTAATACGAAATGCTGAACCTCATTTTAAATTAATTTCTCAAAGCAGCGGCAGATTAGATTATATTGAAACCATAGGCCAGTGGAGAAAAAAGTTCAGGAAGTTTAATTTGAAAAAGTATTTGTTATATCTATCTCTTATTCCCAGATATATTTTTGATAAGGAATTCAGACATCTTGTAGCTGTCTTTAAAGTAAGCCCCAACAGGGTTTGTTTTGAAAATGAAGTCATGGATCATTACCGTTTAGTCTTTGAAAAAATATAGTAATTGCAGCCAGCAATTAATAATTAAACCTCATAATAGACTATGTCTTAACAATTTAAGCTATCTTTACCAAAGTTAAATAACTAGGTATCTTTCTTTTTATTAATCTTTTTCCTTTAATCGATTGTTTGATCTTCCCAGTATTTTAATGACTATTACGCATTAAAATTTTTATTAATCAAAACATAGATCAAATCGAACATCCGAAATTTTCAAAAGAAACAGGTCTTGCATTTTCCAAAACTTTAAGAAAAAAAGTTAACTTCTATTTCAAAACCAATAAACTAGACAGACATGCCAACACCAGTATGGTGGGTAAGACTGTTTTAATGCTTAGCATATTTTTTCTTCCATTGATTATTATAAATACTGGAATTATAACAATCCCATGGATTCTTTTTTTGTTGTACATAACAAGTGGTCTCGGCATGGCCGGAATTGGCATGGGTGTTGCACATGATGCGATTCATGGATCATACTCAAGTAATCAAAAGATCAATAAGTTTATAGGTTACACCTTCAATCTCATTGGAGCAAACGCTACAGTTTGGAGAATTCAACATAATATACTGCATCATACTTTTACCAATATTGAACATTCTGATGATGATATAAATGCGCCATTTTTTCTTCGATTTTCACCACATGCCAAAAAATATTGGACTCACCAGTTTCAGCATATCTATATCTGGTTTTTTTATTGTTTGGCTACTATATCATGGATTACAACAAAAGATTTTGTTAGGATAAACCGATATCATAATATGGGGTTTTTAATTGAAAAAAATGAATTCAGAAATGCCCTTTTTAGTATTACAGGATGGAAATTGTTTTACTATTCATATGCACTAATTTTACCAATGTTTATGGTTGATTTACCATGGTGGATCATTTTAATGGCATTTTTAAGTATGCATTTTGTTACCGGACTTTTAATAAGTATTGTATTTCAGGTTGCACATATTACACCTGACTCCAAAT
This sequence comes from uncultured Flavobacteriaceae bacterium, assembly GCA_963827785.1. GTDB lineage: Bacteria > Bacteroidota > Bacteroidia > Flavobacteriales > Flavobacteriaceae > Site-B1. The sequence continues at coordinate 159,845 of CAWHCT010000020.1, read as the reverse complement.
TTCCTTTACCTGATGAAAATGGCCTTATTGCCGGAGACTGGTATACCCATCAATTCGCGACAACAAGTAATTATGCTACTGGGAGTAAACTTTTCAGTTGGTTGATAGGAGGATTGAACTATCAGATTGAACACCATTTATTACCTGGAGTTTGTCATGTGCATTATAAAGAATTATCAAAGATAGTTGTGGATACAGCGAGAGAATATGATATTCCATATAATTCAAACAAAACTTTCTTTTCAGCGATATCCGCTCATACTAAAATGCTGCGTCAATTAGGTAATATGCAGACTATCCCATTAGATGTGATTGTGGAATAAGACTTATTTAACTTTGTTTAGAAATGAAATCCAAAACTTCCTGTTACACCAAATTTTCTGGCATCAGGATTATCCAGATAATTACCTCTAAAATTAAAATCTATCCTAAAGATCTTAAAGATGTTACCAACTCCAAAACTGTACTCCCAGTAAATTTCATCACTTGGGGATTCATAAATTAATCCTGAAGCGTTCAGAGCTTTGTTTTCATCAGAAATACTTCCCCACGCTCCTCTTATACCAACTATCTCCCTTAAATTCAGTTTTCTTAAAAAAGGAATTCTTGAAAAGAATCTGCCATTAAAATTATGTTCCAAATGTAAAGAGGCATAAGTATCGGTTACAAATTCATAGAAGTCCAGTTGTGAGAAACTGTTGTATATAGAAAAATAAGACTGATTTCCAGGAATAACACTTAATAACCCTAAAGGTACGTCTCCAAAGGTTTTTCCAACTTCTAGATTGGAAAACAATCTGCCAAATCCTCCTATTTGCCATGGTTGTAAATATGAAAATTGCAGTTTCGTATAGTCAAAATCTCCATTCAGCATATATTTATCACCTAGACTTACCTGAGCAAACAATCTGGCAAAATCATCATTTGCCGGGTAACGTTCCACACCAAAGCCTGTCATTTTCCTTTTCGGAAAATATGAGATTGACAAAGTTGATTCGTATTGTTTAATTTCAGAAGAAATGCCATTATCTGAGTCATTGTCAAAATAATTTAAACTAAATGTTGGCGAGGCTGATTCCAATGTCCTGTAATTACCTCCTATCCTAAAAATTAAATTTTTAACCGGTTCAATTTCTAAAGTTAAAGTTGACAAATTGATGTTAGTAAGTTTATCATTGCTTCCTGTTCCCACCAATGCAGATGAGGCAAAGCTCCTTCCTAAAACGTCTGTAGAAGTTGTTAAACTTGCTCCTATTTGTTCAACATCTCGACGATTCCCTCCAGCAATTATTATTCTATTCTTCTTGTCAATAAGCCACTTACCTGAGATTCCATATTTAAATTTATTGTCCTTAAATCCATAGGCCGTAAACCCTTCCAATCGCCACAGATCATTCCTTCCAAAGTAGGTTCTTCCACCTGCGCGAATTCTAATGCCCTCTACATCATTAAATCCAAATGTGGAAAAGATAGGACCATAGTCAAGAGGTAGGGTATTAAATTCAATATATCCTGAAGATAGAATACTGCCCAAGTTATAAAGTTGTTTGAATTTTTTAACTGTTTTGAGGGTATCCAGCATTTTATAGACCCCTTTTTCGTCCTTGTTTAAAATTTCTAATCTGTTTTCTCTCCAAAAATTATCATCTTGGTCATAAACATCGGCATTGTAACTATAGACCTCTTCATCATAGAATTTTGGATCTTTTGTAATATCAAATTCATAGTTGTCATACAAGGTGGTTCTTTTACCATAAACGCCTCTTGATCTTTCCTTTTTATTCAGGGCAAAATCAGACATAAAATAATCTCGTTTTATCAAAAAAACCGAATCATTGAGAACTTCAAATTCCTGTTCAATGTATATTTCCTTGACCCAGTTAATGTTGGCACTTTTAGAAGCTTGTAAGTTGATTTCCTTTACAGCAAATGTCGTGTCGGCAACCCAAAAATCCCCCTTAAAGGTCAGTTCATTTTTTCGTCTTGGATAGTAAATTATATTGTAACACCATTTGTTATCAATAAATGAGCTGTCTGCCAATACATAGTTATAAGTATTAATTCCGGTTCTGGACAATGGGCTCACAAAACTCTTATCAAAGAATTTTAAATAATTATCATACACGTTATAATCTGAATATAAGTCATCAACAAAATCTATTATGGTTTGATTTTCACTAAATCCTGAATTTTTATTGCCTTTTAATTCTTCCTTTTCTTTGCTAGATATTATCTCCATAAACCTTACTGACAGCCTCATTTAAGAATATGGGCAAATAGGTTTTTCCTGTTATGTTGGAGGTATCTACTTCGGTAAATATAAATTCCATTCCCTTGAATAACTTGCTTTTAATTAGGGCACTATCAATTGTATTTAGGTCAAATTCTACTTTTTCGTACTTATTATATTGATATTGGTTGAATTGATTCAATCCATTTTTACGTTTTTGATCCCAAATTTTTCTTAAGATATCAATAGCAGGATTATTCTTTTTTGATTGTTTCCCGGTGACTATTACTATTTCATCCAAAGATTCAAAAATCTCATTCAAGACTATTTTAATGTCATAGTTAACTTTTTTATACAATTCTAATTGTACTGGTTCATAGCCAATAAATGATATGGTTAAAATATCCCAGGTCTCGCTAGATTCCAGATAAAACCGCCCGTTCTCATTAGTTATGGTTCCGGTAGTAGAGTTTTTAAATAAGACGGAAGCAAAAGCAACAGGATCGTCGTTGATGTCAACAACATAACCGCTTACTTTTGTTTGGGCAGTTAGATAATAAGTTGAAAATAAGAAAAATACAGGTAAAAGTAGAAATTTGTTCATATTAAAAAAAACTTCATCAACAACTGTGCTAATGAAGTCTATATAACGCAAAATGTTACTATTTATTTATACATTACTTTCTTTACCGCCTTAATAACATCATTACTGTTAGGTAACCATTCTGCTAATAAAACTGGTGAGTAAGGTGCCGGAGTATCAGCTGTGTTTATTTTTACAACTGGTGCATCCAAATAATCAAACGCTTCAGATTGAACCAAATAAGTAATTTCTGTTGAAACATTTCCAAAAGGCCAGGCTTCTTCTAAAATCACTAATCTGTTTGTTTTTTTAACTGATTTTACGATAGCTTCACGATCCATTGGACGAACTGTGCGAAGATCTATTATTTCACAAGAAATTCCCTCCTTTGCTAATTCATCAGCTGCTTTATAAGCTTCTTTAATAATTTTACCAAAAGAAACAATCGTCACATCTGTACCTTCTCTTTTTATTTCAGCCACACCAATTGGGATAGTATATTCTCCTTCAGGAACTTCTCCTTTATCACCATACATTTGCTCACTTTCCATAAAAATTACTGGATCATCATCACGAATTGCGGATTTTAAAAGCCCTTTAGCATCATAAGGATTTGATGGTACAATAACCTTTAGTCCGGGTGTATTGGCAAACCAACTTTCAAAAGCTTGAGAATGTGTTGCAGCCTAATTGACCTGCTGATGCTGTTGGACCTCTAAATACAATCGGACATTTAAACTGTCCACCAGACATTTGTCTGATTTTTGCAGCATTATTTATGATTTGATCTATTCCAACCAAAGAAAAATTAAAGGTCATGTATTCCACAATTGGTCTGTTACCCGTCATTGTCGAACCAATAGCAACACCTGCAAAACCCAAGTTCTGCAATAGGTGTATCTATAACACGTTTAGCACCAAATTCATCTAACATACCTTTACTAGCCTTGTAAGCACCATTATATTCAGCAACTTCTTCACCCATTAAATAAACGCTTTCATCTCTGCGCATTTCCTCGCTCATGGCCTCACATATTGCTTCTCTAAATTGAATAGTCTTCATCTATTTTAATTTTTATAAAGAGCAAAAATAACAATAAAATGACAACTATCTTAAAAAGAAATGTTTAAAATTTATTATGCGTGCATAGGAAATTTAGATTTAATTAATTATCTTCGTGAACTTGAAATTCAATACATTTATTAAAGATTTTAACAAGCTATTTTTAGCCAATATAAAAAATAGAAAAAATGAAAATATTAGTTTGTATTAGTCATGTTCCAGACACTACATCCAAGATCAATTTCTCTGATGGAGATACAAAATTTGATACTACTGGAGTGCAATTTGTGATTAATCCAAATGATGAATTTGGACTTACCAGAGCCATGTGGTTCAAGGAAAAACAAGGTGCAACCGTCGATGTTGTAAATGTTGGAGGTCCAGAAACAGAACCAACATTACGTAAAGCATTAGCAATAGGTGCAGATTCGGCTATAAGAGTGAATACACCTGCTACTGATGGATTTTCCGTTGCTAAACAATTGGCAAAAGTTGTAAAAGATGGTGGTTATGATCTTATAATTGCAGGACGAGAATCCATTGATTATAATGGAGGAATGGTTCCGGGAATGGTTGCTGCCATGACCAATGCCAATTTTGTAACCAATTGTATTGGTATTGAAGTAGAAGGAAATACAGCAACAGTTTCAAGAGAAATTGACGGTGGAAAAGAAATTGTTACTGCATCTTTACCTCTGGTCATTGGTGGTCAAAAAGGATTGGTTGAAGAAAGTGATTTACGTATTCCTAACATGCGAGGGATCATGATGGCTAGGCAAAAACCACTCAATGTTTTGGATCCGGTTGATGCTAACCCTGAAACAAGTTCGGTAAAATTTGAAAAACCAGCAGCCAAAGGTGCAATTAAATTAATTAGTGCTGATAATATAGATGAACTAATAAACCTACTTCATAACGAAGCTAAAGTGATCTAGGTAAAAACTAGATCATTCCGAAATTGTTTCGGAATCTTTTGAAATTAAAAAAATATTTAAACAGACCCTGAAACGAGTTCAGGATAAAAAAAGAAAATATATATGTCAGTTTTAGTATATACAGAATCAGATCAAGGAAAATTCAAAAAAGTTGCTTTAGAAGTTGCTTCCTATGCTAAAGCAATTGCAAATCAATTGGGTACAACAATAACAGCTATTACAATTAATGCCAATGACACATCCGAATTAGGAAAATATGGCGTCGATAAAGTGCTAAAAGTCTCTAATCCAAAATTAGATTCTTATAATGCCAATTCTTATGCAAATGTTATTAAGCAGGCTGCGGAAAAGGAAGGTTCAAAAGTTGTTATAGTAAGTTCAAGTATTAACAGTAAATATTTATCACCCATTTTGGCTGTTGAATTAAATGCGGGATTGGTCTCAAATGTGGTTTCCTTGCCGGAAAGCACTTCCCCATTTTCTGTTAAACGCACATCTTTTACCAATAAAGCATATGAACACTGTCAAATAAATACTGATATCAAGATCATAGCTCTATCATCTAATGCATTTGGTCTGGTTGAAAATTCTGCTTCAGCTGCTGCTGAAGACTTTTCACCAACTATTCCTGATTTCGGTGTAACCGTTAAATCTGTTGATAAGGCTACCGATAAAGTAACAATTGCAGATGCCGAAATAGTGGTGTCTGCAGGAAGAGGATTAAAAGGTCCTGAAAATTGGGGAATGATTGAAGAATTAGCCGATGTACTTGGTGCTGCAACAGCCTGTTCAAAACCAGTTTCAGATCTAGGTTGGAGACCACATAGTGAGCATGTTGGTCAAACAGGTAAACCAGTTGCTTCTAACCTTTATATTGCTATTGGAATATCTGGTGCTATTCAACATTTAGCAGGTATTAATGCTTCTAAAGTAAAAGTAGTCATTAATACAGATCCTGAAGCACCTTTCTTTAAAGCCGCAGATTATGGAATTGTTGGTGATGCTTTTGAAGTTGTTCCTAAACTAACAGAAAAATTAAAAGAATTTAAACTACAAAACGCATAATTTTTTATAAATTGTACTTATGATAGTAAGACTGACCTGCTTGCTTTATCACTTTTTAGTTATCAATTAACTATTTGAACCATTTGATTTTTATCATTAATAAAATTTGAATTAATTTAATTTAGGTTTGGTAAAGTCCTAAATTAAACAGTCTTTTGTAGGTAAATTATGAGTTTAGTAAGACTTAATATTAAAGGAATATCTTATAGTCAAACACAAAATGGCGCTTATGCGCTAATTTTGAATGAAGTTGATGGTGACAGAAAATTACCAATTGTTATTGGAGCTTTTGAAGCTCAGTCAATTGCAATAGCTCTTGAAAAAGAAATAAAACCTCCCAGACCTTTAACTCATGATCTTTTTAAAAATTTTGCCGATAGGTTTGATATTGTTGTTAAACAAGTGATAATCCATAAATTGGTTGATGGTGTTTTCTATTCAAGTTTAATTTGTGAACGTGATAAAATTGAAGAGATAATTGATGCCAGAACCAGTGATGCAATTGCACTGGCTTTGCGTTTTCAAGCTCCTATTTTTACGTATAAAAATATTCTTGATAAAGCCGGAATTTATTTAAAGGTAAATCCAAATAAAGACGAAGAAACAACAGAAGATGGAATCTTAGTTGATGAAATAATGGCAGATGAACCGGCTTCCGAAAAATCTAAAGAAAACTACACTAATAAAAGTTTAAAAGAATTGAATAAGTTACTTGAAACAGCCGTTTTAAATGAAGATTATGAAACAGCTGCAAAAATTCGGGATGAGATCTCGAAACGATAACATCCTTTCAATATGAAAAAAAATATTTTAGCTATTACAGCTATTTTTTTTGGAATCACTTCATCTTTAGCACAAGAAACAATAAATACGATCATCCCTAGCCAAGGATTCTCTTTGAATAGCCTTTTAAGAGGAGCTTTAGGAATGATCGTCTTATTAACTCTTTCATATTTACTTAGTAAAAACAGAAAAGCAATCAACTGGAGAACAGTTGGATTTGGTCTGTTTGCTCAGTTAACACTGGCAATAGGAGTTTTAAAAGTGCCTTTTATACAAAGTATTTTTGAATTTGTAGGTGGTATATTCGTTTCCATTCTTGATTTCACTATGGCGGGAACAAAATTCCTTTTTGCTTCCTTTGTAACGGGAGAAATTGAAGGTGCATTGATGACTTTTGCGGTTTCGATTTTACCAACAATTATTTTCTTTTCTGCCCTTACTTCAGTATTGTTCTATTTAGGTATCATCCAAAAAGTTGTCAAAGGACTGGCATGGCTTTTAACTAAGGCCTTACAAATATCAGGGGCTGAAAGTTTAAGTGTTGCAGGAAATATTTTTCTTGGCCAAACAGAATCGCCTTTAATGATCAAAGCTTATCTGGAAAAAATGACAAAATCTGAGATATTACTGGTCATGGTTGGGGGTATGGCTACAGTTGCCGGAGGAGTCTTGGCTGCTTATATTGGATTTCTTGGTGGAGATGACGAAGTACTCAGAATATTCTATGCGAAGCATTTATTGACTGCTTCAGTTATGGCAGCACCAGGTGCTATTGTTATTTCAAAAATGCTTTATCCTGAAGAAGAGAAAATTGAATCAGAAATTGTGATCTCACATGATAATATTGGCTCAAATATACTGGATGCCATAGCTAATGGAACAACTGAAGGCCTTAAACTGGCCGTAAACGTTGGCGCAATGTTATTGGTTTTCCTGGCATTTATTGCCATGATCAATGGAATTTTAGGATGGGTTGGAGATATCACAACCCTTAATGAATGGGTCTTAAATAATACTGCTTATTCTAAGTTATCACTGGAATTTATTCTTGGTTATTTGTTCGCACCTTTAATGTGGTTAATAGGAGTGGCCGCAGAAGATATGGCATTAATGGGACAGCTTCTTGGTATTAAATTAGCAGCCAGTGAATTTGTAGGTTATATTCAACTGGCAGAACTAAAGAATGTAGCCAGCGTTACTCACCTCAACTACGAAAAATCCATTATTATGGCAACTTATATGCTATGCGGATTTGCGAACTTTGCATCTATAGGAATTCAAATTGGTGGTATTGGCTCATTAGCTCCCGGACAACGTAAAACTTTGTCCGAATTTGGTTTAAGAGCCCTAATTGGTGGCACAGTGGCATCACTACTATCAGCTACCATTGCAGGTATGATCATTGGATAAAATCGTTAATAACTTTTTTATATAATTTAAAGCTTCAACCTTATTGGTCTGGAGCTTTTTTTTACTTTTAAATCTTTGAAAAAAACATTATAAATGAAGCAATATTTAGACCTTGTAAAGCACGTTTTAGAGAACGGAAATGAAAAAGCTGATAGAACAGGCACCGGAACAAAAAGTGTTTTTGGCTATCAAATGCGCTTCGATCTAAGTGAAGGTTTCCCAATGGTAACCACCAAAAAATTACACTTAAAATCAATAATCTATGAACTGCTTTGGTTTTTAAAAGGTGATACTAATATCAAATATTTAACAGAAAATGGAGTAAGAATCTGGAATGCCTGGGCAGATGAGAATGGAGATCTAGGTCCAGTTTATGGTCATCAATGGAGAAACTGGAATAACGATGAAATCGATCAGATAAAAGATGTCATTCATACCCTTAAAAATAATCCGGACAGCAGACGAATGTTGGTATCAGCCTGGAATCCTTCAGTATTACCAGACACTTCAAAATCTTTTAGCGAAAATGTTTCTAAGGGTAAAGCCGCATTGCCTCCATGCCATGCCTTTTTTCAATTTTATGTTGCTGACGGTAAATTATCATGTCAATTGTATCAACGTAGCGCAGATATATTTTTAGGCGTACCTTTCAATATTGCATCCTATGCTCTTTTAACCATGATGATGGCTCAGGTATGCGATCTATTACCCGGTGAATTTATCCATACTTTTGGTGATGCTCACATCTACAGCAATCATTATGAACAATTACAACTTCAATTATCCAGAGATCCAAGACCATTGCCAAAAATGATCTTAAATCCGGAGATAAAAGATATATTCGACTTTAATTTTGAAGATTTTACACTTGTTGATTATAATCCGCATCCACATATAAAAGGTGTTGTTGCGGTATAAAAAAAAGGCTTTCTGAAATCAGAAAGCCTTTTTTAATGCGATTTTAAATCAATTACAGTTTTATTACACCATTTTCTGATGATGCAAAATCATTCCAAACATATTCATCAGCTTGGCTGTCATTAACGTAATTACCATCAACAACATACTTAAATTGGTAGGTTTTGTCTTTTGGTAGATCAACAGTACCTTTAAAGGTACCATTCTTTAATTTTTTCAACGGAGATGCTTTAACACTCCATTTGTTCCAGTCTCCTGCAACAGTTACTTTTTTTGCGTCCTTTGCTTCTATAGAAAATGTTACTTTACAAACTGGTTTGCTTTTTAAATACTGCTTTTTAATAGCCATAATAATAGGTTTTAAATTTGCTGCAAATGTATAAAACAAATTATCTATATTTTATAATAAAAATATAATATTTACAATTATTATTAATTTCATAAAAAAGAAATTATATTATTTTAAAGTACCTAATTTATTAAGGGTAAATTTGTGGTAATGATAATTTTTTTAGATCAATTTTAAGTTTTTTTGGACTATAACGTTTTCGTATATTTCTGTTTTTCAAGGAAATAGATAAAAGATCTTGTATAAATAAAAATGCTATTTTTATATTAAAATCAAATATATGTTCAGTAAAAAGAAAGCCAAACCTCAAATTGATAAAGAACAACTGGAACTTATTGAAAATGCGCAAAGACGTATCAAGCAAAAAAAGCGATTATACATTCATTTTGTGATCTTTTTAATTGGTGGAATATTTTTAATAATTGCAAATGAAGTTTTGGTTTATGGTAAAGATTTCAGACCCTTTAATCAGGATTGGTTTGTAACGGCTATTTTTATTTGGCTATTTATTTTCTTGTATCATGTTTTCAATGTTTTTGTTACCAATAGATTTATGGGTAAAGAATGGGAACAGAAACAACTGGATAAATTAGTTGGAAAGCAACAAGCACGAATTGATCAAATTAAAACCAAATTAAAAAATGACTCCCCTCAAATTGTCGAAAGTGAAGCACAAAAAAAGTCATTGGATGAAAAATCGGGAATTACAATTATTGTTGCCGCAGGTGAAAATGATTCAATTGGCAAGGATAATAAATTGATCTGGCACTTAGGTGACGATTTGAAACGCTTTAAAGAGCTAACTTCAGGTCATCATATAATCATGGGAAGAAAAACTTTTGAAAGCTTTCCGGATTTATTGCCCAATAGAACTCATGTTGTAATTAGCAATCAGAAAGATTACGAAGTGCCTGAAGGTGTTATAGTTGTGAAATCATTGGAGGAAGCATTAAATATTGCTAAAGATGACCCTCAACCATTTATTATTGGTGGTGGACAAATCTATGAACAAGCTATGGAAATTGCAGATAAAATTGAACTTACAAGAGTGCATGAGAATTTTGGTGCCGACACTTTTTTTCCTAAAATTGATAAAACAAAATGGAAAGAAGTGAGCAATATTTCGCATAAAAAAGATGCAGAGCATGCTTATGATTTCTCTTATATAACCTACGTTCGATTATAAATGACCGAAAAAGAAAAAATGTTGGCCGGCAAGATGTACGATCCTATGGATCGTCAATTGGTTGCAGAACGTTTTAATGCGAGAATGCTTTTTCAGGAAATCAATCTTCTCAACGAAAATAATAAACAAAAGCGCGATAAATTATTTTATAAGCTTTTAATAGAAGCCAAAGACAACCTATTTATTGAACCTCCTTTTTATTGTGATTACGGGTACAACATAAAAGCAGGAAAAAATGTCTTCATTAACTTTAATTGTTGCATTCTTGATGTTATGGAAGTAAGTATTGGAGATAACTGCATGATAGGACCCAATGTTCAAATATACACAGCAACGCATCCTATTGAAGCTAAAAAAAGAAACAGTGGTCGCGAATTCGCCAAACCGGTATCCATAGGTAAAAATGTCTGGATTGGTGGACATGCAGTGATTTGCCCGGGAGTTTCTATTGGTGATAATGTTGTGATTGGTGCTGGTTCCGTTGTAACAAAAAGCTTTCCTGATGATGTATTTATTGCAGGAAATCCGGCAAAGATCATAAAAACAATACCGAACAGTTGAATTTAGATATGTTTCTGTTCTTAATTAATAATTCCTATTTTTGCAGCATTAAAATTTAAACACATGAACGCATATATTTTTCCGGGTCAAGGCGCACAATTCGTAGGAATGGGTCTAGACCTTTATGAAAAATCAGAAATGGCTCAACACTTGTTTGAAGATGCCAATAAAATACTTGGTTTTCACATAACTGATTTCATGTTTCAAGGGTCAGCTGAAGACCTTAAAGAAACAAAAGTAACCCAACCAGCAATATTTTTGCATTCTGTAATATTAGCAAAGACCTTAGGTGATAATTTTAAGCCAGATATGGTAGCAGGTCATTCATTAGGAGAATTTTCGGCATTGGTCGCCAATGGAACTCTAACTTTTGAAGACGGATTAAAATTGGTCTATAAACGTGCCATGGCTATGCAAAAAGCCTGTGAATTACAGCCAAGTACTATGGCTGCCGTACTAGGATTAGATGATGATATTGTTGAAAAAATATGTGCTGCTACTGATGGAATTGTTGTTGCGGCAAACTATAATTGTCCGGGACAATTAGTGATTTCAGGAGAAGTTGAAGCGGTAAACAAAGCATGTGAAACATTAAAACAAGAAGGTGCTCGAAGAGCTTTAGTTTTGCCAGTTGGCGGTGCGTTTCATTCACCTTTAATGGAGCCGGCAAGAGAAGAATTGGCTACTGCCATCGAAAATACAGTATTCAATAAACCAAATTGCCCTATTTATCAAAATGTGACTGCAAAAGCTGTAATTGATGAAGCTGAAATAAAAGCCAATTTAATTTCGCAGTTAACTGCTCCTGTGCGTTGGACCAAGACTGTTCAGAATATGATAAAAGATGGAGCTACCTTATTCACAGAGGTTGGTCCTGGAAAAGTGCTTCAAGGATTGGTTAAAAAGATTAATAGTGATGCAGAAACAATGTCTGCTTCTTTAGAAAGTCAGGCATAAATGAAATTCAAGCGAATTGCACTTGTTTTTTCCTTGATTATTCTAAATATTGGATGTGATCAGATTTCTAAAAATGTGGTCAGAAATCATGTGGATGTTCGCTCCAAAACTGAATTGATCGGAGAAAAATTCATAATGACTAATGTAGAAAATTCAGGAGCGTTTTTAGGCATGGGAAGTGAACTGAATCCAACAGTCAAACTTCTATTGCTTTTAATATTACCGGTTGTTGTTTTATTGCTGGTTCTTCATTATTTGCTGACTAAAAAAGACCTTGACACAATCACTATAACAGGTTTAAGCTTTATAGTTGGGGGTGGAATTGGGAATCTCTATGACCGAATTCTATATGGTTCAGTCACCGATTTTTTTCATATAGACCTTGGTGGTATTTTTAAAACCGGTATTTTCAATATGGCCGATGTATCAGTCATGGTAGGCATGGGATTCATCTTACTTGCCGGAATAACGAATAAGAAAAATAAGCAACCTCACCTTGAGGTTTAATCATTTCTAATTATGTTTTAAATAGTCAATGATCGTACTTGTAATAAATTCAATTTGATCATCTTCAAGTTCTGTATGCATTGGCAATGAAATCACTTCTTTAACCAACTGATTGGTCACCTTAAAATCTGATTCTTTATATCTAGAATCCTTATATGCCTTTTGACTGTGCAAAGGAACCGGGTAATAGACGCCACAGGGTATTCCCTTTTCATTTAAATGCTGTGCTAAAGCATCTCTGTCAACTCCTTTTATTTTCAAAGTATATTGATGAAACACATGACAATCACAAGTAGAACATATCTCTGTGCAACTATTGGACAATTTTGGTGTTGCAATGTTCTTGATGCCTTGAAATGCCTTGTTATATTTTCTGGCAGCTTCCTGACGTGCCTTATTATAGGTGTCCAAATGCTTCAGTTTAATATTTAATATAGTAGCCTGAATAGAATCTAATCGAGAATTCACGCCTATAACATCATGATAATATCGTCTGTACATGCCATGGTTAACAATTCCTCTAATGGTATGAGCCAATTCATCATCATTTGTAAAAATTGCTCCTCCGTCACCATAACAACCTAAATTTTTCGATGGAAAAAACGATGTTGCCCCCACATGACCTATAGTGCCTGTTTTCGCTTTTTTTCCATTGCTGTAAGTATAATTAGCTCCAATAGCTTGTGCATTATCTTCTATAACAAATAAATTATTTTCTTTAGCTATTTTCATTATTGCTTCCATATTGGCACTTTGCCCAAATAAATGAACTGGTACAATGGCCTTGGTTTTTGGAGTAATGGCTTTTTTCAGGGCTTCAATATCCAAATTAAAATCATTAGGATCCACATCAACCAAAACAGGAGTTAAATGCAGTAAAGCTATAACTTCAACGGTTGCAGCAAATGTGAAATCTGCAGTAATTACCTCATCTCCAGGCTTCAGCCCTAAACCCATCATTGCAATTTGCAATGCATCTGTTCCGTTTGCACAGGGAATAACATGCTTGACTCCAAGATAATCTTCCAAATTCTTTTGGAATTCATGGACCTTCGGACCATTAATAAAAGCAGTAGATTCTATTACATCTAAAATTGAAGCATTTACTGACTCTTTAATAGCTTCATATTGACCTTTAAGGTCAACCATTTGTATTGTTTTCATAGAACGCGAAATTACAAAATTCATAGTATTAAGCAATGAATTTATTGCAAAGAAATGTATTTTAGCAGCAAAGAAAACTAACTTGATTTCAGTTTACAATATTCTTATACTATCTTGCGAGCTTTATGATTAAGTTCATTGGGCTATTCAATCATAAAATTGAATTAGGTGTATCAGGAAGAAGGGAAACTTTTAAAGGATTGGAAAGTGCAATAAATCAAGACGATTCTTGCATCTGGTTTCACTGTGCATCTCTAGGCGAATATGAACAAGGTCTTCCTGTTTTTGAGGAAATAAAGAAGATATATCCAAAACATAAAATTATACTCTCCTTTTTTTCACCTTCCGGTTTTGAGATTAGAAAGAATGCACCAATTGCTGATATTGTTGTCTACTTACCATTGGATACCAAGAAAAATGCAAAAAAGTTTTTAAATTTGATCCATCCGGACCTGATCATATTCGTTAAATATGAAATTTGGCCCAATTATTTAAATGAGATAAAAAAACGCAAGATTAGACTCATTTTAATTTCAGCATTGTTCAGATCCAATCAGATTTATTTTAAACCATTTGGAAAATGGATGCAAGAATACTTCAAAGCATTTGAACATTTTTTTGTTCAAAATGAAAACTCAAAAAAATTACTGAAATCAATTGGACTTAACAATGTAACCATATCAGGTGACACACGATTCGACAGAGTTAGCAATCAGCTGAGTGTTGACAATACGCTAACTTTTATAGAAGAATTCATTGGAAAAGATCTATGCTTTGTAGCAGGAAGCACCTGGCCGGAAGGTGAAGAGTATATTTGCAATTACATCAATTCAAATCCGACCCTACCCATAAAATACATTATTGCACCTCATGACATTAGATCAAATCGGGTTGCAGATTTGCAAAAAAAAATAAAACTCCCTAGTATTTTATTTTCAGAAAAGGAAAAAAAGCAATTGGATAAATTCAAGGTCTTTATTGTTGATACGATTGGTATTCTTTCAAAAGTTTACAGTTATGCAGATATTGCTTATGTTGGTGGTGCCATTGGCTCAACAGGACTGCATAATATTCTGGAACCAGCCGTGTTTGGTGTACCTATTATTATTGGTAAAAATCATCACAAATTCCCTGAAGCCAAATTAATGATTGATAATGGCGGTGTTTTTTCAATAAATAATGAATCTGAATTTAGTTCTACCATTGCCAAATTCATAAATGATAGTAAATTCAGAAACAAAACCGGTGCTTTAAATTCTTCTTTTATTGAAAAAAATATAGGTGCAATAGTCCAAATACTTGATTATATACGTAAATAGTCTATGTATTTTGCATTTTATGGATGTTATTCTAAAAAAATGTTAAATTTTAATTGCAGTAATAACCAATATGTTATTACTTGCAGCGTTTTTAAGAATTAATAATTAACACTAAAACAAAAACTAATGAAAAAAGTTATTTTAAGTTCTATTTTAATGTTGGCTCTAAGTTTATCATTTACTTCTTGTAGAGATGTAAAAGAAAAGGCTGAAGGAGCAACTGATGCTGTTGAAAATGCGGCTGAATCAGCTGGTGAAGCAGTTGACAATGCAGCTGAAGCAGCTGGCGATGCTATGGATAGTGCGGCTGATGCAGCCGGAGACGCTATGGACAGTGCAAAAGAAGCTGCTGGTGAAGCAGTTGAAGGTGCTAAAGACATGGCAGGTGATGCTAAAGCAGCAGTACAAGAAGGTGCTAAAAAAGTAGAAGATGCTGCCAAAAAGATCGGCAACTAATTCTTTAACTGAAAAATGAAGAGACCAACTCCCTGAGTTGGTCTTTTTTTTGTCAATTTATTAAAAAATAATTCGGCCCTATGAATAAACAGGCCACTTATAAATTTTATTCCATTCTTCTTAAATCTGATTCTCTCGAAATTATTCCAAACTATTAATTATTTAGATGCATATTAAGAGTCAAGTAAATTTAATTTGACCAATTTGTTATAATTTGCTTAGTTTATTGTATTATTTTAATACTTTTAAATTTGAAGAATTTGAAAGAATATTCTAACTAAAAACTAACTCGACATGAATCAAAAGAAATTTTTATTACTCATAACATCTGTTTCAGCATTAGGTGGCCTCCTATTTGGATATGATACGGGAGTTATTAATGGCGCTCAATTCTACCTCACTAAATACTTTGTTCTGGATGCTACAATGCAGGGTTTTGTGGTAGGTAGTGCACTAATAGGTTGTTTTGTAGGCGCCATAATAGCTGGACCACTTAGTATAAAAATAGGAAGAAAATACTCCTTAATCATTTCAGCAATTTTGTTTACGATTTCAGCATGGGGATCAGGACTTCCCGCAATGCTTCCAGAATCTGTTTCATTATTGGTATTCTTCAGATTAATAGGTGGTTTAGGTATTGGAGTGGCTTCCATGAATGCACCTATGTATATTGCCGAAATAGCTCCTGCAAAGAAACGAGGAAATTTGGTTACCTACTATCAATTAGCTGTTGTAATAGGATTTTTTGTGGTATTCTTGGCAACCTATTTCATAGGAAGCGGCCTGACCGAAGCCGAAAATTTACAGTTTGGATGGAGAAGAATGTTTTGGTCCGAACTAATACCTAGTCTCTCATTTTTATTATTACTATTTATCGTACCAAAAAGTCCTAGATGGCTTGCATTAAAAGGTAGAAATGAAGAATCCTTGCAAGTTTTGGTTAAAATACATGGAGAAGATAATGCTAAACTGGAAAATGAAGAGATACAAGAATCCCTCAGAACTAATACTGAATCTGCAAAAATAAATTACTTTAAAAAAGGTGTATTGATCATTATTGTTATAGGATCTGTTCTTTCCATATTACAACAGTTTACAGGAATCAACGCAGTATTATATTATGGCTCTGATATTTTTGAAAAAGCATTGGGCTTTGGAAAAGAAGACATACTGCTTCAACAAGTGCTATTAGCTTTCATCAACTTGATATTCACATTTATAGCAATGGCGACGGTTGATAAATTCGGTCGTAAACCATTAATTTATATTGGCTCTCTAGGTATGATATTAGGGTTCCTTCTTTTAGGATTCTCTTTACAGCAAAAAGCCATAGGGTTTATTTCTCTTCTTGGAGTTCTTATTTTTATAGCCTCTTTTGCCATGTCAATGGGACCAGTAGTTTGGGTATTATTATCAGAAATGTTCCCTAATAAGATGAGGAGTGTTGCCATGTCGGTAGCTGTGGCGGCTCAGTGGGCAGCAAATTATTTTGTAACACAAACATTCCCAATGGTCACTGAAAGTGGTATGAACAAAAATGAATTTTGGAATGGTTCCTTACCATATTTCATATTTGTTGGCTTTATCATTTTTATAATGATATTCACTTACAAGTTCATTCCAGAAACTAAAGGCAGGTCTTTAGAAGAATTAGAAGGAATCTGGGAAAAATAATATTTAGACCATATCAATAAAAGAGCCTTACAATATTGTAAGGCTTTTTTTATATTAAATAGTTTACTCAGATACAATAATACCAGGTGCTTAATCCACAATTAAGATTAAATAACAAATCTGTTTTGCACTGTATCAAAAAGTGCTATTAAACTAATAAAAATCATAAAATTATTCTGCAATTTATCCTTGTAATTTTAATAACTAATATTGATTTGAAATTATCAATCATTTTTTGAAGTATTATAATTTTAAACTGTTTAAAACTAAGAATATCACAATAAAAATCCTTAAATTTAAAACTAACTAACATGCAAACATTCTAAATCAAATAGTTTATGAAAACAAAATTCAATTTGCTACTATTCCTTCTCTTGTCAGTCAGTATTATGGCTCAAGAAAAGATAGTAAATGGTAATGTAACTAGCACGGATGATAATTTACCGTTGCCTGGTGTTAATGTAATTGTAAAGGAACTAATAGAGGAACGAGTACCGATTTTGACGGCAATTATTCAATTTCGGTTAATTCAGGTGATGTTTTGGAGTTTAGCTACATAGGCTTTAAAACGGTTGAAGTAACCGTAAACAACCAATCTCAAATTAATATTACCTTGAATACTGATACGCAGGCATTAGATGAGATAGTATTGATTGGTTACGGTACTCAAAAGAAAGCTGATTTAACAGGGTCAATAAGCACTTTAAACGCAGCTGAGATTGAAAAAACACCTTCATCAAATATCATGCAGTCTTTGCAAGGTAAAGTTTCAGGAGTTCAAGTTGTAAGTGCGGGTTCGCCCGGAGATTCTCCAAAAGTAAGATTAAGAGGGCTTGGTTCTTATAATGAAAACAATTCCAATCCATTATATGTAGTTGATGGTATGTTTTATAGTAATATTGATTTTTTAAATAATAAAGATATCGAAACTGTAACGGTTCTTAAAGACGCTTCGTCTTCTGCGATATATGGTGTAAGAGCTGCAAATGGAGTTGTAATTATTACAACCAAAACAGGTAAGTTAGAACAAAGACCACAATTTGAATATGACGGATATACAGGATTTCAATATGCGCAAAATGTTCTTAAATTAGCTAATGCTGAGCAATTTACTACCATGGCTTATGAATCAGGATCAGATGCGGATATTCAGTTTGTTTTAAATGCAATGCAACGTTTCGGTCGAAGCAGAGTAAATCCTAATATTCCAGATGTAAATACAGACTGGTTTAAAGAAATTTTAAGACCGGGTTTAATATCAAGTCATAGTATTGGAGTTGCCGGAGGAGGTGAAAATGTTACTTATTCAGTAGGGACTAACTATTTTTCTCAAGAGGGAATTTTAGATATGAAAAATGAATACGAACGATTTAATATTCGTTCTAAAGTAGATGTTAAACTTTCAGACAGATTTAAAATTGGAGTCAATATGGTATTTAGTAATGCCACAAAATATAATGCAGAAAATGCCGCTTGGTTTCAAGCATATTTTGCAGTGCCTATTATGCCTGTTATAGATGAGTTAAATACAGAAGCTGGTCCTATTAGATATTCTAATGCACAAATATTGGGCTATAGAGGCACACAAAATCCATTTCCTGCAATGAGATACAGCAATAATCAATTAAAAATCAGAAAATTATTGACAAATATTTATTTTGAGGCTGATATTATTCCAGATAAATTAACCTTCAAAACAACGTATAGTCATGATTTTTCTGCATTTGATGAACGTTATGTAAACTTACCTTATACTTTAGGTAATAATGTTGAAAGAATTTCCGGAATAACCAAAACACAAAATACTTATTCAAATCAAATATGGGATAATATCTTGACCTATAATGATTCTTTTGGAGATCATAACTTAACACTTATGGGTGGTACATCTTACCGAGATGAAGCTTATCATGCGTTATCAGTTAATGGACAAAATATTTCAGGAATAGATTTTGAATCCTCTTGGTATTTAAATTTTGCTGAAGAAAACTCAATTACTTTAAATAATGATATTGGAGGAAGACTATATGGTGTATCATATTTTGCCAGAGCAGCGTATAATTATATGAACAAATATTTGTTATACGGTACTATGAGAGCAGATGGATCTTCCAAATTTACTAAAGATCCTTGGGGTTACTTCCCTTCAGTGGGTGCTGGTTGGGTACTTACAGAAGAACCATTTCATGAAAGATAATGGAGTATTCGACTTTTTAAAATTAAGAGCAAGTTGGGGTAAACTAGGTAATGATAGTGTAGGCGCAAGTGCTGGAAGTAATACCATTAATGTAATATCAATAGGAATAGATGATGTACAAACTGGTGGAATTACTTCAACCTCAACATTTACAAATAATACCTGGGAGGTCATTGAAGAAAAGAACTTTGGTACTAACTTCAGCATGTTTGATAGTAAATTATCTGTTGATGCAGATTATTATATCCGAGACACTAACAATGCAATCATGCCGGTATTTGTGCCAATTATTAATGCGACAGTTGAGAGAAATTCAGGTGTTATAAGAAACCAAGGTTTAGAACTTGGCATTAAATTGGAATAATACAATTTCTGATGATTTTAGTTATTCTGTTGGAGTTAATTTAACAACTTTAAAGAATGAAACTATAAGTCTTACAGATCCAAGAGGATATATTGATGCAGGTACTGCAGAATTTCGTCAACGAACAATTGTAGGCGAACCTGTAAGAGCATTTTATGGGTATGAAACCGCTGGTGTTTATCAAAATCAAGCTCAAGTAGATGCAGATCCAATTGCTGTTGCAAACGGACTTAGTTCCTGGAGATTTAATATATAAAGATATTAGTGGGCCTGATGGCACTCCAGATGGTGTTATTGATGATGATGACCGCATAGTTTTAGGTTCTTATTTACCTAGATTTATGTATGGTGGTAATTTAGGTATTTCCTATAAAGATTTTGATTTTTCTGTTAGCTTCTATGGTCAATCCGGTAACAAAATTTTAAACCGTAAACGTGGTGAAATTATCTTTACACAAGACACTAATATGGATGCAGATTTAGCAATAAACAGATGGCATGGTGAAGGAACAAGTAATTCTTACCCTTCTTCTGCAGGACTTGCGTAAAGGATGGAATCAAAAATTAAGTAATTTTTGGGTTGAGGACGGTGATTTCTTCAGAATTCAAAACATTCAATTAGCGTATACTATTAAAGGTGAAAAACTATTTGGTAAAAACATGCCAGAAACCAAATTAACTTTAACTGCAGATCGACCATTTACCTTCTTTAACTACAATGGATTTAATCCTGAAGTTTCAGATGGTGTAGACAGACAAACCTATCCAGTACCGGGGGTTTATACATTTGGTGTTAATATTAAAATATAAAAATATTGAATTATGAAAAATTTGAAAAACGCAATTAAATTAATTGCTTTCCGCTATTTATAATTACAGTAACCTTTTTTGGGTGTAATGATAAATTAGACTTACAGGAAGGTCAACTTAATACCGGAGATATTGATTATACAAAAACAGATGACATGATACTTCCATTAGTAGGAGCGTATAATGCATTTGCAACAAGAGGATGGGAAGAGTATTTATTACTTTCTGTTCGTGGAGACGATGTTAATGCTGGTGGTCTAGGCGATCAACAGGATTATGCGAATACAGATTTGTTTAATTATAACAAAGACTATTGGATGTATAATTCACTTTGGAACTTGCATTATTCAGATATTGTAAGTGTTAATAATGCTGCTAATTTAATTGAGAATTATAAAGCATTTGCTAGCGCAAGCGAAGCTGCGAAAGCAGATCAGTATATCGCTGAAACCAAAGTATTAAGAGCATGGTTACACTTTAATCTTGCGAGAGTATGGGGAAGTATTTTTATAATAAATACGGCTATTCCAGATGCTGAAATTGAAGCTGGTGTTGCAACCAAAGATGAAGTCATGCAATACATTTCAGATCTAATGGATGAAGTTATTCCATTATTACCAGATTGACGTCCTAATGAACGTACTGATGTTAATGGCGGTGTTACTAAATATACAGCGTTGGCAATGAAAGCCTTGGCTAATTTAGAACTTAAAAATTATCAAGGTGTAGCAGATGCTACGGGAGCTATAATTGCATCTAATAAGTTTTCACTTTATCCAGATTTTTATGAATTATTTAAAAAACCAGGTGAATTAAGTAATGAAAACCTTTTGGAAATGCAATTTTCTGATTATAATTCCGGCACAGGTGATACATTTTATCACTTATATGCACCGTTTGGACCTCAAAACTGGACTCCTGCAAGAGAAAATGCCGGAGTGGCTGGGGATTTTATGAGCCAAGTTTAAAATATATTAAATTCATGTTAGATAGAGGAGAAACAAGCCGTTTAGCAAACAAGTGTATTGTTTACAGATAGAGGTATTGCTGAAATAACTTCAGATCCAGCCTATGCCATCATTACCAGGTTGGATATCTAACACAACCCCGAGATGGAGATGTAATAAATGATTATGCCCGTGCCATGTTTGCTAGTGGAAAACACTATTTACCTTCAATTCAACTTACAGACGGTAGAAATAACTATGGTGGAGGTAAAAATATGATCTGTATTCGTTATGCAGAAGTTTTATTAATGCATGCTGAAGCTTTAACTCAGAGGTGCGACAGTGGCACTGGACTTACCGCAGATCAAGCTGTAAATATGGTTAGAGCCAGAGCTGGATTATCGAATCTTTCTGGAGTAACAACAAGATGAAGTAATGGATGAAAAATTTGCAGAATTAGCTATGGAATGGGGAATTCGTTACTATGATATGATTAGATCAGAAAATTACAGTGAGTTAAGTTATGATGGAAGAACTTTTTCACCAGATAAAGCCTTATTACCTTATCCACAAGCGCAAGTTGATGCATTACCTTTAGAGAATTAAATAAATTGATTTAAAATAAATAATATGAAAAAATTATTAAAATACACTATTGGATTTTTTACTTTACTCATAGTTTCATGTAGTGATGGTATAGATCCAATTACCGAAGTTGATCCCGGTGCAGATATTACAGCGCCTATAGTTACCATTATTTCACCTACTGAAGGAACTACTATTCAAGTTTTTGAAGAAGTTACTTCATTTAATGTGAAAATAGAAGTTACAGATGATATCGAAGTTAGTACAATATCAATACTTTTAGACGGTTCTGAAATAAAAAGTTTCAGTGATTTTATAGATTATCGTAGGGCTTTAGAAGAATTTACATATGATGATCTAGTTGATGGAGATCATGATATTAACTGTTGCAGCAACCGATATTGATGGTAAAACAACTTCATCTGAAGTTAATTTTAGTAAGCAACCACCATATGATTCCATATTTGATGGAGAAGTTCTATACATGCCTTTTGATGGGGATTATAGAGATTTAATTGGGTTTAATCTAGCCGATGAAGTTGGTTCACCTGGTTTTGCAGGAACAAGCTATGCTGGTAGTAATGCTTACAAAGGAACTACAGATTCCTATTTAACATTTCCATCAGAAGGATTACATAAGCAATGAATTTAGTGCTGCTTTTTGGTACAAAGTAAATGCAAACCCAGATAGAGCAGGTATTTTGGTAGTTGGTGATGATGCAGACGACAGAAATCAAGGATTTAGGTTATTTAGAGAAGGTAGTCCTACAGAACAACGAATTAAATTGAATGTAGGCACCGGTACAGGAGAAAGCTGGAATGATGGTGGTGTGATAGATGTTGCCGCGGGAGAATGGGTTCATGTGGCTTTTACAATTTCATCCACTGAAAGTAAAATATATTTCAATGGCATTGAAATGAATAGTGCAGATTTATCAGCTCCAATTGATTGGACTGGTGTTGGACCATTTCACAATTGGATCTGGAGGTGAAACCTTTAGTTATTGGAATCATAAATCTGATAGCAGTGATTTGGATGAACTACGTGTCTTTAACAAAGCTCTATCACAAGCCGATATTCAAATCATGATAAATTCCTTCAATCCATATATACCACAATACGATGGAGAATCATTCTATATGCCTTTTGATGGCAGCTATATAAATTTAGTTGGAAGTACTGCAGCTACAGAAGTTGGCACACCGGGAATTACAAGTGAATCATATGAAGGTTCCGGAGCTTATTTAGGTGCAACAGATTCTTATTTAACGCATCCGGCAGGAGACTTATTAAGTAATCAATTTAGTGCAGCTTTCTGGTATAAAGTAGATGCAACACCAGACCGTGCAGGTATTTTGGTAGTTGGTGAAGATGAGAATCGAACTCAAGGGTTTAGATTATTTAGAGAAGGTAGCCCTACAGAACAACGTATTAAATTAAATGTTGGAACAGGTACAGGAGAAAGTTGGAACGATGGAGATGTCATTGATGTGACAGCTGGTGAATGGGTTCACATTGCTATGACCATTTCAGATACTCAAAATAAAATATACTTCAATGGTGTTGAAGTGAGATCATCAGATATGTCAGCACCGGTTGATTGGACAGGTTGTGAGAATATTACACTAGGATCTGGTGGAGATACTTTTGGTTATTGGGGTCACTTATCAGATAATAGCTCAATTGATGAATTAAGGTTTTTCAATAAAGAACTTAGTGGCGAAGAAGTAATTGCAATATTAGGAGGAGACTATGAACCACCATATTATGGAGCAACCTTGTATGCTCCATTCGATGGAACTTATGTAAATAAGGTAACAAATTCGAATGCTACTGAAGTAGGTACACCTGGTTATGCTGGAGAAAGTGCAGTAGGTTCTGATGCTTATGCTGGTGCAACAGATTCTTATTTAACTTTCCCAATTGATAATTTATTTGAGAATCAATTTAGTGGTGCCTTTTGGTATAAAGTAAATGCTGATCCTGATAGATCCGGTATTTTAACCGTTGCTCCTCCAATGAATGGTGGGGACAACGATTTAACTTCAGGTTTTAGACTTTTTAGAGAAGGTAGTGGTACTGAACAAAGAATAAAACTACATCTTGGAACTGACGGAGGAGATGCTTGGAATGATGGAGATGTGATTGACGTTACTGCTGGAGAATGGGTACATATTGCATTTACAGTTTCAGAAACTACAACTCAAATTTATTTTAACGGTGTTGCTGCAGTCAAATTCAGGAGATATGACCGATAGAACTATTAGTTGGGCAAATTGTACGAATATTTCAATTGGATCTGGAGCACCTGGATTTATAGGGTGGAATCATTTATCTGATTTAAGTTATTTAGATGAACTATATTTATTTGATAAGGTTCTAACAACTGAAGAAATACAAGCAATAATGACGGAATAAGTTATTTGTTTTTAATTGACTCCAGAGGATATATTTTGTAATTCAGGTCTGGAGTCTTTTATCCCTTTTTGAGTTAGTCTTTAATATATTAGCTGCATTTCTGAGAAGAAATGCAGCTAATAATTCTTAATTATTTCTAATTGAAACTCATGAACCACAAATCAGGTCTCTTATTAATACTATTTGCAGCATTTTTTTATAACTGTAATTCAGATAAAAAAGAAGTTGCAAAAAATCAAATTGAATCAACTTCAAGACCTGAATTGTCAGAAAATCAATTATTAGATACCATACAAAAACAAACATTCAATTATTTTTGGGAAGGTGCAGAACCTAATTCTGGTCTAGCCAGAGAACGTCTTCATATGGATGATATCTATCCTACTTCTCCTAAAAATACAGTAACAACTGGAGGAAGTGGTTTTGGATTAATGGCTATTTTAGTTGGAATAGAAAGAGAATGGATTACCAGAGAAGAAGCTTTAAACAGATATTTAAAATTGTTGACTTTCTCGAAAAAGCAGATCGTTTTCATGGTGCTTGGCCACATTGGTTAAATGGTGAAACAGGAAAAGTATATCCTTTTAGTAAAAAAGATAATGGTGGCGATTTAGTTGAAACTGCTTTTTTAGTTCAAGGTTTATTAACCGTTTCTGAATATTTTAAAAATGGAAATGAAAAAGAAAAAGAATTAGCTGCCAAAATAGATAAACTTTGGAAAGAAGTAGAATGGAATTGGTACACAAAAAATGGAGAAAATGTATTGTACTGGCATTGGTCACCAGAATATGGTTGGGAAATGAATTTTCCTGTTGGTGGCTATAACGAATGTTTGATTATGTATGTTTTAGCAGCTGCTTCACCAACACATCCAATTAGTAAAGAAGTATATGATAAAGGTTGGGCAAGAAATGGAGACATAGTAATCTGATAAAACACTATTATGATGAAGATTTAGTTTTAGATTATTACGAACATGATGATGCCCCTATTGGACCATTATTTTGGGCACATTATTCCTATTTAGGTTTAAACCCAAAAGGATTGTCAGATCAATATGCAGATTATTGGAAACTAACTCAAAATCATGCAAAAATTCATTACAAATATGCAGTTGATAATCCTAAAAACTTTAAAGGATATGGAGACAGTCTTTGGGGATTAACATCAAGTTATTCCATGAAAGGATATGCTGGACATAGACCAGGACGAGATTTAGGAGTCATATCTCCTACTGCAGCCTTATCTTCATTTCCTTATACACCAAAAGAAAGTATGAAAATGCTTAGAAATCTTTATAAAAATCACGATACATTAATTGGTAAATATGGTCCTTATGATGCATTTAGTTTACAACATAATTGGTATTTACCAAGATATTTAGCCATAGATCAAGGACCAATTCCCGTAATGATAGAAAATTACAGAACAGGTTTATTTTGGAAATTATTTATGCAAAATAAAGATGTGCAAAACGGACTTGAAAAAATTAGGATTTAAATCTAAAAAACATAATGAAAAATATAATTCATATACTTCATATTATCACAATATTATTTTTATCTTGTGGTATCAGATAATGGACCAGGTTATCAGGAACCTTATATTCCAAATGATGATGATCCAGTTGTTGTAGATCCATTAACAGATAAAGAAATTGATGGATTTGGTACAAGAAGAAACCTTTAAATACTTCTGGGATTTTGCAAATACAGATTCAGGAGCTGCAAAAGAACGTTACCATCCAAATAATCCTACATTAAACCAAAATGTAGTAACTACAGGTGGTTCTGGATTTGGTTTAATGGCTATTTTAGTTGGAATTGAAAGAGGTTTTATTACAAGAGAACAAGGAGTTACAAGATTAAATAAAATTCTTGACTTTTTTTGAAAATGCAGATCGTTTTCATGGTGCCTGGTCGCATTGGATTAATGGTAGTAATCAGGACAAGTCATTCCGTTTAGTCCTCAGGATAATGGTGGTGACCTAGTTGAAACTGCATTTTTAGCACAAGGACTTATTTGTGTTCAAGAATATTTTAAAAATGGAACAACAGAAGAACAAACCTTAGCAAACCAAGCTGATGTCCTTTGGAAAGGTGTAGAATGGGATTGGTACACACAAAACCAAAATACTTTGTATTGGCATTGGAGTCCAAGTAATCGATTTTGCTATAAACCTTACAGCTTAAAGGGTATAATGAAACATTAATTGCATACATTCTTGGTGCAGCATCACCAGATTATCCAATTCCAGCTGATGTCTATCATCAAGGGTGGGCTAATAATGGAAACATAGTAACTTCTGCCACACAATATAACATTCCTTTAGTTTTAGATCATGCAGGAACTGGCAGTGGACCTTTATTTTGGGCACATTATTCCTATTTAGGTTTAAACCCAACCAACTTATCAGATCAATATGCTAACTATTGGACTTTAAATATAAATCACACAAATATCAATTATGAATATTGTTTAGATAACCCACATAATTACATTGATTATGGTTCAGATTGTTGGGGCTTAACCGCCAGTTACTACCAGAAATAGTGATGGAAGTGTAGGTTACTCTGCACATGATCCAGAAAATGATACTGGAGTAATTTCTCCAACTGCTGCAATTAGTTCCATTCCCTATACACCTCAAAAATCTTTGGCTGCTATGCATTATTTTTATAGCAAAGGTGATGATTTGTTGGGTCCTGCCGGTTTTTACGATGCATTTAGTCCGCATTACGATTGGTTCACTAAAAGATATTTGGCAATCGATCAAGGACCTCAAATAATTATGATTGAAAATTACAGAACAGGATTGCTATGGAATTTATTCATGCAAAATGAAGATGTACAAAATGGTTTAGATGCACTCGGGTTTAACTATTAGAACAATGAAAAAATTAAACAAATACAAAAACATTCTCCTTGGATGCTTATTAATTTTTGCATCTAATAATATCAAAGCACAGCATACGGAATTGTATAAATATGAAATATTTATTCATAATAATGACACTTTACAATATCGCATGTTATTACCTAAAGATTTCTCAAAAGACAATCAATATCCTTTAGTCTTATTTCTACATGGTGCAGGAGAACGTGGTTCATGACAACAAAAAACAATTGGTTCATGGAAGCAAACTATTTGCTGATGAAAGTAATAGAAACGAATTTCCTGCAATTGTTATTTTTCCACAATGTCCTAAAAATGATTATTGGGCAAATGTTGAAGATGGACAGAAGCACGAAACCAAGAGTTATTAAATTTCCATTAAATATAGAACCAACAAAAGCACTTAATTTGGTTATGCAATTAATGGATGATATGACTAAAAAAATCTTTTATAAAAAAAGATCAAATGTATGTTGGCGGCCTCTCCATGGGAGGCATGGGAACCTTTGAAATTCTTATATCGCAAACCAGAAATGTTTGCAGCAGCTTTCTCTATTTGCGGAGGTGGCAATCCAGAGGCTGCTAAGAACTATGCCAATAAAACAGAATTATGGGTATTTCATGGTGCAAAAGATGATGTTGTTGACCCGCAATTATCAATTGATATGGTAAGTGCTTATTTAAAAGCTGGAGGAAAACCTAATTTTACTTTGTATGCTAAGGACAACCATAATAGTTGGGATTCAGCTTTTGCTGAACCTGATCTACTGTCATGGCTATTTTCTAACACTAAACAATAAAAAATGAACCAACTAAATAAAATTTATTCCCTAATATTTTTCTGCAATCCTCATATGTGTAAGCTCATGTACAGACAAATATTCAAGCACATTGAAAAGTACTGAAAATTCACAATTTGATGTAAAAATAGATTCTATACTAGATTTAATGACTACTGGAAGAAAAAATTGGTCAATTAAATTTACCGGGAGCTGGTGAAATAATTACAGGTCAGGCAAAGAATTCCAATATCGCCAAGAAAATTGAAGAAGGTAGAATTGGTGGTTTATTCAGTTTACGATCTACAAAAAAAATAAGAGAAGTACAAAAATTATCTGTTGAAAAAAGTCGTTTAGGCATTCCACTTTTTTTTGGTTTAGATGTAATACACGGCTACAGAACAACCTTTCCAATTCCTTTAGGACTTATCTTGTTCCTGGGATATGGAAATGATTCAAAAAACGGCTCGAATGGCAGCCCAGGAAGCAAGTGCTGACGGCATTAACTGGACATTCTCACCTATGGTTGACATTTCAAGAGATCCTAGATGGGGTCGCGTATCTGAAGGTTCCGGCGAAGACCCCTATTTAGGCAGTGAAATTGCCAGAGCCATGGTTAGAGGATATCAGGAAGATGATCTTTCACTCAACAACACACTCATGTCCTGCGTTAAACATTTTGCTCTTTATGGTGCTCCAGAAGCCGGAAGGGATTACAATACAGTAGATATGAGTAGGATTAGAATGTATAATGAGTATTTACCTCCATATAAAGCCGCAGTTGATGAAGGAGTTGGTTCAGCAATGGCTTCATTCAATGAAATAGATGGTGTTCCCGCAACTGGCAATAAATGGCTGCTTACAGATCTTTTAAGAAATGATTGGAACTTTAATGGGTTTGTGGTTTCAGATTATACTGGTGTTTCAGAAATGGTTGAACATGGTATGGGCGATTTACAAACTGTATCTGTCATTGGCTTTAAACGCTGGTTTGGATATGGATATGGTGAGTGAAGGTTTATTGACAACTTTAAAAAAA
The DNA here is from genome assembly GCA_963827785.1 of uncultured Flavobacteriaceae bacterium. Classification (GTDB taxonomy): domain Bacteria; phylum Bacteroidota; class Bacteroidia; order Flavobacteriales; family Flavobacteriaceae; genus Site-B1. The sequence goes on along the minus strand of CAWHCT010000020.1, from coordinate 130,649 downwards.
TCCGTAGAAGAAGGCAAAGTTAGTGTTGATCAAATTGATAAAGCTGTAAGAAGGATATTAAAAGCAAAATATGAACTGGGACTATTTGACGATCCATATAAATACTGCGATGATGAACGGGCAGAAACTGAAATATTCACCGATGAAAATAGGGCCTTTGCTCGTAAAGTAGCATCAGAATCAATTGTATTGCTAAAAAATGAAGGTCAGATCTTACCACTTAAAAAATCAGGAACTATCGCCTTAATTGGTCCATTGGCCAATACAAAAGAAAACATGCCGGGTACCTGGAGTGTTTCAACCGATTTACAAAAGGCAATCTCCCTTTTGGATGGAATAAAAACTGTTGCAGGCGATGGAGTGAAGATATTACACGCAAAAGGCAGTAATTTAGATTATGACCTGGAGTTTGAAAAAAGAACAACAATGTTTGGTAGAGAAATTCCGAGAGATGGAAGAACAGACAAACAAATGCTTGATGAAGCACTTAAAAATAGCTTATAAGTCTGATGTTATTGTGGCAGCTTTAGGTGAATCCTCAGAAATGAGTGGCGAAAGCAGTAGCCGAACGAATATTAACATACCTCAAGTACAAAAAGATCTTTTAAATGAATTGCTTAAAACAGGAAAACCTTTAGTTCTGGTCCTTTTTAACGGAAGACCATTGACCATAAAAGAAGAAAGCAAAACAGTTCCTGCCATACTTGATGTTTGGTTTCCAGGAAGTGAAGGAGGATTGGCCATCGCTGATGTATTATTTGGCGACGTAAATCCATCAGGTAAATTAACATCTACATTTCCACAAAACGTTGGTCAAATTCCAATTTTTTATAATCATAAGAATACTGGCAGACCTCTTGATAATAAAGAAGGGAAATTTAGGAAATTTCTAACCAATTATTTAGATGAAAGAAATGAACCTTTATACCCATTTGGATTTGGATTGAGTTATACAACTTTTAATTATGGTGATCTTACAGTTGAGTTCACAAGAAATGAACAGGGATGGGTCAATTGAAGTTTCAGTTGATGTGACAAACTCAGGAAACTTTGATGGTAAGGAAGTCGTGCAGTTGTACATTCGAGATCTTGTAGGTTCAGTTACAAGACCTGTAAAAGAATTGAAAGGATTTCAAAAAGTAATGATTAAAAAAGGTGAAACCAAAACTGTAAGTTTCACGATTACCGTTGAAGATTTAAAGTTCTATAATTATGATCTTGAATATGTTGCAGAACCTGGAGAATTTGAAATTGCATTAGCAGGCAGCTCAGATTTTACTTTTAAAAATAAATTCACTCTAAATAATTAATAGCACCATGAAACCACATATAACATATAGTCATAAATGGATTATTCTTATCCTTTTATGTGTGGTTTTTTCTTTTGATGTTTTTTCGCAATCGAAAATTATCAATTCCGGTTGGCAATTCTCTGAAGACAAAACCACATGGGAAACCGTCAATATTCCACACACATGGAATAAATTGGATGCGTTTGATGACCAATCGGGTTACAGACGTGGTTTAGGCTATTACAAAAAGCAGGTTTTTATTCCTTTGGAAGAAAAAGATAAAATTCTTTATCTAAAATTTAACGCTATAAACCAGGAGGCAACAGTTTTTGTTAATGGTGAAATAGTAGGAAACCACAAAGGAGGCTATACTGCTTTTAATTTTGATGTTACATCGTATCTCAACTATGATGCTTACAATTTAATAGAAGTTACTGTTGATAATTCTCATAATGAAAACATTCCGCCTCTAGATGCTGATTTTACGTTTTATGGAGGCATTTATCGAGATGTAGAACTAATTTCAATACCCAAACAACACTTTAGTTTAGATGATTTTGCTTCGGATGGATTTTATGTGAATTATTATAATGTTAGCAATGAAAAGGCAGGAGTTGAAGTTGATATAAAAATCGAAAATAAAGCTTCAAATAAGGAAAAAACAATTTTAAACGTTGCCCTTTTTGATGCTGATGGAAAACAAATCAAAACACATTCTGAAACTAAAAAGTTAAATCCCAATTCTTCAGAAGATGTTAAGATTAAGCTTCCTGAAGTTATAAACCCTCAATTATGGTCACCAGAAAATCCGTATTTATATCATCTAGAACTGACTTTATCCAATAAAGATGGTGCTATTTTAGATTCAAAATCGGCCAATGTTGGTTTTCGCTGGGCAAGTGTTGATGCTGAAAAAGGCTTCTTTTTAAATGGGAAACCCATCAAACTTATTGGTGTTAACAGGCATCAGGATTACGAAGGATATGGAAATGCAGTTCCAGTTCATCTTCAGAGAAAAGATATTGAGCTAATCAAAAACATGGGTGCTAATGTGATTCGATTTGCACATTATCCTCATGCTCGGGAATTGTACGAATTGTGTGATGAACTTGGTTTGGTAGTTTGGACAGAAATTCCTGTAGTTAATTTGGTAACAAATTCTGAGGCATTTTTTGATACAGCTCTTAAAATGCAAGAAGAACATTTAAAGCAATACTATAATTATCCATCTGTAGCTAATGTTTGGCTACATGAACGAGATTTTTTTAAGATTGCAATTTGACAAAAAAATGCCGCAGGATGAGCGTGAAAAATTAAAGCAAGATACCTATAAGCTTACCGAGAAACTTGAAAAGCTTACGACGACAGATTGCACCAAATCACATTACGGTTATGGCTTTGCATTATAATGAAATCTATAATGAAACTAAAATAGCTGATTTACCAATGCTTATAGGCTGGAACCTTTATTTTGGTTGGTATTATGAAACTATTGAAGACTTTGGTAAGTTTTTAGATGATCAACATAGTCGTTATCCCAATCGATCTATTTTGATTTCAGAATATGGTCCTGGTGCAGATGTGAGAATCTCAACTCAAAAACCTGTAACCTATGATTACTCTCAAGAGTACCAACTACAACTTCATAAAAGTTATTATGAGCAAGTACAAAAAAGAGACTTTGTTACCGGAATGACTGCATGGAATTTCGCCGATTTTGGCTCAGAGTTTAGAGGCGAATCTTTACCACACGTTAACCAAAAAGGTTTGGTACAATATAATCGAGAGCCAAAAGAAATTTACCATTGGTATCAATCTGTTTTACATAAAGATATTCCAATTGTTCATATTGCAAATTATCAAAATGACATTACGCTTATAAATAAAAATACTCAGGAAATAACTGTGTTTTCTAACCAAAAAACAGGAAAGTTGTTTTTGAATGATACGTTTGTTAAAAACATAACCTTTCAGACTGGAGTGGCTAAAGTAAATCTACAATTTGCTGAAGGTATTAATACCGTAAAAGTTACTACAGACAAGGCAGAAGATGAAGCGAGTTTTAATGTGAGAATTATCAATACACTTAAAAGTAAACCTTTTAAAACATTAGCAATTAACGTAGGAACGCATATTAACTTTTTTGACGATAAAAGTGGTGTCACTTTTATAGCAGACAGACCATACTCCAAAAATCTTTTTGGTTATGTTGAAAATTCGGGTAAATGCGAACGAAAGTTAATTGCAAACAACATTAAAAACTCACATCTCGAAGCTGTTTTTCAAACTGTACTAACCGATTGCGGTGCTTATAAAATAGATGTACCAAAGGGAAATTATAAAGTGAGTCTTTACTTCGTTGAGCCTACATTAAAGAGTAAAGAGCAAATTATTTTTAACCTTAAATATGATGTGGAAGGTGTAGATGAAGAAGAACAACGCATTTTTGATGTGTATCTAAATGATACTTTACTGGAAAAACAGTTCAATATGGCACAAGAATATCCTGAAAAATATGGCGTCATAAAAACAGGAATCTTGTCAATTAAAAATGATGAAGGTTTGACAATCAGCTTAAATCCTATTGAAGGAGAACCTGTATTAAGTGGTATTTTAATAGAAAAACTGAATTAAAATGAAGAAATTAATTTCTTCTTTTCTGATACTTTTTGTTTTAGGTGTTTCAGCACAAACAAAAACCACTTACATCTATGCTATTAAAGGTAACGACACCTTAAAACTGGATGTTTATACACCAAAAGACATAAAAAAAGATGCCAAAATACCTGTATCTACTTTGGATGCATGGAGGTGGTTTTGCAGGAGGAACAAGAGATAATAAAGATGAAAAACAACTTTGTGAATATGTCGCAAATAACGGATACATTGGAGTTTCCATATCGTATCGCTTACTGCGAAAAGATACTGAAACCGAATTTGGCTGCGATTGTCCCAAACAAGACAAGTTAAACACGTTCAAACAAGCAATCATAGATTATTTAGATGCAGCAAATTACATTATAAATAATTCAGAAAAATTACAAATTGATACTGCTAAAATCATCGCCGGTGGTAGTAGTGCTGGAGCCGAAGCCGTATTAAATGCTGTTTATATGCGTGAACATTTTGTAGATGACCTTTCGAGTTATGAAAGTATAAAATTTGCAGGAGTTTTTTCGTTATGCTGGAGCTGTTGTTAATGCCAACTATATTACAAAAGACAATGCCATTCCTGCTGTACTCTTTCATGGCACTGAAGATGATTTAGTGCCTTTTGGTACTGCTCCACATCATTTTTGTGATCCTTCAAAACCCGGATATATCATTCTTAGATGGTTCCGAAACTATTTCTAAAAAATTAGATAGAACATGGAACCTCCTATTATTTTAACAAGGTAATAGGTGGAAGACACGAAATTATCCTCAATTCCATTTGATCAATTAGATGCCGTATTTTTCACTTTTTTGAAAAATCAGTACTGCAATTCTGAAACTATTCAAATTAAAAAAACAAGTACCAAACACCATGAAATAATATATCCTCTTACTTATTAACAGTTGTTTTTATCGTCATGTAAACAGAAAAAAAAGAATTGATATAACAATTGAACTAAAAGACCAAATATTATTTTTATCATGGCTGATGATCATGCTGCTCAAGCTATAAGTGCATTTGGTCATCCAATTAGTAAATTAGCTCCAACACCTAATATTGACAGAATTGCAAATGAAGGTGCTATTTTCAAAAATAATTTCTGTACTAATTCTATTTGTGGACCAAGTAGAGCCGTTATTTTAACAGGGAAACACAGTCATATTAATGGATTTAGAATGAATGGTGACCGCTTTGACGGAAGACAACAAACATTTCCAAACTATTGACAAAAAGCAGGTTACAACACCGCGATTGTTGGAAAATGGCATTTACACGGACTATCCTGCAAGGATTTGATTATTGGAATATACTTAACAGATCAGGGAAATTACTATAATCCAGATTTTATTACGATAAAGTACAGTGCATATCGATAGAAACATATTGACACAATGCGCATTGAAAGTAAAATTACCGACTAGAATTGTAAAAGGTTATGCAACCGACATTATAACAGAAGATGCATTAAATTATATTCAAAAATCAAAAGATGATAGCAAACCATTTTTTCTAATGGTACATCATAAAGCACCACACAGAAACTGGATGCCTGCATTACGCCATTTGAATAAGTACGATTCAATTCAATTTCCCTTACCAGATACCTATTTTACTTCACATGAGGGTTCTCAAGCTTCAAAAGAGCAACAACAAACCATATATAAAGATATGTATGAAGGTCATGATTTAAAAATGACCAAGACAAAGGAAGTAACGGAATTAGCACATAATCCATGGAAATACAGATTTTGATAGAATGACACCAGAGCAACGTGCCATTTGGGATAAAGCATATCAACCAAAAAATGATGCTATGCACGATGCTAATCTTAACAGGAAAAGCATTGGCAGAATGGAAAGGACAACGCTATTTACAAGATTATCTGGCTACCATTGCTTCGGTAGATGAAGGTGTTGGTAAAATTTTAGATTATCTGGAAGCAAACAATCTTTCAGAAAATACGTTGATCGTTTACACCACAGACCAGGGTTTTTATTTAGGTGAAAAAGGCTGGTTCGATAAACGTTTTATGTATGAAGAATCATTAAGATGCCCATGGTTATGAAATATCCGGCACGAAATAAAAGCTGGAACTGTAATTGAAGCGCTAACACAAAATCTGGATTTTGCTGAAACTTTTTTAGATTATGCAGGAGTTGAAATTCCTAAAGACATGCAAGGAAAATCTTTAAAACCTTTGTTAGAAGGAAAATACCTAACGATGATTTTAGAGATGCTATCTATTATCATTATTACGATTATCCTGCGTTTCACATGGTTAAAAAAATGTATGGAGTTCGAACTAAGCGTTATAAACTCATTCATGTTTATGACGATATTGATGAATGGGAATTATATGATTTGAAAACGACCCACAAGAATTGAAAAATTTAATCAATGATCCAGTCATATCAGCGCATTAAAGTCAGAACTTACATAAGAACCTGAAGGATTTCAAACGTAGTATAAGGTAACTGAAAAAGAATTTGAACAAGCTTCAAAGCAGTCAAGTAAAGAGCATATAAGCAGTTTGAAAAATTACGAGGTACAACAGGAACATCCTACGACCCAACAATCAACATTGATCAAAAATGAATCTTGAATTAACATCCATATTTTTAGTATTTATTATTTCATGGCATTCAAATAACAGGTCAAAATAATGCAGATAATCCTTTAAATGAAGAAAATGTAAATTCAAAAAAGACTTTAAAACCTATTGTAACCCCATAGATATAGATTATACCTATATGGTTTATAATTCAAGCCAAAATATATCGTATCGATCTGGTGCAGATCCTGCCGTAATTGAATTTCGAGGAGAATACTATATGTTCGTTACACGTTCTTTTGGCTATTGGCATTCTACCGATTTGATTGACTGGAATTTTATTAAACCTCAACAATGGTTTTTTGAAGGATGCAATGCGCCTACTGCTTTTAATTATAAAGATTCTCTGGTATACTTTGCAGGTAATCCCGCTGGTTATGGTAGTATTCTTTACACAGATGATCCAAAAAGCGGAAAATGGACTCCAACGGCATCAATATCGTACTAACATTCAGGATTCGGAATTATTCATTGATGATGATGGCAAGACCTATCTATATTGGGGGTCGTCTAATGTGCATCCATTACGTGTAAAAATGCTAAATAAAGATGACCGATTTCTGGAAACAGGTGTTAAAGAAGAATTGATTAACCTTAATGAAGAAGAACATGGATGGGAACGTTTTGGTGAAAATAATTTTCATCCCACTTTAAAAGAAGGGTATATGGAAGGAGCCTCCATGACAAAGCACAATGGAAAATACTATTTGCAATATGCTGCTCCGGGTACCCAGTTTAATGTTTATGCAGATGGTGCTTATATTGGAGATACACCACTTGGTCCTTTTACCTACATGAAAAATAATCCAATGAGCTTTAAACCCGGTGGTTTTACCAATGGAGCGGGACATGGTATTACGGTTAAACAAACCAACGGGCAATACTGGCATTTTGCTACTATGGCACTTGGCATCAAACTCACAGTGGGAACGTCGTTTATGTATGTTTCCTACCTATTTTGATGATGAAGGATTAATGTATTACCAATACGGAATATGGAGATTATCCGCGTTTTGGCTCTAGATCATCCAACAAAAGCAGGACAGCATAATGGCTGGATGTTACTTTCATATAAAGGAAAAGCAACAGTATCATCATCCTTAACACAGATTATGAAATTTACTTCAAATGATGATGACGTAGAAATTACTGAATTACCACTTGAAAAAAATGCTAATGGCGACATTATTTCGAAAGTATTAACCGATGAAAATCCGAAAACGTTTTGGGTGGCCGAAGCCAATGACAACAAACAATGGATAAAAATAGACATGCCAAAACCGGGAACTATTTATGCTTTTCAGCTGAATTTTCATGACCATGAGTCAGGTATTTATACACGTACTGAAGGGTTAAGACATCGTTTCAGTATTGAAGTATCAGAAGATGGTAAAAATTGGCAAATCGTGGTCGATAGGAGTCATAGCAATATTGATGCTCCTAATGCATATATCGTGTTAGATAAACCCGTTAAAGCAAAGTATGTTCGTTATAACAATGTGGAAGTGCCTGGTGCAAACTTTGCCATGTCTGAATTCAGGGTGTTTGGGTTAGGCCTAGGTAAAGTACCAGAAAAGGTAAAAGGTTTTTCCATAAACCGACAAACAGACAAGAGAGATGCGGCCTTTAGCTGGAATCCTGTAAAAGGAGCTCAGGGATACAATATCCGCTGGGGAATTGCACCAGATAAACTATATCAGTCGTGGTTGGTTTATGATGTCAATGAACATTTTATGCGTTGTTTAGACCGTGATACTCCATATTATTTTAGCATTGAAGCATTTAATGAAAACGGCATTTCAGAAAAAACTAAAATATTTATATGCAGACTAAATCTTTGTGATGTGAAAAAAGCACTAATATTTACATGATTGCAATTTTAATGATGATGACTATAAATGCCCAGGAATTATCTGTTATGACCTATAACATAAAGCTGGATTACCCAAAAGAAGGTGAAAACAGTTGGACCAACAGAAAACCGTTTTTTATCAACCAATTAAAATTCTACGAACCAGATGTGTTAGGTGTGCAAGAAGCCATGCCAAATCAAATGATAGATATGGATAGCCTATTAGATGATTACAGTTTTGTTGGTGTCGGACGTGACGATGGAAAAGATAAAGGTGAATTTTCGGCGATTTTTTATAAAAGGAATAAGCTGAAGGTTTTGGAGTCATCAACCTTTTGGTTATCTGAAACTCCGAATAAAGTTTCTATGGGTTGGGATGCAGTTTGCAATAGAATATGTACCTATGGTCTTTTTAAAGACAAAAAAACAAAACAAAAATTTTGGGTATTCAACACGCATTTTGATCATATAGGTGAAATAGCAAGAAGAAATAGTGCTAAATTGATCATCAACAAAATAAAGGATTTAAATGTAAAAGACTATCCAGTGGTTTTAATGGGTGATTTTAATTTAGAACCGGAATCTGAGAATATCAAGTACATTAAGAAACATTTGAAAGACTCAAAAGAAGTATCAGTTTCAAAACCTTTTGGTCCTTCGGGAACTTTTAACGGATTTCAATTCAATGAACCCGTCACCAGACGAATCGATTATATTTTTGTGAACCCAAAAATAAAGGTAAATAAGTATGCTGTTTTAAGTGATAATTGGGATTGTAAATATCCTTCCGATCATTTACCCATTTATATATTATTGCAATTCTAAAAATATGCTAATATACTTTGTAAAAGGTTCATGTTTTATTAATTAATCACCAGCCACAATTTGGTTCATACGTACCAAAAAATGACATCAGATAAGGCATATTCCAGATTATCTGCATCGGCATCTGACATATCATATCTTATATTCAGATTGTCACCTATCACAGTAAATTCCAGATTTTCCGGAGATTCGTTATTAGGATCACTTATATCTATGTAACTTACTATAAGTTTATCCTGTGAATTCTCTACATATTTCTAAATCTTTGAACCAATATGGTCCTTGTGTAAAATTTTGATAACTGTCCAGACAATAGTAAGGTTCGCCTACTACAAAAAACGTTTCAAAAGGATTTTTTGTATCGTTAACCAGCCTTAGAAAAAAATCATTTCTTTCCCAGACAGTATCATCATAAATCGCTAAAAACGTATTATCAGGAGCTGAGTTATCTTCTTGTTCATCAACACATCCTATAAGAAAAAATGATAAAAAAGTCAAGAAAAAGAAAATATGTAAAGTTTTAGTTGTTTTCATTTATCAGATTTGAATTACAAATAAAAATATTTTCTACTAAATTATAAAATTAAATCCTTTAAAGGCATATATAGTCTACAAATCAACATTCACACACCAATTTCACTTCACATCAATTTGAACTTCGACTTTAATGTCTCTTGAAGAATTCCCTATTTTAATACTGTAAGTTCCCGATTCTACCTGCCAATCTGACTTTTCTACATTGTAATACGCTAATTCTTTTACGGGAAGCTCAATGTTAATATTTTCAGTTTTGCCTGCCTTCACAAATACCTTTTCAAACCCTTTTAATTCCTGTGCTGCCCTATCAACTTTTGAATCTTTTTTCGAGACATATAATTGTACTACCTCTTTACCATCCATGTTGCCTGTGTTTTCAACATCAACAGAGATACTAATTATATCATCTTTTGAATATTCTTTTTTATCGACTTGAGCATTGGTAATTTCAAATTTAGAATAAGACAATCCATAACCAAATGGATATAATGGTTCAATATTTTTAGTGTCAAACCATCTGTAGCCAACTAAAATGCCTTCATCATAAGAAACTACCTTATCTCCCGGAAAACTATTGGTCGCATGAGCAGGTGAATCTGCTATATTTTTAGGCATTGTCCATGGTAACTTACCTGATGGGTTAACATTGCCTAATAGAACATCAGCCAGCGCATTTCCACCTTCAGAACCATTAAACCAGCTCCATACCAATGCGGATGACTTTTCCTTAATACTGCCAATATCAAAAGGAGCTCCACCAATCATAACCACAATTGTATTAGGATTTACTTCTAATACTTTTTCTATTAATTCTACCTGCCCAAAAGGAAGTTCTAAATCTTCTCTATCAGAAGCTTCAGTCTCAAAATCACGATTAGAACCGGCAAAAATAACTGCTACATCAGAATTTTTTGCTGCATTAATAGCTTCTTCAAGCATTTTAGGATCTAGTTCATCAATAGTATCAACTCGTTCCTGAGTGACGTCTCCAAATATCGCTTCTTTCTTTGGAGCATATCGTTCCTGATAACCTTCAGCATAATTGATTTTTACAGACTCCGGAAGTCTGTTTTGTAAGCCTTCTAGTGGAGTGACTTCTCGTTTTGTTTTTACACCCGCACCAAAACCGCCTAAAGCATTTTTCTTTTTAGCATTATTTCCAATGACAGCCACAGTTTTGATATCTGAAGTGTTTATTGGCAACAGATTATTATCATTTTTAAGTAACACTATGGATTCTGCTGCAATGTCATAAGCATCTCTAAAATGTGCTTCAGTATTAATACTGCCCGCTACACGATCTTTACCTCCCATACTTTTTATTGTATGCATTAATTGTAAGATTCGTTTCACATGACTATCAATTTCTGTTTCTGATATTTTTCCGGCTTTAACAGAATCGATCAAAGGATCGGCTAAAAAGAATTCATTAAAAGGCTTTGGTGTACCCATTTCAATATCTAAACCACTTTTTAATGATTTTACCGATGTATGAACCGCGTTCCAATCTGAAATAACAATACCTTCAAATCCCCATTCATTTCTTAAAATATCGTTTAACATATAGCTGTTTTCACATAAATATTCACCTCTGAACTTGTTGTATGCTCCCATCATGCTATAGGCATTGGCTTCAGTAACAGCCGCTTTAAATGCCGGTAAATATATTTCACGCAGCGTTCGTTCATCTATTTGAACATCTACAAAATCTCTATTGGTTTCCTGGTTGTTTGCTGCATAATGCTTTACACAAACAGCCACGTCATTTTCCTGCATACCAACTACAAATGGAACCGTTAATTGTTTATTTAGAAACGGATCTTCTGTAAAATACTCATAAGTTCTTCCACCCAACGGCGTTCTAATAATATTAATTGCAGGAGACAACAAAACATCCTTATCTCTTGCACGTGATTCTTCACCAACACTAAATCCGAATTTATAAGCTAATTCTGTGTTCCAGGTTGCAGAAAGTCCACCACCTGCAGGATAATACGTGGCAAAGTCATTATCTAATCCTGCAGGAGCCCATGAATCTCTTGATATCTCTTCACGAACACCTAAGGGACCATCAGCCATCTTTAACTCAGGAACTCCCAATCGTTCCACTCCTGCAGTTGTGAACATGCTTGTTCCATGAAGCATTCCTGACTTTTCTTCCAAGGTCATTTGGCTTATAAGATTATCAATTTCTACATCATATTCGTGTGTAATGGCTTTACCTTTATAACTCTCAGATGTTGCTTCTTCCTCCATTAGATTATTCGTTTTTTTTGAATCGTTGCAGGAAAAAATAAATATTGAAACTGCAACTAGCGATAAAATGATTGGTTTACTATTCATGCTTGGTCTTTTATATTGAGATTATGATTTTTAGGTTAGAATTGTTTCAAAAATATATACCTGTAAAGATATTTAAACAATTTCTTTTTTTTGACTGATTTCTAAAATTGTTCAAAGGAACTTTGGAACTCGGTTTGGTGTATGTAATTGCTTTTTTGATTTGCTATAGTATTTATGAACTTTACCAATACTAATACCAAATTATTCCCATTGACCAATATCATTGTATAGTATTTATTAATTAGATAAATTATATAGTTATTTCAAAAGTTTGATTTCTGGCTAATTTAAATACTTTTAGTTATGAAATTACCTGTAATAAGAGAATCGTATATTCTTAATATATTTATTCTCGTTTTTTCTTTATTTGTGAGTTGGTTTAGCTTGTTGTTTGGTGGAGCTCATCTCGTTGAAGCTATTATAAATCCTGAACGTGATCCCGATATTCCATATTACGAATCCATTATGGGTTGGATTATGATAATAGGTCTTTGTCTGGCAGGAGTTATCTTTTTGTTGATTGCCATTGCTTCAATAAAAGGAATTATCTATAAGATTAAAAAGAAACGATCTTAAGTCTATTCAGTTATGAAAACAATAAAACTATTCCTTAAACCTATTACCTATTTACTTGTATTCTTAATACTCTTTCAAGGATGTACCGTTTATAAAAAGCAAAATATTTCACTGGATCAAGCAGTTGAAAACAATGGTAAAGTAAAACTTATTACTAAATCAAATGACAAGTATAAATTTAAATATATAACTATAGTTGATGGAGAGTATTTTGGAGTCGTAAAACGAAAAGGTGAAATAATTAACTACCAATTGCAGGAAAAGAACATTAAGGCTGTAAAACCAAAAAGTAAAGCTGCATCTATTGCCATTACTACATTAGCTTTGATACCAGTATCAATTCTTGTATTATTTGCCGCTAGTGGTGGGTATATGTAAAATACCAAATTATTTAATAGAGTTAAGTAGTTTTAAAACTAGGCATCTTCTGGATAAATATTCGATAGATTTTTAAATTATTCCCATTGACCAATATCATTGTTTAGTACATTTCTTGTTATTAACTTACACATAGTTATTCCAAGAGTTTGATTTCTGGCTAACCCTAATTAAGTCAGTTATGAAAACAATAAAACTATTCCTAAAACCAATTACTTATTTACTTGTTTTCTTAATTCTCTTTCAAGGTTGTACTGTTTATAAATCTAAACCAGTGACACTGGAATATGCATCCGAGATTGGAGAACCTGTGAGAATTGAAAAAACAGATGGCAAAAAACTGAAATTATTAAAAGTTGCAAAATGGAATGATGGGAATTATTATGGTGATAGAAAAGAAAAGGAATTTGTTAAACATATTCTCATTAATGAAGAAGAAATATCAAAAGTGGAATTAAAAGATAAGAAGCGGTCAACTATTAATAGTATAGCAGCTCCAACAGTTATAATAGGTATATTGATAATAGCAGTTGCCAAAGGTTTAGAAAGTATGCCAATAATGTAATTTAATTCTATTAGTTATGAAAAATTTAATTTTAATTCCTCTAATAATTGTATTAATAATTGGATGTTCTCCAAGTATTAGTTTATGGGCAGATCCAGATCCACCCTCAACTGAAACTCACTTTACTCCCCCTAGTTGGATACAAGGACTATGGATAGATGATTACACTGAGGTTGAAGGTTTTGTTTTTACTAAAAATGACTTTAGAATTTTCTATGAACAAATTAATTTCCCTATAGGCATTAGTATCAATTCTTTTATCAATTCAAATAGTTCTTATGAAGTATTTGATATTTATGAAGAAAAATCATCAACACATTATAATATTAAAATTGTTTCAACTACAGTTTGTACATGGAATTTTAAATTTATGAAGGAAGGTGAAAATTCAATGAGTTGTCACTATGAATATTTACCTATATCAGAAACTGACGATGTGATTATTCAAGATTATTCATTGCTTAGAGGAGAATAATATTTAATATATCAAAAATCATTTAAACATGAAAAAAACAAACATTATTTTCCTTTTATTTCTTACCCTATTATTTTTCTCTTGCTCAAAGAATGATAATGATAATCAAGATAGATTTGAAGGTACAATGGAAGCAAAAATAAATGGTGAGTTAATTATATTTGAACGTGCTACTGGAGATGGTTCTTTTAATATGACCGAAGATTGTATTGAAGATTTTCATATGGTAAGAGGTGCGATTGGTTTCGACAATTCTTCTCCTGAAGGTCATTTAATAAATTTATATTTTAGCCCATCACAGGGATTAGGTACCTATCAACCAAATGCAACCTACATAACGTACAGTGATTGGTATGATCAATCAGTAACCTTAATTTCTACAGGGTATAATCAATATCATTTTTGCGTCGAAACTCAAACTCATACATTGGAGGAGGGTTCAGTTACAATTACATCAACTGAAAATGAGAGATATAAAGGTACTTTTTATTTCACTGCTGTTCGTAGTTGTGATGAAACAGTAGTAATAACTGAAGGTAAATTTGAAATTCCACAAAAACTAAAAATGTCTTGTGATTGATTTCTTTAATCAGGTCATTAATGAAAACTATAAAAATATTCCTAAACCCAATTTCTTATTTACTTGCTTTACTGATACTTCTACAAGGATGTGTTATTTATAAGAAACAACCTGTAACTATTGATGAAGCTGTAACTGCGAACACAAATGTTAGAATAGAAACCAAAGACAATCAAACAAACAAGTTTAAAAGGATTGAATTTAAAAATGGACAATATCTGGGTATTTCAAAATTTTTAAAAACCCATAAAGAAATAAATACTACTACTGGGCTTGTTGATGAAAAAGTAAAGATAGAAAATCTACAAACACCACTTCAAGAAAATAATATCAATGAGATATTGATAAAAAGCAAAACAATGTCCACTGTTGTACCAATGGCATTGGTAGTATTATCAACAACTGTAATACTTGCTAATACTTCATTATTGTGGAAAAACTAAAGAAGTATTACACTTAGATTTTGAAATAAAAGGTTTTAAAACAGGGCATCTTTTGGATAAGTATTCTATTGATTTTTAAATTATTCCCATTGACCAATATCATTGTTTAGTACATTTTGAACAAGTAATTTACTATGTTCTTCCAAAGGTAGATTTCTGACTAATTTAAATTCTGTTAGTTATGAAACCAATTATTAATAGATTAAAAATAGTCGCCATATTTTTCTCCGTATTAATGCTTTTTCAGAGTTGTATTGCTTACAAATCAACAACAGTATCGTTAAATGAAGCATCAAAATCTAAATCAGACAAAGTGAAAATTGAAACTAATAATGGACAAACTCTAAAATTTAAAGAAATTAAATATGAAAATGGAAATTACTTTGGGTTGAGTAAATCTCAGGGGAAATGGGTTAAAAATAGGATTTATGAAGACAAAATAAATAATGTACGACTTTATGTTACAGATAAAACCTTGACATACATTTTAACTTTTGGAACGCCAATAATTTTATTAGGAATTTTAATTATTGCCTATACAATTCCAACTTGGTAAATTCATAATAGAAATTCTTATTTGTCTTTATACTATTGATGATCATAAGCACCACAAATTTATATTCATGCATCTTATAATTATTGTAATATTAGCATTATTTACCATCTCCTAGTTATGAAATTATACAACTTCAACAAACTATCATTAGAAGAACAACAAGCAGTTCTGTGGAGAGATGGGGAGTTTCTTGACAATCATATCACAGAACAAGAGAAATGCAATGTCTATGCTTTATATAAATTCTTTGTTGAGGTTGTTTATGATGCAGAGCATAATGTTATAACAGAATTAAGGAGTTTTAAATACTGGTCATCTTCTTGATAAATATTCCATTAAATTAGATTATTGATAACAACAATAAAAAACAATAGCACTTCGCATTAAACAAACATAAAATAACGTGAAAATATGTGGTTATTTTAAAATGGTTGTCATTTAGTTGTCAGAATACAAAACAAAGAAACCGTAACACTTTAATAATAAAGTAATTACGGTTTTCTAATGTACTGAAGGCGGGAATTGCCTATGGCGAGTCCCATCTTCAAAATGTTGAGAGAAAAAACTAGCGCTATGCGCTTAGTTTTTTGTTTTATTGCATGTTACAAAAGCGAGCTTTTGGCATGCCTTAAAACAAAAAAACCAAGACTTTCGTCTTGGTTTTTTCTCATCTGTACTGAAGGCGGGACTTGAACCCGCACGCTCCAAAGAGCATTGGATTTTAAGTCCAACGTGTCTACCAATTCCACCACTTCAGCATCATGGTATATTATAAAAGTTAGAGCGAAAGACGGGATTTGAACCCGCGACCCTCACCTTGGCAAGGTGATGCTCTACCCCTGAGCTACTTTCGCAGTTTTTAATGAACGTACAATCCTTGATTGCGGATGCAAATTTATAATATTTCTAGTAAAAGCAAAGCCTTTTTTATAAAAAGAATTTAATTTAAGCCCTTTTCTTTTTAAGCAACATTCGCTTAATACCATTCAGTTTCATTAAGGCCTCAACTGGTGTTAAAACATCGATATCAATATTCAATATTTCTTCCTTGATCTCTTCCAGAAGCGGGTCATCCAGATTAAAGAAGCTCAGTTGCATATCATCTTTTAAGGACTTGACTTTATCTGTCAATTCTTCACTTGAATGAGATTTTTCTAATTTTTTAAGGATCTTATTGGCTCTTTGTATAACCTGCTGGGGCATTCCAGCCATTTTTGCAACATGAATTCCAAAACTATGTTCACTACCGCCTTCAACAAGCTTACGCATAAACAGTACGGTATCTTTTAACTCCTTGACAGACACATTAAAATTCTTAATTCTTTCAAACGTTTCTGTCATTTCATTTAATTCATGGTAATGTGTAGCGAAAAGTGTTTTAGCCCTTGACGGATGCTCGTGCAAATATTCACTGATTGCCCAGGCTATAGAGATACCATCATAGGTACTGGTACCTCTTCCAATTTCATCTAATAGCACTAAACTTCGGTTAGATATATTATTTAAAATTGAAGCAGTTTCATTCATTTCAACCATAAAGGTAGATTCTCCCATAGATATGTTATCACTGGCTCCTACCCTTGTGAATATTTTGTCTACTAATCCTATTCGTGCTTCTTTAGCTGGCACAAAACTTCCAATTTGAGCTAATAAAACGATCAATGCTGTCTGTCTTAGAATAGCAGATTTACCCGACATATTTGGTCCGGTGATCATAATGATCTGTTGAGAATCTCTGTCAAGAAAAAGATCATTTGCTATGTAAGATTCCCCTAATGGCAATTGTTTTTCTATAACCGGATGACGGCCCTCTTTAATATCAAGATCATATGAATCATCAATTATAGGATAGGTATATTTATTTTCTTTGGCCAATTGTGCAAAACCACATAAACAATCCAATTGACCAACTAAACCTGCATTAAGCTGTACCGGTTTAATAAATGCATGCATCCAGTTTACCAATTCGTTAAACAACTGTTGCTCGATGGCTAAAATGCGTTCCTCAGCACCAAGGATCTTGGATTCATATTCTTTTAACTCCTCAGTAATATACCTTTCTGCACTAACTAATGTCTGCTTGCGTATCCATTCTTCCGGTACCTTATCTTTATGTGTGTTTCTGACTTCAATGTAATAACCAAAAACATTATTTGATGCTATTTTTAGAGATGAAATTCCTGTTCGTTCGGTTTCCCTTTGTAACATTTTATCCAAGTAGTCTTTCCCTGAAAAAGCTAATTCTCTTAATTCCTTTAATTCTGATGAAAAATCGGATGAAATTGTTTTTCCTTTTAAAATGTTCACTGGAGCATCTTCATATAAGGTCTCTTTTATTTTCTCCCTTAAAACAGAACAACCTTGTAAACTATTTCCAATGATCTGCAAGGATTCATTTTTTGAATTCTCAGCCAATGACTTTATTGGCATGATAGAATCCAATGAATTTTTCAGGTAGATAACTTCTCGGGGATTTATTTTTCCTGTTGCAACCTTCGATATTAAGCGTTCAATATCTCCAATATGTTTTATTTGGTGCTGGATTTTTTGAAGAACAGGATTGTTATTTAATAAAAACTGAACAACTTCATGCCTGTCCCTAATTTTACTCACATTTTTAAGTGGCAATGCCAACCATCGCTTTAACAGACGACCTCCCATTGGAGAACTGGTTTTGTCTATAATATTTAAAAGCGTAACAGCATTACTATTTGGGGAGTTGTAAAGTTCTAAATTTCTAATTGTGAACTTATCCATCCAGACATATTCGTCTTCCTCAATTCTGTTAATAGATGTAATGTGAGATAGCTTATGATGCTGGGTTTCTCCCAGATAATGTAAAATGGATCCTGAAGCCACAATACCTTCAAACAGATCATGAATCCCAAAACCTTTCAGCGATTTTGTATTGAAGTGTTTCAGTAATATTTCATTGGCATAATCGTCTTGAAACACCCAATCTTCTAAATAAAATGTATGAAAATCACTTCCAAAAATAGTAACGAATTCCTTTCTGTTTTGCTTTGATATCAAGACTTCGCTTGGCTTAAAATTTTGGAGTAACTTATCGATGTATTCTTCATTCCCTTGTGATGTTAAAAACTCACCTGTAGATACATCAAGAAAAGAAACGCCAATATACTTTCCAAAATGAACTGAGGCCAGGAAATTGTTGCTTTTAGAATTTAAAACCTCGTCATTTAATGCAACTCCCGGCGTGACTAACTCGGTCACTCCCCTTTTTACTATTGTTTTAGTTAGTTTTGGGTCTTCGAGCTGGTCACAAATGGCCACACGTTCCCCAGCCTTAACCAATTTAGGTAGATAAGTATTAATAGAATGGTGTGGAAAACCTGCCAGTTCTGTTTCGCTCTCGCTTCCAGCACCTCTCTTCGTAAGGATAATATCCAGTATTTTAGCTGCCTTTACAGCATCTTCACCAAAGGTCTCATAAAAATCGCCAACCCTAAACAATAACAAGGCATCAGGGTACTTTGCTTTTATGGCATTGTACTGATGCATTAATGGAGTTATTTTTTTAGTCTTTTTTGCCAACCTTTATGTAGTTTATTAATATTATTTTTGCATTTATGAAAGGATAGCTAATGTAACTAATATTTGATTTTTTTAGAAATTGTTACACTTTAAGTTATCTACATTTATTCACAATTTATGCGGAAATTAAAAAATAGCGAATTAACCAGATTAAATGTTGAAGAATTTAAAAAAGCTTCTAAAACACCTCTTATAATTGTACTGGACAATATCAGAAGCCTGAATAATATTGGCAGTGTTTTTAGAACAAGTGATGCCTTTTTAGTAAAGAAAATTTACCTATGTGGCATTACTGCAGTTCCTCCACATAAGGATATTCATAAAACAGCGCTTGGGAGCACAGAAACAGTGGAATGGGAATACAATAAAAACACTTTGGATATTATTAACAAGTTAAAGAATGAAAACGTTACAATAATTAGCATAGAACAAGCTGAAAATTCAACAATGCTCAATAATTTTTTTCCAGACAAAAATAAAACCTATGCATTGGTATTTGGTAATGAGGTCAAGGGTGTTGCTCAACAAGTAGTTGATGCCAGTGATCTGGTTCTTGAAATTCCGCAATTTGGAACTAAACATTCCTTAAATATTTCCGTAAGCGCTGGCCTTGTCATATGGGATCTGTATTCTAAATTCAGTTCATAGAAAAAGGGAGCAAAATAATTGCTCCCTTTTTAATTATATCTATTTAACTTTTAATTCCTGTCAGGATCTACCAAGTTGATTTCCACACGTCGATTTAATTGTCGGCCTCCTGGCGAACTATTAGATTCTATTGGTCTTGATTCGCCAAATCCTCGAGATTCTAATTGACGTCCATCGACTCCTTTGTTTTCCAGGAATGTCACAACTGCTGCTGCACGACGTCTGGATAGTGCAAGGTTATATGTGTCATTACCAACATCATCTGTATGCCCATCTATATAGAAACGCACATTAGGGAATTGTTGTAATATTTCAGCAATTCTTGTAAGATCACCAAATGACTGTGGTTTGATTTTAGCCAATGCTGTTTCAAAGTAAATACTCTTAGCTATATAATTAAGCTCTTTCATTACAGATTCCGGAATTGTTGGACAACCATTGTTTGATTTTGGCCCCGGAATTGTTGGACAGTCATCCACATCATCAAATACACCGTCTCCATCTGTATCCTTAGTTGGAGGACATCCTTCAAGATAAGGCTTACCTTTCTTAAATGGACATTTATCTTTGTAATCCGGAGTTTGGTCTTCATCAGAATCTATTGAAGTACCATCTCCATATACTTTAACACCTTTGGGTGTGTAATTATCTTTATCCAGTTCATCAATTACGCCATCACCATCAATGTCCTTGATCTCAAATTGTTCTCCTCCATCACTTAGCTCAATTAAGGCTTCGTCATACGGATTTGTCCATTTTAAGTGTTTTCTTTTATCTCCAAATTTATATACGACTCCTAAACTGGTAGTAAAGAATAATTCATATTGTTGTTTTGAAGAGATCGCTGCATCTAAATCATCTTCATGATTAATGTTCAAAGCAGGTCTAAATTCTATATCCAGCCTTCTGTTAAATCTATAACTAATCCCAAATTCCACAGGTAAATACCATGAACTTGCCCAATCTTCTCTTAATTCATTTTCTTCAAAATTAGGTCCGGATAATAATTCTTCGGTTTCTAAAGAATATAATTTTGATGTATATTGATGATATCCCAGACCTGCATAAAATGCAAAATTCCATTTTCTCTGGTATCGTTTTCCACTAGGGGCTATATTGCTTAAATTAAAAACTCCCAAAAACCTTATACCTACAGATTCTCCCTCAAAATAAACTTCATTTAATGGGAGTGGTGTATATTTTACACTGTATGTATTAGACCATTGCTGAGGTTCTCCATAGATATCATTAAAATGTACTTTTGCTTCTAACCCTATGATAGAGTTAAACATATAACCACCATAAGCATAAGCACCATAGCTTAATTCGCCTTTTCTGTCGTTGACTCCGAAATTTCGTAGATCAGCATGCACAAAAATATGTTGAACACCTGCACCAGCATACCATCGATTGTAATTATTTACGTCAACCTTTGAGAGTGCGGTAATTTGAGGTCTTCCTTTTTTTGTAGCATTTTGAGAAAATGATTGTGTACCTAATAGCATTAAGGCAACAATGGCTAAAATAAATCCCTTGTTTTTCATCAAAATCGTACTATTTTAACGCCAAATTAACAATACAAAGTTGTAAGTAGCAAATAATTACAAATCTTTCTTATTATTTTGACAAATTATCGAATAAACCGATCATTTCATCTACTATATTTAAATAGTCTTCGCGATTTTTTACGAAATCTTTATCAGAGATATCTATGACGATTGTTTTGATCTCAGTTTGATTTCTTAAAAACTCCAAATAACCAGTATTTATTTTTTCTAAATATTCAGATTCAATATTTTGCTCGTATTCTCTTCCTCGCTGCCTAATATTTTGCTTAAGCCTTTCTGTATTTTGGTATAAATATACATAAATATCGGGTTTTGCAATGTCTTTATACATCAAATAGAATAATTTTCTGTATAATTTAAACTCATCTTCATGTAAAGTTATTTTTGAAAAGATCAACGATTTAAAAACATCATAGTCACTTACAATAAAATCCTTAAACAGATCTAGCTGCGAAAGATCGTCACTTATTTGCTGATATCTGTCTGCCAAAAACGACATTTCCAATGCAAATGCATAGCGCTGCGGCTCTTTATAGAATTTTGGCAAAAATGGGTTGTCGGCAAATCGTTCTAATATCAATTTGGCGTTGAAATCATTTGCTATTTGAGTAGCTAAACTGGTTTTTCCGGCACCAATATTTCCTTCTATTGCTACATAATTACAATTAGAGAACTGATGTTTTTTATTCGGATTTTTTAACCAGATATTAATTGGCTCCAGTACACTTTTATCCTGACACTCAATTAACAAATCCGAAATCACTTTTTTTAATTTAGGATGCACATAATTGGATGCAATGTCATGTATTGGCTGCAAGACAAATTTTCTGTTTTGAATTTCGGGATGAGGAATTTTCAGTGTCTTGGTATTGATGATCTCATCTTCAAAAAAAAGAATATCCAGATCAATTGTCCTGTTTTCATAACCTGCCTTTTCTGTTCGTGTTCTGCCTAAACTTCTTTCAATTTTCAACAGTTCTTTCAATACATTGTTCGCCGATAAACCGGTTTCAATTATGGCGCATACGTTTAAAAAATCATCTCCACTAAACCCGAAGGATGCCGATTTGTAAACTTTTGAAATGATTTTAATGTTCCCTATCTTTTGGTAGATCGCATTAATGGCTGCCTGTAAATTCTGGAATTTGTCACCCTTATTACTACCTAGTGATATGTAAACTTTTTTTGTGGTTTTCATTCGTGTAAGCAAAATAACTAAAAGAAAATTTATTAGTTTATATTTACTTCAAGTATTTATTAACCATTTTTAATGACCTTAAAAGATAAACTAGTTGCACAAAGAATTTACTTTTTATTAGGTGGATTGTTCATCACCTCTTTAGTTGTTTCAAATTTGATTTTTCAGAAATTTTTTTACTGGTATCCATTTCATTTGGAAATCTTTGGCACTAAATTATTTGAGATTTCTGTTGGTATTTTACCATATCCCATCACTTTTTTGATCACTGATCTAATAAGTGAGATTTATGGTAAAAAAAGAGCTAATGATATTGTGGTTATCGGGATATTCGCTTCTTTCTTTTCTATGCTGATCGTATATTTGGCCAATGCTGTTTCGGCCACTGCCTGGTCACCTGTAACTGATGGTATATTCAAAACTGTATTTGGCAGCACAGCCATTGCCGTATTTGCAAGTATGATTGCTTACTTAATGGCACAATTTATTGATATTCATATCTACCACTTCTGGAAACGTCTTACTAAAGGCAGACATCTATGGTTGCGGAATAATTTCTCTACTTTTTTATCGCAGTTTGTAGATACCGGTGCAGTCTTGATCTTACTTTGTTCATTCGGTAAAATAGAATGGACTAATTTTAGCGGACTTCTAGTGTCTGGATTTATGTTTAAAGTACTTGTAGCCATTACAGACACACCGTTTTTATATCTGGGTGTCTATGCTTTTAGAAAGCGTTTTAACTTAAAAGTAAATGATGAATTAAATTTATTGTGAAATAAATATTAAAGTTAGTATAAACTTCATCTTTTTACATCAATTTTGCATATATAATTACAAGACTTAATTTCCTTTAAAATTGAAAAAAATATTTAAAATTTTTGGTGTTTCCTTATTGATTGTTTTGTTGCTTTTAATTGTGACTCCGTTCCTATTTCAAAATCAGATAAAAAATGTTGTCAAGACATATTTGAACAACAATGTGAACGCAAGAGTTGATTTTGCGGATGTTAGTTTAAGCCTGTTAAAGAGTTTTCCAAAAGCTACAGTTACTTTGGATGAATTATCGGTTGTGAACTATAAACCATTTGAAGGGGAAACTTTTGCAACGGCAAAATCTATATCCTTCAATATGTCGGTAAAGGAATTGTTTAAAAAAGCAAGTGATGAGCCTATTGTAATAAATTCTTTTGACATCAATGAAGCCCTTTTGACCTTAAAGACAGATAAATTTGGCAATGATAATTACGATATAACCAAAGAAACAGACAGTATTTCTGCCAAAAATAAATCAGGAAATAACTTTAAGTTCAGTGTTGAGGATTATGCCATTAAGAACAGTGCGGTTATTTATTTTGATGAAACCTCTAAAATTGCATTAAATATTACCGAGTTAAACCATTCCGGCAACGGTACTTTTTCTGCAGAATTGTCAGAATTAAATACAATGTCTCAGGCTAATGTAAGTTTGAGTATTGACAGCACAAAATACTTGAACAATAATTCTGTAAAATTAGACGCTCTTATAGATGTTGATCTTGACCAATATAAGTACACTTTTAAAGAGAATAAAGGATATATCAATCAATTACCTTTGGAGTTTGACGGCTATGTTAAAATGCTTGATGAAGGTCAAGAAATAGATATCACATTTAAGAACACAGGATCTTCATTTAAAGATTTTCTTGCTGTGATCCCACAGGAATATTCAAAAGACATGGAAAATGTTAAAACTTCAGGAAACTTCAAAGTCAGTGGGTTGATAAAAGGTATGAATACTGATACAACTATTCCAAAATTTGATATTAGCATTTTATCTGATGATGCTTCGTTTAAATATCCAAACCTGCCTAAAAGTGTTGAAAATATCACGATAAATGCCAATATTAAAAACGATTCCGGAATCACTGATGACACCTATGTAAAAATCAATGCTCTTAATTTTAAAATCGATCAGGATATATTTAAATCATCGGCAACTATTAAGAACCTTACCAAAAACATGGAGGTAGACGCCAATATTGATGGCACATTAAATCTTGCAAATATTACAAAAGCATATCCTGTTAAACTAGAAAATGAATTAAGCGGAATTTTAAAAGGCAAACTGCATACGGTTTTTGATATGAACGCCATTGAAACAAATGCTTATGAACGCACAAAGAATAATGGGAATGTAACTATTACCAATTTTATTTTTTCTTCAGATGATGTTATAAACCCAATTAATATATCAAAAGCTGACATTCAGTTTAAGCCGGGAACCGTAACACTGCAATCATTTAACGCAACAACAGGGAAAAGTGATATCAAGGCCAGCGGAACCATTTATAATTTGTTAGGATTTATGTTGAGTGATAAAAAACTGCAAGGAAATTTCAATGTAGACTCAAACACATTTGCCGTTAGTGATTTTATGATAGAAGGTGGTGATAAATCAACTGAAAACAAAGCTAAAGAATCGCTTAAAATACCGGCTTTTTTAGATTGCACAATAGATGCCGCTGCTAAAACTGTTCTTTATGACAATTTAACGCTTAAAGATGTTAAAGGAAAAGTGATAATTAAAGATGAACAGGCAAATCTCGAAAATATGACCTCCAGTATATTTGATGGTAATTTAGCACTTTCAGGAAATGTTTCGACCAAAGCAGATATACCTGTCTTTAATATGGATTTAGGTGTCAATAAATTTGATATTTCACAATCTTTTAATGGGATGCAACTACTTCAGAATCTGGCTCCAATTGCAAAAGCTTTACAAGGCAAACTTAATTCAACCATAAATATCAAAGGGACTTTAAACAATGAGTTTTCTCCTAACTTGAATACCATTAGTGGCAATGCTCTTGCAGAACTGTTAACTACTAAAATTGAACCAAAGAATGCGGCCTTGTTTGACCAACTAAAAGGAGCCTTATCTTTTGTAGATTTTGATAAACTTGATCTAAGCGATCTAAAAACAAAGTTATCCTTTGAAAATGGAACAGTAACTGTAAAACCATTTAATTTGAAATACAAGGACATAAATATAACAGTTGATGGCTCCCATGGATTTGACAAGACCATGAACTATAAAGCAGTATTTAATGTCCCTGCTAAGTATTTGGGTAATGAGATCAACACTTTAATTTCTAAAATTGATGATAAAGCGGTCAATAGCATTACAATTCCTATAACAGCTTCCATAGGAGGCACTTTTTCAAGTCCGAAAGTTTCTACAGATCTAACCAGTGGAATTACCAATTTAACAACACAACTTGTTGAAATCCAAAAGAAAAAACTTATCAATCAGGGAAAGGATGAAATAAAAGATCTGTTAGGCGGTGTTTTGGGTGGAAAAACAAACCAAAATGATACAATTAAAACCAAGACTAAAGATCCCGTTAAAGATGTGTTGGATGGAATAATTGGAGGTAATCCAAAGCAAAAAGATTCAACCAAAACAAGCACAAAAAATCAGGTAAAAGATGTGCTTGGTGGAATTTTAGGAAATAAGAAAAAAGTTAAGGATACAATTAAATAATTAATTGGCCTGCTGATTTCCTATTGGATGATCTTCATAAAAATCAGCAAAGGTCTTGTCTGTTTTATAACTATCCGTCAATACTTTGCACACCATTACCGCGACCATTATTTGGCCCAAACAGGTCAAATAAAATACCCAATTAAAAGGTATATCCATGGAAACCATAATTGTTACTGTAAGCAGTATTATTGTGGTAACGGCCACATAGAACATTGCTGGAATTTTCATAGTTTATTTTTATTTCTAAATTACTTATTATCAACGACTTAATAGTTAAAAAAATGTGAAATTTATTATTCCTGCAGAATTAAAATAAAAATAATTAAAAAAATTGTAATTTTAATGGATAAACAAATCCTAAATTAAACTATGAAATTTAGTTTTTCCATGCTTTTTCTGGCAGCTTTTTTGTCATTTTCATACGCAAGTGGCCAAAATTCAAACAATTTTGACGAATTGATGGATACTTTAAAAGACAGATCTTCCACATTAATAATTTATAGCGTACAGGTAGGAGCTTTTAAATTGAAAAAAAATCCAAAGAAAGGATATTATGATGGTGTAGAGAATTTATTCTCAAAAAGATACGATGACAATTTTAACAGGTTCTTTTCAGGATTATTTAGAAGTATTGGAGACGCAATATCTTATTGCGATGAACTAAGGTCCAGAGGTTATCAGGATGCTTTTGTATTAGGACTGGATGGTGGTTTTGACAGGATACTTATAGAAATTGACTAGTTAATTTACAATTTCAATATTTACAACTAATCCTTCGTTAGACCGTATATTAAAAACAGTTTCGTCTTCAAAGATCAAATATTGACCTTTTATTCCCTTTAATACACCTGCATAACTTACAGACTTTTCAATATTCAGACTTTTTGGTTTTTTAGGATATTGTAATACAGGAAAATCCAAATGGGTTTCTGTGTTATTAGCAATATAATATTCCTTAGCCTCATCGGGAATGTATTGTTTTAATTTATTTCTCCATTCAACAAGATCTTCATCTTTTATATCATTCTTAAGCATTGTTCTCCAGTTGGTTTTATCTGAAACATGGTCTTTTAAAGCAATTTCTGTTATACCTGCAAGATACCTGTTTGGCACTTCAACAATTTCTATAGCTTCATGTGCTCCCTGATCAATCCATCTTGTTGGAATTTGACTTTTACGCGTTACTCCAACCTTCACGCTGCTTGAATTTGCCAGATAAACAACATGAGGTTGCAGTTGCACTTTCTTTTCATATTCTAAATCCCTGTCTTCTTTATCCAGGTGAGCTGTACTCAATTCAGGCCGCATTATCCAATCTGCCGCCTGCGGAATTTCAAAAAAACAAGATCTGCAAAAACCTTGTCTATAAATTGGCAGGTCCAAACCGCAATTTAAACACTGGTATTTTACAAATTTGATAATCAATGATTTATCAAGCAGTTGGTTAATATTTATAAAGTCATTTTCAAAAACCAAATAGTATTGTATCGGGTCAGAAAATTCTGTTTCCATTTTTGTCAAAACACCTTGGTAATTCATAGTAAAAAAAGTGTTATTTTTAGTTCTTAAAGATACAGCAAATATGCCAATCCCTTTAATCAATTCTATTGCTTCCTGGTTTTTAAAAAAACGATTTCATCAGATTGAATTGTTTTTAAAATACCCCAATGAAGTCCAGAATGAATTGCTTTTGACTTTGGTTGACTTTGCGAAAGATACCGAAATTGGAAAAAAGTATGACTTTGATTCGATTAAAAACTATTCCGATTTTGCAAACAAAATTCCAATAACAAATTATGAAGGATTTCAAAGTGTAATTGAACGCTCCAGGAGAGGTGAAAACAATATTTACTGGCCAACACCTATAAAGTGGTTTGCTAAATCCAGCGGAACAACAAACGCAAAAAGTAAATTCATTCCTGTAAGTCCTGAATCCTTGGAAGATTGCCATTATGCAGCAAGTAAAGATCTTTTGTGTCTTTATTTAAACAACAATGAAGATTCACAATTGTTTACTGGAAAGAGTTTAAGACTCGGAGGCAGCAAAGAATTATACAGAGAGAATGGGACTGCTTTTGGTGATTTGAGCGCTATATTAATTGACAATATGCCTTTTTGGGCAGAATTTAGCAGCACGCCCAGCAGCAAAGTTTCCTTAATGAGTGAATGGGAATCTAAAATGCAGGCTATTGTAAATGAAACGATCCAAGAGAATGTAACAAGTCTTGCAGGCGTGCCTTCATGGATGTTGGTTTTATTGAATCAGGTTCTTGAAACAACCGGAAAAGAGAACCTAATAGACATTTGGCCAAATCTGGAAGTTTATTTTCATGGTGGTGTCAGTTTTGTCCCATATGCAGACCAGTATAAAAAGATACTACCCAGCAAAGCATTTAATTATTATGAGATCTATAATGCTTCAGAAGGATTTTTTGCAATACAGGATCAAAATAATTCATCTGAATTGCTCTTAATGCTTGATTATGGAATTTTTTATGAATTCATGGACATGGACACTTATGGTACTTCTCAAGAAAAAGTGATTCCGCTTAGTGAAGTCCAGAAAAATAAAAATTATGCGGTGATCATAACAACCAATGCCGGACTTTGGCGATATAAAATTGGAGACACAATTCGATTTACTTCAACAGACCCATACAGAGTTAAAGTCACTGGAAGGACAAAACATCATATAAATGCATTTGGTGAAGAATTAATAATTGAAAATGCCGAAGATGCACTTAAAAAAGTCTGCAAAAAAACGAAGTCGGCCATTGTTGACTATACTGCGGCACCCATTTTTATGATTGGTAAGGAAAAAGGCGCTCATGAATGGTTGATTGAATTTAAAACACCTCCAAAGGATATCAATTATTTTAATGAGCTGTTTGACAATGCCTTAAAATCATTGAATTCTGATTATGAGGCAAAACGTTATAACAATATGACCCTTAATAAACCTAAAATTCACATAGCCAGAGAAAATTTGTTTTATGATTGGCTAAAAAAACATAATAAATTAGGTGGTCAACATAAGGTTCCCAGGTTATCGAATACCAGAGATTATATGGAAGACCTGTTAAAATTGAATTCTTAGCCTTAATTTACTCAGGTATTTCATCGAGCTAAATTTAAATATTTTTCCTACAAAAAAGTTGAACTGCTGAATTATTCGTTCTATAGTAAAAATCATGAGCAATCATGCATTTGCACTTTATACAATTCGCTGACAAAAATGCTAATACCTAAATATAATTAAGTTTTTCTTGATTTCATTGAATAATATACTGTGTTTTTACCGTTTATATGAATTATCGACAAAATACACTTGCCTAATTGGTAGTTCATCGATTATAAAATTGCTTCATCTAAAACTATTCAATTTGGTTTGAAAAATGATTTTGTAGCGATATATTTACAGTGCTATTAATCAATCCATTGAATTATGAGGGCTATAATTAATTCACATTAATTATGCCCCTAATTCTTTGGTAACTCAACAAGGTCCCTCAAAGCTAGCCTACATTTATTACTACTTATTTATGATTAATTAAGTTATTAATCAATACCCTACATAAAATGAAAAAGTTAATTCTTGCTATTGGATTACTTTTTTTATTTACCGCTTGTAGAAGTGGATGGAGCTGTAAAAAAAGGTACTGCAAGGTAGAAGCCAAAGCTCAAACAGAACTAATTTCAGAAGTTAATTCTTAGTTTTATTAAATAGGCATACCAGTCAAAATAAAAAACCACTCAAAAATTGAGTGGTTTTTTTATTCTATTTTACTTATTTTCTATGAAACTGCTTTTAATTTCTTTAAAGTTGTTTTCGTTATCTTACCCTCAGCATATGACTTGGTAACATTTAGTTTTGTTTCATTATTACTTGGCATTTCAAACATGGCATCAGTTAAGATCTCTTCACATAAAGAACGCAATCCACGTGCTCCAAGTTTATATTCTATTGCCTTATTAACGATAAAATCCAATGCACCATCTGTAATTGTGAAATCAATCTCATCCATGGCAAACAACTTCTTGTATTGCTTGATTATGGCATTTTTAGGTTCTGTCAGAATAGCTCTTAAAGTATCTGCATCTAATGGATCCATATAGGTCAAAACAGGTAAACGACCAATAATTTCTGGGATTAATCCAAAATCTTTTAAGTCCTTAGGAATGATATATTGCAATAAATTATGCCTGTCGACAACTTCTTCTGCTTTGGAAGCACTGTACCCAACGGCTTGCATATTGAGTCGTTTTGAAATATGGCGCTCAATACCATCAAATGCTCCACCTGCGATAAACAGAATGTTTTCAGTATTCACCTCAATAAACTTTTGATCCGGATGCTTACGGCCTCCTTTTGGCGGAACGTTAACAACAGTACCTTCTAACAATTTCAACAAGGCTTGCTGGACACCTTCACCCGAGACATCTCTGGTAATAGATGGATTATCACTTTTTCGCGCAATCTTATCGATCTCGTCTATAAACACAATACCTTTTTGAGCCTTATCCAGGTTGTAATCTGCTGCCTGTAGTAATCGGGTTAAAATACTTTCAACATCTTCCCCTACATATCCGGCTTCGGTAAGAACGGTTGCATCGACAATAGCCAATGGCACGTTCAACATTTTTGCAATAGTTTTAGCTATTAGAGTTTTACCGGTCCCTGTTTGACCAACCATAATGATATTACTTTTTTGAATTTCAATATCATCATCTGTAGCTGGCTGTAATAAACGCTTATAATGGTTATAAACAGCTACAGACATTACCTTTTTTGTATGCTCCTGACCTATGACATATTCATCTAAAAAGGCTTTAATCTTTTGAGGTTTCTTTAATTTTAATTCTGCTGACAGATCATTGCTGCTCAAATCCTTTGGATTCTTCCAATACTATTCCATGAGCCTGTTCTATGCATCTGTCACAAATATGTGCATCTAAACCAGCGATCAACAAATTGGTTTCCGGCTTTTTTCTGCCACAAAATGAACATTCTAATACTTCCTTTGCCATACTTTTTTTTACTCTCTTACCAGGATTTCATCAATCATCCCGTATTCTTTAGCTTTATCAGCCTTCATCCAATAATCTCTATCACTATCTGCATAGACCTTATCGTAAGTCTGACCACTATGTTTACTGATTATCTTATACAATTCTTCTTTTAAAATAAGGATCTCGCGTGCTGTAATTTCTATATCACTGGCTTGTCCCTGAGCCCCTCCTAAAGGTTGATGAATCATAACTCTTGAGTGTGTTAATCCACTTCGTTTACCCTTGGCACCCGCACAAAGTAACACGGCTCCCATTGATGCAGCCATACCTGTGCAAATAGTTGCTACGTCGGGTTTTATGAATTGCATGGTATCGTAAATTCCAAGCCCTGCATAGACACTTCCTCCTGGTGAATTAATGTAAATTTGTATGTCCTTTGACGAATCAGTACTTTCTAAAAATAATAACTGTGCCTGAATAATGTTTGCAACCTGATCATTAATTCCTGTGCCCATAAAAATGATCCTATCCATCATTAAACGAGAGAATACATCAAAAATAGCGATATTCATTTGTCTCTCTTCTATAATATTCGGCGTTAAGTTTGTTGGATACATACTACTCATGATTTTATTGTAGTAAGTACTGCTTATCCCTTGATCTTTTATTGCGAATTTTTCAAACTCTTTTGCGTAATCCATTGTATTTTATAAAATTTGATTGATATTAAATAGGCGCTGAATCAATACAATTCAACGCCTAAATGTAATGATTATTCTCTAAACGACTGTTTATTTTTTATCGCCATAAACTTCTTTTATGAAGTTCTCATACGTAATTTCCTTTACCTTAATGTTGCCCTTTTCTTTGTATAATGACAATAATTTTTGGCTTACCACTTGTTCAGAAATACGTCTAACCTCATCCTGGTTTGATAAAACTCTTGCAGTAATATCTTCCAATTCTTTATCCGACGGATTCATTTGACCAAACTGAGCCATTTGAACTTTTATCATAGCTTTGGCGCTTTCCTTTACATCTTCAAAATCTACTTTTATGTCATTATCCTGCATCAACTTGCCTTCAATTAGCTGATATCTTAATCCTTTTTCTGACTTTTCATATTCCTCTTTAGCCTGATTTTCATCAAGAGGTTGTTCACCTGAATTTTGGATCCATTTTTGTAAAAATCCTGCTGGTAGATCGAATTTTGTTGACTCTACTAAATGCTCAGTCACATCATTCAATAATTTTTGATCTGATTGCTGAACAAATTGCTTTTCCGCATCTTCCTTGATCTTAGTTTTAAGTTCCGTAACGGATTTTACAACATCTTTGCCAAATAACTTATCGAATAATTCCTGATCAAGATCTGCCAATTCACGTTTATTGATCTCATTGATGGTGAAACTTACATTGATATCCAATCCATGGGCATCATCATGAGAAACCTTCAAGGCGTGCATAAGATCATGGTCATCGTTGTATAATCCTTTTGTCTTAAGTTCGATCACATCTCCAACCTTTGCCCCGATGAATTTCTTTTCTGTCGCTTTGCTCTTAAACTTATCTAAGGTCAATGTGACTGTGTTTTCTATTTCTCTTTCTTCGTTTTTGAAAATACCGACAATCTCACTATCCTTGTCAACCACCTTTTGAGACACTAATTTACCATATTGCTTCTGTATGTTTTTGATTTGATCATCAATCATTTTTTTATCTGCAACTATGTTGTAATGAGTGATAGCTTTTTTACTTTTTAGTTTGACCTCGAATTCTGGTGATAAACCCAATTCGAACTCAAAAGTAAAAGTGTCAGAATTCCAGTCCAGATCATCCTGAGGTTTTGGTAAAGGATTACCTAAAACATCTAGCTTTTCTTCAGTAAGATATTTGTTTAAGGCATCTTGCAACAATTTATTAACCTCATCAACAAGTACAGCTTTTCCATATTGTTTTTTGACCATGACCATTGGTACATGCCCTTTTCTGAAACCTGGAATATTCGCTGTTTTTCTGTAATCAGATAATATTTTTTCTACCTTATCACTATAATCCTTTTTCTCTATATCAACTTTAACAACTGCGTTTAAAGCATCAATGTTTTCTAATGTAATATTCATTATTAATAAATTAAATAACCTAAAATTTAGCCTGCAAAATTACAACATTTTACAGACCTTACAAAGTTTATAACTTGAATTTATGCTTGTTTTATATCTTCTTTAAGAATGGAATGTAATAATGACTGAAGTAATGACAACAGAATACTGAATAATATTGCAGTCCAGATACTGTTCACGGAAAATCCATCAATTAATTTATCGGCCAATAAAATGATCAAAGCATTGACAACCAATAGGAATAATCCCAAGGTCAACACAGTTATAGGTAAGGTAAGAATGATCAGAAAAGGTTTGACTAATACGTTCAAAATGGACAACACTACTGCAACGATCACTGCAGTTAAGTAATTATCAACATGAACACCGTTTAAAACTTTCGCAAGAACAATTACGGCTACTGCATTTAATAAAAGTCTGATTATAAGTTTCATAATATGTTTTTTTTAAAAATACAATTTTATTCTTGAATGAATTGAACAACTGCTTCAAAGAATGCTTCAGGGTTTTCTGCATGCAGCCAGTGACCGGCATTTTTGATGGTCTTTATTTGAACCTTTAGAAATTGAAGTTTTATACTTCTCTCGTCCTGATCTGTAATATACTCTGATCTATCACCCTTCAAAAATAAAGTCTCCCCTTCAAATTTTAAATAGCTGGGAAATGCTTCTCCAATTTCATCAATATTTTCAATTAGGACTTCCAGATTAATTCTAAGTCCTAATTGACCCTTTTGTTTCCAGAATAAATTCTTAAGCAGGAATTGTCTGGTTGGAAAATGATGAATATATTTTTTCAGGATATCTTCTGCCTCATTCCTTGACTTTATTTTGCTAAAGTCCAGTGCCAACAATCCTTGCAGGATATTTTGATGGTGTCTTGGATAAAATCTGGGAGCAATATCAGCAATGATCAATTTTGATACAAGTTCAGGATAAGTGGCCGCAAAAAGCATTGCAGTCTTTCCTCCCATTGAGTGACCTAAAAGAATAATATCTTTCAAATCATGCTCACTGCAATAATAATTTAGATCTTCAACCAGATATTCATAATTAAAATGATCATCATGAAAGCTTTTACCATGATTTCGCTGATCCACTAAGTGCATTTCATAACCCAGATCTCCAAACTGGATTCCAAGGGACTTCCAGTTATCACTCATACCCAGAAAGCCATGTAAAATTACAAATGGACTACCTTGTCCGTAAATATTTGAGTGAAGAACCTGCATTATTTCAACTTATGTAAATACATATTAATGACATTTTCAATACCCAAATACAAACTTTCTGCTATTAAGGCATGGCCAATGGAAACCTCCAATAAACCCGGAATATTTTCTTTAAAGAACTTTATATTGTCCAATGAAAGATCGTGTCCTGCATTGACACCTAAACCAATATTATTTGCTAATTCAGCACACTCAGCATAAGGATCGACAGCTTTTTTGTTTCCCAGACTATATTGGTACGCAAAAGATTCAGTGTATAGCTCAATTCTATCTGTTCCAGTAACTTTAGCGCCTTCGATTTGAGCAGGAACTGCATCAACAAAAATTGATGTCCTGATATTGTTTTGCCTGAATTCCTTTATGACATCAACCAAAAAATCTTTATGGCTAAGTGTATCCCACCCTGCATTACTGGTTATGGCATCAACTGAATCTGGAACAAGAGTTACCTGAGTCGGTTTTACTTTAACAACTAAATCAATAAATTTTTTAATAGGATTCCCCTCAATATTAAACTCGGTATATACTTCGGGTTTTAGGTCGAAGACATCCTTATAACGAATATGTCTTTCGTCTGGGCGTGGATGAACTGTAACTCCTTCTGCACCAAAGCGCTGGACGTCTTTTGCGAACCCAACCACATTGGGCATATCTCCTCCTCTGGAATTACGCAACGTAGCTATCTTATTAATATTTACGCTTAATTTTGTCATTACTGAAATTTTGGCCAAAAATACGAACTACGGAACGCTTATTGTAGTAAATTTTTGATTAATTTGCACATTATTTAATAAGCCATGAATCTTTCTGATTGTATTATAAATGATTTAAAACCAATAAAGAGCAGTTCAAAATGCCGAGAATTGCAAATATTGTTTAATCAGTTCACATATTCACATATTCCCGTTGAAAATAAAGGTGTTTATGTTGGTTGCTTATCTGAAACTGATGGCTATTGTTTTGATGCTGATAAATCCATCGATGAATATAAATATGCGTTAAGTGGATTTTATGTGAGAAAAACCACCAACTGGCTAGATGTACTCGAAGCTTTTGCCCAAAATTCAGCCAATATTATGCCCGTATTGAATGATAAAAATCAATATTTAGGATATTATGAATTGAATGATATAATCAATCTTTTTGGAGATACACCATTCTTTTCTGAGCCTGGTGGAATACTAGTTGTAGAAAAAGGGATCAATGACTTTTCCTTCAGTGAGATCAGTCAAATAGTTGAATCCAATGACGGTAAAATCCTGGGTTGTTTTATTTCTAAAATGGAGAATGATGTTGCTCAAATCACAATTAAGATCGGCAATAAAGGACTAAACGACATTATTCAATCCTTCAGACGTTACAGCTATAATATAGTATCTGGTCACGAAGAAGATACTTTTATGGAAAATTTAAAAGAGCGGTCGGATTATTTGAATAAATATCTTAACATATAACTAATTGAATGAAGATTGCAATTTTTGGTCAATTCTATCACAATACTTCTGGAAAATCTATTACTACACTTTATGATTTTCTTGAAAAAAAAGGAGTAGAGGTCTTTATTGAAAAAGAATATTTTTCCCTGTTAAAATCAAAAAAGGTTATTTTAAATCAGTATAAAAGTTTTAAAACATACACCGAAATAGATAACTCTTTTGACCTTTTAATAAGTATTGGTGGAGATGGAACAATTTTAAGAGCAATTACGTACGTCAAAAATTCCGGAATTCCGATTATTGGAATAAATACTGGCCGATTAGGTTTTCTTGCCACAATACAAGATGATGAAATTGAAGGCGCATTGACCAGTATTTTTAATAATGATTATAAGATCTCTGAAAGGTCACTCTTACAAATAGAGACCAATCCCATAAATGAAGACCTCAAGCAATTAAATTTCGCGCTCAATGAGATTGCTGTAAGCAGAAAGAACACAACTTCCATGATAACAGTCCAGACACAATTGAATGATGAATATCTCACGTCGTATTGGGCAGATGGATTAATTGTGTCGACTCCAACAGGGTCTACAGGTTATTCTTTAAGTTGTGGCGGACCTGTCATTACACCAGGCTCAAACAACATTGTACTCACTCCAATTGCCCCTCATAATTTAAATGCCAGACCGTTAGTAATTCCAGATGATACTGAAATAAAACTGAAGGTTAGTGGCAGAGAAAATAATTACCTGGTGTCTTTGGACTCAAGAATTGCTACACTGAAAAATGACACCATAGTTGTTATTAAAAAAGCTGATTTCAAGATAAGGATGATTGAATTAAAAAATGAAAGTTTCTTAAGAACGCTGCGAAAAAAATTACTCTGGGGCGAAGACAAGCGTAATTAGACAATAAAACGTAAGAATATTTGTTTATCACTTAGACAATTAGAAACTAATTGTAATAGGGAGTTCTTATTTATTATATTTGCAAACTTTTATTATTTAATGAGGTATTTAACCATATTTTTGATCATCATTTTCAACCATAATTATTGCATTGGACAAATCCACGAAATTGGAATATTTGCCGGAGGAAGCAATTTTATTGGTGATATTGGATCGACAAAATACATTTCACCAAATCAACCGGCTTTTGGGGGAATCTATAAATGGAACAGAAGCCCAAGGCATTCCATAAGATTCTCATTAATTTCTGCGGATCTTGAAGGCCTAGACTCCGAATCTGATGATCCAAGAAGAAAACAACGTGATTACAGTTTTAAAAATAATATAATGGAACTTTCCGCCGGTGTAGAATTTACATTTCTGGATTTTAATTTGCACGAAGCTGGAAATAAATCAACTCCTTATTTATTTACCGGAATAACTTTTGCTAATTTTGAGAATTACTATTTTAACAACAATGGAGTTCGAATTTATGAAAATAAAAATAGTAACGCATTTGGAATCCCAATGGTTTTAGGATTTAAAACAACTATTACAGAAAAGTTTATTTTTGCAATAGAAATTGGCGCTCGATATACTTTAACAGATGAGTTGGATGGAAGTGTACCGGATTCTGAAAATTTAATTGGCACTTATGGCATTGGGAACATAAATAACAACGACTGGTATGTTTTTACCGGAGCAACTTTAACCTATACATTTGGCAGGAAACCCTGTTATTGTAACTTTTAAGCAAGTGGATTTAAAAAGTCAAATAAATACCGAAAAATTACCTAAACACATTGCAATAATAATGGATGGTAAT
This sequence comes from uncultured Flavobacteriaceae bacterium, assembly GCA_963827785.1. Lineage (GTDB taxonomy): Bacteria > Bacteroidota > Bacteroidia > Flavobacteriales > Flavobacteriaceae > Site-B1. The sequence goes on along the minus strand of CAWHCT010000020.1, from coordinate 92,885 downwards.
GGCAGATGGGCACAACTAAAGGGCTTAATGCGAACTGCTGGCCATGAAAAAGGTTCTTCATCTGTGAAGGAAGTAGTTGAGGCCTCCGCTGAAATTGGAATAGAGAATTTGACTCTGTATGCTTTTTCTACTGAAAACTGGAAAAGACCAAAATTTGAAGTAGACACTTTAATGAAACTTCTTGTCTCTTCACTAAAAAAAGAAATCAACACCTTACAGGATAACAGCATTAAATTAAATGCAATTGGTAAATTAGATCTATTACCAAACAAAGTTTATGAAGAGCTGACAGATGTCATGACTAGAACAAAGAATAACTCCAGAATGACATTGACACTTGCACTAAGTTATGGCTCAAGAGAGGAAATAGTTCATGCCGTTAAAGAAATTGGGAATAAAGTTAAAAATAATATAATTTCGCCCGAAAATATTGATGAAACCATATTAAATGAGCATCTTTACACGCGAAATTTACCAGATGTGGATTTGCTCATCAGGACCAGTGGTGAACAACGCGTCAGTAATTTTTTATTATGGCAAATAGCCTATGCAGAATTGTATTTTACAGATGTGCTTTGGCCTGATTTTACCAAGGAAGAGCTGTATTCAGCCTTATATGATTATCAAAATAGAGAAAGACGATTTGGAAAAACAAGTGACCAGCTCAGTAAACAATAAATTACAATTGAAAAAATTTCTATTTCAAGTAATCCCCTTAATTTTCTTTTTTATTTGTTCTGTTTCGCAGGCTCAGGATATTTCCTTCGATACAGGAAAAAAATATAGTATTGGAGATATCTCAGTAAAAGGAAATACAAGCTTCAGTTCTCAAACCATAGTAACCTATTCGGGTCTAATAAAAGGAGATGACATTTTTATACCCGGAGAAAAGATCAGTAATGCTATAAAAAAATTATGGAAATCCAATCTCTTCAGTGACATAGAATTATTTGTTACAAAAATTGAAGGAGATACTGTTTATTTAGAAATTCAATTATCTGACTTACCAGAACTAAATAAGGTCACAATTAATGGTATAAAAAAGTCAAAAAAAGAAGGGATTATCAAGGATAATAAATTGGACAAAGGTGTAAAGGTTACAGAAAACCTGATTACGACTACAAAAAATTATCTTACTAATAAATATAAAAAAGAAGGATTTTTAAATTCCATAATAAATATCTCAACGACAGATGTGATCGACTCAATTCAAAAGAAACGAGTGGATATGATAGTCAATATCAACAAAGGGAATAAAATTAAAGTTAATGAAATAGTATTTAATGGCAACCAAGTGATCAAGGATAAAAAACTCCGCAAAGCCATGAAAAACACTAAACAGAAAAATCCAATTCGCATCCTAAAACGGTCTAAATATATTGAAGGCGATTTTAAGGAAGATCTTGAAGGTGTTGTAGATAAATATAAAGAAAAAGGCTACCGAGATGCTCGTATCTTAGGAGATTCCATTATTATTAATAATGACAATACCATATCCATAAATATTGATTTAGAAGAAGGTGAAAAATATACTTTTGGAAAAATCGATTTTGTAGGCAATAGTGTTTATACCGATAGACAACTATCAAGTGTATTAAGATTAAGGGAAGGAGACACTTACAACGGAGTCCTGTTAAAAAAGAGAATAGCAGATGATTCTAAACCAGATGGAGATGACCTGACCAACCTATATCAAAATAATGGCTACTTATTTTCAACTATAAATCCGGTTGAAGTGAGTGCTGATGGCAACATAATTGATCTTGAAATAAGGATCACAGAAGGAAAACCGGCTTATTTCAATAATGTGACAGTAGTTGGAAATGAAAAGACTAATGATCATGTTATCTACAGAGAATTACGTACTCGGCCGGGACAATTATACAGCAAGGAAAATGTTGTTAGAACAATTCGGGAATTAAGTCAATTAGGCTTTTTTGATCCGGAACAACTCACACCCAATTTCAAAAATCCAAACCCAACTGATGGCACTTTGGATATGGAATATTCTGTTGTGGAGCGAGGATCCAGCCAGATCGAACTGCAAGGCGGATATGGTGGTGGTGGCTTCATTGGTACATTAGGGTTGTCGTTCAATAATTTCGCAATAAAGGATCTTTTTAATAAGGAAGCTTACAAACCTGTGCCAATGGGGGATGGTCAAAAATTATCTTTGCGACTGCAAGCCAGCCGATTTTATCAAACCTATAGTTTCTCATTTGCAGAACCTTGGTTTGGTGGCAAAAAACCGGTTCAATTTTCAACATCGATCTCTCATACAAAGCAGTTTTTATACAATTCTATAACCAGAAATGCCGATAAAAGCAGAAGCTTTAATATCACCGGTTTATCTGTTGGATTAGCTAAAAGATTAACAGTTCCCGATGATTATTTTACATTATCTCAATCAATCGGTTATCAGCACTATGACTTAAATAATTACAATACAGGTCTTTTTACTTTTGGTGATGGGTATTCAAATAACTTGTCTTATACTGTTGGATTAAGCAGGAACAGTTCTGGCCCTGGCCCCATTTATCCTTTAGTTGGATCTAACTTTAATGTAAGTGCAAAACTTTCTCTTCCTTATTCATTATTCAACAATGTTGATTACAAAGCGTTGAAACAAGAGCGCAATGATTTGACAGAAACTCTTGCAGAACCAAACATAAGTCAAAACAATGCTGTTGCAGCAAGTAATAGAATATCTGAAATTGATCAGGAAAGATATAAAATGTTAGAGTTCTATAAGATAAAATTTAGCGGCGAATGGTATACACGAATTGTAGATAAACTAGTATTAAGACCTAAGTTAGAATTTGGATTTTTGGGTGCATATAATAATGATAGAGGAATAATACCATTTGAACGATTTTTTGTAGGAGGAGATGGACTCGGCACATACAGTTTAGATGGCCGAGAAGCTATTGCTTTAAGAGGATATCCTAATCAGTCTTTATCTTCACAGGATGGTGGAAGTATTTATAATAAATTTTCTTTGGAACTTCGTTACCCTATAACATTAGCACAATCAGCTTCAATTTATGCATTAACGTTTTTAGAAGGTGGTGCCTCATATGATAGTTTTAGAGATTATAATCCATTTAATATAAATCGTTCTGCCGGAGCAGGAATCAGAATTTTTATGCCTGCCTTTGGTCTTTTAGGAATTGATTTTGGATATGGGTTTGATGCATTACCGGGGGAAACAATTAAAAATGGGTGGGAAACTCATTTCATTATTGGTCAACAATTTTAAATTTGGCACGATATTTTCTATACATAGGATAACAACAAATAGCCGTCGGTAAAATTTTTCGAATTAATTTTCGTTAATTTGAATATAGATTGAACAAATGGCGAAGTTGTAACAGTTCATTCGTCCATTTTATAGATTTATCAAATAATAAGTCAATAAAATATTAAACAAAATCAGAATGAAAACACGAGTTCTTTTTTTACTGACAATAGCTTTTATGCTAAGCATTTGTGTTCAGGCTCAAAGAGGTGTAAGAATTGGATATATAGATACTGAATATATTTTAGAAAATGTTCCGGAATACCAAGAAGCAACCTCACAATTAGACAGTAAAGTCCAAAAATGGAAACTGGAAATTGAAAAAAAACTAACAGAGATCGAAAAGAAAAAGAGCGACCTTAGGAATGAAAGTGTTTTACTGACAAATGAATTGATCAAGGAGCGAGAAGAAGATATTCAAATTGAAGAAAATGAGATCCTTGATTACCAACAAAAACGATTTGGTCCTAATGGAGATCTGATGATTCAAAAAAAGCAATTAATTCAACCTATACAAGATCAAATTTTTGCGGCAGTACAGGACATAGCTCAAAACAAAAAGTATGATTTTATTTTTGATAAATCCGCAGACGTGGTCATGTTATTTTCCGCTGAGCGATTTGATATGAGTGAGCAGGTTTTAAGAGCAATAACAAGAGCTTCAAAACGCAAACAGGTACAAAGCAGACAGGATAAGAAAAATGCTGAAGCAGAGGATGTTGTCCCTGAAATAAATCTGGAATTGGAAGCCAGACAAAAAGAAATTGAAGAAACGAAAGATGCTCGAGCAACTGCTTTGGAGGAACGAAGAAAACAAATATTGGAAGAGCGAGAAGCAAAAAAGCAAGCAGCCTTAGAAAGAAGACGAAAATTAATTGAAGAACGGGAAAAAGCAAAACAGGATAAACTAAATGAAAGAGATGGTAGTTCGAATGATAATAAAGACGAAACTCAGGGAGAAGATCCTGAATTGGACGAGAATGTAACAGAGGAAACTGTTGAAGAATCAGAAGAATCAGAAGAAGTAAATGCTGAAGCAAAAACACCAGAACAAATTCTGGAAGACCGCAAACAACAAAAATTAAAAGAAAGAGAAGAAAGAAAAAAAGCTCTTGAAGAAAAAAAGAAGAAAATAATTGAAGAACGTGAAAAGGCCAGATTAGAGAAATTAAAGGCAAGAGAAGATAATAAAACAGAAGAAAATAATTAAAAACTAAAAATTTATAACACTTAATACTATTTAAAAATGAAACAATTTAAAACCCTATTATTTGCAGCAGCATTATTTTTTGGTGCAGTAAGTTTTACTAATGCTCAAAGCAAAATTGCACATATCAATACGCAAGATTTGGTTTCAGCTATGCCGGAAATGAAAGCAGCTCAATCTCAAATGGAGCAATTAGGTAAGACTTATGAGGCTGAGATAAAAGAATTAGCTACGGCTTTACAAAATAAAATGAAAGTTTATGATGCTGAAGCTGCAACTAAAACTGATGAGGAAAATGCCAAACGTGTTCAGGAAGTTCAGTCCATGGAACAAAACATTCGTCAATATCAGGCGAATGCACAAAAAGACATGCAACAAAAAGAACTGGATCTTTTAAAACCTATTACAGAAAAAGCTAAAGCGGCTATATTAAAAGTTGCCAGAGCCCAAGGTTTTAATTACGTTCTTGATTCTTCTCAAGGAGGAGGCGTTATCATGGCTGACGGAAAAGATCTTCTAGTTGAAGTTAAAAAAGAATTAGGATTTTAATATTATCCCGAATAACATTATAAAAGCTGCCTTAAATAAGGCAGCTTTTTTATTTTTGTAATACTATGAGTAATCAACCCATTGGTATTTTCGATTCGGGAGTTGGAGGCACTTCAATATGGAAAGAGATCCATCATCTCCTACCCAATGAAAACACGATTTATCTGGCCGATAGTAAACATGCACCCTATGGCCCAAAAGGAAAAGAAAGGATCATAGAGTTAAGTATCAAGAATACAGAACTTCTACTGCAAAAAAAATGTAAACTAATTGTAGTTGCCTGCAATACTGCCACGACCAATGCCATAGATTATTTAAGGAAGCACTACAATATTCCCTTTATTGGTATTGAACCCGCTATTAAACCTGCTGCGCTCCAAAGCAAGACAAAAACCATTGGGATTTTAGCTACTAAGGGCACACTAAGTAGTGATCTGTTTGCAAAAACTAGTGATCTGTTTGCCAGGGGAATTGATGTTATTGAGCAAAACGGCGAAGGTATAGTAGAATTGATTGAAAGTGGCCAATTGGATTCTGAACATATGAAAGATCTGTTAAAGCAATATCTTAAGCCCATGTTAGACGCCAATATGGATTATTTGGTTTTAGGTTGTACACACTATCCGTATTTAATACCGCAGTTGTTGCATTTGATACCAAGCCATGTGAAAATAATCGATTCCGGTGAAGCCGTTGCGCGACAAACAAAGAATATATTAGAACAAAACGATTTGCTCAGTACTCAAAAAGCAATCCTGAAAGCAAACCGGACTAAATACCAATTCTATACCAATGGAAATCCTGAAGTTCTAAAACAACTTTTGGGCGAAAACTATCCAATTGAATTTCTTGATTTCTAAATTGAATCAAGTTAAGGACGGCAAAGGTTATTTATACCAACCGGAATACTTAATATAATTATTGGCAATTCTATCTATCTCACCAGAGATCAACTCTTCACTGATATCTTTTACCTTTTTTGCCGGCATTCCTGCATAAATGCTACCAGACTCAATGACAGTATTTTGAGTTACTACTGCTCCGGCTGCAATTATACTATTACTGTTTACAACACAATTATCCATAATTATACTACCCATACCTACTAATACATTATCATGAATAGTACAGCCATGAACAATGGCATTATGTGCAATTGAAACATTGTTACCTATATTAGTTGGACTTTTTTGATATGTTCCGTGAATAATTGCACCATCCTGAACATTTACTTTGTTTCCTAATTTTATGTAGTGAACGTCGCCACGTAAAACGGCGTTAAACCAAATACTGCAGTTCATTTCCCAAAGTTACATCTCCAACTATTGTAGCATTATCTGCTATGTAGCAATCATCAGGGATTTGTGGAAATTTACCATTTACTGGTTTGATAACAGGCATTCTTTTATATTAAAATTAATAAGCTATTCAAGAAATATCATCAAGTGAGAAGTATCAACTCTGTTTATATTCTAAAAAAAAAATTAATTAACTGCCGGACAATTACATTCAAATTTTTCTCGTCTGCAATTAAAATTTAAACCTAGAGTTAACTGGTGAAACCCACCATTATTAAAAACAATAGAATTTGATTGATACGAATACGTATAAGCAAACATCATATTATTATAATTAACCCCAATAACCGGAGTATAATACTGAAGCTTTTGTGTGCTTATCCCGGATCCATCCAAGAACTCAGCTCCATCAAAACTTCTTCGGTAGGATAAGCCACCCCAAATTTTTCCGAAATCTGTTGTTTTATAGAATTTAGCGTTAAGGTCTATTGAAGATTCTCTTGTGCCTTCTTTGTATTGAAACATTATCGATGGCTCATAACTCCATTCACTGCCAAGTCTGCTAAACACATTACCAATTGAAACTAAATAACGTCTTAAATTACTAGTAATCTCAATGTCATTATTTATTCCTTCATTTTTTAGAATATTTTTTGCTGTTACGTGAGCATAAAAATCAATAAAATGATAGGAGAAACCAAAATCTATATTCAAATTAGTTGCACTTTGTTCAATTCCCGCAATTACAGGATCAAACCCTTCATTTAAAAATGCTGTTTCATCCAGTTTATATTGAATTGCTCCTACACTTAAGCCAAACGAGAGCATGTTCAAATCAATTTCATTTCTCGAGAACATGATATGATGTGCATATGTAATATAAGCTCCCATTTGCGAATGATAACCATTTTTATCGTTATATAATATGCCTCCAATACCAGAAGGAGTATCACCTATTCTGCCATTAATACTAAGAGTTTGTAAATTAGGAGCATCATCTTGACCAAACCATTGTTGCCTCCCGGTTAATCTGACTTTAGAGCAATTAGCAACACCAGCCATGGATGGATGGATTAAATAATAATTATCGGTTAAATAATCTGAATACACTGGTAGACCTTCCTGGGCAAAAGTGAATTGAGAAAATACTGCTATAACAAATAATAAACAATACTTTTTTAAATTCATGTTCTATTTCTTTAAAGTAAAATGAGCTTTAAACTCTTTTCTAGTATCATCACTTGGTTCTCTGTACTGGACAGTAAACCAATAATCTGATGATGGTAAGGCTTCGCCATTAAATGTGCCATCCCAGCCTACAGCCGTTGGACTTAACTGTTTTAATAGCTTCCCATACCTGTCAAATATATAAATTTTTGCGTCAACTTGATTCGATATCCCTATTATATTCCACGTGTCATGATACCCATCTCCATTTGGGGTAAAGTACAACGGATAGTCCATGATCATCACCATCACACTGCTCTCTCCACAGCCATTTATATCTCTGGCTCTTACCTCATGCTCCCCGGCCATCACATCATTAAAGGTTCCGCTCTGTTGCCATAATCCTCCATCCAAACTATATTCATATTCTCCCTCTCCAGTGGCACTTGCCTCGATCACATGAACCTCCGCAAAGGCCAGTGTTGTTACTGTCGCTGTGACATCCGGTGGTGAACTCTGTTCTACCTCAGTACTGTCACTGTTCTGACAGCCTGTACTCGTATTGGTTACTAATACAGAGTACATACCTGCTGATGAGGGTACATATGTTGAATCGGTCCCTACAACTGTCCCTGTGGAGTCTGTCCACTCAAAATCATAATCTGCCGCATTCAGTCCCGTGTCTATTACCGGTGGTGAAACCATCGTTTCAACACCTCCTGCACTGTCCACACATAGTATGTAACTGTCCTCTATGGTAAATATGGGCAGTAATTCTACCCTAATGCTTAACGTTGTGGTCTGGTAACATATTGTTGTGTTGTTATCTACTCTCACATAGATAATCTGTGGATTGGTCATATTCTCATAGATCGTCGGTATCGGGTTCACCCCTGCTTCGGCTTCTGCCTGAGTAGCATAATAACTAACCGTATATGCCAGTGGATCCTGCCCGCCCAAGACCTCTGCATCCTGAGTGCTCAGATCAAACTGACCCAATCCGTCATTATCTCCCAGATTATCACAGATCACATACTCATTCAGTGGCATATTGGCCAATGCTGCTTCCTGTACCTCTATGTTGAAACTCTGTGTGCTGATATCACAGCCCGTTGTCGTGTCTGTAATGTTCACAAAGATCTGCTGTGGATTGGTCACATTCGTGTACGGACTTATCAGTGCGTTTATTCCCGACTGAGCATCTGCCTGAGTCGCATGGTAGGTCACTGCAAATACTGCAGGATCCTGTCCGTTAAGGACTTCTGCTGTCTTGCTCTCCAGATCAAATGCAAAGAACCCATCTGTATTCTGCTCGCATTCTATAAGGTCCGTTACCGCTATATCAGCCGGTACCGGATTTACCTGTAGCTCCAGCTCCACCATCGTATAACAGCCTGTGGTATCATTGGTCACTCGCACATAGATGGTCTGCAGGTTACTCGTGCTGGTGTACATCGTTGGGTCTGTGATGTCATTGGTTCCTGATTCAGCATCTGTCTGCGTCTCATAATAGGTCGCACTCACTCCCAGTTCTCCATTGATGATAGCCGCCTCTCGTATGGTCAGATCAAATTCCTCTACGCCATCACCCGGATTCACATCATCACACAAGATGATAGGAAGCGGCGTTTGTGGCGTTGGGTTTGGCAATACCCTTAGGGTTAAGGTAGTAAATGTGTAACAGCCTGTATCGCCATCGGTCACTCTTACATATATGGTCTGTGGGTTGACCGTGTTTTGATAAGCATCTGAAGGAGTTATCGCATTGCTGTCTGCCTGAGAATCGGCCTGGGTCTCATAATAACTTACCGATAAGGAGCCATCGCCCGAGGTGATCTCTGTGTCTTTTACCGTAAGATCAAAGATCTGTATACCATCTGCTGCTGCATAATAATCGTCATCACACAACTCCAGTGGTGTAGGTTGTACGATAACCGGCAGTGGATTCACTATCAGGTCAAACTCGCCTGTATTGATACATCCGCTCACAACATGTTCCAATCGTACATAGATCGTCTGTGGATTGCTCAGATTCGTATAACTTGCTGTACCCACTATCGCATTGTTGCCCGTGTCTGCATCTGCCTGGGTCACATGATAGGTCAATGTATAGTCTGCCGGTGCTTGTGAGCCCAAGACCTCTGCGTCTTTTATAGTCAGATCAAATTGCGTAAAACCATCTGTATTGTCATCACATAACTCCAAAGGTGTTATGGGGTCCGGTATTATCGGGGTGTTGTATACTATCAGATCTAACGCTACAAAAGTCGCACAATCCGTCGCTATGGTAGCACTCTCAACCCGTACATACAATGTCTGATTGTAAGCTACTATATTATTATATGGACTACTGAGTGCATTAACATTAGTTATCCGCATCTGACTGAGTCTCATGATAGGTAACCGTCAGGGTGGGATCGCCTCCTGTGATTATCGCATCGGAATCTGTTAACATAAACGCTCCAAAGCCGTCATTGTCAAGATCACAAAACTCCATTGGTGGCGGTGTATTGGCTATAGGTGCCTGCTCTACAACCAGATCCAACGGAACTGTTGAGTAGCAGCCTGTGTTGATGTCTTCTCCCCTCGCATAGACTGTCTGTGGATTAGAGGTGTTCGTGTAAGGAATGGCCAAAGTGTTCACTGCTGCATCTGCATCCGCCTGAGTTTCAAAGTAACTCACCGAATAATTGGGATTGCCTCCCGTTATCTCCCCATTCTTCAGGCTTAGATCGATCTGAGTAAATCCATCTGCTACACCATCATCGCAAACCTCTAAAGATGTTGGTGAGGTTAATATTGGGTAAGGATTGACGATTAGGTTTAAGGTAGAAGTTCCATAACAATTTGAATCTGAAATCAATTCTACCCTTGTAAAAATTGTTTGATCATTAGCTGTTATATTGGTATATGGACTTGGTAAAGGATTTATATTTGCATCTGCCTCGGCCTGAGTTTGATGATAAGTAACCAATACATTTGCAGGAGTTTCTCCACTACTCGCAATTATTTCAGAATCTTTATCTGTCAAGGAAAATGACATGAATCCATCACTATTATTATCACAAAGTTCAAAATTAGAAATTGGAACACTTAAAGTTAAATTGGAGACCTGTAACTGAAATGATGTAGTTTCAAAACAATCTGAATTTCCAGCATTTTCTATTCTGGCATAAATTTGTTGTGGATTACTAGTATTTGAGTAAGCCGTTGGATTAACAATCCCATTCGTATTTGTATCAGCATCAGCCTGGGATTCAAAATATAAAATGTTAAAATCTGACGGATCTTGCGCAAGGAGGATATCATCATCATTATCTGTTAAATTGAACAACCCTGTTCCGGTTCCATCACAAAGACTTAGATCTTGAGCAGTATTTGCTGTGGGAACAGGCAAAAACTCAACTAATATAGAATCAGTTGCCAGGCAACTTCCGGAATAAATGACATCAACACTATACTCTCCAATCGCAGAAACCTGAAGAGTTGAATTTGTTTGCCCAGAAATTTCAACACCATTATAATACCATATATGGTCAATCCCCGGAGAATTAGTGTCTAAAACTATGTTGTTTCCAACGCAACCGGTTATATCTGATCCTAAATTGACTCCCAAACTAAAACTACCGGCTTCTAAAAAAACAGCTGAATCATACAGATCATCTCGTGCATCTGCTATAGCCAATTTTATGTGGTATTGTTCCCCTGGAATAACATTTGAAAAAGCAGTAAATGACCTTGTATAACCATCATAGGCTATAGGAGGCGCTCCAATTCCAACATATTCAGCAAAATACTCCGGATTTGCTTCTCCACAAACACCGTTGTCCAAATGAACATTAGTAACCAAAATAGGAGTTGTCGTATCAGGAAGTACAGCTAAATTTGTAGTTAAACCATTTTGATCGGTCAGTAAAAATGCAAAAACATCTGAATATTGACATTCATAAATATCCATATCATATTCCTCAGACGCCATTAAAAACCGAAAACTTATTTCAGAAGCAATGGGTACAAAATCGAATTCTACAATTGTTGCGTTATAAGTAATATCACCGGCAAGAGTTGATAAATCATTATCTCCCGGCCAAAATGTTCCACCTGTACTAATCAAAGAATTATTAGGTCCTCCTCCTTGAACGGCATCACCGGCCGCCAATATTATTCCGTCTGAAAAAGGGAAATTACCTGAAGGTTCAGAAAAATAACCAATCCCATTAGTGCCAAAACTAGTGCCTGTTGACGAGGTAATATTAGATATCTCAATACAAGGACTATTTATTAAAACATCAGTAACTAATTCCTCAACTGTATATGTTGACTGGTCAACTATTACATTTTGAGATTGACTAATTAAAGTTGCTAATAAAAATATTATGAGGCGAATACCTTTTTTCATATTGGAAATAAAGAGTTTCAAATATACTCATCTCAGTTTTTCTTTTATTATTTTTGCCAAAAATTAGTTGTAATGAAAAATATATCGGTTAATCCAAAGGAAACTTCCAATCCTGCAATATTAAAATTTGAAACAAATGAATTTATAACGAATTATGAAAGTTTTGAATTTAATAATATTGACGAAGCCAAAGACTCACCTTTGGCTCAACAGCTTTTTTATTTACCCTTTGTAAAAAAAATATACATCTCAGGAAATTTCATAGCCATTGAACGATTCAATATCGTGGAATGGAAAGATGTTCAGGATGAAGTTTCTAGTCAAATTCAGGATTATTTAAATAATGGAGGCATTGTTGTGAATAAAAATGAAGATACGAAAAAAATACCTGTTACAATTTATGCCGAGAGCACTCCAAACCCCAGTGTGATTAAGTTTGTCGCGAACAAAAAATTAGTACAAGGTATTTTCGAATTCACCTCCATTGATGAAGCCAAATTTTCGCCATTGGCATTAGAATTATTTCATTTTCCGTTCGTGAAATCCATATTTTTTGATGATAATTATATTTCTATTACCAAATATGATATGGCGGAGTGGGATGATATCACAATGGAGCTAAGAGAATTCATAAAAAGCTACCTCGAAGATGGTAAAAAAATAATTTCTGATAATGCCCCTCAAAAAATAAAACAATCCGAAGATAAAATCGAAGAAGAGTTTGAATTATTGGACGATACTTCAAAAGAAATTGTTAATATATTAAATGAATACGTGAAACCTGCTGTAGCCAGTGATGGAGGAAATATTGAATTTAAATCTTATGATGCCAATACTAAAATTGTAAAAGTGATTTTACAAGGTGCCTGTAGTGGTTGTCCATCTTCTACATTTACTCTAAAAAATGGTATTGAAAACATGTTGAAGGAAATGCTCAAGGACAAAATTAACAGTGTTGAAGCAATCAACGGTTAACATTTTCTGTTTAACTGATAAAGCTGCATATTATCTAATCGAGAATATTATTTAAGATTACATAAGTTCAATATTCATGTGAATAATTCGTAAATTTAGAATTCAAATTAATTAATAATCTAAAAACACTATTATGGCAGTATTAAAAGTAATTGAAGTATTAGCAAATTCGGACAAAAGTTGGGAAGACGCAACAAAAAATGCAGTAAAGCAAGCATCAAAATCTGTAAAGAATATTAAATCGGTTTATGTTCAGGATCAAAGCGCTATGGTAAGTGGAGATAATGTAACCGAATTTCGAGTTAATGTAAAACTAACATTTGAAGTCAAGTAAAATTTGAATAAAATTAAATAAGCGTTCCATTTCAGGGCGCTTTTTTTTATGCTTTATTGTTTACCTTTGGGTATGACCAAGTCCCATTTCATAATAATTGTTTTATCAATAATACTCTATAATTGCAATAGTCAAACATCAAATAACATGACTCATAAATTCACAAACGATCTCATTCACGAAACCAGCCCATATTTACTTCAACATGCCCATAATCCTGTGGATTGGATGCCATGGAATGAAAAATCTCTGTCCTTAGCAAAAAGTGAAAACAAACTAATATTAATTAGTATTGGATATGCTGCCTGTCATTGGTGCCATGTAATGGAGCATGAAAGTTTTGAAGACACTTTAGTTGCACAAACCATGAACTCCAGTTTTATAAATATTAAAGTAGATCGTGAAGAACGACCAGATGTTGATCAAGTCTATATGAATGCAGTTCAATTAATGACAGGTCACGGAGGATGGCCATTAAATGTTGTTGCTCTACCGGACGGAAGGCCTGTTTGGGGAGGAACTTATTTCAAAAAAGATCAATGGATAAATGTATTAAGCCAATTAGCCAGTTTATATGATAAAAATCCAGAGAAATTAACTGACTATGCCGATAATTTGGAAAAGGGCATTAAAAGTATGGATATGGTTGCTTTAAATACGGACGAAGCAGATTTTAAACTAAGTTTTATCAGTCAAGTTGTAAAGGATTGGAGCCAAAGCTTTGATATGAAAATGGGTGGGCCAAATCGGGCTCCTAAATTCATGCTTCCTAACAATTACCATTTTTTATTGAGATATGCCTACCAAAATGATGATTCTGCATTACAAAAATATGTCGAGTTAACCTTGACGAAAATGGCTTTGGGTGGCCTATATGACCAATTAGGAGGAGGATTTTCGAGGTATTCTGTAGACACTAAATGGCACATTCCACATTTTGAAAAAATGCTGTATGATAATGCTCAGTTAGTCAGTTTATATTCTGATGCCTTTTTAGTCACCAAAAATGAACTTTATAAAAATGCAGTTATCGAGACTTTAGAGTTTATAAAAAATGAGTTGACTTCTGAAGAAGGTGTTTTTTATTCTTCCCTCGATGCTGATAGTTTAAACGAAGAAAAAAAGTTGGAAGAAGGTGCTTTTTACGTTTGGAAAAAGGAGGAACTGAAAAGTTTGTTGAGAGACGATTATAACCTTTTTGCAGATTACTATAACATTAACAGCTATGGATTCTGGGAACATGATAATTATGTATTGATTCGGGATAAGGAGGATGAACAATTCACTAAAGAACATAACATCAAACCAGATGACTTACAATCAAAGAAAAAGAAATGGAAGCAGGTCCTTTTAAAAGAAAGGGAGAAAAGATCCAGACCAAGACTTGACGATAAAGCTCTTACATCATGGAATGCGCTCATGCTCAAAGGCTATGTTGATGCCTATCGTGTTTTTGGTGATCCAACTTATTTAGAAACAGCTTTAAGAAATGCCAATTTCATTTTTAATCAACAAATGAATGAGGAAGGCGGATTATTTAGAAACTATAAAAACGGGAAAAGCAGCATCAATGGCTATTTAATTGATTATGCCGCAACAATAGAAGCTTTCATCAGTTTGTATCAGATAACTTCAAATGAAAAATGGCTTAATACAGCAAGAAATTTGACCAATTATGCGTTCGACAATTTCTTTGACGAAGGTAGTAATATGTTCTACTTCACATCACTTAAAGATCCTGAACTTATAACCCGGAATATTGAATTTCGAGATAACGTAATTCCAGCCAGTAATTCAATAATGGCAAAGAATTTATTTAAACTTTCTCATTATTTCAATAACTCCAACTATTTAAAAACAGCCACAACCATGCTCAATAATATAATACCGGAAATGAAGACCTATGGATCAGGTTTTTCAAATTGGCTGGATCTTATGTTGAACTACACAAATCCATTTTATGAAGTAGCCATTGTTGGTGAGGATGCAAAACAAAAGATTAAAGAACTCAATGCTCATTACCTGCCAAATGTCTTAACGGCGAGTAGTACTGCCAATGGAGAAGCACCTCTAATAAAGGAAAGATTTGTTGAAAATAAGACTTATATTTATGTTTGCGTTAATAACGCTTGTCAATTGCCAGTTGACTCGGTAAAAAAGGCCATTAAGCTTTTATCTAAAAATTAATACTGTGGTATAGTTATTGACCATTAATCTTAAAACAAATAATTACTATGAAAATTAAATTAAATCTTATTCTATTTCTTATTGCCGGCACCTTATGTTATTCACAACAAAATATCGCTTTTGCAGATGGAGCTTTTGACAGATCAAGCAGTTTCATAACTATTGGTCTTGATGATAGCGTTGATGTTGAAGGTTCAAAATACATACAAGACGATTTTAATATGGCAATCATATCTATATATTCCGGCTATAAATTCAACGTAAAATATAATGCCTACGATGATGAGATGGAAGTTCAGGGAAAAGACAATAAATCCTTTGCCTTGAATAAAAATGAAAAAAACGCTGAAATTACTTTTCTGAATAACAATATTACATACGGTCTATTTGATTATGCCAATTCAGATGGCCAAAAAGTGCCGGGATATTTTCAAAAATTAACTGTTGGAGAAACTGTTGCTTTACTTAAAAAAGAAAAGATAATGTTTGTTGAGGAAAAGGTTTCAAAAACAGGATACGATGCTTACAGACCGCCACAATTTAAAAGATTGAATGATCAGTTTTTCATTAAATTGAAAGAAAGTCCGGTTGCAATTGAATTACCTAAAAACAAAAAAAATATAGCGAGTCTTTTCTCAAATAAAAAGGACGAAATATTAAAATTCATAAAGGAAAATAAGATTAAAACCAGTAAAGAAGAAGATTTGATCAAACTTACTAACTATATTAATGGTGTTTGAATCATAGTTTATTAATTACTTATGACTCCTCTATTCAAGGTTTTAATAATTATAGTAGCCTTAGAACATCTCTACTTCTTAATATTAGAAATGTTTTTATGGACAACCAGAAAAGGGATAAAAACCTTTGGTTTGGAGAGTAAAGAATTTGCCGAAAAAACAAAAGTATTGGCTGCGAATCAAGGTCTTTACAATGGTTTTCTGGCAGCTGGGTTAATATTTTCTTTGATCAAAGAAGATACAAGTATTGCTATTTTCTTTTTAACCTGTATTACAATCGCAGGAATGTATGGGGCTCTCTCAACTAAAAAAATACGCTTATTTTACATTCAAGGAATTCCAGCACTATTAGCTCTTTTATCTGCTTTAATTATTTAACCTTCCGGGTCCTTTTTCTTTGTCTTTGATGAAGTAATCTTTAGATTTGCACAAAACTAATTTAAAATGGAAGACTATTTGGATGCTATCAAAAACCTTTTAATTGAATATTCTCCAAATGTATTGACTGCTTTGGTAATTTTAATTCTTGGACTTTTCATTATTGGCCTACTGGTTAAATTGATCAAAAAGATAATGATCAAAAGGGGTGTTGATCAAACACTTCAAAAATTCCTGGCTAATCTAATGAGTTGGGCATTAAAGATTTTATTGTTTGTTTCTGTAGCAGCCAAACTTGGTATTGAAACTACTTCTTTTGCTGCGGTTATTGCAGCTGCCGGTTTGGCAATTGGATTAGCTCTTCAAGGGTCCTTATCGAATTTTGCCGGTGGAGCACTCATAATGATTTTTAAACCATTTAAGATTGGAGATGTAGTTGAAGCTCAAGGTCAAATAGGCTCAGTTAAAGAAATTGAGATCTTTACAACTAAATTAATAGGGCTATCGAACAAGGAAATTATTATTCCCAACGGAGCACTTTCAAACGGCAATATTATTAATTACACTTCATTGGGCACAAGAAGAGTTGATTTAATAATTGGAGTGGGTTACGATTCAGATATAAAACAAACAAAAGAGGTTTTGATGAATGTATTAAAGTCCAATCCAAAAGTTCTTCAAGATCCAGCACCAACTGTAAACGTTATTGAGCTTGCGGACAGCTCCGTTAATTTTGCCGTACGTCCATGGTGTAATTCTGCCGATTATTGGGAGGTATATTTTGGGACAACCGAAGCGTGTAAATTAGAACTCGACAAGGCTGGAATTGAAATCCCATACCCACATCGAGTCGAAATTAAAAAATAAGTTTATTTAGGTTTTCGTTTTACTGCCACAAAATCTTTTAGATAATACGGTTCAAAATAAGCTACATTTTCGAAATCATTATTTTGATAGTTCTCAAAGGATAATGAATCCATTTCATGGGCAGAAGGTAATTTCCCTTCTATAAAATGGGCGTTTTTATGTTTGATCATGGATTTACTTTTTTCAACTCCGCTTCCAATAAAATAAACATCACCAGCATTTAAAAGGTCTTTGAATGAGTTTTCATTTAATATCTCTGCCTGTGTGTCTCTTATCCTTTCATAATTATGATCAAAAATTGCAGAATAAACTTCCAACCTTCTGGCATCCAGCATGGGAACGATATTTCCTTTTTGAATGTCGACTTGACAAGCCAATGATTTTAGTGTCAATACAGAAACTAAAGGAATGCCTAAAGAATAGCACAGTCCTTTTGCGGCTGAAACGCCAATGCGCAGGCCTGTATATGAACCTGGTCCTTTGCTAATGCCTATGGCATCAAGATCTTTTAACTGAAGATTGGTTTGTTCGAGGACATTTTGAATATATAAATGCAAGCGCTCAGAATGAGAATAATTTTTACTGTTATCCTCTTTTATGGCAATTGCCTTACCATTTTTTGCTAATGCAACAGAACAGTTTGTGGTTGCTGTTTCTATATTAAGTATTAGAGCCAAACTAATTAAGAATCTTCTTCTTCCTCTTTCTTTTTCTCTTCTTTCTTATAGTCAACGCTATCTCCATTTTTAAGAGATTTAGTTACAGTTGTATATGGTCCAGTTATAACTTCATCATCCTCATTTATACCCGAAATGATCTCTATATTCGTATCATCCTGTATTCCTGTTTCTACAACTTTAAGTTTAGCTTTATCACCCTCCTTAACAAAAACACATTCAAATTTTTTCTCTTCTTCACTTTCAATTTTCTTTTCTATTTTCTTACTGCCTTTAACCGAAGATGTATCCGATTTGATAACTATGGCACTAATTGGCACACCTATTATATCTTTCCTTCTATCAGTAATAACATCAACTGTAGCGGTCATTCCAGGCCTGAAAGGTGAAAAATACTCAGGTTTACCTTCCATAAGATCTTGATAGGATTCTTCCAATATCCTCACTTTTACTTTAAAATTTGTCACCTGATCTGATGTTAATACACCATCGGCAGAATTGGCAATTTCAGTCACAATCCCTTTAAACTCTTTTTTAAGATAGGCATCTACCTCAACAATTGCAGAATCATTAATTGAAACTTTAACAATATCATTTTCATTAACATCTACCTCAACTTCCATATTATTTAAATTAGCAACACGTAATATTTCTGTTCCTGCCATTTGTTGTGTTCCTACAACGCGCTCTCCTAACTCTACTGACAATTTTGAGATTGTGCCACTCATAGGAGCATAAATATTTGTTCTGTTTAAATTATCACGAGCTTCATTTACAGTGGCACTTGCACTTTTTACTGCATAAAATGCTGATTGTTGATTGGCCTGAGCCACTTCAAAAGAAGATACTGCTCTATCCCAATCGGCTTTAGAAATGATCCCTTTTTCAAACAATTGTATGTTTCTATCGTAATTTGCTTTTGCTTCTTTAAGTGTAGCTTCTGCCTGATTTAATCCTGCTCTGGTATTCTGTAAAGTAGCTTGTGAACGATTTAAACTTGATTGATAAATATCCGGATTGACACGAACTAACAATTCGCCCTTTTTAACTTGTTGTCCTTCAACTATAGGAAGCTCAATAATTTCGCCCGAGACTTCACTGGATAATTTAACTTCAACTTCGGGTTGAATTTTTCCGGTTGCTGAGACAGTTTCTATTATATCGATCCTAGCGATCTTCTCAGTTTCGATTTCCTTAAAATTGCCCTGTTTGCCAAACCAGCCTGCCTTTTTCCCAATTATTAAAATAGCAAGTAATGCTACCACTACTGCAATTACAATATAAAGTGTCTTTTTACTCATGATGGTTAATTTATATCGGTAATTGGAATTCCAAAATAAAACTCCAACACTTTTAATTTAAATATAAAATCGTATTTAGTTCTTACTACCTCACTTTGGGCCGCAACATATTGATTTTGAGACTGGCTAAAATCGAATGCATTTAACAAGCCTACATTATATCGCTCCTGAGAAAAATTATAAGCCAATTCCCTTGCTTTTAAGGTTTTTAGCGCAGCTTCATAAGCCTTAAGAGTTCCTTTTGCATCGTTATACGCCTGATATACTGTGCTTTGCAGATTTAACTTTTCCTGTTCAAGTTGAAACTTGGTTCTTTCCAAGTTTATTTTACTTCTGCTTATGTTTGTCCTGCCTGTAAATCTATTGAAAATTGGAATAGTCAGTTGAAGAAAGAAACTGTGGCTCTTGTTATCTGAAATCTGTGTTTCAAATTCTGGCGTATCAAACAAGTCCGATTGAAAGTAATTAGTGCTATAACTATAATTTCCGGTTAAAGAGGGTTGTAAACTCCCTCTTGCTATTTTTAAATCGTAATCTGCAATTTTTGAATTTGTTTCAGCTATTAAAATTTCTTTACGTGTTTCCTGGGCTTTATCAAAAATTAATTCAGGTGATTGATCGAGAATATCAGATTCAGGAATTAAATATTGCATTTCTTCAATATCAAAGTTATCATAATCTGTTATCAATAGCAATTGCGCCAAGGACAATTTTGAAATATACAGGGCATTTTCTGCAATAACCAACTGTTGCTCCTGGCTTGATAAAGTGGCTTGAACCTCCAATACATCTCCCTCAGGAACTACTCCTGCATCAATTAGTTCTTTGGTTCGTTCAAGATCGCTCGCAGTAACAGCAATTTGTGACTCCAAAACTTTAACTTGTTCTTTATTAAACAGGATCTGCAAAAATGTATTTGCTACAAAAAGTGAAATATCACTTTTCATATTCTCCAATTGATACTGACTTGCTAAAATTGAAAGATTTGATCGATGTAATTGATTCACTCTGGTTAAACCTTGATATATATCTATTCCCGAGCTGATACCACCCGAGAGGTTTTTAGTAGTGGATGTAACAGCATCAAAAGTTACGGGGTTTTGAGCTAATCCTATATTCCAGGAATGTGATGCTCGACCATTTAAATTAGGCAGAAAGCTTCCAATTGCATCTTTTTTACTCAATTTTGATTGATCAAGATCCAATTCAGCTTGTTTTATGCTAATGTTATTTTCAATGGCATAGTCTACACACTCCTTAAGCGTCCATTTTTTTACCTGAGCTTGAGAAGTGATTATAGAAAGAATAAATAGTAAGGCGAATAGTTTTTTCATAATTAATTATATGTCTAATATGATGCTTTAGTGTTACAGAAATTTTTAAATAATTCCTCTACCTATAATTTGGAATTCCTTTAAGCTGATTCCAAACTTTTATTTTATCGTCTTTAGTAACTCCATTTTTAACTTCCACAAATATACCATCACTTAGTCCAAGTTCCACATCTTTTCTTTCAAATTTCTGATCTCCTACTTCAACTTCTACAAATGGTTTCTTCGTTTTCGGATCATATTGAACCAAAGCTTCTTTTATTGCCATCACGTTCTCTGCTTTGTCTAAAATAATGGATGCATTTGCGCTCAAACCGGCCCGAATAAAAGTAGAATCTATTTTCTTAAGCGAACCCTTAATTTCAAATTGTATAGCGCCATTTTCTTCAACCCCTTTTGGTGCAATATAATCCAAGACTGCATCAAACTTTTTATTCTCTATGGCACCAACAGTGATCTCCAATGGCAATCCTTCTTTAATTTTTCCAACTTCACTTTCATCAACTTTACCTTCAAATATCATTTTCTTTACATCTGCCAATGATGCAATAGATGTACCTTCATTAAAATTATTGGCCTCAATGACCTGGTTCCCTTCTTTTACAGGTACGTCAAGTACCATCCCGGAAACTGTTGCTCTAACCTGTGTTTGTGCTATTGATCCAAGTCCAGAGGTGGTACCTGTTTTAATAATATCATAATTCTGTCTTGCCGATGTAACTGCAATTCTAGCTTGTTCAACATTTTGTTTTGCCTGCAAATATGTATTATTTATTGCCTCAAAGTCATTTGCCGATATTACGCCTTTTTCAAACAATGCTTTTTGTCTGTCATAACTAGCCTGTTGAGTTTGAAGATTGATCTCAGCAGTTCTTAGAGCTGTTTGATTGGAGGCAATATTATTTTTAGCACTCGTCAATGAGGATACATTTGGAATAACTCTTATTTTCGCAATAAGGTCTCCTGAATTGACATATTCTCCAGCTTCAATATATATCTCTTCTATAACTCCTGAAATATTTGGTTTGATCAATATTTCTTCTTTCGGAACCATACTCCCGGTTGCTAAAGTTTGAACTATTATTGTTTGTTCAGACGGGTTTTGGGTTGTATAAGATACAGGATCTTCCTGATTTTTTTTCCATAAATAAATTAATGCGGATGCAAATGCAACTACAATTAAGATTAAAATAATGACAGTTCTTGTTCTTTTCATTTTATAGTAACTAGTTGTTTATTCTTATTCAATTCTTAAAGCATCTACTGGTTTCATTTTTGTGGCACGGTTAGCCGGGATTAATCCAGCCAATAATCCTGAACCCACTAATATGATCAAAGCAGTGAAAACTACCTGCATACTAACCGTTGGATTAGCGAAATTCTCAACTGGGCCCTGTTGGTCCAATATATAGTTCATTAGCCAGATTACTCCTGCCGCAAATGAAATGCCTACCATACCAGATAAAATTGTTAACATGAGACTTTCTTGTAAAATCTGAGCTTTAATGGTCCAGGGAGTGGCTCCTAAAGCTCTGCGTATTCCAATTTCTTGCGTACGTTCCTTAACAACAATTAGCATAATGTTGCTGATACCAATAATACCAGACATTAAGATCAAAGCCCCGACAAAATATCCTACTACAGTTAAAATATTGAACAAGCCATTGACTCGTTCAAAATCTTCTGCTATATCACGGTGTCCTATGGCTCTTTTATCATCGGGATGCACTTGTATGGCGGCTTCTCATTAAAGTAAAAATTTCCTCTTTTAAACTGGTAATACTGATATCGTCATTTGCAGTAATTGCCATCCAACCTACTGTATCACCATAATTGAAGGCTTGATTA
Source organism: uncultured Flavobacteriaceae bacterium (assembly GCA_963827785.1). Lineage (GTDB taxonomy): Bacteria > Bacteroidota > Bacteroidia > Flavobacteriales > Flavobacteriaceae > Site-B1. Next base: position 70,329 of record CAWHCT010000020.1, on the reverse strand, counting down.
AACGTTGTAAAGGGTATAAAAATAGTATTAGCTTCTTCCTCTGAGTCACCCTGGCTATTACTAAATTTAAAAGTTCCAACCACCATGAAATTAACCCCATTGATTTTGATGTAAGACCCCATGGCCTCCTCATTTTTATCATACAGGCTTTTTACAACATCGGTCCCTATGACACAAACTTTACGCTTTACATTAATATCAGAATAACTCAAGAACCTACCTTCAAGAATATCCATTGGTTGTTGTTTTATGTATTCAGGATAATCTCCAAAGATTTCAAAAGCTCCGGTTTTCATCCCTCTTGTAACATTATTGCTTCCCATATAACCTCCTAGTCTATTTCTTGGAGAAACATATTTTAGTTGAGGAAACTCGTTTTTTATAGAGGCAATATCATCTATTTTATAATTAAACCATCTTTGTCTGGGAAGTCCTTTGTAAGGTATTGAGGTTCCCTGGGTCCACATAAACATAGAATTGGTGGCAAAGTTGCCAAAATCAGCGGTGACACCAGTTCTTAATCCGTTTGTTAAGGCCAGCAATAGAACTAATATGGCAATCCCCCAAAATACACCGAATGCAGTTAAGAATGTCCTAACCTTATTGGCATTTAATGCTTCCATAATCTCTGACCAACGATCTTTACTGAACATACCTATTCGTCTCTTAGTGCTACAACCGGTTTTATTTTGGCAGCTCTATAGGCAGGCAGAAATCCTGCTAAAGTGCCAGCCAGTACAAGTACGAAAACAGTTGTCAAAGCTGTTTTAAAGTCTACTTGAGGAAATTTTATATAGGGACTATCAACTTGTGGACCTACTATCTCTAATAAACCCAGTCCTGCTATCAAACCAAATAATCCGGAAAACATTGTTACAAAAATTGCTTCCTGAAGTATCATGGCTATTATTGAATTAGGTCTGGCGCCTAAAGCTTTTCTTATTCCTATTTCCTTGGTTCGCTCTTTAACAATAATGATCATGATGTTGCCTACACCAACAACACCCGCTATTATGGTCCCAATGCCAATGAACCAAAAAACTGCTTTAATTGTATCTATAAGTGAATATATTTTCTTAGCCTCTTCAAGAGTGTTGTTTACCCTTACAGCTGCTTGATCATCTGGGGCAACAATATGTTTTTGTTTAATGTCATTTTCAATTGCTAACGAAAGGTTTTTTGATATCTCGACTGCTTCTTTAAAATTATCGGACATTTTAACAGTAAATGCCATGTTTCTGATATTATCGTCTCCATGAAATGACGTTTGAACTGTTGTTAAAGGAATGTAAACATTGCTTTCCTCCCGTTCTCCTCCCGGATCTGAATAAACGCCTACTACCTTAAAATTGATACCATAAATAGACACACTTTTGTCAATGGGATTCTCGCCTTTAAATAGATCAGTATTTACTTTATTACCAATAACTGCAACTTTTTTGGATTCCTGTATATCTGATTCATTTAAAAACCTGCCAGCAAGAATATCTGAATTTTCAATAAACTGATAATCCGGTAAAACTCCCTGAACTCTAAAATTTCCGGTTTCATTGTTGTAAACAACCTGCCCTCCCCATAAACTATAATTTGCAGACCTATACTCTAAATAATCATCATAATCTCTTGAAATAGAAGAAAAATCATTATTTTTCAATTGGATATACCTACCTGGATTTAAACCTTTATAACCTTTAGTAGTTCGTCTTGTCCAAACACTGATTTCATTGGTAGCATCTCGCTCAAATTCTGATTTTACACCATTCTCAATCCCTGAACTAAACCCAAGTAAAATAACAAGAATAAAAATCCCAGACGCGACAGATATACCAGTCAAAATGGTCCTAAGCTTATTTTTACTTAGTGTTTCAAATATTTCCTGCCAGCGCTCTATATTAAACATGTTGCTTAACTCTTACTTGTTCAACCTTATCATCATGAATAATGACACCATCCTTCAAGTTGACAATACGTTTTGTCATATTAGCAATATCATGTTCATGGGTCACAATCAATATTGTTTTTCCCTCATCATTAATTTCTTGAATCAATTCCATAACTTCAAGAGAGGTCACTGAATCCAAAGCACCCGTTGGCTCATCAGCCAAAAGAACTTTAGGATTTGTAACCAAGGCTCTTGCAACTGCTACCCGTTGTTTTTGGCCTCCTGACATTTCACTTGGCAAATGATGTGACCACTCGGCCAAACCTACTTTTTCCAGATAGTGAAGTGCCAGATCCATACGCTCATTACGTTTCATTCCTTTGTAGTATAATGGCAGGGCTACATTGTCTAATGCAGACTTGTAATTAACAAGATTAAAAGATTGAAAAACAAAGCCAAGGAATTCATTTCTATATTTAGCGGCAATTTTTTCGTTCAGGTTTTTTATAGGAATCCCGTCAAGTGTGTATGAACCAGAATCAGCTTCATCCAATATTCCCAGAATATTGAGTAATGTAGATTTTCCGGAACCCGATGATCCCATTATGGAAACCATTTCACCCTCTTTTACATTAAAATTAATACCCTTCAAAACGTGAAGGGTATTGGTGCCCATATAATAAGATTTGTGAAGATCTTTTAATTGTATCATAACTGGATGGTTAATCATGCAATGTTACGTAAAACAAGACTTTTTTTGTCCTAATAAAGTGTTAAGAAATGATTACTTATACTGATTAAGACTACTAAAATCAAAGATTGTTACATCCTAGAGTTAATTAAGCTAATTTTTTTTAGTTCTGAAGAATTTGTAATATATAATATAGCCAAAGCCCCCAACCAGTAAATATGGAATTAACATCAAATAAACAATCCCGTCATTAATTCCTTTAGCTGTGCTTTGTCCATCTTCACTTTCTAATACAGCTCGACACATGGCACATTGAGCATCCATTGTTAATGAGATCAAGAAAAGAAGAAATAGTATTATGAAAGTCTTTTTATTAATCATTAGCCTGAATAATATGGTGAGATCATCAAATAAACAATTACTCCTGTTATAGCGACATATAACCAAAGCGGAAAGGTGACCTTTGCTATTCTTTTGTGCCTTTCAAAATTATTGGTAATAGCTCTAACATAAGTGATTAAAACAAATGGAATAATAATTACAGATAACAATATATGAGTGATCAATATAAAATAATAAATGTAAATTATCATTCCTTCACCACCAAATTTTGTTGAATCACTAGTCATATGATAGGCGACATACATAACTAAAAATATAATTGAAAGAACAATGGCAAACTTCATCAAATTCTCATGAAGGTTCCTTTTTTTATTCTTTATTGCCCAAACTGCAATTATCAATACTATTGCAGTTAATGCATTAATTGTTGCGTAAACAGGTGGTAAGAATATGGGCAATTCAACATCTATTTTTATTCCAAATAAAGTTGCTACGACTACTGGTATGATTACAGATAAAATAACTATCCATTTATTATATTTCTTTTCGTCTAAAATGATATTATCCTTACTCATCTAGCAATTTTTTAATATCCTCCTTCAACATGCTAATTTCTTCTTCCTCACCATCTTCATCCATCTTTTCTTCTTCACTCACAATTCCTTTATAAAATATTTTTGGGTTACCGAAAGCATCTTTTCTCGATCTGATGAATCCATTTTTGTCAATTAAAGCAAAATTTCCGGAATGTTCAAAACCACCTTCTACCTCGTCGTTTTGACCTACATAAATGTTGAATCCCTGATTTGCCAATTCATAAATTTTATCTCGATCTCCTGTCATGAGATGCCAATTAGGGTTGCTTACTCCATACTTATCGGCATAAGCTTTTAAAACTTCCACAGTATCGTTAAACGGATTAATAGTAAATGAAGCGACTCCAAAATCATCTTTGTAGTCTTCAAAATAGTTTTGTACCTGGATCAAATTATAATTCATCTTAGGACAAATGGTTGGGCAGGTTGTAAAAAAGAATTCAACAACGTAAACTTTACCTTTATAATTTTCATTTGTTATAGTTTCACCATTTTGGTCTGTAAAACTAAATTCAGGTACTGTTTTCCTTTCATCATTAATTTCAAGAAATGATAATTCATCTGATGAATCTTCTCTTTTATCACTTATATTTTCTTTACTCAGTCTTTCATTACGGGTAATGTCCCCTTTTTGTAATCTTTCAATGATTCTTGGAATAAATATGATCCCAAACACTAGAATGATAAATGATATCCCTACGTACGAATAATTAGTTTTCTTCATAATTTCCTTTTAGATCTTGATCTCTTCTTGCATCAGTATTAAAGTCCCCTTTCCGTTTTTGTCTGTATTCCGTAAATAAAACTCGCATGTCTTCACTGGCCATTTTATTCTTTAATTCGGCCACTTCAATACAGTCATATGATAACAGTGGATAAACAGCAGCATTCTTTTCTTTTTCTTTTTTATCTCTGTCATCCAATCTGCCTCTTTGATTTTTTTCTTTATCTATTATAAAAACATGGTCTGTAGCTAAACTTTCATCTAAATTGAAATCAGATTTCAAACTTTCAAAAACTTTTAATATATCTTCCGGGTTTCCATAAGCGAAATGCCAATATTTTAATTGGTCATATTGATTTAACTCCTTTTCCAATTGTCTCACCTCATTTTCACTACCATTAGCTACCAGCATAATAACCTGAAATTTCTTAAACCCTTTAAATTTATCATAGATCAGTTCTTTGAGGTTCAAAGCAGGAAGAGCCTTTCTGTTCGGGGCATTGCCTAAAAAGCCCAGCAATGTTATATTCCCTTCTAGTTCAATATCTGCTCCGTCATCTGAAGAAAAATTGGATAATTCATTGATATTGGTTTGAACAACTTCTAATGGATTATAATTGTTTGTTGACGGATATAAGAACAAAAGAAAAATAACAGGGAGTATGAATAAAATTCCTAGTATGACTTTATTTTTAACATCGTTGATTTTCATTGTGCAAAAATAAAAAAGGCGGTTTAAAAAAACCGCCTTTTACTATTATTTAACGTTATTAAAAATCGTGTTTAATATAACCATCTCTGTACACATCAAATACATATCCTCCTTCTTGTAAAAGAATGAAAAGCAAATAACAAATCAAGAATATTGCAGTCCAGACCACCATTCTCTTTAATGCAGGTGTTTCATCTCTCATGTGCATAAAATCCCAGGTAATATAATATGCCTTAACAATTGTTAAAAGAATGAATATCCAGTTTAGCGCTTTCATTCCAAGAACTTTTACAAATAAACTTTCCGGTTTATATATTCCTAATACAACCTCCACTCCAGTGACAACTGTCAAAAACACTAATACACCCCAAATCTTATCTGTATTAGATTTAAATTTTATTAAACCTCTGAATATCTCTAATTTATGATCGTGTGCCATAATAATTTCTAATTTCTAAATTAAACAAGGTAAAAGAACGTAAATACAAATACCCAAACTAAGTCTACAAAGTGCCAATATAGTCCAACCTTCTCTACCATCTCATAACTTTTCCTTTTCTCATATGTGCCTAAAATCACATTGAAGAAGATAATAATATTGATTACAACCCCTGAAAATACGTGGAACCCATGAAAACCTGTTATAAAGAAAAAGAAATCGGCAAATAAAGGTGACCCATATTCATTCATTCTCAAATTCGCTCCTTCAACTACGTTCTTACCATTAGCTTTCAATTGTTCTAGTGATTCACCTCTTGTTAGAACCGTCTTTTTACCATGTACGTCAAGTAATTGAGTTCTTACTAAAAGATTTGGATTGGATTCAAAACCACTTATAACTTCGTCTACGGTATAAGCAGGTAAAGCAGACTCCTTTACAAACCAGACTCCATCATTACTTCCCTGTGCCACTCTTTCTCTTTCACCCGCAACAACAAAGTCGTTCAAAGCTACTCTTTTACCTTCTGTATCAACAAACTGAAGAATGTTTCCTCCTCTTGTTTGTATTGCACCATAATCACCTTTAATAAAAGTAGCCCATTCCCATGCCTGAGACCCTACGAATATCAAACCGCCTATAATGGTTAAGAATAAATAGAATGTAACCTTAGATTTATTCAGTTTATGACCTGCATCAACAGCTAATACCATAGTTACAGAAGACATGATAAGAATAAAAGTCATAAATGCCACATATATCATTGGCAATTCCTGACCATGTAAAAAAGGTACGTGAGTAAATACCTCATCTGCTATTGGCCAAGCATCAATAAACTTAAATCTTGAAAACCCATATGCGGCTAGAAATCCGGAAAAAGTCAAAGCATCAGAAACAATGAAAAACCACATCATCAATTTACCGTAACTTGCTTTTATCGGCCTTTGTCCTCCTCCCCAAGCTTTTTCTTCTGATCCAGTATTTACAACTGTCGTATCCATATAATGTCTTTAATTAAAATTTGAACAAAAATAAACATTTAATTTATTTATAGAAATATAAAAATAAAAACAGGTAAAGCCACAAAATATCAACAAAATGCCAGAAAGTAGCCGCCAGTTCTAAACCCAACAAATTTTTTGAATCGTATCGTTGTTTAAAATGATTATAAATTACGACCAATATGCAGATTAATGCAACAATTACGTGCACAATATGCACTAATGCAATTAAGTAGATATAGGACATGGTCACGTTGCTTGTAGGCCCTGTAAAATTATATCCTGCATCTATGATCTCCCTAAAGCCCTTAAACTGATTACTTATAAAAAATAAACCTAAGAAAAGGGTTAAGAAAAGGAAAAGAGTAGTTTGTGATCTATTGCCTTTTTTAATTGCGTTTTTTGCCAGTAAGAAGGTTAAACTACTTATTAAAATTACTATGGTACTTATAATAAATGCATTGGGCAACACGAAATCCTTTAACCAGTCTTCTCTAGTGCTACTGACCACATAAGCACTGGTCCAGCCAGCAAAAGACATTATCAATGATGCAATACCAAACCAGAGCATCATTTTTTTAGCTCTGATATTTTTTTCTTGTAAGGTTCCTTCTGTTAAATCCATAATTTTATAAACTTATCAAGTACATAAACTATTTGTAGAAGCGTAATGTATGATACACTTGCCAGCATCAATTGCTTTGCCGCTTTGGCTGTCATTTTTCTAAATAGTAATATGGCAAAATACAACATTACCAATCCAAATAAAAATACAATGATTGCCGATACAATTGATAATTGCAATCTACCTGTAAAACCAAAAACAGGAAGTATTGACGCCAAAATAGTCCAGACAGTATATGCTATTATTTGAATAGCAGTTCCCTTATCTCTCTTTTTGGTTGGTAACATAAAGAATCCTGCTCTTTCATAATCCTCATATAAAAACCATCCAATAGACCAAAAATGAGGAAACTGCCAAAAGAACTGAATCATAAATAAAGTTCCCGGTTCAATACCAAAATCGTTTGTTGCCGCTACCCAACCTAACATGAAAGGAATAGCCCCAGGAATAGCTCCAACAAAAACTGAAAACGGTGTTTTCAATTTTAAAGGGGTATAGATACTGGTATACAAAAAAATGGAAACGGCACCAAACATGGCTGTTTTAGGATTTATTGAATAAAGAATGGCGATACCAACCAAAGTCAATATAACAGCTATGATAAATGCCTGGTTTACTGACATTCTTCCTGATGGAATTGGTCTGTTTTGGGTTCTTAACATTAAAGAATCCAGGTCTTTTTCAATAATCTGATTATATGCATTTGAAGCACCAACCATGCAGTATCCGCCAATGGCCAAAAGGACCAATGTTTTAATATCCACGGAGTTCGCTCCCAGTAAGTATCCTGCAAGAGATGAAAACACCACGCTTATAGAAAGCCTGATTTTTGTTATTTCCTTAAAATTTGAAATAAATGAAACCGGTAATATAGAAGTGTGTGTAGTATCCAACTTAGTATTACTCATTTGAGCGAGCAAAGATACTTTGAAAAGTTAATTCTACAAATCGAAATACCAATTAAATATATCTGTTCTCAATCCTATGTTGAACCAAACCGTACTATTGTCAAATGTCGATTGAGTATCCACTTTAGGAACAAAATTTCTGTTTTTAATATTGAAGAAAAGTTTGAGATTGGTTGTTGGATTGAGTAAATAACCAGCCTCCAACTCTAAATAAAATGATTCAGTAGTATTTCCCTGGCCAATTTCATTATTACTGTCACTTACCCTATCAAAATAATTCTTATAGATATCTCCTCCATAATTTGAGTTATCCTCAGCAGTATTAAAATCAAATCCTCGCTTACCTATTATGATTTTAGCATCTCCAAACCATCTCTCATAATTATATCTTCCTATTATAATGAATTCCTTAAAATTTGACCCCCATAGATGTGCCATCGATTGATTGGCATGCCCATAATTCAATACAATGGAAGGATGAGAATAGGTATAGGGTCTTACCTGATTGTATTCCAATTGAAGCAATAAATTCTTTACTTTAAATGCGTTATAATATTTAGCTCCTATTTGATAACCAAATTTATTCTTATAACTTTTATTACCATCTCTAATGTCCTCCAGAGAAAATTCGTCCAAAATGAACTGTCCGTAAAGATTTACATTATCATTCCATTTGTATTTTACAGTAGCACCTAAAATCGCATTTCCTGCATCCTGCCCGGATTCAAATTCTATAGCTCGATAGAATATTACAGGATTTAAATAATTGATGTCAAAACCTCTGCCATTGCTATCAACCCACATAACCGATTCAAATAATCCAATATTAAGTCGCTTTGAAACATTCAAGCTTAAATAATGGTTTGCCATATACTTTGTTAAAAATGCTCCGTCCTCCTGAACTTCCGGTCGCACATCACGCAGCCACATCCAGGTATTTGTATACTTTATCTTCCAAAAATTTGTATTGAGTTTAAAAAAAGTGTGCGGGTTTGCAACATCACTTATGAGTAAAGAACGATATCCATCTCCTATGAAGTTCTTAGCATGGCCAAACTGAATGTTCATGTATTTACTTGGAGTAAATGACAAATACCCTTCAGCAACAGGATAGTCATAAGCATTTTCTTTAAATCTTTTGGCTATCCCCCTCCCAGGAACAATAGCAACTTCTGTATCAGAATTTGGTTTCCCCAAACTCTCGGCATATTGATTATAATATTGTGCAAAGCGACCCTGACTTTCAAAATAGGAAGTATAAAAATTTAATTTTTTGCCAATTCCACCTTGAAACACCACGCCTCTTGTATTATTGAATGTAGAATTAAAATCGGCATCTGTATCTTTACCCACAGAAAGGTCAACAATCGGATCTAAGGTAAACCAATAATTGTTCCCTTGTAATTGCACCAAATGCTCATTGAATATCTTCTTTTCCCACCAGGAATCTGATTTTTTTATAAGATTATTTCTCCTGTCTTTTAAACTAAAATATGGAGCAACATCAGCATAAATGAAAGGCTTGGAACCTGTGTGACTATTTGTGCCAACCAGATTCATATTTTGATCGAACAAAGAATAAAAACTGTGTGTAAAAGGAATATTTAATTGACTGGAAAACTCGAGATCTTCATAAGGCTTAATACTTTTATTAATTTCATCAAATTCCTTTTTAGCGGGATGGATCAATTCATTTGGAACAATATTTTCATATGTTTGACCACCTATGCTTGTTTGATTTGTTAAAGGTATTTTTATAGAAATACTATATTTGGCATACGTTGGATTTCCATTGTAGGTTGCCGGTTTTATATTAGGCAGTTCACCAAAAACCCTGCTAACCTCCTCTTTCAACTCAATGTACATGGCGTCAATGTATAACAGTTTGAAATCACCTTTCTCGTTTACTTCAAAAAGAACTGCTACTTCACCTTTATAATTTTCGTCTTGAACTATTTGAGGGACTTGAAAATTTTCAAAGATAAACTGGAACAATTTGTTATTGAAACATAACTTGGTCTCCTGGATTGGAATTGAGTCACATTCCGGAAAAACAGGAGGTTTTTCATAATTAGTAAGGTCCTGAGAAAAAAGGTTTGTTTGAAAAGATATAAGAATTATTAGTAGGAATAATTTCTTCATTATTTTAAATGTGATTTTAATAAGACGAAAGATACTACATTTTTTACAATGCCATAAAAAAACCGCTAACTAATAAAGCTAACGGTTTTATATTATAGAATACTATATTATTAATCCTGAACTTGAAATACAATAGGCAAAGAATAAGGAACGATTACCGCCTTTCCTCGTTGCATGCCTGGTTTCATTTTAGGCAACATATTGATCACTCGAGCTGCTTCAGCTTCCAGTCTTGGATGTGGAGCTCTTGATCGCACTCCAGTTATATTTCCATTTTTGTCGATCTTGAAAATAACATTGATACGTTGTCTGCCAGTTAATCCTAATTCTCCTGCTAATTCAGTATTGAATTTCTTTTGAACGAATTTGCTTATTTGTTCAGACATACACGCTTTTTTTGCTGCATTATTCCCTTTCTCACAACCCGGATAGATTGGAACATTCTCAATAACAGCAAAAGGTACTTCTATGTCTTCTTCAACTTCTTCTACTTCTACTTCTTCTACTTCAACTATTTCTTCTTCCATATCTGTCTCTGAAGATTCTATTACAGTTTCTTCAACTTCCTGCTCGTCTTCTACAACTTCAATTACTTCCGGAGCTGCTGGTGGTGGTGGTGGTGGCGGTGGTGTTTGCAATTGCTGTGTAATTGGGATTTCTTCAACCAATTCTTCATCCAGATTCAATTGACCTATGTCTATTGCAGACTTATCATACGTTTTATGATTGATCGCTTGATACGAGATGAACAACATTAAGACTAATCCCACTGCCAGATACAGTTTACTGTTTCTGGTCACGTCCGCCTTTTTACTTTTTTTCGATTCCATATCTTCTTTGTTTTTAACAGGTTTGCTAAAATAACCAAATATTTATCAAAAAAACAAACCTTTATTATAATTTAACTCCAACTTATTTATATATCTGACTAACAAGGAGCCTAAAACGATTCCTAAAACATTGGCTATCACATCCTGATACTCACCTACTCTGTTGACTGTTAATCTTGTTTGAAGCACTTCAATAATTATGCCGTAAATAAATAAAAATAGTGCAACAATCATTATAATCTTTTTTGATGAAATTGAAGGTTTAAAAAGCATAATGGATCTGCTCCAAAAGAAAGTAAGTGCAATATATGCACATGTGTGAGCAATTTTATCAAAAAAGGAGACAAATTTAGATGCTATGGAAAAAGTATCCTTTAAACTTATATAAGTGAATAAGGCAACCAATAAAATTGAAGAAATTAAATATAATTTTTTACGCACCTACCAGAGCTTTGTAAGCATCGGCATCCAATAAATCAGCTAACTGTGATTTGTCCGACATTTTTACCTTAACCATCCATCCTTCACCGTATGGATCTGTATTAACTTTTTCGGGCTCATCTTCTAATGACTCATTGAATTCAATAATCTCGCCTGAAACAGGTAAAAACAGATCTGAAACAGTTTTAACCGCTTCAACAGTTCCAAATACTTCCTCTGCTTCAAGAGTTTCATCGACCGTTTCAACCTCAACATAAACAATATCACCTAATTCGCCTTGAGCAAAGTCAGTTATACCTATTGTTACAATATCGCCTTCCACTTTAACCCATTCGTGGTCTTTAGTGTATTTTAATTCTGATGGAATGTTCATTTACTTATTTTTAAGTTTATAATGTCAACAAATTTATTTATTCATTACGTAATATCAAACAACATTTAGTTAATTACCAAAATTATATCTTAAAGTAATTCCTGAACGTATTGTAGATTGCGGAAATGCTGTTGAAATGGCATATTCAGAGAAAGTATAATCAAAATAAAATATACCTGTCAAGTTTTTACTGAAAGCATAATCACTTGTAAAATTGATTCCCCAAATGGTTTGACCGGCAGTTACCTGATTATTTTCCAAATCAAGATATCGGATTATTGTTTTGTTATCTCTCATTGAAACATCTGCTTTCAAATTCAGATCACTAACTACAGATTTTTTTGGTCCGGCTAATTTGGATTTAATTCTTACATCCTTAATTCTGTATCCTAATCCAACAATATATTCGTTTCCAATTATCTCGGTCAAGAGGTTATTATCGAAACTCAAAGATAGGACTCTATCTTTTTTAATTTCAGTAAGTATTTTTACAGAATTTTTCATTTCAAAATCCAATCTGACTAAAGGACTAAACATTTCGGACAAATTTATATTGGTATATAACTCTCTATTGTATAAGTTTCCATTGACATCAAAATCATCAGTAGCTATTCCATTATCTAATGCCTGAACTCCTTCCAGATTGGTCCTGAATTGGTTTATGGTATAATTGGATCTGTATCCGTGAGTTATTGAAAAGCGCTTAAATTGTTTTTTAAACCATTTCAATTTCATTAACCCGGTATATTTTAGTGTCCAGTTTGGAATTGGCACATCTCTGAAAGCTCCTAATTTTGACTTCTCTGCATTCTGACCTGTATAAGCCGATAAGAACGATGGTAATAAAACCGCTTGATTGGTTTTTCCAAATCCAACAGGATAACCATCAGAATCCAGCGGATATGTTGAAGTTCCGTAATAATCCCTTGCTAATCTGTTAGCTATTATTTTCCTGTTTGCTCTGAAATCATCAAAAGTCTGTGATTGCATTTCATCGCTTTTATTAAAAGCTGTTTTAATTAAGGCCGTAGAAATATTGAAGTTACCATAAGTGTTTTGTATCAAGGAATTATAAATATCACTTAGTCCATCTCCATTAGTGTCGGTTGTATTATAATTCTCAGTAAGGTTCTCAGAGTACAATCTGGTTCCTATCAAATCTATTTTTAAGTCATTCAATGGTTCTATACTCGCCGAAACATCCAGTTGTCTGTTCTTTGTTTGCGAAAACTGTTGATTGAAATCGGGGAAGATAGTTAACCATCCATTTCTGGCCGCAAATCGTCTTATATCGTTTTGGCTTCCAAAGGTAAATCCGGCTGTTGGCTTTAAAGTTCCTATGAAACCCGGAGTTTGAAGGTAACCCGGTAGAAAGGATCCATTATTTTCAGAATAGTTTACCTGGATTCGTTTAACAGATGTCAATAATCCTACAGTTGTATTATAAATTTTTCTACCAACAGAATTCTTGTTGGTATCTGGTTTTTTGTTTTTATCATCAGCCTTATTATCTGGCCTGGCTCCTGGAGGTAAGCCTGCCCCCTGTGATCTGTTATTTGGGTTCTTCTTAGTTGGCTTTTTTACAAATCCTATATACTTATAGAACCTGTCCATATCCATAGTAGTATTTAGATTATGGGTATTGGCATTTTGGATTGAGTTACCTAAATTATAATTTATTCCATTCACACTTAGGTTCTGATATAAGTCAGAGCCTTTTGTCCATTGAAAATTCCCGGTATAGGCATAGGTAGCATTCAAGAAGCTAAATAGAGGTATTTTGTTAATAGGAATTTCGTAATTGATACCAAGTTGTTGAGATTGTATATTGGGATCTCCAAAGTCAAAGAATCCATCCCAAATATCCAATTCAGGATCTTGAATATCCGTATCATTTTCAAAATAGTTTCTTACAATATTATTGTTAGAGGCCGAAAAGTTCAATCGCAATGCATCTGTAATATTATAATTCAAGGTGTATTGCATATTAAACGTATAATTACGCCGGAACAATTCAGGAATTTGAATATCATTTTCACTCAAATCAACTTGTCTGAATCGTTGCTTATTGAATAGCCTTAAAATATCTGTGTTTAGACTAAAACTTGTCGGTAATAAATTAAAATTAAAGTCTTTAAGAATCTTCCAATATTTGCCCGTGAATAAGGAATCACTTTTTTTGAATGGCTCAACTTTTAACTGATTAAAATTAAAGTTATAGTTCGCTCCAACTCTTAGGTTTTGATCTAGTGAATTTTCAATTTCAAAATCCCGGTGTTCTACTTGATTATAGGAATAATTGAAGGTGAAATTCTCAACATCGTAAAATCTTGGCTTTCCATCACCTGTTCGCTGCTTTCTTACACCTATAAAATTGATACTTTTTCGTTTGGTATATTCTTCAGACTGACGTCTGATTATTTCCCTTTCTTCATTTGAGTCAGCCGCATCCAGCCTTGCCTGTAGTTTTATATCCTTATACTGTTGATCATATTCCGGTGTTACAATTTCCTCTCCTATACCATAATTGAATGGCAACTGAATTCCCCATTTTTTAGGCAATAGCTGACCTAGATTTACATTTGTGACCACGTCATATTGCTTGACATCTTCCCTGCTTCGTTCATTAGGACCTTGTTCCAAAGAACCAAATCCAATGGTGCTTCTTCTTCCCGTTGCACTTACATTTGCGAAATCGGCTATATTACCATCCATACTTGCAACGGCCGCCCAACCACCTTGGTTGTCCATGTCTGATAACCGCAACTCATTAAACCAAACAGTACCACAAACATTTGAGTTTGAAACATTTTTTACTCCTACCATTAAAGTCCTGATATCTCCAAAATTAGGATTTCCCTTCACCGCTAATCTCAATTCACCTAAAGTACGTGGATCAAATTCATTCACTATATTTAATTGCTCATCATAAAAAGTAGGATCCTGGTTGAGCAAAGTACCATCAGATATTCCAATGGCCTTTATCTGTTGCAACAACTCTATTCTTAGATCTATTTCATTATCTTCCGGCCAGACAACTGTTGGTGAAGTTGAAACACCCTCTGAAACTTTTAAAGGTATTTCAACCTGATAAAAATTTTCAGTAAAATCGTTCCCCATACGAATAAAAGCCACAAGTTCTCCATCCATCAATCCTGGAGTAACACCCGGTTCAGCATGTAAGAACATCCTTAGCTTATTAAATTGCCGCATATCAATATTAATATTCTTATAAACCGCCCGTGAATCTTCACTTTCAAGATCACAAGTAATGATAGTTAGTGATTGTTCATTTTGTCGCACAACCGTATTGTTGTTGAACAATTCTTCCTGTACAACTCCCGGAGGTCTTACATAGCTATTAGGGTTATCCTGAACACTTACAACTCCGGTTTCAAATAATGTATCATCGTTGTTGTTATTTGGCTCATCATCTAATGTTAACAGATATCGTCTCCAATCACCTCGTACCAATTCCAAAGTACCAAAACGCAACACTGTTGGTTGAGTAAAATCCTTCAAATACATTCTCATAAACCGAATAGATCTGAAATCTGCAATATTATTTACTGCTGCATCATATTCTGATACCGGAATTCTAAATTGATACCAGCTAACTGTTTGTGTTTCCCCATTAGGGTATGCAACCGTTGTTTGAGAGACATCCTTAATGAATTCATTGTTAATATTAAGCGTTGCGGACGTTAAGGGAATTGAATATTCAAAATAACTGTCAATGGTATTCATTGTGTTATCTCGGTTTATATCTTCCACATCCGGTTGTGTTGTATTTCCTCTATTAGTATCTGTGACCTGCTCAGGTGAATTGCCTTGAACACCATTATACAAGCTGTATCTTTCAAATATATTACCCTCTGCATTTAAAAAATATTGATAGTTGTCATTGGCCGGATCTTCACCGAATGCTGTTCCAAATTTTGCCAGTTCTTCCGCATCGCTCAACCCATCATAACCAACATCCTGAAGGGTTCTGCCTCCACCTGTAGAATCGAAGGCATAAATCAAGGATTGATTGGCGGGTACCTGTCCCCAAGCCGTAGGATTCGTAATATCATTGTTGATACTACCGTCCGGTAAACCATTTTCGTACTGTTTACGACCATCTCTTAACACATCCTCTGAAATATTTCCTAAGTTTATGGAAAGTGTACCTCCAGTATTTGAAGGGTTGTCTATGAAAGGATCCAAAAGCCAAAATTCAATATATTCAACGTTTGCCTGTTCAAAATCGTTGGTTGTCAACTGTCTAGTTACTCCACCCCAGGTTTGATCCGGAGATAAAGAACTTAGGTTTGGATTGAAATTATAGGGTCCTCTTTGTCCTGGATAGAATGCAAGATCAAGAGTGTTCAAAAGAGCATTTTGACCTTGTACAAGATCAATAGGAAACAGATCATTTATAAAATATCTATGCGTATAAGGTGATGACAGGTCGTCATCATTAATGCCATCCGGTTGCTGATTGGTATAGAAAATTGGGTCGATCGTATACCAGTTTAATTTTGATCGGAAAAATCCGTTTTGAAGATAAATAGGATCTTCAGGATCTCCGCCAGTTGTGTATCCCAATGCAGGATCTGCCGGTGTACTTGATAAGAACCATGATAGAGGTGATTTTAGGTCAATTGCATTTTGAGAGCCTTCAAAATCGTCAATATAAGAGGTAGCTTCTCCATTAAAATCGGTTCCTTTTGGTGCTCCGGGAAGTAATTTCGCAAACTCACCTCTTAAGGAAATATTAGATGGAACATCAGTATCTATATTCGGTAACTTATTTGCCAGCCGTGTCAGGAAAGGTACTTCAGAAGAATAATTCCCATTAAAGCCAAAAATAGTATTGTTTATAGGTTCAGTTCCGTAATTGGCCTTTTGTGTAATTGGCCTTTCATTCAAATTCAAAAAGGTTGCACCTAAAACAAAATTTTCATTGAACTGATGTTCGACATTTATACCAGAAAACCGTTTTGTTTGCTGGCCGAAAAAGGAATTGTTTTCAACAGATACCTGAATTGGTGTATTGGATGCTTTTAATGCAGGATCCAGTATCTGCACTCTACCTATCTGATAATTTACAGTATAATCAACTCCTTCTACTAAGACTCTCCCACCAGCAGTGACCCTAACCGATCCCCTGGGAACATTAAAAGCTCCAATTGGTATTCCGTCACCACCTGTTGATTTATAGCGACCTTTCATCTCGAACTTATTTTTCGCAAAATATTCCAGGGCAGCAGTTTTAGTTAATTTATAAAGCTCGTTATAAACATATCGGTTTTGGTTTTCGTTGTAAGTTATTTCATTATCATAATCTTCACCGCCAAGCGATAATCTGTCAAAAATATACTTCCCAAAAGGTTCTACTTTGGTGAAAATGATCTTTCCATTTTCAGTAATAACAGTTAGTCCGGGAACAAAATCGAAAAACCCATCACCACTAGTTTGAGGGTCATTATTAAAATTCAATTTATCAAAATTGAAAAATCTCAATAAAGGCATTTCATCAATCGGAGTCTGGTTTGGTCCTTGATCTGGGAAAGGTGTTGTACCAACAGGAGTTATGTAATTGACAGGTGAAGTTTCAGTATAAAAGATATTTAACGTAAAGTCATCCTGGCTTAATTGATATGCACCTGTGTCATATATATTTTTCATCATTAGATCCCAAATAGGTTCATTTACATTGGTCACGCTACTTTTTAGCATTTTTAACACCAGGTTGTTATTATTTAGGGATGTAATAGTTCCATTTGTGTCTGTTGTCACGTCTGTCGCATCCACACCATCATTTGCAAATTCACCAACCTGATAAACTTGTCCTCCAACTGTAAACTGAAAAGCCACTGCCAGTATTTCATCGTTATTCAACCTTTGATTCAAAGAAATATAACCCAATTGCGGGTGTAAACGATATTCTGTGCCTTCTGTTAATTTTCGTGCTCCTTCCAGAGTTACAAAGTCAACACCTTCACTTACACTTGCGCTTAAACTGCCAAAACCGGATTGAACCGTTGCAATATCCCTTATGGCACTTGTTAAAACTGAACCGGACCCAATAGTAAACGGGTCAAAACCATTATTCCCATTATCCGGAAAGGCATTAGGGCCAGTTGTTAAATTAACCCCAGAACTAACATTTTCTGGGTTTGATTCCCCTAAATCCTGAAGAGCAACAATATTTCTTACATTATCTGTTCTGTTTGCTCTGTTAGTTATCCAAACTTCAGCCCTTGTGATTTGAACATTAGTATTTAAAAAAGGGTAATTTAATAGGGTGGCGTCATAGGTGTCCCTAAAATAATGTGCCAGGAAAAAGTGTCTGTTTTCATCGTAATCTCTTGAAAATACATTGAACTCTTCCAATGTTCCTCCCCCTTGAGCCACTACATTTCTGGTTTGAGATTGTTGTTCTGAGAAAACAGCAGTAACGGTTGTTTTGCCAAATTGGAGTTGGGTCTTAACCCCAAATAAACTCTGAGCACCGGTAATTAATGAGCTGTTTAAAGGCATGTTTACATTACCTATTTCAATTTTTTGCAGAATATCATCTTCTGTAGGCGTGTATTCCAGTTTGATCAAGTTCTGGAAATCAAAAGTTGATTGTGTATCGTAATTGGCATTCACCTGTAATTTAGTTCCTACTTTACCAAGCAAGCTCAGGCTGATTCGCTGATCAAAATCAAAAGTAAAATTCCTTCTATTCCTTGGTGAAAATGCCGGATTATCATTTCTTGTAAAAATAACTCCAAGATCCATCTCCACAGATCCTTGAGGAATGACCTCAATTGTATTGCCTCCAAAGATCGATTCGAAGAAATTAGAATTCACATAAAATTCTGGCAACAGATTTTTCTGGCTGTCTTCAGAACCGGCTTTCTTTCCGTCAAATGCATCTATTTTTTCCTTATAGTAAGATTGAAGATTCTCTCTGGTTACTAATTCTTCATACTCTTTTGGAGTTAAAATGATAGGATAATTAATATTGAATTCGCCAACAGACTCGGTGTAAAAATATCTGTTAGTAGCCGGATCATAAGTGTATTTTGAAACAATGCTTGCAGGATTTGGCATTTCAATTTTACCTAAACTATAACCAGTTTTAGTAGAATCCTGTTCAACGGGTTCTGTTTCCTGAGCGAATCCATTAAACGAGAAAATCATTAAACCAAGCGGAATAACGACCTTTAAAAGATTATTAAATATATGGTTAGTTTTATGAATCAAAATTTATTATAAACTTTTTAAAGCCTCTTTGATAATTGTTTCAACATTTGCCTGAGGTTGTGTAGCTACAAACTTATCAATAACCCTTTCTGCCTGCTTTTTGTTAAAGCCTAAAACCTCTAATGCTGATAACGCTTCATCCTTTGCAGTATTGTCCTGCGAAACGGAAACTTCATCTATATCATAAACTTTTAATATTTTATCCTTTAATTCAATTATAGTACGCTGTGCGGTTTTGAGTCCAATCCCTTTTATAGACTGTATCAAAGCAACATTTTCTGTTGCTATTCCTTCCCTTACCTGTTTTGGAGTTAAAGCAGACAACATAGTTCGTGCAATACTGGCTCCAATGCCGCTTACAGAGATCAACAACCGAAATATTTCTCTTTCAGCTAATGAGGAAAAACCGAATAAAGTATGGGAATCTTCTTTAACCTGTAAATGTGTATAAAGCTTAATGTCTTCCTTATCTGGAATTTGGGAATACGTATGAAGTGAAATGTTTAATAAATAACCTATACCGTTGCAGTCAATTACAACATCTGTTGGGTTTTTCTCAACAAGTTTTCCCTGGATATGAGTAATCATTAATTTTGTTAAGTTAGCATTCCAAATGTAATAAAATTATTCGCATAAATAAATTACATTATCACCGATTTATAGTGACTTCTTACCTTTATGCTGAGCATCTATAACTGCTATGGCCGTCATGTTTACTATTTCATCAACACTTGCTCCTAATTGGACTATATGCACCGGTTTTTTTAATCCCATCATTATTGGCCCGATTGAATCTGTTTTATTTAATTCCTTTATTAGTTTATAGGTTATGTTGGCTGAGTCTAAATTGGGAAAAATTAATGTGTTAACTTTTTTACCGGCTAATTTAGAAAACGGAAATATTTCTTGAAGCATGTCACTGTTCAAAGCAAAATCTGCCTGGACTTCTCCATCTATAATCAGATCTGAGTGAAATCTATGTAAATAAGAAACGGCTTCTCGAATTTTTGAAGCATTTTCATAATTTGAAGAGCCAAAATTTGAATAGGATACCATTGCCAGCACCGGACTCAATCCGAACATTTTAACCGCATTCGATGTCATGATCGCAATTTTAGCTAGATCTTTTGCCGGCGGGTTTATGTTTATAGACGTATCACTTAAAAATATTGGTCCACGCTGGGTCATCATAAGATTGGTAGTTGCAATTCTAGTGACTCCATCAGACATTCCAATGAGTTCTATCATTGGTTTTACAACAGAAGGGTAACTAGAGGAATAACCGGTAACTAAAGCGTCCGCATCTCCTTCATTTACCATCATTGCCGCAAAATAATTCCTTTCTCTCATTAATTTTCTGGCAGTATGTAAGGTAATTCCCCTTCGTTTTCTTTCTTCCCAGTAATCCTTTGCATATTGATATCTTCGTTTTTCTTCTGAATCAGATTTTGGATCAATAATTGGGACATCTGCATTAAAATCAATTTCTAATTTTAATTCCTTTATTCTATCTTCTCTTCCCAGTAAAATTGGAAAAGCAATTCCTTCTTCAAAAGCTATTTGTGCAGCTTTCAATACTGATAAATGATCTGCTTCAGCAAAAACAACACGCTTAGTATTACTTTTGGCCCTATTGTGCAATAATCTGACCATTTTGTTATCATGTCCAAGTCGTTCTAACAATTCATCTTCATACTTCTCCCAATCTTTAATTGGTTCCCTGGCTACACCACTTTCCATAGCTGCTTTTGCTATGGCTGGTGGAATCCTACCAATAAGTCTTGGATCAAAAGGCTTTGGTATTATATATTCTTTTCCAAAAGTGAGCTTGGTTTCACCATATGCAATATTGACCTGCTCTGGCACCGGTTCTTTAGCGAGATTTGCCAATGCTTTGACTGCAGCCATTTTCATGTCCTCATTTATTTTTGTTGCGCGAACATCAAGAGCTCCTCTAAAAATAAAAGGAAATCCGAGCACATTATTAACTTGATTAGGATGATCACTTCTGCCTGTTGCCATAATAATATCATCTCTGGTATCAATGGCTAGTTGATATTTAATTTCCGGATCAGGATTGGCCATGGCAAAAACAATTGGGTTTTTAGCCATCATTTTTAACATCTTAGGAGTCACCAAATCGGCTTTTGACAGCCCAATAAAAACATCTGCATTTTTCATAGCTTCCTCCAGGGTGTCTATTTTCCTGTGAGTTGCAAACTCTGCTTTTTCTGATGATAAATTACTTCTATCCTGTCTTATGACACCTTTACTATCCAGCATAACCATATTTTCGCGCTGAGCACCAAAGGCCTGATACAATCGAGAACATGAAATGGCAGCTGCTCCTGCTCCACTTATCACAATTTTAACTTCTTCAATCTTTTTATTTGATAATTCAATAGCATTGATTAAGGCGGCGGCAGAAATAATTGCAGTA
Source organism: uncultured Flavobacteriaceae bacterium (assembly GCA_963827785.1). Classification (GTDB taxonomy): domain Bacteria; phylum Bacteroidota; class Bacteroidia; order Flavobacteriales; family Flavobacteriaceae; genus Site-B1. The sequence goes on along the minus strand of CAWHCT010000020.1, from coordinate 48,941 downwards.
CCATGCTGATCATCATGCATCACCGGAATGTCTAGTTCTTCCTTTAGTCTTTTTTCAATTTCAAAGGCTTCAGGTGCTTTAATATCCTCCAGATTTATTCCTCCAAAAGTTGGAGCGATCATTTTTACAGTTTGTATAAATTCTTCAATATTTTCGGTATCCACTTCAATATCAAAAACATCAATATCAGCAAATATTTTAAATAATAACCCTTTGCCTTCCATTACAGGTTTAGATGCTTCCGGTCCAATATTTCCAAGTCCTAAAACTGCGGTTCCATTTGATATTACTGCAACAAGATTCCCTTTGGAAGTATATTTGTACGCATCTTCCTTGTCTTTTGCAATCTCCAAACAAGGCTCAGCTACCCCCGGAGAATATGCCAAAGACAAATCTCTTTGAGTTGCATGTTTTTTGGTAGGTATAACTTCTATTTTCCCAGGAGTTGGTTGGGAGTGGTATAATAAGGCTTCACTGCGTTTACTAGGAGTACTCATAATAGGATAAATTTTATACTATCAAAGGTATGAATACTAATTTTTAACTGCTATGTTTTTAGAAAATTAATATTCCTTTTTAGACCTGAAAATTTAGTTCTTTTTACTGCCGAGTTTTTAAAGAATTTATTGAATAGATCTTCAGTAATTTCATCCCAATCTTTCTTCGACATTTCTAATAACTCAGGATGAGGATTAAACAACGGCTCTCTGTGAGGTTTGGAAAACCTGTTCCATGGACATACATCCTGACAAATGTCACAGCCAAACATCCAGTTATCAAATTTCCCTTTAAATTCCAATGGAATATTATCCTTTAATTCAATTGTAAAATAAGATATACACTTACTGCCATTTACAACATAAGGTTCTACTATCGCTTGGGTAGGACAAGCATCAATGCAAGCAGTACAGCTTCCGCAGTGGTCTGTTGTTGGCATATCATACTCCAATTCCAGATCAACAATTAGTTCAGCAATAAAATAAAAAGAACCTACTTGTTGAGTCAATAAATTACTGTTCTTGCCAATCCAGCCTAAACCAGATCTTGAAGCCCAAGCCTTGTCCAGTACAGGAGCCGAATCGACAAAAGCTCTTCCTTGAACTTCTCCAATCTCCTCCTGAATAAAATTCAGGAGTGATTTTAATTTCTCTTTTATAACAAAATGATAATCTTTACCATAAGCATATTTACTGATCTTAGGTGCAGATTTATCTTTTTGCTCTTGAGATGGGTAATAATTTAAAAGAAGAGAAATAACACTTTTTGAATCTTCAACCAGTTTTGTTGGATCAAGTCTTTTGTCAAAATGATTCTCCATATATTGCATTTCTCCATGCATATTTCGGTTCAACCATTTTTCTAATCTTGGAGCTTCTTTTTCGAGAAATTCTGCTTTGCTTATTCCACAAGATAAAAAACCGAGGCGTGTGGCTTCGGTTTTAATAAGTTTGGTATGTTTCCGCTTGAGGTTCAATTTAAATCTTTTCTAAAAACCATTCTATATGAGTACATTTTGAACATACATAACAAGTTGCCGATTTATTTGCCCAATCCAAATCCAGAAAGGATAGAGCAGCTGTATTTAATTGGGCTTGTCTGGTGTAGAAAGTTGCATTATCGCAAATTCTGCATTTTAATTGTTTTCCTTTTATAACAATGTTTTCAGGTCTTTTAGGTTCTTTTGAAAATAGCCCCATAATTAAAAGTTATTAGAGTTAAAATAGACCGCCTTGAATTCCGCCCTTAATCCTGCCCAAGTGCTTATAAGCAAGCTCTGTTACTTCCCTGCCTCTTGGTGTTCGCATAATAAACCCTTGTTGGATCAAAAATGGTTCATAAACTTCTTCAATGGTTTCTGCACTCTCGCTAACAGCTGTTGCTAATGTTGATATTCCAACAGGTCCTCCCTTGAATTTATCTATTATTGTTGATAATATTTTATTATCCATTTCATCCAAACCATAAGCATCCACATTTAAGGCCTCCAATGCATATTTAGCAATTTTTATATCAATTTTTCCATCACCTTTAATTTGAGCAAAGTCTCTAACTCGGCGTAATAGTGCATTTGCTATTCGTGGTGTTCCTCTGCTCCTGCCCGCAATTTCAATAGATGCCTCCATTGATATTGGGACATCTAGAATTTTTGAACTCCTTTGTACTATGGTTGTTAAAAGATTAGTGTCATAATATTGTAATCTGCTACTAATACCAAATCTGGCACGCATTGGTGCGGTCAACAAACCTGAACGGGTAGTAGCACCAACCAAAGTAAATGGACTTAGATTGATCTGGACGGTTCTTGCATTTGGACCTGATTCGATCATAATATCGATCTTATAATCCTCCATTGCTGAGTATAAATATTCTTCAACAATAGGACTCAACCGATGGATCTCATCAATGAACAACACATCTCTTTCTTCAAGATTGGTGAGCAATCCTGCCAGATCTCCCGGTTTATCTAGTACAGGGCCGGAAGTTACTTTTATACCTACGTTTAATTCATTTGACAGAATATAAGCTAGAGTTGTTTTGCCTAATCCCGGCGGACCATGAAATAATGTATGGTCGAGTGCCTCATTTCTTAAATTGGCTGCCTGTACAAATATTTTAAGATTATCCAATACCTGTTCCTGACCACTAAAATCATCAAAGGATAAGGGTCTTAACTTCTTCTCAACTTCAATTTCCTCTGGTGAGAAATTCTCGTTAGTTGGATCTAAATTATCATTCATTAAATTCTGTCTGAAAAATATTAAAGATACTGAAACTAGTTCAGTACGAACAAATATAAAGAAAAAGCCTTTCTAAAATTTAGAAAGGCTTTTTTAAAATTGATTAATAACTAGTTCAATAAGGTAAATTCGCAGCGTCGGTTAATATCATATTCCTGATCTGTACAAATACCTTCTTTAACACATTTATTTAATGGTTGCATTTCTCCATAGCCTATACTTTTTAAACGTTCCGATTCAATTCCCTGACTCACTAAATAATCCAAGGTAGAAGCTGCACGTTTTTTAGATAGGTTTAAATTATATTCATCGGGTCCTCTGGCGTCTGTATGCGCAGATACTTCGACTTCCATTTCCGGGTACTTCTTCATGAGATCAACTAGGGTCTGTAAAGTTTCAGCAGCATCAGGTCGAATATCCCACTTATTGAAATCAAAGAATATCTTTTCAAGATCAACTTGAACAACACCTGCATCGTTCTCCTTTACTCTTTCTTCAGCGTCAGCATAAGATTCCAAGATCAAATAAATATTATGGCTGATCTTTCCTTGGCTGTCTGTCGAAAATTCGACATCATATGGTATGTACAACTTTCGGGTTCCTCTAACCTTATATTTTTTATTTGGTTCGATTTTGAACAAATAGTAAGCATCTTCTTTCACAATGGTATCCTGAAGTACATTTCCAAAATCATCAAACAAGGTAACCAATGATCCCGGAAGCAACTCCTTACTGTTTTTATCCTGAACGATTCCATTAACCAAATACTTGGTTAGAATATTTTCTTCGCGAGTGAACCTGTAATTTTGATCTTTTCCTGACCTGTTGGATGTAAAATAACCAAAGTTCTTTTTTTCATTCACTATATACGCAAAGTCATCAAGATTACTGTTTACGACCTTTCCCAAATTAAGAGCTCGGGTAAATTCATCGTTTACTGATTCGCTCCTGAAAACATCCAAACCTCCAAATCCCTGATGTCCATTTGATGCATAGTACAACACATTAATTTCGCTTATGTAAGGAAATTGTTCTCTTTGACTAGTGTTAACATATGGCCCAAGATTTATTGGTTCACCGAATGTGCCATCAAGATTAATCGCCACTTTATAAATATCGAAGCTCCCATATCCACCTGGCATATCACTGGCAAAGTACATGGTTCTTCCATCCTTACTTACTGTTGGATGTTCAGTGTTATAATCATTGCTGGTAAATGGCAGCGGTTTGATATTGGTCCATACATCGTTGACCAACTCAGCTTTATAAATTTTAATGTTTGCTACTTTGTATCCATCAACTTTTATCCGGCTAGTGTTCGTTCTGTTGAAGTACATGGTTTTCCCATCTTTGGAAATAACGGCATTACTTTCATGTGTATCTGTATTGATTTGTGGTGGAAACGCTGTAACATCAGTAAATTCTCCCGTATCGGACAATGTTGCACTATAAAGATCAAGATATGGTTTGTTGTTCCAGGAATAGATAGGCTTATCGGTATTTCTGTCTGAAGCAAAAGTGACCTTATCGTTTCCATAGAAATAAACTCCAAAATCATTATAAATATCTGCACTTTTCAAGTCTGATAAAGTAAAAACATGTGGTGTGTTTTTAGTTATTTCATCAATAAATGCTTCAGTATCTCGAGATTCACCAAAATAATTGCCTAAAACTATATCCGATCTTTCATAATCTTTAACTCCTTTTAACGCCTGGCCATATCTGAACATAGCTTCTTTGTCCCGAATAATTCCGAAATTAGTTATCAATTTCTTGTAAGTTTCTGCAGCTTTGTTCATTTCTGAATTATAGAAATAGCAATCTCCTAAATTCTGTAGTGCTTCCTGCGTTAAACTATCTGTTTTCGCATACAAACCTGCAGCTTCACTGTAAGCCTTCAAACTAAATAATTTATTAGCTTTCTTAATGTTAGCATTTTGAGCGCTTATTGTAGCACTAACTAACATCATTGTTATAAAAATATATATCTGTTTTTTCATAATTAGTAATATTAGTTTAGAAGAATCTTGGTGAACGATCATATTTATTCTGAAGCCCAAACAGATCCACATCAAATAAAACAAAGAGTTCATGTGATCCTGAATTAAAACTACTCAAATTGGACGTTGTATAATCAAAGGCATATCCAATGCGAAGATCCGGGCGTACTCTAAAATTGACCAAAGCACTAAACGAGTCATCAAGTCGATATCCAATTCCTGCTTCCAGTTTTTGATTAATCAGAACATTAGCCGTTAGATCAACAGCTAAAGGCGCTCCTTTAACTCCACGTACCATTATTGCCGGTTTTAATTTTAGATCATTAATAAAGTCAAACACATAACCACTCGTTAAAAAGAAATGGATGTCCTGTACCCCGGTTGACTTAATCCCATTTTCAGATTCCAAATGCTTGGTTGTTAAAAGGTTTGGAATAGAAAGTCCGGCATAAAAATTATCCCTGAAATAAAATCCACCAATTCCCAAATTAGGAAATGCTTTATTGATGTTTTCATTAAAAGCAATATCTGTGCTTACATCTCCTGATTGCAGATTAAACCCGGAAAAATCTGTATTGAACATAGTGATTCCAGCCTTTAAGCCTAATGATAATTTGCTTTTGTCATCTACTTGAAGAATATAAGCAAAATCAGCATAAACATTGTTTTCACTAACAACATCACCAATATTATCATTAACAAAAGAGATACCCACTTCTATTTTTTCATTAATTGGTGTGTGAGCAAAAAATGTCCCGGTTCTAGGTCCACCTTTTATTCCAATCCATTGTGCCCTGTACAATCCACCTATATTAAGAATACCTTCTTCGGCAGTTGCATAAGCAGGATTTATTACACTCATGTTATACATATACTGTGTATACTGAGGGTCTTGTTGACTATACCCGTAGAATGCAAGGAGCATTAAGGTAAATGTCATGAAGATTTGAGAACTATTTATTTTTTTCATTTTCTTAAATGTTGTTTTTCTTAATCCTTTCATTTATCTACTTAGGTATAATCGACCTTGTTTAGATTTTGTCCCATCGTTAAAATTCGCGATATAGAAGTAAACACCTACAGGAAGATCTCCTTTTGTTACCAATCGAGATTGATTTGAAGTTCCATCGAATAGTGCCGTACCTGCATTTCCTTTATAAACCAGATTTCCATATCTGTTGTAAATCTCTAACACGAAGTCCGGATATAAGAATGCCATATTTTCAACTTCATATCTGTCATTCACCCCATCCCCATTTGGAGAAAATCCATCCGGAAATACCAGGGCTCCACATGCTGTAAGATCTGCCATAACCGGCAATCTGTACCTGCTTTCACAACCTGTTGACGGATCAAATAATGTAGCATAATAGTAGGTTTCATGCTCTAAAAGTGTGGAGCTACTTAAAACTGTACCTCCGGTTTCAGCATCATACCATGTAATATTATTAGTGTTTGAGTCATATTCAAGGATGTTAGCTGTTAATTCAAGCAATGTAGGCCTATCACTGATACAAAATTCATCTCCTTCTGAAGCCAACGTTGGTGTAGGGGTGTCATTAATTATTACATTTACCTCAACGCGCGTCGTTGATTCACAACCCGAACCAGTAGTTTGTGTCGCAAAATAGTCATCTCCATCAAGTAGTATATCTGTAGGATCCAAAGGAGTTGTGCTGGTTTCATCATCGTACCAACTTATAGAATCTCCATTTACAGCACTATCTAAATCAGAAACTGTTGGATTCTCACTTAAACAGAAGGTCATAGTTGGCTCAATTACAACAGGAGCAGGACTATCACTTACAGTTACAGTTAATTGTGCACTTGAATCGGTTGTACAAGGTGCAATTGCAGTAACAGTATAGGTGTAAATTCCTGCGGAATCCATAGTAGGATCGAATTCATTTGTTCCACTTGTTAAAAGCGGTGACCATGTACCATTTGTATCTGGTGTTCCACCTAAATATGTTGTTAGGTCAATAATTCCATTAACAACACAAAGATCGGCTGTCGCATCACTTCCCGCATCAGGAGCCTGAGTTACAGTTATTACGATATCGCTACTGTCAGTGCTACAGGAATTAGTTAATGTATATGTATATGTACCTGAAGAATCACTTGTTGGGTCAAAAATATTTGTTCCACTTGTTAATGCAGGTGACCACGTTCCTCCAGTATCTGCACCTCCAAGAAGCGCAAAAATATCAATTGTGCCATTATCACTACATATATCCAGTGTTGTATCCGTACCAGCAAAAACAGTTTCTTCAACTGTGACTGGAACTATTGTACTTGAATCAACACAAGGAGGGTTACCGGTTACTGTATAAGTAAACTGATAGGTTCCTGCGCTAACTAAAGAAGCATCAAAAATATTTCCTGACAAAGCTCCAGTACTATCTGTATCATCCCATGTTCCGGTTGTATCCTGACTGCCATCTAGCCCATTGAATAAGTCTACACCTGTATTATTATCGCAAACGGTTAGTGCATTAGGCGAGCCAGAATTAGGCGATTGGTTGATTATCACATTAACTTCAAAACGAACGGATGATTCACAACCTGTGGTTGCATCTGTTTGAGTCGCAAAATAGTTTTCTCCGTCTACTAAGGCATCCGAAGTAGCTAAAGCTGTTCCGCCAGTAGCATCTTCATACCATAATATGCTGTTTCCTGTTGCAGATAGATCTGCAATGGTTGCTGAATCACAAAAAGATTGAGATGCTAAAGCAGTAGGAGTTGGTGTATCATTTATTATGATGCTTACTGTGATCAATACATCATCACAAGTTCCAATGGCATTCACGTCAAATGTAAAATCATATGTTCCAGTAGCAAGTCCATCAATAGTGACCAAATTACCCGATAATGCACCTGAGGATGAATCATCACTCCAAACTCCTGATTGGTCTTCTCCTTCAAGAAGGTCAAATAGATCAAAAGTTTGACCAGCAGTTATATCCACTACACAGATTTCTGCATCTGGATTTGCTGTGCCAGATTCTGGAGCAGGTTCCACAGTAATGGTTATATCCTCAGAATCAAAACAAGTTCCATTGTCAATTGTATAAGTATATGTGTAAGGACTGTCATTTATGGTAAAGCCAGTAATATCAATTGGATTAGTAACCGTCGCTCCTCCTGAATCAGTCCAAATTCCTGAATTATTATCCTGAGAACCATCTAAGGCATCAAACAGATCAAAAGGTGAATTAGCTGCTAAATCATTCTCACAAAATATCTGGTTGACTGCTACTCCGGCATTTGGATCCTCAAGAACAATAACTTGAACCGTTGTGGATTCCTCCGGGCACGGATTTGGATTTACGTTTTGTGAATATGTAAAATTATAAGTTCCAGGTGCAAAACCGGTGAGATCAATTGGAGATGATACTGTTGGATCTGAGCTTGTTAATCCCTGGGTCCAAAGACCTCCCGGATCTTCATTATCTAATAAGGAGAAAAGATCAAAACTTGAAGGAAGGTCTACTTCACAAAAAGATGCTGGATTATTTGCCGAAGCAATTCCAGATGATAAAATTTCTCTTATTATTATAGTTACAGAGGATGAAGCATCAGGGCAAACGCCAACTGCGTCTAAAGAATAAGTAAATACATATGTGCCTGGTGTTGTTAAACTTGATATGTTAACAGTACCTAAATGGCCACCGGAGGTTGATAAGGGACCAGACCAGGTGCCTGAAGTATCCGGAGCTGGTGATCCTAGTTCATCATATAAATTAAAGTCCGAAGCCGGAATATTATCTTCACAAAATTCTAATGTTGCAGATAAACCCGGTTCTGGTGGATCGTCTATTGTTACCGTGACAGGCACTGCATTACTAAAGCAAAAAATGTCATTTACCTGAACATAATATGTACTCCCATCAACTAGTTGAGTTGAAAGGGGCAAAGCCGGAGGAATCGGATCTCCTGATCCGTCTATATTTTGGTACCAGCTAAAACTATTTGTTGTACCAGGATCCAATTCATTAAGTGTTGGATTGGCATCGGAGCATAATTGTTGTGGGTTTGGAGGTGCAGGATCTTCCGGAGCATCAAATACTGCTGTACTTCCCGGTTCAACTTGACTTTTACATCCGCCAATCTCAACAAATACAATATAATAATTTGTAGCTCCTCCCGGAATTGCATCGGCTGGGTTTGCCAAATTTGTCAAACTGCTATTCGTATAGACCTCAACGGAACCTCCTGGCGGTACATTTGGCTGTAAAACCTGATCAATATATAATTGTATATCAGGATTCTCATTATTACAGAAAATTCCATCCAAATTCTGACCAGTCGGGTTAACAATGAAATCCACCGTAATAGGAGATCTGGTGCCACAGGTTCCTGTGCTATCCCCGGCGTAATAAGTTGTTTGCTGAACCAATTGGGTGGGAGAGAAAGAACTTCCGCCTGTCGCCGCAGAATACCAAACAATTCCATTACCCTGATCTACTGCAAAGGTATTTAAATCGGCAAAGGTGAAACCACTGGCATCACATATTACCGGGGTTGAATTTGTAATTGTTGGACATTGAGCTGCTACTAAAAATGGTGCCCAAAGAAATAATAGAACTAATAATCTATGTATTATGGCATGCTTTGATAAAAGACTTTTTTTCATAATAGGTCAAATTAGATTAAGGTAATCTTAAGGATTTATTTATTCAGTTAATAAATTTAATTTTAAGTCAGAATTAGTTTTCAATCGAAACTGTTCATCCTAAATTTTGTGCAATTTAACGGATTTTTTTGTATTTCATCGAAATTTTTTCACTTTTTTTCAAAAATTATTCTTCCCATCTAAAAATAATAGCAAAAAATAAGGCTCATCTAATTGATGAGCCTTCCATTTATAGTGTAAAAATAAATTCTAATTAATGCTGTAATTCTTCCTCTCCTTCTTTTAAAGGTACTATTTGCGGTACAAAATCCTCATCATGCCCGGGTTTGCTGTAGTCATAAGCCCAACGATGAACACTCGGAATTGCACCAGGCCAGTTTCCATGCAAATGTTCTACAGGTGTAGTCCATTCCAGTGTATTTGATCTCCATGGATTTTGTGTTGCCTTTTCTCCATAGAATATGCTATAGAAGAAATTCCAAAGGAATACTAATTGAAACGCACCTCCTACAATTGCAAAAATTGAAATCACTACGTTAACATTGGCTAGATCATCAAATAATGGAAATGCTGAATTTGTGTAATAACGTCTTGGTAATCCAGCCATTCCTATAAAGTGCATTGGGAAGAAGACTCCGTAAGCACTTATAGCTGTTACCCAAAAATGGATATACCCTAAATTCTTGTTTAGCATCCTGCCAAACAGTTTAGGGAACCAATGGTATATTCCGGCAAACATTCCATATAGAGCTGAAATACCCATCACCAAATGGAAGTGAGCTACCACAAAATAAGTATCATGAACATTTATATCAAGAGCACTGTCCCCTAAAATGATCCCGGTAAGACCTCCTGTTATAAAAGTTGAAACCAACCCTATAGAGAAAAGCATAGCAGGATTTAGCTGCAAATTACCTTTCCATAGGGTCGTAATATAGTTAAATGCCTTAACTGCAGAAGGAATTGCAATTAGCAATGTAGTAAACGTAAATACTGAACCCAAAAATGGATTCATTCCGGAGACAAACATATGATGTCCCCAAACTATTGTAGATAAGAATGCAATAGCCAAAATGGAAGCAACCATAGCACGATATCCAAAGATTGGCTTACGTGAATTAGTCGCAATAATCTCTGACGTGATTCCAAGTGCAGGTAACAATACTATATATACCTCAGGATGACCTAAGAACCAAAAAAGATGCTCATATAATACTGGAGAACCACCGGAATAATGCAATACTTCACCTTGTATAAAAATATCTGAAAGGAAGAATGAGGTTCCAAAACTTCTGTCCATTATAAGCAATAATGCTGCGGATAACAAAACAGGAAATGATATTACACCAATAATTGCTGTAACAAAGAATGCCCAAATTGTCAATGGCAATCTAGTCATTGACATTCCTTTAGTTCGTAAATTGATAACTGTTACAATATAATTTAACGACCCCAATAAGGATGAAGCGATGAATATGGCCATGGAAACAAGCCATAAGGTCATTCCCATACCAGAGCCTCCCTGCGCCATTGGCAGAGCACTAAGTGGCGGATATATTGTCCATCCTGCTGCAGCTGGTCCGGCTTCAACAAAAAGCGAAACAACCATTATCACACTGGATACAAAGAACAACCAATAGGAAACCATATTTAAAAATCCGGAAGCCATATCTCTTGCTCCAATTTGTAAAGGAATCAATAGGTTACTGAATGTACCGCTCAATCCGGCAGTTAGAACAAAGAATACCATTATGGTACCATGAATTGTAACTAAAGCTAAATATATATCTGCATCCATTACTCCATCAGGAGCCCATTTACCCAAAAGGGCTTCAAATATTACATTAGGTTTTTCGGGCCATGCAAGTTGTAAACGAAACATTAATGACATAACTACACCAATGATTCCCATAATAGTCCCAGTAATTAAATACTGTCTGGCAATCATTTTATGATCCTGGCTAAATATATATTTAGTTATGAATGTCTCTTTATGATGATGTCCATGATCCTCTTCGTGCACAAGTGTATCTAAATGTTCTGACATAATCTTAATCTTTTATTTTAGCTTTTTTATTTTAACAATGAATTAGCAAAAACAGTTTGTTCCTCCATCCATGCATCAAATTCTTCCTGTGTTTCAACTATTATTTTCATTTGCATATTATAATGCGATTTACCGCAAATCTTGTTACATAACAGCAAATAATCAAATTCATAAGGATCTAAAGCCTCTTGTCCTTGCGCTGCTAATTCCTTACTTTTTTCAACCCTAATATTATTAATATTATCTATTTTCTTGATCATATCCGGGTTTTGACGCATTTCTGTAGTCGTAATTGTTGGCGTAAAACCAAACTGAGTGATCATTCCGGGAACACAGTTCATTTGCGCCCTGAAATGGGGCATATATGCTGAATGTAAAACATCCTGCGATCTCATTTTAAAAATCACCGGACGATTAACAGGTAAATGCAATTCTGTTGTGATCACATCGTCCTGCGCATTTGGATCAGATTCATCTACTCCAAGAATATTTGCCCTATCTATATCAATTAGTCTAACATTGGCTTTCCCAAGTGTATTATCAGTTCCTGAATATCTGGCTTTCCAGTTGAATTGCTGAGCATATAATTCTACAACCAAGGTATCCTCATCCTCACTGACATTCATGATATCGTTCCAAGTAAACAATCCGTAAATAATTAATCCGGCTAAGGTAATAACCGGTATTATTGTCCAGATAGCTTCTAAGGTGTTGTTGTCTGCGAAAAACAATGCTTTCCTTCCTTTTTTTCCCTTGTATTTAAAAGCAAAATAATGCAGCAGGAATTGAGTAACCGTTTGCACAAAAAATATGAGGACCATAGATATTATCATCAAATTATCTATGTCCACTCCATGCTGAGAAGCCGAATTTGATACTAACGGCAGATCACCCCACTTAATGAAACTAACAATTGTAATGATATAAATGAAGGCTAAAAAAACCAACATTAAATACCCATTGACTCTATTGTCTTTATCATTTGCTACCTGGCTGGTTTTGATATTAGCCTGAGCCAAATCAAACATTTTTACTATTTGCCAAATAGCAATTGCGATAAATAATAATACTATAAATGTTAATAAAGCAGTCATTTTTCTTTTTCGTCTTTATTTAAAATTTTAATAATGGAAATGTTCACTTTCCTTCACAAAAGGATTGCCTTTGGCCAGTAATGGTGCTTTTGTTAATGAATAGAATACGATCAGTATAAATAATCCGCCAAACAGCATTACTGAACTTATTTCCGGAATACCAATACTCCATCTGTCACCTACGGTTGCAGGCATTATCATATTAAACACATCAATATAATGTCCGCATAAAATAACTACTCCAGCCATAACTACAAACCACGGAATTCGTTTATAATCGCTGTTCATTAGAATCAACAATGGGAAAACAAAATTCATTACTACCATACCAAAGAATGGTAATTTATAATCTTCTATCCTAGTTACAAAATAAGTTACTTCTTCAGGTATGTTTGAATACCAGATTAGCATGAATTGAGAGAACCAAAGGTAGGTCCAGAATATGCTTATACCAAACATGAATTTAGCCAGATCGTGTAAATGGCTGTCATTCACAAAATCCAGATATCCTCTTGATTTTAAGTATATGATCATTAATGCAATAACTGTGATCCCACTAACAAACATACTGGCAAAGACATACCATCCAAATAATGTACTAAACCAATGAGGATCAACACTCATTATCCAATCCCATGACATCATAGACTCGGTGTAAATATAAAATACCAAGAAGGCTGCTGCAATGCGGAAAGATCTTTTAAAGTTCTTATTATCATTGGCGCTGTCTTGTGCAATTGAAAATTTACGGGCAAAATACCTGTATAAACTCCATCCACCTATAAAGATAATTGCACGAATAATAAACCATGGCCTATTCAACCAACTTACTTTTGCCTGAATTATCTCATCATGAGCTACCACATCCGGATCCATCCAGATAAAAAGATGAGGACCAGCCAAAAGAGCAATTGCAACAACAATAATGGCTCCAGGCAATAAATAATAGGTTATGGCTTCCATGACCCTGAAAGTTACAGGAGACCAACCTGCCTGGGAAGCAAATTGCACCGCATAAAAGGCCAGTACACCTAAAGAGATCATCATAAAGAAAAAGGCCGCAACATATAAAGCCGACCAAGGTCTGTTATGTATTTGATGCATAACATGTTCGGCGTGCTCATCATCGTGATGTCCTGCTGTTTCAGAATTATCATGAGACTCAACAGTTACTTCGTGTGAATCAGTACTTTCTTCATGAGAATCGCCTGTAACAGCTGTGTGTAATGCATCGGCATGGTCTGAACCATGGCTAGCAGCTTCGTCAGCCAGCATTGTTTTTACATCCTCCAGAGATTTATGAGAACTCATAAAACCGCTAGCAACTCCAATTGCCCCGAGAATTACCAATACGATCGCAAAAACTTTTAATTTATTTGAAAATGTGTACATATCTAATAAATATACTATATCTAAATTTTATTTCTCTAAATCTGTCTTTAGCTTCATTACGTAGGCAATAACCTGCCATCGTTCATTTTCATTTAACTGGTTAGCATAAGATCCCATGGCGTTCCTACCATAATAAACTACATGATAAGTACTGCCTTCATTAATTGCTCTACCTACATCTGCATAACTTGGAACACCCAAAATCTTCTCTCTTTTAACCAAATTTCCTTGACCATCACCTTTATTACCATGGCAAATACCACAATAAATATCATAAAGTTCTTTACCTGTTTCCATATCTACCTGATCTTCACTTAATGGGCTTTTTAAATTAGCCTTTGCTAACTCATACCCTTCCGTAGAGTTTTCTATTTCAAAAGGCGTATAACCTCTTGGTATGGATCCTGATGCAGGAATCAATGCCGATTGCTCATTTGGAAACACTTCATAACTTCCATAAGCTTCATAACCAACTGACTCGTACATATTTGGAAAAAACTGATAGTTAGGAGCTGAATCCTTTTTACATGACGTAAAAGAAACCAAAACCATAACTACTACTAATATTTTAATTAAGCTTTTCATAAATCTATATTAATGCGCTTTATCAATTAAATTTATTTCAACAGCACCAGTTTCCTCAAGGAACTTTGTCAACTCCTTTTCATTTCCTTTAACCTCAACTTCCATTAAAAAATGGTCATCTGTGGTTCTAGGGTCAGGATTTTCGGCTTTCTTGAAAGGCCACATTTTACTTCGCAAATAAAATGTAATTACCATTAAATGCGCTGCGAAGAAAACTGTAAGCTCAAACATTATTGGCACAAAAGCGGGCATATTTTCAATATAACTAAAGCTAGGCTTTCCACCAATATCTTGAGGCCAGTCATCAATCATAATGAACTTCATCATAAGTATTGCAACTATAAGACCTACACACCCGTACAAAAACGAAGTAATGGCAATCCTTGTTGGTGCTAATCCCATTGCTTTATCCAGTCCATGAACCGGAAACGGTGTATATATTTCTTCAATATGATATTTTTTGGCCTTTACTGATTTTACAGCAGCCATCAAAACATCATCATCGGTGTAAATAGCCTGAATAACTTTTGAAGATTCCATATGCTACTTTTAGTTTATTAGTTTTTTAGCTTGTCCTGACCAATCATCTCTTTCTGCTCTTCCAGGGAAGGATCCAGTAATCGAATCTAACAAGTTATATTCTTTCTTAGTCATTTTACTAACCTGAAGGAATGAAAATATTCCAATGCTGTTAAGTACCTGTTCCATTTTTGGTCCAACACCGCTAATTTTCTTTAGATCATCAGCTTTTTGAGTTGAAGGATCAAATGATCCAATACTTCCTAGTAAGGAATTCTTTAAATCAGACTTATCTCCTGACTTGTCTTCAGTTTTAGGTTTAGTTTTTTCTATTTTGGTTTTAGCAATTTTAACAACTTTACCCGAAGTTCTTTGATCTGTTCCGGTACCAACTAAACTCTGTCCGGAATCTCTTAATCTTTTGTATCGTTCCCCGGACGATTTTAATATTGTTTTGACCTCTGCCTGAGCTATCACAGGGAATGTTCTTGCGTATAACAGAAATAATACAAAGAAGAAACCAATAGTTCCAATAAATATCCCAATATCAACAAAGGTTGGCGAGAACATTGTCCATGATGATGGTAAATAATCTCTGTGCAATGAGGTCACAATGATCACAAAACGCTCAAACCACATTCCAACATTAACTACTATTGAAATAAAGAATGAGAACATGATACTCGTTCTTAATCTTTTAAACCACATGAATTGTGGAGAAAACACGTTACAACTCATCATTAACAGGTATGCCCACCAATAAGGCCCTGTTGCTCTGTTAAGGAAGGCATATTGTTCATATTCCACACCAGAATACCAGGCAATGAATAACTCTGTAATATAAGCCACACCAACTATTGAACCAGTGATCATGATCACAATATTCATTAATTCAATGTGCTGTACTGTAATATAATCTTCAAGGTTACTTACTTTTCTCATGATGATAAGTAAGGTCTGCACCATTGCAAAACCTGAGAATATTGCTCCGGCAACAAAGTATGGCGGGAAGATCGTTGTATGCCAACCCGGAATTACCGAAGTAGCAAAGTCAAAAGATACTATCGTATGCACAGAAAGAACAAGAGGTGTTGCCAATCCAGCTAAAACCAGAGATACTTCTTCAAATCGTTGCCAATCCTTGGCGCGTCCTGTCCAACCAAAACTTAATAATGAGTATATTTTCTTTTGGAATGGCTTAACTGCACGGTCTCTTATCATAGCAAAATCAGGAAGTAATCCTGTCCACCAGAAAACAAGCGATACCGATAAATAAGTTGATATAGCAAATACATCCCAAAGAAGCGGTGAGTTGAAGTTAACCCATAATGATCCATATTGGTTTGGTATAGGTAAAACCCAATATCCCAGCCATGGTCTTCCCATGTGTATGATAGGGAACAAACCGGCTTGAATAACTGAGAATATTGTCATTGCTTCTGCAGAACGGTTAATAGCCATTCTCCATTTTTGACGAAATAATAACAATACCGCTGAAATAAGAGTTCCTGCATGACCAATTCCTACCCACCAAACAAAGTTTGTGATATCCCAGGCCCAACCAACAGTTTTATTTAAACCCCAAGTACCAATTCCCGTAGATATGGTATAAATTATACACCCAATTCCCCAAAGAAAAGCAGCAAGAGCTATTGAAAATACAATCCACCATTGCTTATTTGCTGGTCCTTCTACAGGTGCTGCCACATCTACCGATACATCGTGATATGATTTTTCACCAGTAACTAAAGGTCTTCTAATAGGTGCTTCGTAATGAGACGCCATAATACTTTATAATTGTTTCTTAATTAGTTCTAAGCTTCTTTTGTATTTCTTACTTTGGCCTGATACATAACATTAGGTTTAGTACCAACACTATCTAATAAGCGATACATACGTTTATCTTCTTCCAGTTTTGCAACTTTACTTTCTTTATCATTAACATCTCCAAATACCATTGCTCCATTGCTGCATGCAGCAGAACAAGCTGTTTGGAATTCACCATCTTTAATTTCCCTGCCATCACGTTTTGCGTCCAGGATGGTTTTTTGAGTTCTTTGGATACAGAAAGAACATTTTTCCATTACTCCACGAGATCTTACTGTAACATCTGGATTTATAACCATACGTCCCAGATCATCATTCATGAAATAATCAAACTCATCATTTTCTGAATATAAGAACCAGTTAAATCGTCTTACTTTATAAGGACAGTTATTGGCACAATAACGAGTACCAACACATCGATTATAAGCCATATGGTTTTGACCTTGACGACTATGAGATGTTGCTGCAACAGGACAAACGGTTTCACAAGGTGCATGATTACAATGCTGACACATAATTGGCTGGAATGCAATCTGAGGATTCTCTACTGCTGCAGATTCCATTTCAAATAATGTATTTTTAACACCTGTATCACCAAACAATCCTTCTGCTGATTCTTTTTTAACGTTATCTCCTTCAAATGACTCTTCTGATGAATAGTATCTGTCAATGCGCAACCAATGCATGTCACGACTTCTTCTAACTTCTTCTTTACCTACAACAGGCACATTATTTTCAGCATGACAAGCTATAACACAAGCACCACATCCGGTACATGCATTAAGATCTATGGATAAATTGAAGTGATGTCCAATTGAACGATCAAACTCATCCCACAGATCAACATCCGGAGATGTCACCGGTGTTTCTATATGATTTAAAGACACTTCAGGAATAGCATTCCAGTAGTCCTTATCTTTTGTATTAAATATTTCTAATGTGGTTTCTCTTATAATATCACCACGACCCATTAAAGTATTTTGTAACTGCACAGATGCAAATTCATGCATACCTGAAGCTGGTTTAATACTAACATTTTGAACCGGATTAAAATCCTGATAGAACTCATAAGCATTGACACCTGTCTTCATTTCATCCTTTAAACCAGCTGATCTTCCATATCCAAACGATAATCCCGCTGTTCCTTTAGCCTGACCAGGTTGGATCATAACCGGAACTGTTAAAGTTTTTCCGTTAACAGTAACTTCAGCATAACTTCCATTTAAAGCTCCTGTAGCAACATGCTCATTTATTAAACCTAATTCATCCGCATCTGCCTTACTAACGGTTAAATAGTTATCCCAGGAGGCTCTGGTTATAGGGTCAGGGAATTCCTGAAGCCAAGGGTTATTAGCCTGCTGCCCATCTCCCATACCAACCTTTGAATATAACGTCAGTTCAAATCCATCAGGTGAAACAGATGACGCCAGTGCTCTTGCGGCATCCCCAGATGGGGTTTCGGATGGTTCAGATGAAGTTAATTCTTCGGTAATTGAAGCATTCCCTTTAAAAACGCCATCATGAACGGCTTGATTAAACGATGCCCCATTTAATATATCTGAATTCCAGACTTGTTTTATATAATCGTTATATGAAACATCATTACCGTTCCATACTAACAATGCTTCTTGAAATTGTCTTGTATTGAACAAAGGTCTAATTGTAGGCTGCATCAATCCATAATGCCCTTTTTTCAATTCTACATCTCCCCAGGATTCCAAATAATGAGGAACTGCACCTATATATTGGGTTACTGAAGATGTTTCATCCTGCTTCATCGAAAACGAAATTGACAATTCGGTTTTCTTTAATCCTTCTGCAAATTCTGATGAATTAGGCAATGTATATAATGGATTTACACCGCTCATGATGATCGCAGCAACTTTACCTGCATTCATATCAGCAACTAAACTTGCCACATCTTTGCTATTTCCCTGACGTGTTCTTATCGTAGTTTTCGAATCAAATGCCTTACTGCTTAAGGCCTCATTAATTTCTAAAACAACTGTCTGTGCATTCACATCCTGAATACCCGAAACCAAAACACCATTACTTCCTGCTGTTTTAAGTTCGGATGCTGCTTCACGTACTGCATCATCTATAGATTGAGGTAATTCTCCTGAAACAGACACTCCTAAAACATAGCTGTATAATTTTGCTAGTGCCACTTTTTGTTGGCCAGGTGTCAAAGGAACCCGTTTATCAGCATTTGCTCCGGTTAAGGACATATTAGATTCAAACTGAATATGTCGAGACATCTTTCCATTTTCTGGGATTCGGCCTTTTGAATAGCCGGAATCAAATCCGCCTCCTTGCCAATCGCTCAAGAAATCTGCTCCAATAGAAACAATTGTCATGGCTTTAGAGAAATCATAATTAGCCAATCCTCTTTCTCCATATTTAGCTTGGTATGAATCCAATGCAGCTGATTCTGAAATAGCATCATACACCACATGTCTTACATTACCATATTTTTCTTTAAACTCCGTAATTAATTTAGTGGTAGAAGGACTTGGTAAAGTTTGTGTCAATAGCACAATTTCTTTACCTGAATCTTTTATACCTGCCAGTTTCTGACTTACTTCAGCATCAAAATCGCTCCAGGAAATTGCTTCTCCATCTTTCATTGGTCCCTGTACCCTCAAGCTGTCATATAATCCAAGTACAGAGGCATTAACTCTAGCATTGGCATTACCATTTGCCCCAGCCAAAGTATTATTTTCAATTTTAATTGGCCGTCCCTCACGAGTTTTTACCAATACGTTAGCAAAATCAAATCCATCTGCGATAGTTGTGGCATAATAGTTTGCGACTCCAGGAATAATTGATTCCGGTTGAACCACATAGGGTATGGATTTTATAACTGGTCCTTCACAAGCTGCTAAAGTTGCAGCTGCAGTACTAAAACCAACATACTTTAAGAAATCACGACGTGTTGTGTTAGATGTATCCAACGCCTCCTTATTACCTAAGAACTCATCTGTTGGAATTTCTTCTACAAACTCTTTGCTTTTTAGCGTCTCAACAATAGAGCTGTTTGGCCTTAGCTCTTCAACACTTTTCCAGTATTTCTTGTTTGATGACATATGATATAATTGAATTACTTCTTTAAATAATTAATAATGACATTTCCCACATTCCAATCCGCCCATTTGAGCAGCTGTTAATTGGTCCACTTCATATTTTTTCGAAAATGCTTCATGAATTTTTGCGTAATATTCATTGTCTTTAACATTTACATTTGTTGTTCTGTGACAATCTATGCACCAGCCCATTGTAAGTGGTGAATATTGATACATGATCTCCATTTCTTCGACAGGACCATGACAGGTTTGGCATTCTACACCTGCAACAGTAACGTGTTGCGAGTGATTGAAATAAGCAAAATCAGGAAGGTTATGAATCCTTATCCACTTTACCGGTTTGGTCTCTCCTGTATATTTCTGTTCAGTTTCATCCCAACCAACTGCTGCGTAAAGTTTTTTGATCTCACCGTCATAAAACTCTTTACTGTATTCTGCTGTAGCTGTTGATTCTGCCACCTCATAAATAGATTTATGACAGTTCATACAGATATTCAATGAAGGAATTCCTGAGTGTTTACTTACACGAGCTGAAGAGTGACAATATTTGCAATCAATAGCATTTTCACCGGCATGTATTTTATGCGAATAGTGAATAGGTTGTACTGGTTGATATCCCTGATCTATTCCTAACTGCATAAAATACCCATATACAAAATAGGCGCTTGCCAATAACAAGAATATTGAGGCAACCAGGACTAAAAATTGATTTTTAACAAAAGCCTGCCACAGAGGCACACCTTTTTCTGATTCTTGAATATCTATATTCTTTGCTAAGGCAAATCGGCGTAATGTTCGGTTAACCAAATAAAATGCAAAAGCCAATAAACCAAATAAAACGGCTAAACCGCCTAATATTATCTTGCTTGAAAACCCAAGATCGCCATCACCTTTTTGAGTTTCTGCACCAGCAACAGCAGTAGTCGCTAAAGGAACTGCTTTTTCCTGGGCTGTATAGGCCAATATATTATTTAAATCAGTATCTGTTAACTGAGGGAAAGCAGTCATTGCTGCTTTACTGTACTCTTCATAAATTTTGTTAGCGTAGGCATCTCCTGATTTTATTAAACCAGAACTGTTCCTTATCCATGCATATAACCATTCACGATCCAGACCTTCGCTTTCTGCCAATCGAGTCTCTACATTTCTCAATGCAGGACCAACCATTTTCCTGTCTAAATTATGACAAGCTGCACAATTCGTATTAAATAAAGCCTTTCCTTGAACTGGATCACCAGGATCTTGAGCAGAAAGAGATGTAGAAAATGCAAATAAAAATATTAAACTAAAACTAAGAATATTTGCATTTAATATCCGGTGAATCACCTGTTTCATATTATTGATTGAATTAACTTCTAAACTTTGGTATGGTTTTTTCATTAATAAATAGTGAAAATACAGTTATAAAAATCTCTCGCAAAAGTAACATTTAATGTGGATTTTCGAAATCTTAGATATATGTTAGCAATAATTTAGAAAGATTCTAAATAATAAATTGTTGTTTGTTTGAGTTTATAACCTTTACATTTGCAATATAAACTAATAAATATGAATATTTTATCTGTTAAATCAAACTTTTTTATAACCATTATAATTTTTATATTCAGTTTCAATCTGAACGCCCAGGAAGGTTCGGTAGTTATAAATCAGGATAAGGAAATTGAGGATCTACTAAAGATAAGGAAGTCCATGGAAACATCATTTGACAGATATAAAATACAGATTTACTCCGGTTTAAGCAGAAGTTCCGCAGAAACGGCCAGAACTGAATTTCTTGAGAACTATTCTGATTGGCCAAGCTCCATAGAATATGAAACACCCAATTACAAGATTTGGGTTGGTGATTTTAGAAGCAGGCTTGAAGCTGACCGAGCTTTAATAAGAATAAAAAAGACGTTCATGAACGCCTTTATTTTTGAACCAAAGAAGAATTAAAAAAAAAGAGGCTTCAATAAGCCTCTTTTTTTATTTTAATTTCTTTTTAACTTCTACTTCCTTGAATGCTTCTATTATATCACCTTCTTGGATGTCATTATAATTTTTGATCTGGATTCCACAATCATAACCTTTAGCGACCTCCTTAACATCATCTTTAAATCGCTTTAATGAAGTCAATTCTCCTGTAAATAAAACTACTCCATCACGAATCAAACGAATTCCGGAATTTCTAAAAATCTTTCCGTTGGTCACCATACAACCAGCAATAGTTCCAATTTTAGATATTTTAAATGTTTCTCTTATTTCAGCATTACCGGTAATTTCTTCCTTCAATTCCGGAGAAAGCATGCCTTCCATTGCATCTTTCAGATCATTGATAGCATCATATATGATTGAATAGGTTCTGATGTCTATTTCCTCTTTATCTGCTATCTGACGTGCATTACCCATAGGACGTACATTAAATCCAATGATAATGGCATCTGAAGCCGATGCCAGAAGCACATCACTTTCCGTAATTGCTCCAACTCCTTTATGAATAATATTAACCTGAATCTCTTCCGTAGAGAGTTTCTGGAATGAGTCGGTCAATGCTTCTACAGATCCATCCACATCTCCTTTAAGAATGATATTCAATTCCTGGAAATCACCTAGGGCAATTCGTCTACCGATTTCGTCAAGTGTAATATGACGTTGAGTTCTAACCGATTGTTCCCTTTGAAGTTGTGTGCGTTTAGCTGCAAGTTGTTTAGCTTCACGTTCATCCTCAAACACATTGAATTTATCTCCTGCCTGAGGTGCACCATCTAAACCTAAAATGGAAACCGGTCTTGACGGACCAGCAGCTTTAACAGTCTTACCTCTTTCATCCTGCATGGCTTTAACTTTTCCACTATGTTTACCTGCCAACACATAATCTCCTACTCTTAAGGTTCCGGCTTGAACCAATATTGTAGAAATATATCCTCTACCTTTATCAAGGAAGGCTTCAACAACCGTTCCGGATGCTGGTTTATTTGGGTTTGCTTTCAGCTCCAATAATTCGGCTTCAAGCAGGACTTTTTCCAATAATTCTTTTATACCTGTACCTGTTTTAGCTGAAATGTCCTGAGACTGTATCTTTCCTCCCCAGTCTTCAACCAGTAAGTTCATATTCGCCAATCCTTCCTTTATCTTCTCCGGATTAGAATCTGGTTTATCTATCTTGTTAATAGCAAACACAATTGGAACGCCAGCAGCTTGTGCATGAGAAATAGCCTCTTTTGTTTGTGGCATGATATCGTCATCTGCTGCAACTACAATTATAGCGAGATCTGTTAACTGAGCTCCACGTGCTCGCATCGCTGTAAAAGCTTCGTGACCTGGTGTATCAAGAAAAGCTATTTGCTGTCCATCTGCCAGAGTCACCCCATAAGCGCCTATGTGTTGTGTAATTCCTCCTGATTCTCCGGCAATTACGTTTTCTTCACGAATGTAATCCAATAATGATGTTTTACCGTGGTCAACGTGACCCATCACAGTAACAATTGGTGCTCTAGGTTTCAAATCTTCCGGTTTGTCTTCATCATCTTCAATTGCCTCCTCAAGATCAGCAGTAACAAACTCTACCTTATAACCAAATTCATCGGCAACTATTGAAAGAGTTTCAGCATCCAGTCGCTGGTTCATGGTTACCATCATTCCAAGGGACATACAGGCCGAAATAATTTGAGTTACAGGTACATTCATCATTGTAGCAACTTCATTAGCTGTTACAAATTCTGTTACTTTTAAAATTTTACTTTCGGCAGCTTCTAATTGTTGATCAATTTCAGTCTGTTCCCTATGTTGATCTCTTTTTTCTCTTCTATATTTTGCGCCTTTTCCTTTGCTAGATTTTCCCTGAAGTTTTTCTAAAGTTTCTCTAATTTGCTTTTGAACTTCTTCTTCGCTTGGCTCTTCTTTTACAACGGTTGGTTTTTTACCTTTGGAATATCTGTTACCAGGAGAAGATCTTTGGTTTCTATTTTGAAAATTAGATTCCCCTGCTTTACTTATTCTACGTCTTTTCTTTTTTGAGGCATCGTCCTTAGAAACTTTAGTTCCCGCTTCTTTTTTCTCTGGCTTTTTCTCTTCCTTCTTTTTCTTAGGCTTATTGAATTTTGCAAGATCAATTTTTTGACCGGATATTTTTGGGCCTGATAATTTTTGATATTTAGTTTCTACTTTAACCTCTTCTACTACTTCTTCTACTACTTCTTCTTGGGTTATTTCGATTTCTTTTTTGGCAGGTTTCTCAGGCTTTGTTTTCCCTGCCTTTTTTGTTTCAACTTTTTCCGATTCTACTTTTTTCGGTTCTTTTTCTTCTGCAACAGGCTCAGGAACAGGTTTAGATACTGCTTTTTTAGATTTATCCAGATCAATTTTACCTACCTGTTTTGGTCCTTTTAAAGTGGTTTTGGCTTTAACAACTGATTTCCTGGCTTCTTCTTTAGTAAGTTTCTCTTCTAATTCACGCTCACGCTCTAATCGAAGTGCCTCTTTTTCTTTGAGCTTGGCTTCACTTAATTCTTGTGATTTAACTCTTTTACTGGCATCAGTTTGAAATTCATCTGAAAGAATTTGATGAACTTCTTCAGTTATCTTTGTTGTTGGACGTGCATCGATCTCAATACCTTTAGAATTCAAATATTCCACAGCACGATCCAACGAAATATTCAATTCGCGTAATACTTTATTTAATCTAATAGTTTCAGCCATAAATTGCCTTTAATGTAACTTAAATATCTTATTCTTCAAATTCCTCTTTAAGGATTCTCAGAACATCGTTGATTGTTTCTTCTTCCAGATCGGTTCTTTTTACAAGATCTTCAACTTCTTGTTCCAGAACACTTTTAGCTGTGTCCAAACCTGCTTTTTTCAACTCGTCTATGATCCAACCTTCAATTTCATCAGAGAATTCTGTTAACTCTACATCTTCCTCTGCCCCTTCTCTGAATACATCAATTTCATAACCAGTTAATTGTCCAGCAAGACGAATGTTATGCCCTCCTCTACCTATAGCTTTACTCACTTCTTCAGGTTTTAAAATTACCTCGGCACGTTTGTTCACTTCGTCCAATTTTATTGAGGTCACACGTGCCGGACTCAATGCTCGTGTTATGTACAACTGCAGGTTATTGGTGTAATTAATAACATCAATGTTCTCATTACCTAATTCACGAACTATACCATGAATTCTTGATCCTTTCATCCCAACACAGGCTCCCACAGGATCAATTCTGTCATCATAGGAATCGACGGCAACTTTTGCTTTTTCACCAGGTATTCTAACTACATTTTTTATTGTTATCAATCCATCAAAAACTTCCGGTATTTCCTGCTCAAAAAGTTTTTCCAGAAATGCCGGAGCAGCTCTGGACATAATAATAGATGGTTTATTCCCTTTAAGTTCAACACTTTCAATTATTCCTTTAACATTTTCGCCTTTCCTGAAAAAATCCGATGGGATTTGTTTTTCTTTAGGAAGGATTATCTCATTACCATCGTCATCTAATAAAATGACTGCTCTATGACGAATGTGATGAACCTCAGCAGTATAAATTTCCCCAATTAAATCTTTAAACTGTTTATATATATTGGTGTTATCGTGCTCATGAATTTTTGAGATAAGGTTTTGTCTTAAGGCCAATATTGCCCGACGACCAAGATCTATCAGTTTTACTTCTTCTGACACATCTTCACCTACTTCAAAATCCGGTTCAATTTTGCGAGCTTCAGAAAGTGATATCTCCTGATTTGGTTCCTCTACTTCTCCATCAGCAACAACCACTCGGTTTCTCCAAATCTCTAAATCCCCTTTATCAGGATTTATAATTATATCAAAATTATCATCATCTCCAAATTTCTTCTTAAGGGCATTTCTAAAAACATCCTCTAATATTGCCATTAAGGTCACACGATCTATCAGTTTATCGTCCTTAAATTCTGAAAAAGATTCTATTAACGCAAGATTTTCCATTACTCGTTCGAATTAAAATTTTATCATCACTATTGCTTTTAAAATATCACCATACAATATTTTTTCTTGTTTTTGTACGGTTACTTTTCCCTTGCCCACAGGCTTAGGCTCTCTGGCTTTCCATTCTAATGTTATTCCTTCCCGGTCTGTTTGAATTAACTTTCCTTCCAATTCTTCAATTGAGGTCTTAACCTGTAGAAATCTGCCAATATTTTTTTTATACTGTCTAACATGTTGTAATGGAGTTGTCGCTCCTGCAGAAGTAACTTCAAGAGAAAAATCATATTCCTCTCTATCCAAATTATGCTCAATGGCTCGACTGATTAAAATACAATCCTCAACAAGCACTCCTTGATCACCATCAATTACTACTCTTATC
This sequence comes from uncultured Flavobacteriaceae bacterium, assembly GCA_963827785.1. Lineage (GTDB taxonomy): Bacteria > Bacteroidota > Bacteroidia > Flavobacteriales > Flavobacteriaceae > Site-B1. Next base: position 22,703 of record CAWHCT010000020.1, on the reverse strand, counting down.
TGGTTATCGTCTAAAATTGAGAGATCAATAAGAAATAAATCAGGTCTTTCTTTAAGAGCTTTTTCAAGCAAATCTTTGACTTTTTCTTCCAACATTTTTAGTATAAAAAGAGGGGACTTTATGTCCCCTCGCTTTCTCTTTTTCCTTACAACGGTGCAAATATACAATATTTAATTTATTTTTATTACAATAATTAAATCATTTTTTTTGCTAATTTTAGAGAATAAACCAGTCGCTAACGCAATACTTTTGATATGAAAAAAATTTTGGTACCTACAGATTTCTCCCAACAAGCAGAATACGCCCTTAAAGTTGCTGCTCAACTAGCAAAAAAACATGATAGTGAAGTTCATATGCTTCATATGGTTGAATTACCCATGCATCAAATTATAGCCACCAGTAATTACAGTGAGCTGCCAGAAGCTGTTTTTTTCATGAAAATTGCGCATCAAAAATTTGAAGAAGCTACAGACAAAGATTATCTGGATGATCTAGATCTTTTTGAGAACATAAAATTCAATGAAACACCAGATGGCGTGTCCAATTATTGTGATGAAAATGACATTGATCTGATCGTTATGGGATCTCATGGATCTAGTGGCATTAAAGAAATGTTCATTGGTTCAAACACCGAAAAAGTTGTAAGGACATCAAGAGTTCCGGTTTTGGTCATCAAAAATGATCATAAAGAATTCACGGTAAGTGATTTTGTTTTCGCTTCCGATTTCAAAAAAGACAATAAGGGCACCTATGATCAGGCAGTAAAAATTGCAAAGATCTGGGGTTCAAAATTGCATCTGCTTTTAGTTAATACAGCAGGAAATTTCATAACTACCGTAGAAGCTGAAAAAGCGATGAATGATTTTATTAAAGACACTCATTATAAAAAAAGATCTTTTAATGTATTTAACGATGTAACTGTTGAAAAAGGCATTTTGAATTTCTCAAAAACCATTAATGCCGATCTTATAGGAATATGCACTCATGGACGTCAAGGCATTGCTCATTTTTTTAATGGCAGCATCAGTGAAGATCTGGTCAATCATGCTAACAGACCTGTGATCACGTTTAAAATTGAATGACCTAAAATAACTCAGTATAAACTTCTCGCTTTAATTTAATTATATCTCAATAAAAAATCCTAACCATAAATTATGATTAGGACATTATACTTTGTTGGCCTACTAGGGCTCGAACCTAGACTCTTCTGGACCAAAACCAGACGTGTTGCCAGTTACACCATAGGCCATTCCAATAAATTGAGTGTGCAAATTTAGAACAAAGTTTTACTTGCACAAATATTTTGAGTACAAAAACGTTGAAAAACTTAAGGTTTACCTAAAATATCAAATCTGTTTACTATTTATTATTAAATTCGCAGCATAAATAAAATTTCAATTCATGTCTCCAAGCAACTTTATAAAATGGAATAGGATTTTAGGTTGGTCTGTTTTTATAGTTTCTCTTATTACATATGGTTTAACGGTTGAACCCACAGTAAGTTTTTGGGATGCAGGCGAATATATTTTAACTTCTTCCAAACTTCAGGTTGGCCATCCGCCGGGAGCTCCATTGTTTCAAATGCTAGGAGCTTTTTTCTCAACATTTGCATCAGAGCCAGCTCAAATTGGCATGATGTTAAATATGATGAGTGCATTCTCGAGTGCCTTCACTATTTTATTTATGTTCTGGACCACAACACTCCTCTTGAAGAAGATGGTCTTGAACGGTAAAGAATTGAGCCAAAGTAAAGCTATTGCTATTTTAGGAAGTGCTTCTGTAGGTAGTTTAGCTTTTGCTTTTACAGATTCGTTCTGGTTCAATGCTGTTGAAACCGAAGTCTATGCTATGGCAACACTGCTAATGGCTATCCTTTTCTATTTGGGACTACGCTGGGAAGCAGATATGGACAAGCCCAGGGGGAATAAATGGTTGATTCTAATTGCATTTGTAATTGGATTGTCTTTTGGTGTCCATTTTATGGGCTTACTAACCATTCCAGCCATTGGACTGATCTATTACTTCAAACATTACAAGGAGATCACAATAAAAAACTTTATCGTGGCTAATGTGGTTTCAGTTGCGATACTGCTATTCATTTTTAAATTATTATTACCAAATTCATTGAAGTTCTTTAGTGCTTCAGAATTGTTTTTTGTGAATTCAATAGGGTTGCCTTTTAATTCGGGATCTATTATTGCAGGTTTAATATTAATAGCAGCATTTTATTACGGGATAAAATATACCAGAGAAAAAGGACTGAAACATTTTAATACCCTTATTCTTTGTTTGATGTTTATTTTTATTGGCTTCTCTTCTTGGATGCTGCTTCCAATTCGTGCCAATGCAAACGTAGTGATCAATGAAAACAATCCTTCCAGTGCCAGAGAATTGTTGGCTTATTATAATCTGGAACAATATCCAGAAACCCATTTATTTTACGGTCCACAATTTACAGATCAGTATTCCGGCTTAGATGACAACCCGGATGAACGTTATGTAGATGCCAAACCAAAATATGAAAAGGACTATAAAAAGGGAAAATATGTTATTGTAAATGATTGGAAAAAGGCCAATCAAAATTCCAATTCGGCACATCGATCCATTCTGCCAAGAATGTGGAGCACAGAAAATGCTGAAAACTATATGATGTTCACAGGATTTTTAGATTTTAACCTAAAACCTGAATACCGAATGGAAAATGAATTGCGCTCTTCAATAGCTCAGTTCAAGAATGATGTTGCCAATGGGAATGTAGATTATGAAGATTATAATAAGTTCCTGATTCAGTTCAGAGAATACATTGATGTTGAAAAGCCTACCCTTGCCAGCAATATTGCCTACCTTCTTGAATACCAGTTAGGCTATATGTATTGGCGTTATTTCATGTGGAATTTCACTGGCAGACAGGATGACATCCAGGGAAAATATGACAATCATGGTAACTGGATAAGTGGTATAAAATTTATTGATGAATTGCATTTAGGGCAATCACAAGACAACCTGCCAAGTGATGTAAAAAATAATAAAGCACGGAATACTTATTACTTCTTGCCATTAATATTAGGATTAATCGGTCTGTTCTTTTTATTCAACAGGGACAAAAATCTTTTTTGGATATTATTGGTATTCTTTTTATTCACAGGAGTAGCCATTCAGGTCTATACCAATGTTAGACCATTTGAACCAAGAGAGAGGGATTATTCGGTAATTGGTTCGTTCTATGTTTTTGCTATTTGGATAGGATTCGGAGTGTTTGCTATATATGACGCAGTAAAAAAATATCTGGCGCCTAAACTGACAGCTCCTTTAGTGACCTTAGTATGCTTGATTTTGGTTCCAGGAATTTTAATATCAAATAACTGGGATGATCATGATAGGTCAGATAAATATACGGCCAGATCCATGGCCAAAAAATATCTGGATTCCTGTGCTGAAAATGCTATATTATTCTCAATTGGTGATAACGATACGTTTGCTTTATGGTATGCCCAGGAAATTGAAGGTTACAGGACCGATGTAAGAGTTGTCAATACCAGTCTGTTCCAAACAGATTGGTATATTGATCAAATGAAACGAAGAGCTTATGAAAGTGATCCAATACCATCACAGTTAACACATGATAAATACAAATACGGTTCTAGGGAATATATTGTAAAGAATCCTATTTCAACCGATACCATGCTTATCAAGGATTTCCTGAATTTTGTAGAAAGTGATAACCCAAAGACAAAAATTAAATTCTTGCTTCAACGTGCAGGTGATGATATAAGTCAATATCCAAATCAGTATTTAAATTCTAATTATTTCCCAACGGAATTTGTTAGAATTCCGGTTGATAAAGAATCTGTCCTGGAAAACGGAATTGTAAAGGAGAAAGATTCTGCGCTCATCGTTCCATATATAGATATCAGGATAAAGGAAAGTGCCTTGTATAAAAACCGATTATTAATGTTAGATGTTATTGCCAATAATAATTGGGAGCGACCAATATATTTTACAGGTGGGAGTTATGGCGATGATGATTATATCTGGATGAAAGATTACCTGCAGCTGGATGGAATGTGTTATAAACTGGTCCCCATCAGAACTCCGGTAAATAGGGCAAATCCTTTTGATATGGGACGAGTAGATAGCGACCTAATGTATGATATGGTCATGAAATGGGATTGGGGAAATAGTGGAAGCCCGGATATATATCATGATCCGGAAACAAGAAAAAACTCTATTTCATACAGAGGAAATCTGGCACGATTGATCGAGCAATTGATCAGGGAAGATAAACCGGAAAAAGCAGAGGAAATTGCAGATCTGGCCATGAAAAATATGCCTGTGGATTATTTTGGATACTACACCTTATTAGAGCCGTATATAGGTGCATACTATGAAGTTGGAAGCAAAGAAAAAGCCCAAAACCTCTTTAAGCAAGTAGCTAAAAAATATCAGGAGAATTTATTGTATTATTCCTCTCTGAAAATTGAGAATCAGGAACGAAATTTTGAAAATATTTATCTTGATATAGAGCGGTATAAAAGTTTGATCGATGTGTTGTCCAATTATGATACGGATTTCGCTCAATCAGAAAATGAGGTCTTTGGAAATTACCTGGAGTTATTCAGACATTTTTATGAAGGATCATCAAGAGATGATGTCAAAGAAGATGCTGATATTCCATCTGATTCTAATCAAATAAATCCGGAATAATTACAGAGGCATGAACTTTACACCAGTCAGGACTCCTTTAGTTGCAAAAAAAATGTTCCAAAATTATATTTGGGAAATGCCATCTGAAGCCAAGACACTGTACCTGACATTTGATGATGGTCCAACTCCAGAAATCACCAACTGGATCTTAGATGTTTTAAATCAGTTTAATGCCAAAGCCACTTTTTTTTGCATTGGGAAAAATATAGCAAAACATCCCGATGTCTTTAAAAACATTTTAAACAACGGACACATTGTTGGCAATCATACATTTGATCACATAAAAGGATGGCGAACCTCAACAAAGAATTATGTTAAGAGTATAACTCAGACTCAAAAGATCATTGATTCACAGTCCATAAACCCAAAAACAAATTTTAAGGATCTTTTTCGTCCTCCCTATGGGCAAATAAGGCCAATTCAAGGAAAAGCATTGAGTAGTCTTGGATTTCAGGTTATCATGTGGGATGTTTTATCTTTTGACTGGGACAAAGAAGTAATAAAGGAACAATGTCTTAAAAATGTTGTTTCCAATGCATCAGATGGAAGCATTATTGTTTTTCATGATAGTTTAAAAGCAGAAAAAAACATGAAATATGCATTACCCAGGGTGCTGGAACATTTTAGTAAACGAGGATATTCTTTCAGGTCAATTAAAACTAAATATATTCCTGAATAATACTGATAAGTGTATTGGCATCCTGCTCTCCGCTTTGGCGCCACTTCATTTCACCATCTTTATAAATGATCAATGTTGGCAAGCCTTTAACCCTTAAAGCCTCGGAAAGCTCTTTGTTTTTATCAACATCAATCTTTATTACCTTAGCCTTGTCTCCAAGGGCAGCAGCGACATCTCTTAAAACGGGATGCATAGCAGTTGATTGATCATTCCATTCTGTAAAAAAATCTAACAAAACCGGAACATTTACATCTATAAGTTCCCCAAATTTTGACATAATTTAAAGTTTTAGTCAAATGCAGTTATACAAATATAACATTTCCTTACAATTATGCTATACTTGGACCCTTTTTCAATTCTATAACAGTAATCTCAGGCCAAATTCCAACACGTCCGGGATAGGCTAAAAACCCAAAACCTCTGTTCACATTTATAAATTGATTGGCTTGCTCATAAATGCCTGCCCAATGCTTGTAACGCCATTTAACCGGGCTCCACTTGATCCATCCGGGAATTTCAATACCAAACTGCATACCGTGTGTATGTCCGCTCAAAGTAAGATGATAATGCTCTTTATGAGGTACGATAACCTCATCCCAATGTGAAGGATCATGACTCATAACTATCTTAAAATCATCAGAATTAACCCCTTCTGAAGCTTTATTTAAGTCCCCTTTTTGCTTGAATCCTTTTCCCCAATTCTCCACGCCAATAAGTGCAATACGTTCACCATTTTTCTCGATGAATCTGTTCTCATTTAGCAACAGATCAAATCCCAGTTGCTTTTGAATATCTTTTAGCTGCTCTAAATTTTGCTCCTTTTCTTCTTTAGTGTTCCAGTTTACATAATCGCCATAATCATGATTCCCTAAAATTGAAAATATCCCGTCTTTAGCTTTTAATTTTGAAAATGTTTCAATCCACTCTTCCATTTCACTAGCCATATTATTCACCAGATCTCCGGTAAACAGGATTGCGTCTGATAACTGCTCATTTATCAGGTTGACACCATAGTCGATTTTTTCTTTATTATCAAAACTACCGGAATGGATATCACTAATCTGGGTAATTTTATAACCATCAAAAGCTTCCGGCAGATCATCAAAATGCAATGTATAATTCAATACCCTAAAATTATATTTGCCCTGATACATACCGTATAGCAAGGAAGCAAATGGAATGGCTGCTATACCCATCGCAACCTGACTTATAAACTTTCGACGGGAAGGTAAATGGAAAATATCCGTTTTAACAAATAACTTATTATAGGTTCCCTCAAGCAATCTAAACACATCTTCACCAAACATAATTGGCACAACTACCAGTTTTAAAGCTATTATGGTAAGTAAAAACCCTAAGGCATAACTTTTCTCGGGTGTCAGGACCCGACCTGTCGATGTCTGAGTAAACTGATAGATAAAATTACCTACAACCAGAATTGATATGGCAATATGCAAATAATGGATCCAGTTATTCTTGGTAATGGTCTTTATAGCCTGAAAGGCATAAAAGTCTACCACAGCATAGATCAGAATAAAAATTAACCAACGGATCATAACAATATTTTACGCAAAAGTATCAAGTTAATACCAGTATAACCAATAATTTAAGGCAAGATTAACAATTCAATAAGTAGCACGCATTACATAGACTTTCAATAGAATAATTGATATTAAACGTTAGTTCCATTTTAGTATATTTAGGTAATTAAAGTTAGCAATTAGAATGAAAAGAAGAAACTTTATAAGAAATGCATCTCTGGCCGGAGTTGGAATTGCAGTAAGTGGTTCGGCCATCAGCTGTAAAGAAAAGGCAGGAAATACTAAAAAGTCTGCAACTCCAAACACATTGGCTCCCTTACCTTTGGTCATAGCGACCTGGCATGTCAAGGAAGCCACGGCTAAGGCATGGGAGATTTTAGAAAAAGGTGGTAATTCTGTGGATGCAGTGGAACAAGGTTGTATGATTGAAGAGGCCGATGAAAAAGGACAATCTGTTGGAAAGGGCGGATTGCCGGATCGTGATGGCAATGTGACTCTGGATGCCTGTATCATGGATAAAAATGGTAATTGTGGCGCTGTTGTTTACCTCCAAGATATAAAGCACGCTGTCTCTGTTGCCAGAAAGGTGATGGAAGACACGCCTCATGTTATGCTGGCAGGTGAAGGCGCTAAACAATTCGCTATATCACAAGGCTTTAAACCGGAAAATCTATTAACAGAAGCCTCCAAAAAAGCCTGGGAAGAATGGAAAGTGAAATCTGAATATAAGCCCATTATCAATATTGAAAACCATGATACCATTGGCATGCTGGCCATAGATAAAAATGGTGATATATCCGGTGCCTGTACCACCAGTGGATTATCCTTTAAAATGTCCGGTCGTGTTGGTGATTCACCCATCATTGGTTCTGGTTTGTTTGTAGATAACGAGATTGGAGGCTGCGTCGCAACAGGATTGGGTGAAGAAGTGGTAAAAACCGTTGGCAGTTTTTTAGTCGTGGAGCTGATGCGCCAGGGAAAATCGCCTCAGGAGGCCTGCGAGGAAGCCATTGGTAGGATTGTGAATAAACCCAATAGCGATTACAAGAATTTTCAGGTTGGTTATATTGCCGTGAACAAACAAGGTGAAACTGGTTCATATGCCATCCATCAATGGTTTAGTATGACCAAATACCAAAATGGCATCAATGAACAAATCCAGTCAGATTTCTATTATAAGCCTAAAACCACTTAATGGTGAGATTTACAATCTTTTGTTTTAAGTTGTTATAAGGCGGAAACAGTAACTCGATCGATCCCTTGGTATGCTGCTTCAATACCGACCGCATATTGGAGAACTCCTGAAAGCCAAAAAAACCGTGGCTCTTTCCAATTCCGCTGTTATTAGTGCCTCCAAACGGTAAATTATGATTAGAATACTGTACCACGTTGTTATTGATGCAGGTGCTTCCTGCTCTGGTATTATCAATAACCTGTTTTACAATGCGTTTATTTTTACTGTAAATATATAGCGCCAATGGTTTTTCCTTTGAGTTGATATAATTTACTGCTTCGTCAATTGACTTATAGGTCTTAATTGGGAGAATTGGCCCAAAAATTTCCTCCTGGAGCAAGGAGGCTTCTTCCGGTAAATTTGAAATCACAGTGGGTTGAATGAAATTGTCTTCTGAATTTGTGTCTCCTCCAATTTCGATCTTAGCATTCAGTTTTCTGGCATTATCCAAATGATCATGAAGTCTTTTAAAATGCTTCTGATTGACAATTCTGCAATACGAATCAGATGCTGAAGCATCCTCAGAAAAGAAGGATTGAATATTCAGTTTAAATTCATTGATAAACTCCTCTTTTATGTCTTCATGGATCAGCAAATAATCAGGTGAGACACAGATCTGACCGTTATTCATAAACTTTCCCCATGCAATCTTTTGAGCAGCAGACTTTATATTTACACTTTTATCTACAATTGTTGGCGACTTCCCTCCCAATTCCAAAGTCACCGACGTTAAATGTTCGGCGGCCGATTTCATTATGATCTTTCCAACATTAGGAGAACCCGTAAAGAAGATGTGATTGAATGGCAATTTTAGCAATTCTTTAGAGACTTCCACATTTCCCTCTAATAGAGCAACCTCATTCTCCTTAAAAAGGTCATTCACAATATCTGCCATCACTTTTGAGATATGAGGTGTCATTTCCGAAGGTTTTAAAATAACCGTATTGCCTGCTGCAATGGCAGAAACCAACGGACCAAAGGTTAGATTCAATGGGAAATTCCAGGGCGAGATGATCAAACAAACGCCTTTAGGTTCATAAATATAGTGTGATGATGACCCAATTAATGCAAAAGGCGTATCTACTTTTTGCTTTTTTAACCAGGATCTTAAATGCTTTTTAGCAAACTTTATTTCGCTGACAATAGAATAGACCTCCGTAAGATCTGTTTCCAGAAAGGGTTTTTTAAAATCATCATATAGCGCTTGTTGGATCCTTTTTCTGTAAGTAACCTCAACAGCCTTTTTTAATGCATTTAATTTTTTAATTCGCTGCCTGTAAGTGGTGTTTCCAATATTGTATTGGTTTTCTTTTTGTGCTTTAAAAAGATTCCAAAATTTGTTAGTGGATTGTGATGTGGTTTCTGTCATATCTTAAAGATAATTCCTAAAAATAATGAATTAAATTGTTTAAAAAGTTATTTGTTTTTTAAAGTCGCCACAATCTTTGTAGATTTGGTTGGATATCAATTCAAGTACTATGTCAGATCAAAAACGCCTGTTCCTTTTAGATGCCTATGCCCTTATTTTTCGCGGATATTATGCCTTTATTAAAAACCCCAGAATCAATTCAAAGGGTGTGGATACCTCAGCCATTATGGGATTCATGAATTCCCTTCTTGATGTCATAAAAAGAGAGCGTCCAGATCATCTGGCTGTTTGTTTTGACAGAGGCGGAAGCGTCGATCGGGTTGAGATGTTTCCGGAATACAAGGCCAACAGAGATGAAACGCCCGAAGCTATAAAAATTGCAGTGCCATACATTGAAAACATATTAAAAGCAATGCACATTCCTATAATGGTGAAGGAAGGATATGAGGCCGATGATGTGATTGGAACCCTATCAAAAAAAGCTGAAAAAGAAGGATATAAAACCTTTATGGTCACACCTGACAAGGATTTTGCACAATTGGTAAGTGAGAATATCTTTATGTACAAACCAAGATTTGGAGGTGGATACGAAACCTGGGGAGTTCCAGAGGTCAAGGAAAATTTTGAGGTTGAACATCCCGATCAGGTGATCGATTTTCTAGCCATGAAAGGAGATGCAGTAGATAATATTCCGGGTCTTCCGGGAGTTGGTGATAAAACCGCTAAAAAATTCCTGGCTAAATATGGAAGCATAGAGAATTTACTGGCCAACACGCATGAGCTTAAAGGTAAAATGAAGGAAAATATTGAGGCTAATGTCGAACAGGGTCTGCTTTCAAAAAAACTGGCGAGGATCATGCTGGATGTACCTGTGGAATTTGATGAACAGGATTTTGAACTCAATTCACCGGATCTGGATGCTGTTAAAGAGATCTTCCAGGAATTGGAATTCAGAAGATTGACTGAAAACCTGATCAACACATTTGCAAACCATCAGGATTCCAGCGCTAAAACCTCTGATGCTCCTCCAGCACCTAAAACTACTCCAAAACCAGCTCCCAAAGCCGGAGAAGGACAGTTTTCGCTTTTTGGTGGAGATGATTCACCAACAGAGGAGGCAAGCTCAACTTTTGGAAGGGAAACCTCCAAAACCAAGTCACACCTCTATCAAAGTGTAGCATCAGGATTTGCCATGAATCTGTTCATTCAAAACCTTATGAAACAGACCAGTGTTTGTTTTGATACCGAAACAACAGGACTCGATCCTATTACTGCCGAATTGGTAGGCATCGCTTTTTCCTGGGAAGTTGGCAAGGGATTCTATGTGCCTTTTCCTGAAGACAGGAAGGAAGCACAGGAACTTATTGAGCAGCTTAGGCCATTCTTTGAGGCTGAATCTATTGAAAAAATAGGTCAGAATTTAAAATATGATATCAAGGTGCTGGCAAAATACAATGTTGAAGTTAAAGGCAACCTGTTTGATACCATGCTGGCGCACTATCTTATCAATCCCGATATGCGGCATAATATGGACGTGCTGGCAGAAACTTATCTGAACTACACGCCTATTTCCATTACGGAACTCATCGGGAAAAAAGGAAAGAATCAATTGTCTATGCGTGAGGTTCCTTTGGAAGAACAAACCGAATATGCTGTTGAAGATGCAGACATCACCCTTCAGCTTAAAGAACATTTTGAAAAGGAACTTGGCGAAGCCAATACTCAAAAACTGTTTGATGAAATAGAAATTCCATTGCTTCGCGTTTTAGCTGACATGGAACTGGAAGGCATCAATCTGGATGAAGATTTTCTGCATTCACTTGCTGATGCCTTGAATAATGACATAAAAACTCTGGAAGCGAAGATCTTTGAGCAAGCAGGAGAAGAATTCAACATTGCATCGCCAAAACAAATGGGAGAGATCCTGTTTGATAAAATGAAACTGGTCGATAAGCCTAAAAAAACAAAAACAGGTCAGTATGCTACATCTGAAGATATATTGTCCTACCTGGCAAAAGACCATGAGATCATCAGGAATATTCTTGATTATCGCGGATTGGCAAAATTAAAAAGCACCTATGTTGATGCCTTGCCAAATCAGGTGGAACCATCAACAGGACGTGTGCATACAGACTATATGCAAACTGTTGCCGCTACAGGACGACTGAGCAGTAACAATCCAAATTTGCAGAACATACCAATACGTACAGAACGAGGCAGACAGGTGCGTAAAGCCTTTATCCCAAGAAATGAAGATTATGCTTTATTAGCGGCAGATTATTCGCAGATAGAATTACGCATAATCGCAGCTTTAAGTGAAGAGGACAATATGATACAAGCCTTTTTGAATGGTGAAGATATTCATGCCTCAACAGCATCAAAAGTATTCAATGTGCCATTAAGCGAGGTCACCAGAGAACAACGTGGCAATGCCAAGACCGTTAATTTTGGGATCATTTATGGCGTTTCGGCATTTGGGCTGAGCAATCAGACAGACCTAAACAGGACAGAAGCCAAAGAACTGATAGATACGTACTACGAAACCTATCCGAAGTTAAAGGAATACATTCAAAAACAAATCCATTTTGCAAGAGAAAACGGCTATGTACAGACCGTTCTGGGCAGACGTCGGTATTTAAAAGACATCAACTCCAGAAATGCCGTTGTTCGTGGTGCTGCAGAACGCAATGCCGTGAATGCACCCATCCAGGGAAGTGCGGCAGACATCATTAAAATTGCCATGATACACATTCATGATGCATTAAAAAAAGGAAAGCATAAAACCAAAATGCTGCTTCAGGTGCATGATGAACTGGTTTTTGACGTATACAAACCAGAACTCGAGATTGTGAAACCCATCATAAGACAGGAAATGGAAAATGCTTTCAAACTTAAAGTGCCATTGATTGTTGACGTTGGCATTGGCAATAACTGGCTGGAAGCGCATTAATATTAGAAATCCGTTAATCAAAAAAAAATCGAAATGACAAAAGAATCACTCCAGCATGAGGGACTGGAGAAAATTAAAACCGAGTTCCAATATTTGATCTCCCTGTTCAGGGAAATGCTTACATCAATAGGTGAAGGCGAATTGGCAGAAGCTTTACCGTTTAACAATGGAGTCATCAATAAACCAACGCTTTCTAATGAAAAACTAACACAGGCCATAGGGATATGCTTTGAGCTACTCAACTTAGCCGAAGAGAATGCCGCAACCCAATACCGACGAAAAGCCGAAACGCAATTTGGAATAGAATCGACTCGCGGCTCATGGGGAGAAACATTACATGAGTGGAAAACTGCCGGAATAGATGCTAAAAAAATTGCTCAGAAATTAAAGGACATAAAAGTTGTGCCGGTTTTGACTGCGCATCCCACAGAGGCAAAACGCCTTACCGTACTTGACATTCACAGAGAATTGTACCTCTTACTGGTTAAAAAAGAAAATCCGAATTGGTCTACTTCGGAACAGTCCGGATTAAAACATGAGATCATCAGTCTGATGGAACGCTGGTGGCGAACCGGTGAAATCTACCTTGAAAAACCACGTCTTGAAGATGAGCGCAACAACCTGATGCATTATTTTGTAAATGTATTTCCCGAAGCCGTGCGTTTAACAGATCAGCGACTGCTTGATGCATGGACAGCTTTGGGATTTGATCCCGAACTGCTGCAATGGCCTGAGCAGCTCCCTTTAATTCAATTAGGCAGCTGGGTTGGTGGCGATCGTGATGGTCACCCTTTTGTCACGCCGGAATTTACGGCTTCGACACTTAAAATACATCGTGAGGCTGCACTAAAAATGGTATATGACAGGTTGTTTGCCCTGGCATCAAAACTTAGCTTTTCCATTTATCAGAATACGGTTCCACAATCGGTTTTAATCGACATTAAAAAGACAGCCGAATTGTTCGAAGAAGCCGGACAAAAAGCCATGGATCGCAACCCGTCTGAACCCATTCGTCAGTTTATAAATTTACTATTGTTGCGCTTAAAGCACACAATTGAAAACGATCACGGGTTCGGGGAAAAAGGCTATTTTCAATCGGCAGCTGACCTTTCAGAAGCGCTTAAAAAATTAAGAACGGTTCTTATTGACATGAACGCAGCACGAATTGCCAAACAGTGGTTGTTTCCTATTGAGCGATTGGTTCAATGTTTTGGATTTCATTTGGCAAAGCTTGATATACGGCAGAATAGCGCTTACCATGAAAAAGCCATCAGTCAAATACTGGCCGCATCTGGTTACGAAGATTTTGATTATGCCAGTTGGAATGAAGAAAAGCGACTAGCCTTCATTAATAAGGAATTGAAGAGCAAACGACCCTTTTTGGTGGCTGGCACATCCTGTGGCCTTGAAGCCGACAATGTTCTTGGTTATTTAGGAGAAGTCAAGAATTATGTCACGCAATATGGTACAGACGGTATTGGATCTGTTATTGTGAGTATGACTCGCAGTTTAAGCGATCTGCTGGTCGTATTTCTGTTTTTAAGAGAAGTTGGTCTGCAGGATATTGATCTTCCTGTGGTTCCGTTATTGGAAACCATAGACGATCTTAATGCAGGACCTGAAATTCTATCTGCTTTTCTGGATCATCCTGTGATAAAAAAGCAGCGTGAAGACTCTTCTACCTTTAGCCAGGAAGTGATGCTGGGTTACAGTGACAGCAATAAGGATGGCGGTATTTTAACCAGCCGATGGAATATTTACAAAGCCGAGGAACGTCTTACAAAGGTAGGCGATAAATTTGGTGTAAAATTGTGTTTCTTTCACGGTCGTGGTGGTACCATTAGTCGTGGCGGCGGAAAGATCCATCGGTTTTTAGACAGTATGCCTCCGGGTTCTATGAGCGGACAAATAAAAATGACTGTGCAAGGTGAGACCATTGCCAATCAATTTGCCAACAGGCTTACTGCAACCTATAACCTGGAGATGTTTGTGGCAGGAACTGCAAGACAAGCCATGATAGAACATGATCAATCTAAAAATGATCAACGCTATAAGATCATGGATGATTTGGTGGATATGGCGAGAACTACGTACAGAAAATTACTGGACCATCCTAAATTCATTGATTTTTATGCCAAAGCAACGCCTATTGATGTTCTGGAACAAAGTAAAATTGGATCCAGACCAGCGCGCAGAACCGGAAAGCGTACTATAAACGATCTTAGATCTATTCCGTGGGTGTTTAGCTGGAGCCAATCCAGATTCAATGTTAGTGGCTGGTTTGGTGCTGGAACCGCTTTGGGTGAATTTGAAAGAGAACATCCAAAGGATTTTGAGCAATTAAAGCAATTATCAACCGAATGGCCTTTCTTGAAGTACAGCCTTATTCAAATAGAATCGAATTTGTTGAATTCTGATACGAATATCATGACCGCTTTTTCCGATTTGCTCGAAGACCAGAAAACCAGGCAAGAGCTTATGGAATTGATACTGACCGATTATCAATCCGGAATTCAAAAAATTGAAGCTCTATTGGGCGCTTCAGTTAGCAACCGACGCATCTCAAAACTGGAAAACATCAAGTTACGAAACAAGGCTTTGACGTCGCTTCATGAGATTCAATTAGACTATTTGATAAAGTGGCGAAGCGCAATGAAGACAGATACAAAGTTGAGCGATCAATACCTGATGCAATTATTGTTGTTGGTCAATGCGCTATCCGGCGGATTACAAAATACGGGGTAACCTTACCAGAGCTACAACCGAGCATTGGTTTGAGGTGTATTAAGAATTGAAATTTATTGATTTATTCATCATTAAAAATATTTTATTTTTTTTTATTTTTAGCTCATAGATATTATAAATATGAGTCAATTACCAATTGTTACGCTGTCTCGAAAACGGCACAGAAAGGAAAATCAGATTTTAATAGATTTCGATTTTAACCGGTTACTTATTGATGCTGTAAAACAAATTCACGGAGCCAGATGGAGCGCCACACATAAGAAATGGTATGTAAGGAATAACCCTGAAAACCTCAAATCAATTTTTAATGTTTTTAAAGGCTTAGCAAGAGTAAACAGTAAGGCCTTAAGCAATAACGTATCTGAAGCAAAACAGTATGAAAAACGCGAGCGTCAATTATCTCAAAAAAACAAAACCCTCTTAAATAATTTTTATAAGTATTTAAAAGGTAAGCGATTAAGTGAAAGTACTATAAATACTTATACGTTTTTTGTAGCAGACTTTATAGAGTTTAACAATGAAAAGGAAATATTAAGTCTTACCAATAGAGATGTGGAGTTATTTATAGAAACTGTTTTTATAAAACGGCAATATGCCATAAGTACCCAAAGGCAGTTTATAAGTGCCATTAAGCATTTTAAAAACTTTTTCCCTAATTGCAAAATTGAAAACCTGGAACTCACCAGACCAAAAAAAGACAGAAGACTGCCCAATGTACTATCACAAGAAGAAATTATTGATCTGATTCGATTTACTCAAAACTTAAAACATCGTGCCATTATTGCCTTATTGTATTCCTGCGGATTACGGATAAGTGAATTGATTAATTTAGAATTAAAAGATATTAATGTAGACCGAAAACAGCTTTTGGTAAAAAGCAGTAAAGGAAGGAAGGACCGTTATGTTAGTTTAGCAGAAAGTTTTTTACCATTGTTAAGTAATTATTTTTTTACCTATAAGCCAAGCCAATATTTTGTTGAAGGACGATCTGGCGGAAAATATAGTGCAGAAAGCATTAGACAATTTATCAAGAAAAGTGCTAAAGTAGCGGGAATAAGCAAAACTGTGACACCACATACATTAAGGCATAGTTATGCTACTCATTTATTAGAAAACGGAGTAGATATACGTTATATACAATCGTTATTGGGTCATGCAAGGCCAGAAACCACAATGATTTATACACATGTAAAGCGCAAAGATTTGATGGAAATATCGAATCCATTAGATAGTGCATTAAACAGATTAAGTAAAGGGGATAAAACCAACACAAAAGTTTTGTTATCCCGGAATTTTAACCAATAAAGCAATATATTTGTTAGGATATAACTAGTTGCCACCAATTAGAGAAATGACGAAACAAGAAATTTACGAAAAAGCAAATAGCGTTATTGGAATTGGAGGAATGACAGGAAACGAACGTCTTTATGTAAGTGGATTAATGACGTTGATTTGACAAAGCCAAAAAACCGGACAAGTACAAAGCACGAACAATACTTCAAGCATTAAAATTTGACGAACTTTCAATTGGCCGAATAGTCGGCTACTCAATAGATGCTCTAAAATATCCAAATGCTCGGGATTTTCCGAATGAAAACTCTAACGGACAAGAAAACGAAAATAACGCAACATTGGAATACTCCAATCTAAACGAAGTTGGAATGGGAGCACCTTTGAGCGGAATATGCAAACTCAAAATTAATGAATCAAAAGCAATTTTAATTAGCGAGAAATTGTGGTGGACCAGCAATTTGGACAAGAAATGGACAGAAAACTGCAATTCCGATTTGGGACAAATCATTTTTTGGTGGAACATTTCAAAGAATTGGACTTTTAGATTTGGAAAAACAAACGCTGACTAAATACAAGAAGAAATTTCGAGTTTTGGATTTAAGGTCATTTAGCGGAAATTTAATTATAGGATTTGACAGTCCAATTCACAGAATGAAAAAAGTTGAATTTGATTATAAAAACGAACCGATTGAAAAAGTTATCGGAATAAAATAACTGGTGGCAACACCGTGTATAAAAAATTGCTAAATTCAATAAGATAGAATTTTTTTTAAAACAAAAAAATATTTAAATTTAAACATCGGAAAATTAGTGGCTTCAAACACGCAACTATCCATACACAAACCCGTTGGCAAACATTTGAGAAAAACAGTTCTAATATTAATATTTGGTCTTTTGACTAACATTTTGGTTTCGCAAGAAATCCAATCTGAATATGTTTATAAAAAAGAAAAAACAAAACAGAAATCTGAAAGCGGAACTAAATGGAATTTTGTTGATTCTGACAGTTTAGTGCTTTACGAAAACGGAACTTTTCATCGGACTAAATTTTATCATTATCACGAAATAATATACTCGGAATTAAAAGGGAAATGGAAAATTAAAAACGACACTCTAATTCTGAATATAAAACTGGAGAAAAAAAGTAAATCGGTTAAAAAATGGTCTGAAATTAATTCGACTATAAGTTTACCGAATAAAAAAACGGAAAATAAAACCAATAAACGGATTTGAATTCTACGCAATGCGGAATTTGAAACTTGTGAAAAAATAAAAAACGATTTGCCAACACCGTATAAAAATAATTGCGGTTTAGTGCTTAATCAAAGGTCGTTGCGTGTTTGTAACGTCTGATTTTCCTTCGGAAAATCCTCGCATACAAACCCGCAACTATTCTTATACATAAACGTTGTGCTTCATTATAAGACCAACCAAACTAACCAATGATAAAATTCTTTAGAAAAATTAGACAAAATTTACTTTCAGAAGGAAAAACTGGAAAGTATTTAAAATATGCAATTGGAGAAATTATACTCGTGGTAATTGGAATTTTGATTGCCATTCAGTTGAACAATTACAATGAACTGAAGCAGAACGAATCGAATGGAAATCAAATTTTAGCAAAGCTCAAAAAGGAGATTGACCAGGATATTATCTATTTGGATTCTTTATCTACTGAATATGTTGAATGGAACTCACAAACACAGTTTATCTTAGATTCTGTCTTAAATGGCAAAATTGAGCGATTAGAAAAATTGGAACAATATAATATTGGAAGAGGTTCGATGAATTTTCTGCACTTAACCAAGAGTAGTTACAATGAAATGTTGAACTCTGGAAATAATATAGAAATTAAAAACGAAGGCTTAAAAAATGAAATTGTTATCTTTTTTCAAGAAGCGGATATAGAAATAAACAAATTGAATCTAGACAATGAAAGGTTTAATCAATGGGTATATGATAATATGGATGTGACTTTATGGCATAAATTGTGGGCTAAATATAATTTAAACCATGAAGATTGGGATTGGCTGCAGAATCCATCTTCCAAAAAATTCCGAAATCTTGAAGGCTATGCCTTATTTTTTCAAAATGCCATAATTGAAAATCTGAAAGCAATAAGGACACTGCGGTCTAATTGTCAAAACTTGAGTGAATTGATAGATAGTGAATTAAACAATTAACGTAAGCACAACAACGGTTGTGCTTCATTATCTCTCACTCGAGTTAAATAATTGTTCTACCTTTCAAGAAACAACTAACCAATGATAAAATTCTTTAGAAAAATTAGACAAAATCTACTTTCAGAAGGCAAAACTGGAAAATATCTTAAATACGCGTTTGGAGAAATTATTCTTGTAGTTATTGGAATTTTGATTGCTCTGCAAATAAATAATTCTAATCAGGAAAGAATATTAAGAGGTGAAGAAGAAACAGTTTTAATATCACTTAAAAAGGATCTAATCATTAGTATTGAAAATATTGATAATGTAATAAAGGAAAAAAGAACCGTTATTGAAATCGATGATTATCTTTTAAAATTTACAGGACCCAACCCCAAATGGGACTCAAAAGTGAATTTTGATAGCATAATGTATTACGTTACTGTTTCCGGTTGGATGCATTTTCCAGCAGAAGGAACAATGTCGGATATCTTGAATTCTGGCAAACTATCATTAATTAAAAATGATAGCATAAGAAGCTTAATTTCAACATTACCGCTTCAAATGCAATGGACGAGAGAAGAAGAACGAAATTATAGAATTGACCTTCATGAATATTTTTTACCTTATTTAGGTAAAAAATACCCAATAAGGCAATCAACTAAATATAGACAGTTATATAAATATACATCTTCGAATTTAAAAACTTCAAAATTTGAGATATTTCCAGAACAACTACTATCAGATATTGAATTTGAAAATATTTTAACAATTCAATCAATTTGGCTCAAATTCACAATCGATATGTTAGAAACTCAAAAGTTGATTTATGAAGATATCGTAAAATTGATAGATAAAGAATTAAACAAATAACGAAAGCACAACAACGTGTATAACTCATTGCTGCTGAATTCCTAATCGGAATCCATTGCAATTTTGCTAAATTTGTATCACGGCGGAAAAATCTTGCCGATTTTCCCGCAACGAAGCCATACACAAAAACGTTGTGCTTAATTATGAAAAAAACGATAATATTCATATTTGGAGTTATAATTTTACAATTGAATTTCTCTTGTAAATCTCAATATTCTGTGACTGAACTGAACAAAAATTTTACGGCAGAACAGATAGCTGATTTGAATAAAATAACGGAATTCTTCAAGTCAGAAATGTGTTTGCATATGGATTCCGACTTCAAAACTTGTTATGAACGCACACCACACGAATATTTAGAAGCTACAGTAAACGGATTTTGGACAAATATTGACTTTGAGAAACAAAAAGAATTATATAAAGAAATAGAAAAATTAACTTTTAATGAAATTTGGATGTTTTGCGAATCAACCTATTATCCTAGTGAAACAAAAGCAAAAGACCTTTGTGCTGTCACAAAGGGTAAATACATTAAATATTTAATAGATTTAGGAAAAACCAATCAGAGAATTGCTAAATATGCGGAAAGAATTCAAGGAAGTGGCGATTTTAATGGATTTGATATCCAATATTGGGAAGTGCTAAAAAACAAAAAATATTTCGACTTGAATGACCCGAATATCCAATTAATATTAGCTATTCATTATTTATCATTAAATGACCAATCAACAAGAAATGCGGATTTAATAGAACAAGCAATCCCGAAATTAAAATAAAACACTAAGCACAACACCGTATATAAAAAATTGCTATTTTTAGCTTAACCAATGTGAGTTGCTTTGTTTGCTTGCATCTGATTTTCCTTCGGAAAATCCTCGCACACAAACACGCAACTTTCCATATACATAAACGTTAGGCAAATATGAAAAAACTGTTAATTATTTTATTTTCAACAATTATGGCTTTAAGTTGTAATGACTTAAATGAAAATAATTCTGAACTGGAATTTGAAAAAAAAGTTTTCAAAGAAATCTATCCTGAATTAATTGCTGAACTTAAAGATGATTCTAGAAGAATGCCTCCTCCTCCTCCAATGCCATATTTAGATGAGAATGCTAACATAATTGGATATGATTCTATTGGACATATAGAAACCTTAAGAAAGCATAAACAAAAAATGGCGGAATTAGACCGAGACACTTCTAAAATGGTCATCGCTTTAGGAGATACCATTTTTAATCTTGAAAAGTCAGATTTTGAAAATTTTTTAAGGAATATTTAAAATCTAAAAACAAAGTGAATTATGATTCACTCCAGGAATACAAATTAAGTTATAAATTAATTTTATCGGGAATTAAAAAAGACTCAATACTTGATTATAAATATCTCTCGGAGTTTCCTGAAGGAACTGACATTTGGCATCATAAATATCCCTTTCATTTAAACGGAATTGCTGGCTTTTCAAGAATTTACTTTGATAAATCCAAAAATTACGGAATGTTTAAATATTCTGTTACTTGTGGAAAATTGTGCGGAGGAGTTATGAGATGTTTCATAAAAAATGAAAATGGAAACTGGAAAATAGAAAAAAATGATTTATTGGTAGTATTTTAAAATACTTGCCCTAACACCGTATAAAATTAATGCTTGCTGATGTGTTTTACCAAAGTTTGCGTACGTTGACACGCACTAACTTTATACCAACCGTTCTACGCAATTTGAAAAAAACAATATTTTACATATCGACAATACTTTTAATCCTATCTATAAGCTGCAAAACCGATAAGAAAAAATCGGAATTGGAAAAACCAAAAGATATTTTAGTGCCACAAATAGTAGAAACCAAACCTGAAGTAATTCTGACTGAACAATCAAAGGACTTAAAAGTTATTATTACGGAATTGGAAAGCGACTGTTTGGACTTTGATAATCTTAAAGCGGATTTTGAATCGGATTATTCAGATAAATTTATAGACCGAAATGTCGAAAAGTGGATTTTCAACTTGGAAAAAACTAACAGATCACAATTTGAACAAGCGCACTTAATTGTACCTAAATGTAAAATATTCGAGAATGAAAACATCATATCAATTGCATTCGTAGATTTGTATGATTACAAAAAGGCTTTTCACTTATTTACATTTAGAAAGTCAGAATTAATACCTACTTCAAGCTTTATCTTCTTTTTAAATGGAGGTGATGCTGAAGACTTTTGGAGAGTTGAACCGAATAGGATTGACAACTTGACTTTTCAGTTAACAAATATTGTAGCGAGATACAACGATATATCAACTAAGGACACTACATTTATAAGTTCACGTTTAAAAAGGGAAATAAAAATTGATTCTGTAAGTGGATTGATTTCGATTGACACATTAAGCTTGGAGAAAAATCTGATTGAACTAAAAAAGTAGAAAAACTGTAGCCAACAATGGCTATAATTCATTGTGGCATTAGAGAAAAATTGAAAATAATATCATAAATTTAGGCTTGATTTCACGCATGAAAATCCATACTGGATTTTCCACAACGAAATCATAGCCGAGACCGATGGAACACATTCGCCAAAGGCGAACTTTAATCTGCGCTGCTTCGCAGACAATGCATCTTAAAGTAAATGTGTTCCATCTCAGGGTTAAACCAAATTACTTTCTACACAATCCAATAATTTAATCGCCTTCGACGGGCTTCGAGCCTAAACGTGAGCCATCGTTGGTTAAAAGTAATTTGGCTCTGCTTATCGAATTCCCAATCTAATAAATTCCACAATTTATACTTCGCTCCGCGAAGCTAATTGATGACCAATAATTTGAGAGTATAAGGACGTACTTTTCTCAAATTATTGTTACAGAATTTATTATCTTTTCATTCTCAAAGCAGAACTACGTTTAACCCTGAGTTAGCACCAATTTGAAAGACAATGAAAAAACCAATATTTTTAGTTCTGATTTTAATAATCCTTTCTTGCCAAAGTAAGAAATCTGAAAAACCTCAAAATGTGCAATGGTATCCTCAAACGGATTTTATAAAAAATGGAAAATTAGAACTTAATGATACTCTTGTTTATTTAAGTAGAGGCAATGATTTAGCTCTAATAAAACTGACATTGATTCCAAACGGGACTTTTGAATTTTATATGAGAATTTATCCTGA
>CAWHCT010000019.1:0-193716 GCA_963827785.1 uncultured Flavobacteriaceae bacterium | reverse complement strand
GTTTTCCAGAAGCAAAACAGCAAACAGACTATTGTTGTTCTTTTTTATGAATTCCAAATTATAGGAATCATTTTCATTTTTAATTTCCTGTCTTTTATCTCTAAAACCTTTTAGAAACAGTGTGTCATTTTTTTGTCTTGCCTGATTTAACTCGATCATTAACGCATCATTCTTTTTCCTGAATTTAGTTACAGCTTTCATATAATTTTGAGCGACATCATTTTCTTTACTTCCCGGCAATTTTTGAAAGGCCAAGACTATCTTTGTACAATTCCATATTTAACTTCTTGTTTTCCAAAATAAAAGGTAATCTGCCCGGAACCTTTTGTATAGTTAAAATATGGATATCAGGTTCAATTACCGACCCTTTTAAAGTGAATTTCCCATCCTTTATGGTAGTAGTATCCAATAATACAGGGTTGTTATCTTTAATTTCTTTTAACTCAACTTTTGCTCCGTCAGGAACACCTGCTATTTCGCCGGAAATAACGAATTCTTTTGATTCCATTTCACATGACAAGAAAGAGAGAATTACAGTGAGAAGTACAATAAATTTTTTCATAAGAATTTTTAAAATTAAGATTTGTGCAAATATAGTAGATAAAATTATTTTGGGGTAGGGATTATTGGAACATTAAGAGATTTTTACAACCTTAATAAAGTCAATTTCTTACTTTTGCCTCATGAAACCTAACGATACTATAATAGCCTTAGCTACTCCTTCAGGTTCTGGTGCAATAGCGCTGATAAGATTGTCAGGTAAAAAAGCTATTAGTATTGTAGATAAAAATTTTAGATCCAGATCGGGAAAGAAGTTAAAAGATCAAAAGTCCCATACTATACATCTTGGGTCTATTGTTGATGGCAATCATGAACTGGATGAGGTTCTGGTTTCAATTTTTAAAGATCCAAATTCATATACAGGCGAGGACGTAGTCGAAATTTCCTGTCACGGAAGTCCTTTTATCCAAAAGGAGATCATTCAATTATTTTTGCGCGAAGGATGCAGGATTGCCAATCCTGGAGAGTTTACACTTCGAGCTTTTTTAAATGGGAAATTGGATTTAAGTCAGGCTGAGGCTGTGGCAGACCTGATTGCCAGTGACAGTGAAGCATCACATCAAATAGCCATGCAGCAAATGCGTGGAGGCTTTTCATCAGAAATTAAACAACTTAGAGATGAATTGCTCAATTTTGCAAGCTTGATCGAACTGGAATTGGATTTTGCCGAAGAAGATGTAGAATTTGCAAATCGTGACCAGTTTCATGAACTAATTAATAGAATCATTACGGTATTAAAAAGGTTGATTGACAGTTTTTCTTTGGGTAATGTGATTAAAAAGGGCATTCCGATTGCAATTGTTGGCGAACCGAATGTGGGTAAATCAACACTCCTTAATGCTCTTTTAAATGAAGACAGAGCGATTGTAAGTCATATTGCCGGAACAACCAGAGATACCATAGAGGACGAAATAATCATCGGTGGAATTAATTTCAGGTTTATTGATACAGCAGGAATTAGGGAGACCAAAGATGAAGTTGAATCTATCGGGATTAAGAAGACATTTGAAAAAATAACTCAGGCTCAGGTTGTTATATATTTGTTTGATGCCGGTTTCGTATCGCAAAAAGAATCTTTTCTTAAAAATATAATAACTGAGATTCAAAAGATTAAAAACAAGTTTCCATCAAAATCTATATTGATTGTTGCAAATAAGACAGATATCTTAAGTACATCTCAAAAATCTAAAATTCAAGAATTTATTCCTGATGCCCTGATGCTATCGGCTAAAGAGAATATAGGAATAGATGTACTTCATGATAAATTACTTGGTTTTATTAATACCGGTGCTTTAAAAAATAATGACACCATAATTACTAACTCCCGTCACTATGATGCTTTATTAAAGGCATTAGAAGAAATAAAAAAAGTTCAGTATGGCTTGAATTCAGGATTATCTGGAGATCTGATGGCTATAGATATCAGGCAGGCACTCTATCATTTTGGGGAAATTACCGGTGAAATTACAAGTGATGATCTGTTGGGTAATATTTTTGCCAATTTCTGTATCGGCAAATAGTTAAATAATTGTTCCGTATTTGTACAATATATCTTTAATTGTATATGAACAGGAGTAAGGTACTTTATGTATTCGAAACTGAATGCGCGTAAAATGGTAAACCTCTTTTTTGCACAAGTATTGCACCAATTAGTTTATATCTTTGCCTCAATGAAAATATTAGCATTCATATTTGCATTAACTTTATTTTTTCTATCAGCAAAACCTTGTACTGAGGGTCATAATTTTGAAGACCAAAATATTGAAGATATAAGTGTTAATCATAATCATCAAGAAGATAGTGACGATTCTTGTCGTATTACCTGCATTTGTAATTGTTACGGTTATTTGATTTACGGTCAACAACAAAATGACATTCTGTTGAAAATTGTAGAGTCCGTAACAAATGAACCTATCGCAAGTGTTCACATTACTAACCTGTCAAACAATGAAATTTTTATCAGTGATTTAGAAGGTAAGGTAATTATCAATGAACCGGGTAGTTATCAAATAAGTTGTTTGGGTTATAAAACACAGATGGTGAATATTACCAATGAAGGGTTTATGGTCATACAACTTTATCCCGAACCCACCTTATTAAATGAAGTTATCGTTGGCACACATCTTATTCCTTTAAAACTTAAAAAATCGACGTCAGCGGTAAGTGTTGTGTCTTCAGATGATATTAATTTTTATAATTCAACCGATTTTGCACCTGTTCTAAATAACGTCCCTGGAATTTATATGCAAACTGGAGCATTAAACACAAATAGAATTACCATTAGAGGGATTGGTTCTAGAAACCCATATGGAACTTCAAAAATTAGAGCTTATTATCAAGAAATTCCTTTAACAAATGGTAATGGGGAAACCAACATTGAAGATTTTGAACTAAATACCATATCTCGAATTGAAGTCATTAGGGGAGCGTCATCTAGTATCTATGGTGCTGGTCTGGGGGGAACTATTCACATTATTCCGCGTAAATCACTTTTCAAACAATCAGAGATTTCAACAGAATTAATTGCAGGTTCTTATGGTCTTTTCAAGTTTTCTATTGACGGGAGTTATGGCGGTCTAAAAAATGGATATAGAGTTGTTTATAGTAACACACAAAGTGATGGCTATAGAGATAATAATAATTATGACAGAAAAACTTTAACACTTCTTTCCAATCATTTTCCGAGTTCCAAGGACCGAATTTCAACAATCGTAAGTTTGGTGGATTTGAAGGCATTTATTCCAAGTTCATTAGATTATGATACCTATCAAGATAGTCCGTCTTCGGCTGCCTTTACATGGGCAAGTGCTAAAGGATATGAAGATAATAAAAGAAATATCCTTGGTCTGTCATGGCGCCATGAGTTTAGTAATGCTCTGAATCTCTCTTCAAGTATTTTTGGTTCCTTTATTGATTCATATGAACCGAGACCATTCAATATACTAGATGAAGACACTTTTTCAATTGGTGTTCGAAGTAGATTAAATGGCACTAATCAAATGTTTAATTCCAAAATTGATTGGACAGCAGGATTGGAACTATATGGTGATTGGCAAGACTATAAAACATTCGACAATTTGTATGAAGAATATCCAACAGGAACAGGTAGTGTTAAAGGCGATTTGATTTCAAGTTTTGAGGAGAAGCGAAATTATATAAATGTCTTTTCCGAATTCAATTATCATTTCTCAAAAAATACACTACTTTCTTTTGGTCTAAATTATAACAACACGAGATATGTCCTATCAGATGAGGTGATATCAGACACCAATTCAGATCAGTCTGGAACTTATTCCTTTAAGGGGATTGTTTCCCCAAAAATCGGATTTTCATATTTGTTCCCCAAAAATCATAGCCTTTTTGCAAATATTGGTCACGGATTTTCTCCACCCACTTTGGAGGAGACCTTATTGCCAAACGGACAAATCAATCCAAAAATAATACCTGAAACAGGATGGAACTTTGAAATAGGAATGAGAGGTCAGGCTTTTGACAATAGATTAAGATATGATTTATCATTTTACAGATTAGCAGTCAAGAACCTATTAGTAGCGAGGCGAACTTCCGAAGATCAATTCATAGGAATCAATGCAGGGAGTACAGAACATGATGGTTTGGAGATGTCATTGAATTATAATTGGATCAAATCAAAATCAACTCGCCTTAACACATACCATTCCTTGGCATTAAACAATTATAAGTTTAAAGAGTTTATTGATGACGAAAATGACTTTTCTGGAAATGAATTAACTGGAGTGCCTTCTAAGGTACTTAGCACAAGGGTAGAGATTAATACCGAAATGGGATTATTTGCTAATATAAATTATCAATATGTTGGAAGCATGCCAATAACTGATGATAACCTGGTTCATTCAAATTCATATGACCTTTTCAATTTAAAGATAGGATATCAAAAAAATCTTTTAAAAAA
Organism: uncultured Flavobacteriaceae bacterium; assembly: GCA_963827785.1. Taxonomy (GTDB): domain Bacteria; phylum Bacteroidota; class Bacteroidia; order Flavobacteriales; family Flavobacteriaceae; genus Site-B1. The sequence continues at coordinate 189,224 of CAWHCT010000019.1, read as the reverse complement.
AGTAGTTTTAAACAGTTTTATTGGAATCAATAATTTGTTTAATACCCATTATGCTTCGCAAGTTTTGATAAATGCACCTGCTTTTGGAAACAATTCACCTAGATTTTTCTATCCCAGTACTCCAATTAATTACTATACAGGATTTAACCTTAAATACTCATTTTGAGTATAAGAATATTTAATTATTCATTAAAATATTCAAAATATTTTACTCTTAAATTGATATTTCAATTGTGCTAATTAAATTCATTTTTTAACCAATTTTTATAATTAACAATGTATTTTGATTTAACTTATAATATTTAGATTTTTTTGTCTCGAATTTGTACTACTAAACTTAGAAGGTTGTGAATATTAATAAGTCACTTTCTGTATCGGAAAATAATTTAAAAAACTGCAATAAATTTCTGATATTTTTTTGTTCAATAAAGTTAAGTTAATACTTTTAACACATGGGTAAAATATTACAACAGAGGTTTATTTTAGTATCTCTAATAATGGTTCTATTCGGTTGCTCAAATAATGATGATGACACCGATCCAACAAATACCGATAACTTTTATAGTGGTGCCTTGACGTCGGCAGCTGAGTCGAATTTGACGGGAATTTGGGCAATTTTTAATGCTGAATTTGAAGGCATTATAGTCGATATTCCAATAGAATACCAGGATTGCGGAAGGGATTTTTTCATTTATTCAGAAAATGGAATCTATCGGGAATATTTGTACCAGAACAATGGATGTGACTATTCTATCAATGAATTTGATTGGGAATTAAATGAAGGAGTTGTTACGATTTCGAATTCTTTTGGTCAAAGTGATGAATTAGTAATCACTAATTTAAATGCTAATGAGCTAACCTTTAAATCAAAATTTGACATTGATGAAGATGGTGAATTGGATGTTTTCAAAATTTACGCAAGAAAATATCAGCCTGTAGAAATCGATCTGGTTTCACCTACATTTTATCGTAATGAAAATGAAGGCTATGAAAACCTTTTAAGTTTTACCTGGGAACCTTACCAAGGCTTCAATGAATTTGACAGAATAGAAATTTATAGAAGTTATGGGAATAACTGTTCAAAGGACAATGCAATCTTAATTGAAACTATTACAGATATTTCTATCACAGATTTTACAGACCTGAATCCTCCTGCAGAAGAAGTTTTGTGTTATTACATAAAGGTATTCACAAATGAAGGGTTACTTGGGGAAAGTTATCTTTTTCAACAATATACCGAATTCATTAATGCTACACCAGTAATCATGAACCAACCTGTGGTAGTTAATGACCAAATTCAATTGAGTTGGGAGATTAGCACCATGCCTTATTTCTCTCATTATGAAATAATTTTTGCAAATCATACTGGCGGATCAGGATCTGGCTATCAGGAATACAATGTTGCCATAATAGACGATATTAATACTACGTCGTTCGTAATTGAGAATCCTCCTTATTTAGAAAATCCGGTTTATAATATCATGGTTCATGATATTTTTGGTAACAAAACTAATTTTTATTATCAAAATGTGACCACTTTTTGGGAAGTTGATTACAAAAGAGACGAACTAACCAACTTTCAGAGCATTCACTCAATGGCTATTGACCCTGATGAGCCCGTAGTTTATTTCTTTGGTAATGAAAGTGGACAGAATTACAATACCAGTATACAGCGTTTTAATTATGAATCAAATCAAACAGAAGCAATTTCTAACTTAGAACCTACTGCTTCTACAAATGTTCCAATTAAGTTAATTTCTTCTACCAATGGCGAAGAATTGGTTGTTGCTGCAGGATTTGATTTATTTATTTACAATGCTTCAACCATGGAGTATAAATATCAGATAGATCCTGAAGGGATTTCGTCTTTTGATGATTTTCTTTACACAAATAGTGGTTATTGGGTATTGATAGATGACGACGAAATTTTTACATACAACAGAGATAACGCCAATTTTTTCTTGGTGGACTCAAAACCACATTTTTCTGAAAATCAAGGTGCTTATAATTACCAGGTTTTTGAATTGAATGATGATAAAATACTGGTTGGACATAAAAATGAAACCAATAGTATGGTATTTGATATCGCAGCTGAATGGGACATTAACTTTTGAACAAAATGTTGCTATTCCTATAACAGATGATGGTTATTTTTTCAATAAGACGTTATATAATTCCCCTCAGGATTATATAATTAATTTTGATGAAAACAGATTATATTCAACCACTTCCTTTTCTTTTCTTGAATCATTTGAAGAACCTTATTTTCCTAGTGGAATTAGTCAGGATGGAATAGAAATATTTGGCACAAATAATGACCCGGATTGGCAAATAACACCAGAAAGTTTACATAGCAAAGAAGCGTTAATTTATAATAGAAATACATCATCTATTGAGAATTTTAATACTATTGGATATCCACATGTAATCTTCGAAAACTATCTTGGGGAGATCATTAGTATTTCCAGTGGATTAAAAAAGGATGACCTCAGCCAGAATATAAATGATAGAGGCGATATTTTCTTAGAGAAGATCGATATACCTTAGTTGATTTCTTAAATGCGAAAAATTTGATGTACAGAATAAAATATAGATTTATTTGTAGTATTTTAAAAGCGAATATTCTTATTTATTGTGGAAGAAATTATTATTGATTTTTATGACTGATATTGCCTTTACTCAAATTTTAATTTTATTTATTCAGTGTTTATTAGTTGGATCCCTACTATTATTATTATTTCGTCTTAGAACCTATTTAGGACTATCATTGTTGTTTACAGCCTTAGGTGTTTTTCAATACATGCAGGTATTTCTTGTCTCATCAATTTATATTGAAGTTGTTCCCAGGTGTTATAGTTTCACCCGGTTCTATGATCATGTTTACCGGTAGTCTTTTTGCAATTTTATTGGTATATGTAAGTGAGGATGCGTTGCAAACAAGAAAAGTAGTTTATGCACTTCTGGCAGCAAATATAGTCCTGGCATCACTGCATTTTATTTTTAATTGGGCAATAGACGGAAAATACGTAAAACTGTTATTTAAGATTCCTGAAGGATTTTTTGCGATAAACGCGCGCATACTGTTAGTTGGTACATCTTCTATTGATATTAGACGCTTTTTTGATTATATATCTTTATGATATAATATCAAGATTTATTAATACGCTTTTTTTTAGAATTCTAATTGTGATGGCTATTGTGCTTAGCATAGATACTGTGCTGTTTAGTATAGGAGCTTTTGCAGGAACTGGTCAGGTGCAAACAAGCTTAATATCCGGATTTATAGGTAAGCTGTCATCTTCCGTTATTTATTCCGCTATTTTTTCCATTTACCTGATTTACATTGACAAAGAATTTGTTAAACACGGTCCTTCAAGCAGACCCTTAAAAGATGTTTTCGCCTTATTGGATTACAGAAGAAAATTTGAAGAGATTCATACAGAGCATGAACTAAAAAAAGAAGAAATATTAAAAAAAGAAATAGAATACAGGAAACTTTTTGAATCCATGGCACAAGGTGTAACCTATCAAAATAAAAATGGGGAGATAATTGATGCAAATCCGGCTGCTTTGAGAATTTTAGGATTAACTATGGATCAAATGAAAGGTAAAACATCCATTGATCCCTCCTGGAAATCGATTCGTGAGGACGGAACAGATTTTCCCGGTCATGAACATCCAAGTATGGTGGCATTGCAAACAGGAAGAGAAGATTAATAATGTTGTAATGGGTGTATTCAATCCACTGAATCAAGAATTATAAGTTGGTTAAATATTAATGCAAAACCACATATTTTCAGAAAGCAATAGTGAACCATTCCAGGTTTTTACAACTTTTGATGATATAACCAATTTAAAAAATGCTGAAAGTGAATTAATACAGCAAAGAGATGAACTATCAACACTTTTAAAAGTAAGTGAAGCCCTAAACAAAAATCTTGATATTGAAAAAATAATGCAGACTGCAACGGATAACCTTTCAAAATTATTGGGAGAAAACAGCTCTGCAATATATTTAGTGCAAGGATTCAAAACTGTATCTTTAGCAACCACACCCCAAACTATCAGTGACATGCCAGATTCATTGCGTATTGCAAAAGTTTCTGATCATCCACATATTAAAAAAGCTATTGATGAAAATTCTACTGTAACCCTTGAAGACACTAATAAAGAAGAGCTAACTCCTCAAGAAAAAGAAATTGTCAGATATCAGGGAACTTAAAAAGCATAATATATCTTCCAATAAATTTACAAGAGAAAACATTGGCTGTATCCTAATTTGGGGATCGACAATCAAAAGTAGATTTTGACAAACCATTATTAGATCTATGTAACACACTAGTCTAACCAGATTGCCATAAGTATTACAAAATAGTAATTTGATCTATGATTTAGAAAAAGAACTATCTGAAAGGAAAAAAGCGGAAGAAGAACGCGATCGTATATTTGAAACAAGTATGGATATGATTGGTATTGCAGGTTTAAATGGCATTTTTTTACAGCTTAATTCTGCCTGGGAAAAGACATTAGGCTGGAGTAAAGAAGAATTTAAATCTAAACATTACATCGAGTTTGTACATCCCGAAGATAAAACTCTTACCGATAAGGCTGCAGAAGAACTGGCTAAAGGAACACCAATAATTCAATTTGAAAATCGAACGCTAACAAAAAATGGAGATTACAGATGGTTGTCATGGAATATTTGGCCTTTACCTGAACAAAAACAAATTTATTGCATTGCCAGAGATATTACGGATAAAAAAGAATACCAGATTAAAATCAAGGAAAGTGAAGAGAAATTCTCCATGATATTCCAGAACAGTCCGGTTGCCATTGTTTTAACCAGACTCATTGATGGTACGGTAATTGAAGCCAACAAGGCAATTTTTGAAATAACAGGTTATCAACCGGAAGAATTTATTGGGAATAAAACACCTCAAATGAACGTATGGAAGAATTCTAAAGACAGAGATTTTTATGTCAATACATTATTATCGCAAGGTAGAGTTACAGGATTCGAGACAGAATTTGTTTTAAAATCTGGAGAGATTCGTATTTGCCGTGTTTACGGAGAGTTGATCAAATTAAATAATGAGGATTATATTATGGGAATTATTCAGGATATAAATGAGGCAAAAATACAGGAAATAGAAATTCAGGAATATCAGGAATCTTTAAAGCATCTCACATCAGAACTCACATTGATTGAAGAAAAGCAAAAAAAGGAAATTGCTGAGAACATTCATGATCATTTAAGTCAGTCGCTTGTAATTTCAAAGATGAAATTGCATGAGTTAGAAGGAAAAGCTGAATTAAAAAAATATTTAGATGAAATTAATTTCTTGCAATTTCATATTTCTGAAGCTTTAGACAATTCACGCAAAATTAGTAATGAATTAAGCCCTCCTATTTTATACCAACTCGGTATTATTGATACTATGTATTGGCTGGTTCATAAAATAAAAAAGCAATACAATATCCAAGTCGATTTCTCAACAAATGTTGAAAGTATTGAACTTTCTAATACTGAATTGGTATTTATTTACAGAAGTATTCAAGAACTTATTACTAATACTGTGAAACATGCTAAGGCTACCCTAATACGTATTGGTTTTAAATTATCATCTTCAGTACTCGAGATAGAAATAAGTGATAATGGTAAGGGATTTGATACTAGTAATTTAAAACACAAGTATTTTAAAAGTTCAGGATTTGGATTATTTGCAGTGAAAGAACGTATTCAAAATTTAAAGGGAACGTTCAGTATTGAGTCTTCCTTAAAAAAGGGAACGAAAATATTTATTTCGATACCATTAGATAACAAAAATTAGAAGTATTAGAAATTAATTAATTTAAATCAGTTGTGTAATTACGTGGTTTAATAGAGTTTTTTTGCAATAAATTTAAGTTAGTTACAGTGTCATTTTATAAATGTTTAAAATGAAATTAAGAGCGAGGTTTTGTTGGGATACTTATAGGCTAATTTTTGTATAATTGTACAATAAAATCACTGCTAAACTCATTAGTTTTAATGAATTTTTTAAAATTTTCAAGCCTATTAATTAATAATTTGGTTTTTATAAACTGTTTAAGACAAATTATTTACGATTTCACTTTTAAAAATCTATAATTCAGTTACATTTGCACTTTATTTTTAAAACCTAAACTTATGACTACCAAAATAAAACCGAAAGCTCGAAACCGAAAGCGAAAGCGAAACCGAAATCTATAACGAAACCAAAAGCGAAAGCGAAACCAAAAGCTATACCAAAAAACAAATATAGCACCTGGTTCCATCCCTATAAACCAGCAAAGGAATACACTAAAAAAGTAGCGTATTTTAGTATGGAATTCGGGATTGATCAATCTTTTAATATTTATTCGGGAGGCCTGGGCTTTTTAGCAGGTTCCCACATGCGTTCAGGCTTAGAACTGAAGCAAAACATGATAGGTATTGGAATGCTATGGAAGTATGGCTATTACGACCAGGCAAGAAACGAAGACCAAACCTTACGAAGAGATTTTGTTGAAAAAACCTTTGATTTCCTTGAAGATACCGGGATTGAGGTAGAAGTGAAGTTACACGAAAATCCGCATGTAAAGGTAAGAGCTTATGTATTGAAGCCTGAGATTTTCGGAACCGTCCCGATGTACTTTTTAAGTACCGATGTAGAAGGCAATGATTTTTTATCAAGAACGATTACCAATCACTTATACGATGCCAATGAGATGACTCGTGTGTCGCAAAGTATTGTATTGGGTATTGGTGGTGCTAAGGTGGTAGAAGCTTTAGGCGGCGCCGATGTATATCATTTAAATGAAGGTCATGGTTTACCTGCCTTTTATTATTTAAAAGATCGCGGTGTTAAGAAAGACCAATTTGTATTGACTACGCATACGCCTGAAAAAGCAGGAAATGAAGAACGTGATGGACGTCATTTAAACCGTTGTGGATTCTTTGGTAAAACCTTAACAGATAAACAACTGGATAAGGAAACTATAAATGGTGGCATGCTAAATTATACCTTGGCGGCTTTACGCATGGCTAAAAAGGCGAACGCGGTGTCTAAATTACATGCCGTTGTTTCTAACAACATGTGGAAGGAGTATGATAAGGTATTTGTGAAATCATTCCGATCACAAACGCTCAAAATCAAAAATTCTGGCAAGATAAGCAGGTTGAAGATGCTTGGAAAAAGAAAGATGCGAAAAAGTATAAGAAACGTAAATCTGAATTAAAATCAGAATTGTTTGATGAGGTTAAGAGGCAAACAGGAAAAAAGTTCGATCCGAATGTATTGACCTTTGTTTGGGCACGTCGTTTTGCAGGCTATAAAAGAGCCGATCTACTTTTACACGATATAAAACGATTTAAAAAGTTAATAAGCAATAAAAAATATCCTGTACAGATTATTTGGGCAGGGAAACCTTACCCATACGATTTTTACGCGATCGATATTTTTAATTATTTGGTACTTCATACTAAAAACGTTCCTAATTTAGCGGTTTTAACAGGTTATGAAATTGAATTATCAAGAGAATTAAAATGTGGATCGGATATCTGGTTAAATACACCAAGAATTACCCGTGAAGCTTCAGGAACCAGTGGAATGACTGCGGCTATGAACGGATCGGTGAATGTATCGATTAACGATGGTTGGATTCCGGAATTCCAAAAGAATGGTAAAAATAGTTTTATTTTACCTGAAGTAGATTATAAATTACCTGTGCACATTCAGGATAAAATGGATGCCGATAATTTATATGATATTCTTGAGAAGAAGGTGATCCCTACATTTTATGACGAACCAAAGAAATGGCAGGACATCGTATTTAAAGCAATGGACGATGTGATTCCAGAATTTACAAGTGCAAGAATGGCTGCAGATTATTACAAGAAATTGTATTAATAGGTAACAATAATATTAGTGTAATAAAAAAGCCCAAACATTTGTTTGGGCTTTTTTATTATTGAGAAAATTTATTATTCTTTTAAAGTTCTCATGTAGTGAACTACCAACCACATATCTTCTTCACTCATTTTCTTTTCAAAGCTCGGCATATCTTTTCTTCCTATATAACTTTTGTAAAAAAGAGCACCATCTGACTGAGCTTGATATTCTTCAGAAGAGAAATCTCCAAGATCACCTTCAACTTCTTCTGCTTTAGGACCATCACCATATCCTTCTTTACCGTGGCAGGATTTACAATGTTTTGAGTACAATGACTTCCCGATATCAATATTATCTTTTGAAGCATCTTCCGGGTTGGTCATTTTTTCGTATTTGGCAGGTACTTTCCATGGTTCCTGGTCTATTGCAGTAAAAGCTAAAAAACCAAAGCTAATTACTCCAAGAATAAATAAAAATTTAAGTGTTTTCATGTTTTGTTAATTGTATTAATAGTTAATGTAAATTGTAAATCAAATATAATACCAAACTTTGATATTATGTAATTTCTTTATTTTTTGATTCTATTTCCTGACCTTCTTTTTTAATTTTTAGCAGGTTTTTAATGCTATAAGCATAATTGGCCCAAACACCAACTAACAAAATGGTTAAAACCAGATACATCCATATAGGTGCTGCTTCACTCCATAGCGTGTTTTCGTTTTCTGCCGTGAGCTTATCCAATTTACCCCAATTTACATTTTTTTTCTGAATTACATTACCAAAATCATCATTGTCATCTACTAAAACGTATACATCTACATTTCCATCCTTATCGCCGGATATATTGGATGGGAATTCAAACTCATATTCACCTTCTTCAACAGAAGCTTCTTCTATTGGCATTTTTGAAATCATGCCTCCTACAGAGAATATAACATCTATTTCTTCAACAGGAATCTTAGTTTGTAAACTGTCTATAGTATAGGCTTTTAACATGACTGTTTTTACACTGTCAATTTCTTCCAAATCAAGCTCTAAAAAAAGATCTTTAACCGCTATTTCTTCTTCTTCTGAGTCTAAATCTTCTAAACCATCAAAAACTGCTTTTAAATTAATATATCCTTCATTATCTATTAAATACTCCTGATTTTCGGGAATTGTTAACTGAGCCAAGCCATCCTTATCAGTTTTAGCAACACCTAATTTTACTTCCTCGTCATCCAGAACGTTGTAAAATTCTATGTCTGCGTCATAAACTGGTGCTTTATCTTTTCTATCTTTTTTGTTTGTACCCACAAAGTTAACTATTAACATTCTTGAATTATCAGATTGTTTAACAGTGCTAAAATCGAATTTCATTCTGTAATCTTCTACAGTGGTTTCCTGTGCTAAACATATTCCACTAAATAAAAATCCAATGAATGTGGCTATAGTAATATTTTTTAACAACTTAGTTTTCATGATTTCTATTTTTTAGTTGCCATTTTAGGTTTTCTTTTCAATTCTCTTTCATGTTCAATAATTCCGGACATTGGAATAATTGGTACTAATCTCATCAATAATATGAAGAACAGAACAAAAGCTGCTACGCCTGCGAAACTTAAAGCCCATTCTATCCAGGTAGCCGAATAATTAATAAATTCCGGTCTTGTATCCTGAATTGGCAGGTATGGCGTTTCTAAAGTCGGAACAACAATTAAATACCTGTTAAACCACAATCCTAGTACTGCAATTACGGCAGCAAATGTTATTGATTTTATTGTTCTGAATTTTTTAAAGAACAAAATAACTATTGGAACTAAAACACCAATATAATTGGCAAAAATGAACATCCAGAAATATCTGTTGAATAAAGTATCCAGCAGATCTATATCATGGACCTTATGACTGAACCATCTTGAGAAGTATTCACTAAAGGTAAAATATCCGAAAAGCAAGGAAATGACCAACAGGATGATTCCTGCTCCTATAAAGTGTATTTTTCTTATGTAATGATCTAAATGATAGTACTTTCTTATCAGATACATGGCTATGATTATTACTCCAACACCCGAATACAATCCGGCAACAATAAAATATGGAGCGAATATGCTGCTATTCCATCCGGGTTGTACAGTTAAGCTGAAAATCCAGGCCAATACAGAGTATGCGATGATTGCCATTGCAATGATCATGGCCGACATGGTTCTGGTTATTTTGTGCAGTTTCTCTCTTTGTGTTGGTGTGTCATAGTATCCAATTGCCAGATATTTATAAACTTTTTGTCTCCATTTGGAGGTGTTTTCACTATTATCCCTAAGGATTGCAAAATCGGGAATAAAAGTTAAATACAGGTAAAGGAAGCAACCAACCAGATCTGTCATTATTGCTATGATATCCCAGGTGATAGGTGACTGAATTCGGGGATATATGAATAGGTAATGCAGTCGGTCTAATCTGCCAATACATAAAAGAATGAATATGGGACCTACTATTAAAGATAGTACAGTGATGATCTCCACAATTCTTAAAACAGAATTCTTCCAGGGCGTTTTAAAGAAATGTAAAATTCCTGCTATAAAAGCACCGGAATAACTCAAACATACAAAGAATATAAAGTTGATAATATATATTCCCCACACAACGTTATCCCTCATGCCTGTTACTATATGTCCCTTTCGGTATTGAACAACAAAGGCATATAAGCCAACCAGTACTATTGCTGATAATATTACAACCCAAATTTTTGACCATTTAGTTGGGTTTTCTATCATTGGTAAGAACTCTTTAACTAATTCTTGTTTTCTTTTTACAAAATCCATAATGGAGAACTGTTAGTGTTAAATTTTTCCTTGTTTTTTAAGTTCCTGAACGTAAGGAACGTCTTTGTAGCGTTCAATTACCTCTTCTTCAACATCAAATCCGCGTTCAACCGGGAATTGTCTGTTTACTGCAGGTAGATAATACACATTTGGTTTTGTGCCTAAGTGTTCTAAGATGTCTGTAACCACCGCGATCATTGATCAATTGAGAGAAACTAACAGTTTCTTCACCATTTGTAACAATGTCCTCGTTTTTATCACCAAAATAAATGACTCCCATTGGGCATGATTGCGCACAATGTGGCAATTTTCCCTGTCTCAACATATCAGGACAAAAATCACATTTCATTACAGTACCTTCTGCAGCCGGAACACTTGTTTCCGGGGAATATGGTTGTGATTTATCATCATATTTATCTTTATGGCCCCAATTGAACTGACGTGCGGAATAAGGGCAACTGGTGACACAGAATTTACAACCTATACATCGATTGTTATCAATAAGAACAATCCCATCAGTACGCTTAAAAGTAGCTCCTGTAGGGCATACTGTTACGCAAGGCGGTTCATCACAATGGAAACAAGGTTTTGGAAACCAGTAAGGTTCGGTCTCGTCATTATTCTGAATTAACTGAACTTTCATAAACTCTTCATGATAATCCAGTTTATGTGCCTTTTGGCAACTTTCCACACAGTTTCTGGCATTTTTACAGCGTGCAAGGTCAATGACCATTACAAAATGTCTGTCAGGGATTCCTTTTCTGGATTCTTTGGGAGTGATAAGTGCTTCCGGGTATTTATTAATACTTGCAGCATCTACTTCAACCATTTTGCCATCTGGAGTCAATACTCTCACTTTTTCTCCGGATGAGATCTTTTCATCCTCCGGTATTAAGTTTGAAATGATGGATGCACCTGCGACGGTAGAAACACCGGACATTAAACCCAGTTTTAAGAAATTCCGTCTATTCGTGCTTTTTTTATCATTTTTTTTGTCGTCCATAATCGTTTAGATATAAAAATGTTTACATGGAATATTAATAGGTTAAAATTAAATATTCAGATTAGAAATTATAATGATAAATATCATGTTTTGTAATGATTGTTACACAAGAAATATGTTTTGTGGTGTACTGATTTTATTGATGATTCAGTAATTTTCGGAAATATGAATTAGGATAAGAACTCCAATTAATTAATCGGGTACAATTTGAAATTTCCGGGAAATCAGGATCTGTAAATTTTATAAAGACTGAATATTAAGAATACTATTATTCCCCATATAGAAAAGGTTAGTAAATTAGGAATAATCAATAATAAATAAGGAGTTTTGTTTCTTGGCGACCACATGGTTCTATCGTCAAATGTTGATTCATCTTTTATAGGGACTCCAATTGCAGCATCAAATGATTTTTTTACAGTGCCATAGTCATCGTTATCTTTGAGTACAACTTCTAAAGTTAAAATACCGTTGACACCCGGAATACCATCTTCTACAGGAACCATTATACTTCCGGTTTCATCGGTGTAATTTAATGGTTCACCAATTATTAAGGGTCTGAATAAACGATTAACCTGAACAACTAATGATTCACCTTCAATTATACTATCTGTGGCCTTATCGATCAGGGTTGCATTAACATAGTTTATACTATCCTTAGTGATCAGATTCGTCTTAATAATTGCGTCTTTGAAACTAATGCTTTTCGAAGCCCTCTTAAAGGTATCGTTACCTTTGAAAACAATATTTAAGTTGTAGACATTATTGGAATCGGCTTTAAGTTTATTAAATTCTTTGATCACAAATTTACTTTCACCATTCATGTTGGTTTTAACATAGCCCAACTCGATTATATCATCATAATATTCATTTTCAATTGATAGCTCAATGCCGGAAACAGAAACGGTTTCCTTTCCAATTTTTGAGATCGCACCTAATTGAATATAACTTTCCCCATCTATTTCCTTAAAATAATCAGCTTTTAATCGTACTCTATGTTTTTCATTATCCTGACTGTAAACCTTATTTAAAACCGTTGCAAAAAAGAGAGCACCTACAAAAACAAGTAACATGTTTCTTATGTTTATTGAATTTCTCATGCTTTCTTAGGATTAGTTTCATCTATTGCTTCCTGCTCATCAGCAGTTCTTTGAATAGGAATGATAGGAAGATACCTTACCAGAATGGTAATGATCAGTAATGCCATGGCTAATGTACCAAAGGTAATTATCCATTCATGGAAACTAGGGTAGTAATGATGCCATTTTTCCGGAACTCCTTGAATCGGCAGGAAAGGTTGTAATAAAGTTGGGGTGACTATCAAGAACCTTTTCCACCAGGATCCTAAAACAACCAATAGTCCCATTAAGAACATTGGACCGGGTTTTCTCCCATTTTTAAATAACAGAACAATAATTGGTATGATCAATCCGCCAATAAGTACAAACCAGAATAAAGGTGCAAATTGACCGGAATACAAATGATTCAAATGCGTGATCTCTTCTTTTTTAGAGGTAAACTCAGGTATTACATATTCATTAATATTGAAAGTACAGATATATCAGACAGGCTAAAACCAGGAATTTACCCAGTTTGTCAAAGTGATAATCCGTTATGTAATCATCTAATTTATAGGCTTTCCTAATTACATAGACCACAGTTACTAAAGCACCAATACCCGCAACTGAAGCACCTGAAATAAAATAAGCCCCCATATTGGTGCTGTCCCAACCAACTCTAAACAAAGTTGAAAACAGCCAGGCATCAATGGTTTGAAGCATAAAACCTGCCGGAATTATTAAAACACAAAGTATTTGAATGGATTTTAGCTGAATTGTTTTTTGTGCCAGACTTCCTGTCCATTTCAATGATAATTTTCCATACCATTTACTCAATTTTGGTTTGGTTTTTTCAAAATGCTTGTTAAGAAGAGCAAGATCCGGCAGTAATGGGAAATAAAGGAGCAGCAGGCAAATTACTATATAGGTTGGTATAATGATCACATCCCAAATAATTGGAGATTGCATTCTGCCATGGATAAATAAATATAACAGTCTATCAGGTCTGCCCATGTCTATCATGATTGTCAGACCAGCCATAATAATGGATGCTAAAGAAATTATTTCTGCAATCCTGACCACAGGAGTTCTCCACGTATTGTTGGTAAGCCTTAATACTGCAACTGTAATAGCTCCAACAAAACTGGTAGCAACAAAGAATACAAAATTGGAAATATAAATACCCCATAAGGCATAATCATTCATGTTTGTTACTATCTGTCCCTGTATGACCTGATCTATATAGGCAAGGATTCCGGCAACAGAGATTACCACCAAAAAAATTGTCCATATAACTCCCGCTTTCCCAAATTTTTGAGGAGCCAAGATCATTGATTAATTTATCAGAGACATTCATGCTTAATTAGGTTTTTTCGACCGATATGTAATTGGTGAACTTATTTAATCCGTCTTTAAATGGAACCAGTCTATCAACTGGTGGCAGATAGTAAACACTTGGTTTTGTTCCCAAACCTTCAAAAAGTCTGTAACCACTTTTTTTCTTGATCAATTCAGAAAGACGTACTGTTTCTTCACCATTAGTGACTGTATCTTCATATTTATCACCAAAATAGAAGACGCCATTTGGACAGGCCGTAACACAATGCGGTAATTCATTATTTTTTATGGTATGTGGGCAAAAATCACATTTATCAACAGTTCCTTTTACACTTGGCATTCCGGTATATTCAATGGAATTATGGTCATCATGATGCATTTCCATGGCCATAGTAATTTCACTTTTTTCTCCATATTCAGGTTCTTTCCAGTTGAATACACGGGTGGAATATGGACAGGCTGCCATACAGAAACGGCAACCAATACAGCGTTCATTATCTATTAGTACAAGACCATCTCTTCTTTTAAATGTTGCGTCAACAGGACATACAGTAACGCATGCAGGATGATCGCAATGCATGCAGGTTGTAGGCATCCAGTAAGGAGCCGTATCTTCTTCTTCCTGCATCTTATATACCTTTAACCAGGCATGATCACCTGTTATATAGTGATGTTTATTACAGGCACTTTGGCAGCTTAAGGCATTTTTACATTTAGCAAGGTCAATAACCATAACGTATTTTCTGTTAGGCATGCCTTCTCGCAAATTGTATTTTTTATCGTGGTCTTGTGGATGCTGTATTTCCATCACCTCAGATGAATCAACCTCTATAATGGTGCCATCTGTGGTCATGAGTTCCATTGTGTCACCGGAACTGTCAATAGTTTTTGCATTTAGTTTGGATGCAATTTTGGATAGTCCTATCCCACCTAAAATTGTTGCAATACCCAATTTAATTCCATTATCAAGAAAATAACGCCTTGATTTACTCTTGTTATCTTCCATAATGATCGAGAATTAAAATTGTTTATATTACATTTTTCTGCCTAACCAACTAAGAAATGAGGAATTGGAAATATTCTTTCTTAATGACTTTTGATTTTTTTAAAGTACTGGATTTCACTTTTACAGCAGTACCATCCGGTTTTAACAAAGTTTCGTACTCTTCGCCATTATCCATTGTTTTTTCTTTGTCAATAGTTTGCTTTGGAACGGTTTCACCAAACCCTAATAAAGGCAGTAAAAAAGTACTTCCTAGAATTGGAAGAAAACCTCTTCTGCTTATTTTCTTCTTATTTTCTGATGGATTTGACATACTGTTTAAAAAAAAACGATAAAACAAAATAAGTAGGGGATTGTTACTTTCTTGTTTTACCGTTTGGGTTAAAAATGATCTAAGTTAAATTAGTTAAAAATTATAATTTCTTGTTATATTAAATCCTATTAAATACTGGCCACTTTCGCCGTTAATACCGTTATTTTTTGTGTTATACATGTAATTATCCTGTGGTACAATGCCACAAAGATTTGTGACAAATACCTGGAATACATGTGAAGATGTTCCAAATTCTGCTCCTAAACTAATTCCTGCAGGAACTTCAGTATTATCCTGGTATTGAGTAAGTGGCTGACTGTAATCAAAAACAATAGCCGTATTTGGGCTAATTTTGTATCGACCACCAAAGGCCACAGAATACATATCATTCTTCATAACCTCATCTACCTTATTATAGTGTGAAATACTTGGTGCTATTTGCAAAGAAAGTTTGGAATTGAATCTTTTTGCAATGATCAATTGATTGAAAAAGGAATAACGATCCTGAATATTCACGAAAAAACCTTTATCTTTTTGTCTGGCGTCTATTACAAAATTCCCGTAGTATGAAACACTAATAGGAATATAATTTTCTCGTGTTTGTTTAATAGGATACCTTCCAGTTAAAATCCTGATAAGTCTTTCTAGTTTAGAAGTTCCAAATCCAAGAGTTAATCTGTCATGGACGGAATAGGCTAATGCAATACGAATGTTTGCTGCGCCGTAAAAACCTGCCAAATTGTTATCTTCAAAATTAAGCTCTCCAAATCTATGTTGCATCATGACTTCCAGAGTATTCTTGTTGAACACTACATTGGTTGGGTTGTCTATAAGCCAGGCACCTTCAAAGGCCGGACGCTCCGGTTTATCTTTATCTTTATCCTCGTCTTGAGAAAAGACTGAAAGAGGTAAAACAAATAAGGCAAGAAGTAATATTTTATAAATTTTCATATCTGTTTACTTAATTGTTAGTTATTTAGAGCACCACTGTTTATCCATGCTTCAATACGAGCTAAGTCTGTGGTACTGACATTACCATGACCCCCATTAAGTACTGTGTAAAGTTCACTGTTATCAGCATTACCTTGGGTAACATACTCCGGAACAAGAGAATTATATGCGTTCTCTGCCCTAAGGTCTGGATCTCTGTTCTCATTATGACATTCAACACAGTTTTGCGCAAATATTGGTTGAATGTCCGCAGCAAATTCAATTACTGTACCTGGATCAATTTCAACTTCTTCTATTTGGTCGTAATAACAGGAAGTCATACTAAAGGAAAATACAACCAGTATTATAATTCGGATGAGTTTTTTCATTATTGATATTTTTTATTAAATAATCTTACTGGTTAAATAAAAGTGCAGACCATATATCTGCACTTTTATTTTTACAGATCAATTTATAATTATCATGTTTAGAAACCTCTTAATCACCTAATGCTTCTAGTGAGTTCTTCAATAAAGCTTTTACATATTCAGGGTTATGGACACCCTCACTTTTATCTTCTAACAGAGTTCTGTAATTCCAGATAGCCTGAGCAACAGGTGCCGGCCATGTTCTGTTACTTACTGTACTACCAGATGAAGTTATTGCTCCTAAATTCAATAAGGCAGCCTCCAAGGCAGCATAATCCTCTTCGAAGCCACTGACTTCAAGATTTTCTATGCTTATAGCATGACATTGAGCACATGAATTGTCGGTTGGAATGAAGGAATGAGCACCATCTCCACCATCAGTAGTTTCTCCCATATGGCATCCAACACAAGACACAGAAGCATGAGCACTGGTTCCTGCCACAGGATAAGACAATGATCCTGATACTTCAGCACCAAACAAACCAAATACTACTGTAGACTGCGGTCCGTGGTGAGGTCCAAATCTTGAACTTGTTACAGTATAATCATCAACTCCATTAGGAACTGCATAAGAATCACGAGGTTGGTGACAATTAACACAGGTATTGCTTAATCCCATATCAATAGTGACAGAAGGATCAATCAATAAAGTCGCTGGTCTAAAGGCTTGTCTTAGAGCCATGTCGTTTCCATCATTAGCAAAATCAAAACTACTGTGGTTGTTGTGACAGGTTGTACATCTTATTTTAGATGAATTATTAAAAGATTCATTAATTATAACTGGTAAACCAAATACTGGAGAATCTGGATCATCTTCAATGACTACAGCACCATTAGAATCCAATTCATATTGTGGTGGGCCATAAGTATAATATCCACCTGGTTGAACAAAACCTCTTTCCATGACATCAACATAACCGTCGTTTGAGTGACATTGGGCACAGGACTCTCTTGAACCGTAATTCCCACCTGTATGCGTACCGAGGTTATGCAGGGATAGCAAAAATGAAGCTTCAACTGCCTCTCTATGACTGTTAGCATGACAAGCAACGCACTCGGCCACACCAACTCCATCGACTCCGTTAACCCCGTTAATCCCATCGACTCCGTCGAGGCCTTCAACGTAAATAGGCTTATCACTGGTACATTGTAAAAACATAAAACCTGATACTAAAAGGATCAAGTAACTTAATAATTTAACTTTTTTCATGATATTATAATTTAATAGAACATTATGGAGGTAAAATTAATTACTAAGAGCAATTAATTTTATGACAATTATCATATTTTAAAAAAAGTTAAATATTTGAAAGCCAATTAAATAAGCTTTTTTAGAAAATTTCTGGGGTTATTTTTATGAATTTCACAGTTACTTTTGATACATATGAATGTAATTATTGTTACATAAATGTTTAAAAGAATTGAAATTGTTTTATACAAAAAATCGTAAAATGATTACAAAAGAATTTTTTCTATTTGCAATAATTTTGGGATGGTCACATTCCAGTTATAAGTATCTTTTATTTTAGTCCTAAAAACATCTAAGGCCGATGTTTCACCATGAATTAAATAGACCATTTCCGGAATATTTTTGATGTTGCCCAGCCATTTAAGTAATTCACCTTGATCGGCATGAGCTGACAGGCTTTCAAGATGTTCGACGGTGGCTTTTACAGGATAGTATTTTCCGAAGAATTTTAATTCATGAGCACCTTCTAATAACTGCCTGCCTCTGGTACCTTCTGCCTGATATCCTATTAATAATACAGTAGTTGATTCTACATCAATCATTTGCTGCAAATACGTTAGAACACGTCCACCGGTAATCATGCCGCTTCCTGCAATGACTATTTTTGATAATGGGTTGTCTATAGTTTCCCAGGTCTCCTTATATGACTGAATGATATTCATATGCTTGCACATGGCCTTATATTCGGTATTGGATAATTTATGCCATTTTGGGAAATGTTTAAATAATTCCAGAACATTGTTTCCCATTGGACTATCCACGAATATTGGAATGTTTGGAATCTTGTTCTTATTATATAGTTTCCAAAGCGTATAAATTAAAGACTGCAAGCGCTCAACTGCAAAACTTGGTATGATCAAATTCCCATTATTATGTATGGTTTTGTTTATCAATCTTACCAGAATTTCTTCAACATCCTCTTTTGGATGAAGTTTGTTTCCGTAGGTACTTTCAAGGAACAAAAAATCTGCCCATTCGGGTTTTTTTGGCTCATTTAGTAAATTATCATGTTCTCTTCCAACGTCGCCTGAAAAAACGAATCGTTTTCCGTCAATATCCATTTCTATAAATGTCGCACCCAGAATATGTCCGTTATACATAAATCTATAAGCAATATGTTGCGAAAGATTAACCCATTTGTCTTCCATTTCCGGACTAAAAAGGGCAATAGTTCTCTCAGCATCTTTTACCGTATATAAAGGTAAAGCAGGATGATGTTTTGAATAGTTTTCCTTGTTGGCTTTTTCAGCTTCCTCTTCCTGGATCTTGGCACTGTCCATCAAAATAATTTTTGCTATTTCCAGGGTTGGTGCTGTTCCTATGATCTTTCCGTGAAAACCTTGTTTTACCAATCTTGGCAGGTATCCAACATGATCCAGATGACCATGTGTTAGCAGAACAATATCAATGGATTCAACATTAACAGGCAGGTCTATCCAGTTTTTCTCTCGTAATTCCTTCAATCCTTGAAATAATCCGCAATCTACAAGGATCTTTTTGTCAAAAGTCTCTATTAAAAACTTTGACCCGGTAACTGTTCCGGCTGCGCCTAAAAAATGGATCTTTAATTCGTTTAACATAAGGATTTACTTGTTACAAAGCATTTTAATTTCATTAATGATCCTTTCTTTTCTTGGTTCAGAAACTCCTAAATGATCCAAATAAAAATGATCATCTATCAAATCTCTGCACAAAACAACATTTCTATTCAGTAAAAACTGTTTTTCTCTTTTACTAAGTAGTGTAGAAACCGTAACAGGGTATAGGCCAAGTCGGTCAATCCTGTCCTTTAATCCATTGCCATTAGGATAGTCCCAACTCAGCAGATACAGTCCGCAGCATTTGCCGTAGGCTAATGCATCTTCGGTAAAACGAGTATTTGTGACCACCCAGCCATCGGTTAGAACAGACCCGTTTTTTGGATTGTTATTCCAGTATTCCCTGACATCTTTGTATCGGGAATTAATATATAATGGAATTTTCACATTGCACTTTAAACTGGGATCACCGTGAAATTTACATTCAATTATAGTAGTTTCTTTATTTTTATGGGCGATAACATCAATTTCATGAGTCACACAAATGCCTTGCAAATTGGCATTGACCTCTGTTTCAAAACCGGAATATTTTAAAATTTCTCCTATAAACTGCTCAAAAGGAAAACCTGTTGGGCCTAATTCATAGATTGCCTTTTTTAATTTGTATTTTGAAGCTAAGTAGCTCTTTTTCTTTTTGAGCAATGAAAAAGCTCGGTTATAAATTTCTTTAGTTGAAATTCCCTCATATAATTCACTGGTAACGATACTTAATATTTTATCAATTGTTTCAGTATCTGCTCCGGTTCGCATTAATGATTGTCTTAATCGATCTATGGAAAATTCAACAATTTCGCCGGAATTTTTGACAATTCTAATCTTGTCCTTTTTCATGAATGGCTGTTTAAAATGATATTTCTGGATCTTTTACAAAATGCTGTAATATTTTTTGATCAGGGCAACAACCTGATTGCTGGTCATACTATCAGCTTTATTAACATCTTTGACTTTTTCGGCTAGAGGTTTGAATTTTTTCTGCAGATATTTATTCAATTTATCATTTGTTCCTGCCGGCCCAAAGATCACTATCTCATCCGAAGTGCTAATTTTATCAGCTACCTCATTAAAATAATTTTGTAGCTGATGCTTTTCTCTTTCAAGATATTTACTGTCCTGTACAACGTCTTGCGGTCCACCTTTTAACCTTGTCCCAGAACCACCGGAAATACGAAAATCTTCTACATCAGATTTAACAGTTAATAAGGTTTCCTGGTTATCTTCCAAATTAACGATTAGTGCTTTCTTTTTGTCTAACCAAACTCCAGTTTTTTTCATGATTGTAAAATTTAATATGAACTTTATTAAATGTACTTTGAAGATCTTTTTTAAACAATGATATAAATCAGATTAGCCTAATTAAAAAAGATTTTGAAGTAGTTTTTATAATTTTATTTCATCCCTTAAAACAATACCTTATATTTATGCACAGAATAAAAAATTAGATGAAAGAAGAATTAAAACTAAACTACGGCTATCTGTTTGAAGACGAATTACTGGATGAAATTAACAGTGTGGGAGTTTATAGAGAGGTTTCTGAAGGTTCAAAACTGATAGAGATAGGCGATTATATTAAGGCGATGCCTTTGCTTATAAGTGGTGCCATTAAGATTTTAAGGGAAGATGATAAGGGAGACGAACTTATTTTGTATTTTTTAGAAAGAGGTGATACCTGCGCAATGACACTGACATGTTGTTTGGGAGATACTAAAAGTGAGATACGGGCAGTAGCGGAAACCGACGCAAAACTGGTTATGGTGCCGGTTAAGAAAATGGAGGAGTGGATGAGCAAATATAAAAGTTGGCAAAATTTTATTCTTGCCAGTTATCATGATAGAATGAGAGAACTTTTAGAAGCTATTGATACGATTGCTTTTTTAAAAATGGATCAACGCTTGTTTAAATATCTTAAAGATAAGGCTATGGTTAATCATGATGAAGTAATTCAAGTTACCCATCAGGAAATAGCTCATGACCTGCACACTTCACGAGTAGTAATTTCAAGGTTGCTGAAAACACTTGAAATTGATGGAAAAATTAAACTGAACAGAAATAGCATTAAAGTTCTTCAACTTTAATTTTGGACTGTAACCATTGTTACAGTTAAATAAATAAATCATACCTACATTTGTTTTATTGTTTAATTAATTGTGTTTTTAATAGTTTTCAAATTGTTTATTAAAGGATAAAAATATCCTGAAAAACATAAATAGTATACCTTTAATTAATTTAAAGGTAATTAGTTGGTTAGGTTGAAAAAAGAGTAGCAGTAATGCTGCTCTTTTTTATGTAACCTAGGTTACTCAATATTCGCGGCTTTCATGCTAATTTTACACATTCAATTTAATCTAATTAACAAATCACACCATGTCACTATTAAGTATGCTATTCGGAGGTTCAGCTACTAATGAAAACACTAAGTTGTTATCCCCGGAGGAGTTTAAAGAACACATCTCAAAGAAAAATGTTCAGTTAATTGATGTAAGGACACCACGTGAATTTAATGCAAGCCATATAAAAGGGTCAAAAAATATCGATTTTTATTCAGGAAATTTTAAATCAGAGTTCAACAAATTGAACAAAAATAAACCACTTTATATTTATTGCAGAACAGGTAGTAGAAGCAGGCATGCGTCTAACAAATTGTACGAGATGGGTTTTAAAGAAATTTATGATCTTCAAGGAGGAATCGTAAGATGGAAATAACAATGAAAAAATCACTAATTTTTTTATCACTAATACTTCTCTTTAATTGTAAAGATTCCGGTAAAACAGCTGATCCTGAACTGCTTGCTCAATCTACTAAGATTAACAATCATCCCGGAAAGAAATTAATGGAAATAAACTGTTATGCATGTCATAATCCAACAACAGAGCATGATCAAAGGATAGCACCTCCAATGATCGCTGTTAAAAAACATTATATATCTCAAAATACAACTAAGGAACAATTCATTGCAGATATGCAAGAATGGATCAAAGATCCAAGTGAAGAAAGGTCTAAAATGCCTGGTGCAATTAGAAATTTCGGATTGATGCCTTATGCACCTTTTCCTGAAGAAACCATATCCCAGATAGCCGACTACATTTATGATTACGATATTGAACAACCGGATTGGTTTGAAGAGCATTTTAATCAGGAAAGAGGTAATGGAATGGGAAAAGGTCAAGGTCAAGGAATGGGACGAGGAATGGGCCAGGGAAATGGAAGAGGTATGAAGATGAACCGCAGCCAAGTTGTAAATTCAAATTTAAATTATGAAGAAATTGGGTTAAAATATGCCTTGTCAACTAAAGCTGAACTTGGAAAGAATTTAATGGGTGCTATTCAAAAAAAAGGAGTTGGGGAAGCTGTTACATTTTGTAACGAAAGAGCTTATTTCATAACAGATAGTATGGCAAGATTCCATAATGCCATTATAAAAAGAGTATCAGATAAGCCGCGCAATCAAAATAATAAGGCAAATAGTGTCGAGTTAGGACATATTGAAACCTTTAAGAATGTAGTGGCAAATCAAATGGAAATAAATTCAATAGTAGAAGAAGAGGGAGATGTTGTTAATTTCTATTATCCGATAACAACAAATTCTATGTGCCTTCAGTGTCACGGTACTTTGGATCAGGAGTTAAATTCAGAAACCTACAAAACAATTAAAGGACTATATCCAAATGATAAAGGTATTGGTTATGATGTAAATGAGGTCAGAGGAATTTGGAGTATAACCTTTGATAAATAAATGAGCTATGAGTAGTTTTTCAGATATTATAAATCAATCAAAACCTGTTCTGATCGATTTTCATGCCGATTGGTGCGGCCCCTGCAAAATGATGGCACCAATTTTAAAACAGGTAAAGGAAAATTTAGGAGATGGCGTGTCTATTATAAAAATAGATGTGGATAAAAACCAACAATTAGCTGCAAAATATCAGGTAAGAGGAGTTCCTACCTTAATGTTATTTAAAAACGGAAAACAATTGTGGAGGCAGTCAGGAGTGATCCAAAAAGAAGAAATCATCAATACAATTCTAAGCTTTAATTGATCAAATTGTAACATTTGTTACATTGCTTTCTATCTCAAGTTTATATTTTAGTTTTTCTTATTCTAACTAACTAAGCTATTTCTGAATGAAATCAAAACATCAAATTCTTATTATTGGAGGCGGAACAGCCGGAATTATGGTTGCTTCGCAATTATTAAAAAAAAATCCAAAACTGAATATAGGTTTAATTGAGCCGGCAGAAACACATTACTATCAGCCAGCATGGACCCTTGTAGGTGCCAACACATATGATTTTGACAAAACTGGAAGAAGTATGTCTTCTGTTATGCCCAAAGGAGTGCACTGGATAAAGGAATATGCTGAGAAATTTGATCCTGACAATAATAAAGTTACCACAAAAGAAGGTAGTGAAATTACTTATGACTACCTGGTAGTTTGTCCGGGATTAAAGATAGCACCGGAGATGATAGAAGGATTAAAGGATGCTATGGATAAAGGAGTGGTTTGCAGCAATTATACCGATCCAAACCATACATGGGAAACACTAAAGAATTTTAAAGGAGGCACAGCCTTGTTTACCCAGCCGGCAACCCCAATAAAATGTGGAGGTGCTCCGCAGAAGATCATGTATCTGGCAGATGATCATTTTAGAAAGGCAGGTGTCAGAAATAAGACAGATATAGTTTTCGCTTTACCTAGTGGTGTAATTTTTGGAGTTAAGATAATTGCGGATACTTTAATGAATGTGGTGGATAGAAAGGATATAAATATTCGATTCTTTCATAATCTTGTTAAAGTAGATGCCGATAAAAAAATAGCCTGGTATGAGATCGTTAAAGATGTTAAAGCCGGAGGCTGTGTAACAATTACTGATGGTGATGCAAGTTCATTGGATAAGGAGATTCAATACAATTATAAGCATGTAAAAGTAACTGAAGAAGGAGATCGCTTTGGAATCCACTTTGATATGATGCATTTAGCTCCTCCTCAATGCGCACCAGATTTTATTAAAAATTCCCCATTGGCCTCTGAAACGGGTTGGATTGGAGTTGACAGCAAAACGTTACAGCATGATAAGTACAAAAATGTATTTGCGTTGGGTGATGTATCCAATGTGCCAACATCCAAGACAGGCGCTGCTATAAGGAAACAGGCCCCTATTGTTGTTGCAAACATTCTTAATTATATCAAAGAAAATCATTTATCTGATAAAAATTATAATGGTTACACATCTTGCCCGTTAGTTACGGGTTATGGAAAAATGGTTCTGGCGGAGTTCGATTACGATCAGACATTTATGCCAGACCCTAAATTGAAGAAATTCCCGATGTTAATAAGTGATTCTTCAAGAGAGCATTGGAGGTTATGGATCCTTAAAAAATATTTATTGCCATATTTATATTGGAATAAGCTTTTAAAGGGAAAAGAGGTTTAATGATTAAAAAACATGACAAAAGTCATAAAATAGCGATCTTATAGAGTTTAAATTTACTTTCTTAATTATAAAACTTAAAATTAGTACTTAAAGCGAAATATTTGAATCCCTGATTATTATTGTTGATTAATAGCAATAAGGAAAGTGCTCTAAATAGTGAGCACTTTTTTTATACAAATAATTCAAAAAACAATTATTACAAATGTATTTGTCGTAAATTTATAATATCATATCAGCTATGAGGCTTAAGTAACAAATGTTACAATGAAAACAGAAGACGTTAATTAACTTTGAGAGATAACTTATTTTTTAACTATTCCAACTTTAATCTTTTATGAAGTACGGATTTATAATTGATAACCGAAAATGCATTGGTTGTCATGCTTGTACTACTGCCTGTAAATCAGAACACGATGTTGCAGTAGGAGTTAACAGAACCTATGTTAAACAAGTAGAAAAAGGGGAATTCCCAAATACCAGAAGAATATTTTCAGTTATGCGATGTAACCATTGTACAGATGCTCCATGTGTGGAGATTTGTCCGGTTGAAGCATTGTATACTAGAGAAGATGGCATTGTAGATTTTGATAATAACAGATGTATTGGATGTAAATCCTGTATGCAGGCTTGTCCATATGATGCCTTGTACATAGATCCTGAAAATCACACAGCCGCAAAATGTAATTATTGCGCCCACAGAGTTGAGGTTGGCCGCGAACCGGCTTGCGTCACGGTTTGTCCGGAACATGCAATCATTGCAGGTGATATGCATAATCCTGAAACTGAAATTTCTCAATTATTAGCGCGTCAAGCCGTAAAAGTTAGAAAACCAGAAAAAGGAACTAATCCAAATCTCTTTTACATAGATGGTGACGAATCATCACTTAATCCGGAAGCAACTGACAAATCAGGACCAAGCTTATGGAGTTCGCAAGCTCGCGGAGTTGGTCATTTTGCAAAAGCAGCTGAAAAAATGGTTAATTCCAATGATGATGTCGATCTGTTACAAATGAGTATTGATAATGAAATACAAGCCGCTTACCAAAGAAAAGAATCAGAAAATCCTAACTATATAGACGTACTTAACGGAAAAGCTCGCAGAGTTTATGATACACCTGATAAAGGAATACTTTGGGGCTGGGAAGTATCAGCCTATGTATTGACGAAAGCCATTGCTGCCGGAGCATTTCTTATTCCTTTTATCGCCATTGTTTTAGGATCATGAAGTATCTAATACTGCTAAATTATGGTCGGCTGGAATCATCATTAGTCGGATTAGCCTTAACCGGTTTATTCTTAGTGATGGATTTAGACAGACCGGACAGATTTTTAAATGTGTTATTACGACCACAATGGAAATCCTGGTTAGTAAAAGGTGGTTATACTATTTCAATATTTGGATTATTAGTTACCGTTTGGGGAGCAAATACCTGGTTTGATCTAGGTATTCCTGAAACTCCATCTTCTATGGGTAACTGCTGTTTTTGCAGTGTTATTGGCAGTCTATACAGCATTCTTGTTTGCGCAGGCAAAAGGCCGCGATTTCTGGCAAAGTCCAACCTTGCCTTTGCATATGTTAGTGCATAGTGTTATGGCAGGTGCTTCGGTATTTGCCTTAGTTTCTATAATCTCTGGAAATGAGGACTGGATGTCAATTTTAAGTGTGACCTTAATTATCGCATTAGCTGTAAATTTATTTACAATGATAACAGAATTGACAATAACGCATCCAAGTACATCTGCACATACTGTAGTTGAAATGATAACTAAAGGAAAATATAAAGATATGTTTTGGATTCGAGTGGTTCTTTTTGGAAATATCGTGCCGTTAGCATTGTTAATATTCACACCAAATTTAATAGTAGTCGCTGCAGCGCTTATTTTACATGGAATTTACTACACAGAAAAAATCTGGGTAGAAGCACCACAACGTATTCCGTTAGCTTAATTTAAAATAAAAGATCATGGGTTATAAGAAGCCATCATTTATAGAAAATATAGCAGAAAAAATAGGATTGATTCCTAATCTGCACAAAGAAAATTATCAGGAATTTGATAAAGACATGCGCCATTTCACTGATGAAGAGGTCGCTCAAATGTATGAGAATTTTCCGCCACCGGAAAAATGGGATAATTGGGTAGAATATGACCCTAAGTCTTGGCCAAAAAAAGATAAAAAAACCTATCAAATTGTGCCTACAACATGTTTTAACTGTGAGAGTGCATGTGGTTTAACAGCTTTTATCGATAAAGAAACTCAGGAGGTTAAAAAATTTGAAGGTAATCCTCATCACCCGGGAAGCAGAGGACGGAACTGTGCAAAAGGGCCTGCCACTATCAATCAGATTACAGATCCTGACAGAATATTATTTCCTTTAAAAAGAAAAGGAAAAAGAGGAGAAGGAGAGTGGGAGCGCATTTCTTGGGATGAAGCTCTGGACACAATTGCTGCGAGAATCAGAAAGGCCATCAAAGAAGATCGTCATAACGAAATAGCCTATCATGTTGGTAGACCTGGTCATGAAAAATTTATGAACTGGGTATTACAAGGCTGGGGAATCGACGGGCATAATTCACATACAAACATTTGTTCTTCAGGAGCACGTTTTGGATACAATTTGTGGTATGGATATAATAGGCCATCACCGGACCATGCTAATGCCAAATTTATTTTATTGGTCTCTGCACATTTAGAATCCGGACATTATTTCAATCCGCACGCACAACGCATTATTGAAGGAAAAATGAAAGGAGCTAAATTGGCAACAATGGATCCTCGTTTATCAAATACTGCATCAATGTCAGACTATTGGCTTCCGTCTTATCCCGGAACTGAAGCAGCTGTTTTGTTGGCAATGGCATTAATTATTTTAGAAGAAGGATTATATAATAGAGAGTATCTGGAAAACTGGACCAACTGGAAGGAATATCTTAGAGCAATACATAAGGATAAAAAAGTCACATTTGAGAATTATATTGCCGCAATGATTGATGAATATAAGGAGTTTACTCCTGAATATGCGGAAAAGGAATCAGGTGTAAAAGCTGATATGATCATTGAAATTGCGAGACAAATAGGTGAGGCCGGAGAACGTTTCGCCTCCCATAACTGGAGAGCAGCAGGTGCATCAAATCTTGGTGGATGGGCTGTAGCCAGAGGTTTACATTTCTTAACAGTATTAACTGGAGCTGTTGGGGCAAAAGGTGGGACATCACCCAATTCATGGAATAAATTTAAGCCAACACAACCTAATCCGCCGGCACCTCAAAAGAAATGGAATGAATTGCATTTCCCGAAGGAATATCCATTGGCATTTTTTGAAATGAGTCAGTTGTTACCACACTTCTTGAAAGAAGGAAGAGGGAAAATGGACGTTTATTTTTCAAGAGTGTTTAATCCGGTTTGGACTTATCCAGATGGATTTACATGGATGGAAATGTATTCCGATGAATCAAAATTCGGACTACATTCAGCATTAACTCCAACATGGAATGAAACTGCTTTTTATGCAGATTTTGTTTTGCCTATGGGATTAGCATCAGAGCGTCATGACTTGAACAGTTATGCAACGCATGGAGGAACCTGGGTGGCATTTCGTCAACCGGTTTTAAGGGAAGCAGCGCGCAGAAATGGTAAACCTGTAGAGTTTACCTATCAGGCAAATCCCGGGGAAGTTTGGGAAGAAGATGAATTCTGGATTGAATTATCCTGGAGAATAGATCCGGATGGAAGCATGGGAATTCGAAAAACTTTTGAATCACCATACAGACCTGGTAAAAAGATCACAATTGACGAATACTACCAGTACATTTTTGAACGTGTTAAAGGTTTACCGGAAAAAGCAAAAGAAGATGGATTCACCGGACCTTTCGCAGAATTAGAATACATGAAGAAGTATGGAGCTTTTGAAATTGAAAAAGGAGAATCCTATAAAGTCAATGAACACGAACTTACTGCGGAACAATTAAAAGGTTCTAAAGTTGACCCTGTAAATGATGTTATCACCAAAGGTGGCAAGCCTATTGGTGTGATGGTAAACGGAAAAGCTTGTGTAGGTTTCCCAACTCCATCGCGTAAAAACGAATTCTATTCACAAACTATGGTCGATTGGAAATGGCCTGAATATGCTATTCCGAGATATATTAAGAGCCATATTCACAACGATAATTTAGATAAGTCAAAAGGAGAATATGTTTTAGTGCCAACATTCAGACTACCAACATTAATACACACACGTTCTGGTAATGCGAAATGGTTAATAGAGATCTCCAACAGAAATCCAATCTGGATGCATCCTGATGATGCTGCAAAATGGGGATTCAAAACTGGGGATCTGGTAAAAATGAATACTGATATAGGTTACTTTATTGATAAAGTTTGGGTAACCCAAAGTATGAAGCCTGGTGTTGTAGCATGTTCACATCATATTGGACGATGGAGAAGACCACAAGATAAAATAGGTAATCGTTGGGCTACCAATACAGTTAATATTGAAGGTGATGGAAAAGGAGGATGGAAGATGAATACAATTTCGGGTATTAAGCCATTTGAATCAAGTGATAGTGATTCCAAACGAATTTTTTGGAAGGATGGAGGAGTGCATCAAAATATAACTCATGCAGTGCATCCTGATCCAATAAGTGGAATGCATTGCTGGCATCAAAGGGTAAGAATTGAAAAACCCGGAAAAGATGAAAAATACGGCGACATCTTTGTTGATACCAATAAATCACATGAGATATATCAAGGAATGGTTAGCTATGACAAGACCGGCTCCCGGACCAAACGGTGAAAGAAGACCATTATGGTTTGAAAGAGCCTTTACACCGGACAAGTCTGAAGGAGGCTGTTATTACATTCCAAAAGAAAAAAAATAGAATCTAAAAAAAAAGTCATTCCCGCGAAAGCGGGAATCTTGTTATAGAGCAAAGTAAAATAATTAAATTAGTAGATGCTTAAGAAAGTCTTTCCTTTTCTAACTTGGTTACCAATTGCAAAAACAACTTTAAAGGATGATGTCATTGCCGGCATTACCGGTACTATTATTGTAATTCCTCAAGCTGTTGCATTTGCAATGATTGCAGGTTTGCCGCCAATTTATGGGTTTTATACAGCTATGATAACTCCAATTATAGCAGCATTGTTTGGATCCTCCTATCATTTAATTTCCGGACCAACAACTGCTATATCCATAGTGGTATATTCAACTTTAGTAAAATTTGTAAATCCTGAAACTGATATAGAGGGATTCGTTTCTTTAGCTTTAGTATTAACCTTTTTGGCTGGTTTTTTTCAGCTGGCAATGGGTTTATTACGGATGGGAAAATTGGTAAATTTCGTTTCACATTCAGTAATAATTGGTTTTACAGCAGGAGCCGGAATTCTTATTGCATTCAAACAGTTAAAGCATGTATTCGGAATAAAAGTGCCACAAGGGAGTTCCATAGCAGAAATAGTCACTTATATTGGAAGCCATATCTCTGAAACCAATTGGTATGTGTTTATTGTTGCTATTGGCACATTACTTATTGCATTGATAATTAAATTGTTCATTAAGCCTATTTCAAGATACTATATGTTAATAGCCATGGTATTAGGAAGCGTGATGGCAATTTTATTGGGAGGAGATGTAAATGGAATTGAAACAGTTGGAAAAATCCCTTCAAATTTACCGCCTTTTAGGGTTCCCGATTTAAGTTATCATAATGTGCAATTATTAAGTTCTGGAGCGATGGTTTTAGCCTTGTTAGGTCTTATAGAAGCTGTTGCAATTGGCAGAGCCATAGCATTGCATACACATCAAAAAATTGATGGTAACCAAGAATTTATTGGACAAGGTTTATCAAATATGATTGCAAGTTTCTTTTCTAGTTATGCCGGTTCTGGCTCCTTCACTCGTTCTGGAGTTAATCATCAGGCCGGGGCTAAAACTCCAATGTCAGCTATTTTTGCTTCAGTATTTCTAATGGTTGTTTTATTGTTATTTGCAAAATATGCGTCATTCTTACCAAAAGCAGCAATGGGCGGTATTATACTTTTAGTAGGTTATAATTTGATCGATTTTCATCATATTAAACAGGTTTATAAGAGCAGTGGTAGAGAATTACTCGTACTAGCTATTACTTTACTGGGTACACTTTTTTTTGATTTAGAGTTTGCTTTATTGGCCGGTATTTTAACCTCCTTCTTCTTTTATATGGAACGAACATCAAAACCTAATATTGCGGTTTTAGGAATGGATAAAGAGAATAGGCTTATTAATTTGATCCGTGATGATGAGGCTAAAGAATGTTCCAATTTAAAAATTGTTCGAATCGACGGATCCCTATATTTTGGATCTATTGAAAAAATTTCGGATTATTTTTCCAAGTTATATGAATCAAACAAAATTCAACATGTATTAATTGCTGCCGATGGCATCAATTTTATTGATTTAGCCGCTGCAGAATGGTTGACAAATGAGATTAAGAAATGGCAACAGAATAGAGGAGGAATTTATTTTGCCGGCTTAAAACTGATTAGTCAGGACGTGTTACAAAAAGGTGGTTTTGTTGATAAAATGGGTGATGAAATCTTCTTTACTGAAAAGAAAACTGCCATTCGCGAAATACATAAAAAAATTGATAAACCTTGTAAGGAAAAGGTTTTTGAGGAGTGCAAGGTTTAATTATTTATAGACTTTTTGAATGAAAGTGAAAACTTTAATACCAATATTAGATTGGTTACCAAACTATAATAAAAATTGGTTAAAGGGTGATATTTCGTCTGGCTTAACAGTTGGTGTAATGTTGATTCCGCAAGGTATGGCCTATGCGTCAATTGCAGGCTTGCCAGCTGTTTACGGTTTATATGCTTCAATTGTTCCTATCCTGGTCTATGCCATTTTTGGTACTTCAAGACAATTGGCTGTAGGTCCGGTAGCAATGGTCTCTTTATTGACGGCAACAGCTATTGGGTCCTTTCAAGGTATTTCAACTGAACAATATATTGCATATGCAATACTTTTGGCATTAATGGTAGGACTCATTCAATTTTTACTAGGTGTTTTCAGATTAGGATTTTTAGTAAATTTTCTTTCTCACCCTGTTGTAAGCGGTTTTACCTCTGCGGCAGCTTTAATTATAGGCTTAAGTCAATTAAAACATTTATTAGGTGTTGAAATTCCAAGAAGTCACCATGTGCATGAGATCATTCTGAAGGCAATTGAAAATATAAATGAAATTAACTGGATTGAACTAGCAATTGGACTGTTTGGGATTTTAATAATAGTGATATCAAAAAGAATAAAGAAATCACTTCCAGGTCAACTTTTTGCAGTAGTTTTCGGGATTCTTGTCGTTTCTTTGTTTGGTTTAGGGGAAGGTCAAAATGCTGTAAATATTGTAAAGGATATTCCAGGTTCGCTGCCAAGTTTCATAATTCCAATTTTTGATGTGAACATTATTGAATTGTTAATTCCAATGGCACTTACCATAGCTTTGATAAGTTTTATGGAAAGTATTGCTGTCGCTAAAGCTATTCAAACAAAACATAGAGATCATAAAGTTGATGCCAATCAAGAGCTTATTTCCTTAGGTTTATCAAATGTTTTTGGATCATTTTTTCAATCCTATCCAACAACAGGTGGATTTTCAAGAACGGCTGTAAACGATCAGGCAGGAGCCAAAACAGGATTAGCTTCAATTATAAGTGCAGTATTAATTATTATAACCCTATTATTTTTGACGCCATATTTCTACAATTTACCTAAGGCAATCTTAGCATCTGTCATCATGGTTGCGGTTTTTGGACTAATAGATTATAAAGAAGCCATTCATCTGTTCAAAAGTAATAAAACCGATTTTTTAACCCTTATTGTTACGTTTTTAGGAACTCTGGTTTTTGGTGTCGAAATAGGAATTGGAATTGGTGTTATTCTATCCTTGGCAATGGTTTTGTTCAAAACAACAAATCCACATACAGCACAATTGGCAAAAGTTCCCAATTCTCATTTTTATAGAAATATAAAACGATTTGATAATTTGGAAGTCAACAATGAAATTTTGATCTACCGTTTTGATGCGCAATTGTTTTTTGCCAACATTAATTATTTTAAAGATAAACTGTACGATTATGAAAATCGTAAAGGGGATAAACTAAAAGTGCTGATAATTGATGGAGAAAGTATTAACAATGTTGATAGTACTGCCTTACATGCTCTTGAAGAGATTCACGAAGATTTTCACTCTCGAGGAATAGAATGTGTTTTACACGGGAATCAAAGGGCCGGTAAGAGATAAAATGATTAGTTCCGGATTTATGAATAAAGTGAATGAGGATCATTTTTTTATGAGCATCCAGGATGCAGTTGATTTTTACGAATCAAACAAAAAAAAGGCATATAAAAGTGATAAATTCATAAAATATGTTAAACAAACTAATAAATAAAAGTTAAAATCGTAACTTATGTAACAGATGTTACATAGGCAGCATAGAATTTTAACTAATTTTAAAAAAATTATTAAAAAATAAAATTATTAAAAAACACTAAGATGAAAGTTGAACAATTATTTACAGGATGTCTTGCAGAAATGGCTTATTATATTGAGTCAAATGGCGAAGCAGCAGTGATTGACCCTTTAAGAGAAACCGAACCATACTTAAGAATGGCAGAGGCAGATAAGGCTAAAATTAAATATGTATTCTTAACTCATTTTCATGCCGATTTCGTGTCAGGACAATATGACTTAGCTCAAAAAACAGGTGCTAAAATAATTTTTGGCCCCAATGCGACCGCAGAATATGATATTTATAATGGAAAAGATGGTGAAGAATTTCCTTTAGGAGGAGGTAAAATTAACGTTATTACATACACCAGGTCACACCATGGAATCATCCTCCTATTTAATAACAGATGAAGAAGGAAACACACCTTATGTATGTAACTGGCGATTGCTTATTTATTGGTGATGTTGGTCGTCCTGATCTAGCAGTAAAAGCAAGGTAAACTAACAGAAAAAGATTTGGCAGGATCTTTATTTGATTCCTTACGTAATAAAATAATGACCTTTGCCTGATGATATTATTGTGTATCCAATCATGGAGCAGGATCGCATGTGGTAAAAATATGAGTTCTGAAACATTTGATACACTTGGAAATCAAAAGAAAACAAACTATGCACTTCGAGCAGACATGACCAAAGAGGAATTTATTGTGGAAGTGACTACTGGTTTAAAACCACCACCACAATATTTTCCTAATAATGTTAGAATGAACAAAACGATCAATACAAGTATTGAGGACATTTTGCATAAAGGAACAACACCATTAGATGCTGCCACATTTAGAGAAATGAGTGAGCAAAAAGATATTTTGGTAGTTGATACGCGTAGTAAAGAATTATATGCTGAAGAAGGAACAGTTCCTGGAGCATGGTATATTGGTATTGATGGTAATTTTGCACCTTGGGTAGGCTCATTAATTAAAGACATCAACCAAAAAATTATTTTTATTGCGGATAGTGAGAATAGAGTAAATGAAATTGTAACTCGCTTTTCAAGAGTAGGTTATGATAATACTTTAGGATATTTAGAAGGAGGAATGCCAAACTGGAAAAGTCATAAGTTTCCAGTGGATTATATAGGTTCAATCTCTGCGGCTAAATTTGTGAAGAAACTGGCAAAAGGAGAAATGGAAAAACCTGTGGATGTTAGAAAAGAATCAGAATACTTATCAGAACATGTGCAAGGAGTAGAGAACTTCCCATTGGATGATATTCACCAAAATTTTGCAGAAATTAATCCTAATAAAGAATATTTCTTGCATTGCGCAAGTGGATATCGTTCTCTAATAGCAGCCTCCATTTTTATGGCAAATGGTGTTAAAAGAGTTACAGATGTAAGAGGTGGTTTTAAAGATATTAAAGAAACAGAAGCACCTTTAACTGAGTATGTTTGTCCTACTACATTGTTGTAGTAAGTTTTGATATATTTTTAATGATTAATTACAAAAAAGGGAAGATTTGCTTCCCTTTTTTTATTCATTTATGATAAATATCATGAATAGGGTTTCACAACATTCTTAATTTTAAAAAAATAAAGAACTGTCTTATGATAAATCAAACTATCGCTCTATATAACTGGAATAATGGAGTCATCATGATTGGTATATTTGCCCTTGTATGTGTTATTTTGATTGCGACACTTATTATATTTATGACCAGTGGTAAAAAGAAAAAAGATTCTTGAAAGACAAGAGTGTTAATTAAAAAAGAGGGCTTTTTAGCCCTCTTTTTTGTTAGAATTTATATTGCAAAAAAGCTGTAAAATTCCTTCCGGGTTCTGTAATTGGTAAACGACCAAAATCTGCTTGATTATTAAATGAAAAATTTAAATGATTGTGATAAGCTTCATCAAATACATTTAATGCCGCAAGTCCGAGTATAACATTTTTCATAGGTTTTACTCCTAATCTTATATCTAAAGTTTGGTAACCATCTGTTTCTGTTTCACCAAAACTTTCTGCAATATTTGCTTGCTTTGAAGTGATATTATATTGAGCATTCGCCCAATATTTATCCTTTTCGAAACCAACGCTAATCTTAGTTAAAAATGGAGGGCTCAATGGTAAAGATTCATTTAAATCATTGTTTTTGGCATACACATAGGCTAATTCAGTTTTAAAGAAATAATCATTTAGAAAATCTAATTTACCCATTATTTCAAAACCAGTCTTATAAGCATTCTCCAAGTTTCTAAACACTTTTGGATGTCGTGGTTCAAGCATCGGCATATATTTTCTATTTAGCGATTCATCTACAACTGCAACTATATAATTTTCGAAGGTAGAGTAGTAGAATGATGTTGAATAACTAAATTTATTAACGCCATTACCTAAAATTTCAAATCCCTTAAAACCAATTTCGAATTGATTGTTTACCTCTGCATCTAAATTTGGATTGCCAATATACTCATGAGAATCTTGTCCAACTGTAAAATGGTTGATATAACGCTCAATCATATTAGCAGAGCGTACTCCACGACCAAATGCTGCTTCTAAAGTAAAATTATCCGAAACTATTTTTTTAACGGAAACCGTTCCGCTAAAATTATGTTCTGTGCGCTTTTCTAAATCATACAATGATGCAAAATCGTCTTCTGGGTCCTGTATATCTGAATTAACATTATCATATCGAAATCCTGCAGTTAGTATGGTTGAGTTGTTTGCAAACCATTTAGCTTCCGTAAATACTCCTAAATCGGTTATATAGGAATCTTGCCAGACCTTATCGTTAAATGTCATAGGATTAGGCAGAGGGTTTCCATTCATAACCTTGACCAAGCGAGTTCTTCCACCATCTCGAGCTACATGTTGTGCATCCAATCCACTAAATATTGTAAATTTTTCAGATGGGCTCCATTGTAATTCCAGTTTCCCGCCAATAGTTGTTGCTTCTACAGCCGATTCTGCGGCTGTCATCATAAAAGATGGTCGACTAAAATTTGTCATGAGGTGGTCTACATAACTATAATAGGCTTTAGCCGTTAAGCTTTTAATTAATCCGTTAAGATTAGTCATTTTATAATCTAATGATAGAATACTACTATTGTCATAGTCAGTGTCCATAGGTAACCCGGCGTGCAGCACATCTCTACCAAAGGATTGCCTCCAATGAGCTTGTAAACGTTGACTTTCGTCAAAATTAAAACCAACTTTTAGGCCATAATCTGTACTTCTGAATGAGGAGGGAATTTCTATTCCATCTCCATCTTCATAATTTCCAAAATCTCTATAACCCACATTACCAACAATATCATATTTTTCATTGATCTGTTGTAATTGAAGCATAGAAACATAGGAATCACCATTGCTCTCATAACCTCCGGAAACCTTTCCGTGGAATCCAAGATCTTCCACATTTGGTTTTTGAGTGACCATGTTGATGACTCCTCCAAAAGTAGCTCCATATCGCACTGTATATGGACCTTTAACTATTTCAATTTTTGCGATTTCCTCTGGAATTATATGTGTAGTAATAGGATCCATTCGGTTAGGGCATGCATGCATAGCTTTTGTGCCTCCATCATATTGAATATTTAATTGTTCATATTGAGAAGCCCTGAAGGTTGGATCAATAGCATAATTACCGCGTTTTATCACAGAGAATCCATTAATATCGTTAAACAGATCTGCTACGTTCTTTGGTTGAACGACTTTTTCTTCATTATTATAAAACTCCGTTGTGTGAATAGGGTCTGTTTTTGCATTTCCTACAACAATTATTTCATCAAGTTGGACATGTTTATTTATTATACTGTCTTTAGCTGTTTCTTTTTTCTGCTGAGCTATTGACAAGCTGGATATAAGCATGCACATAAGCACGCTATAATATATTTTCATATTAGAATGTTAATTATTAATAAATTGAGTTTAGCTAAAAATTTAGCTTACTGTAGAATTGTAAAGATTATATCTGAGGAGGTCTGTCAATTTTATGGATCCCTGAAAAGGCATAAAGGTTTTTATATTCAAAGTTTTTATTTGATGAATATTTTATGCTTATAAAAGTTATTTCAAATATATCTACAACAAAAAAAGTGATTTCTTTTAAGGATGTGAACTTAGGAGGATTTTGTTGGTTTTCAGAATTGCTTTCAGCTACCTTTTTTAAATGACATTTACCGTTACATTGTAATTCGGGCTTGTCTTTATTTTCACATAAGTTTTCTATAAAACCAATAGGATCCAGTTGATAGTAGGCATAGGTAAAACTAACCCTCATGCTACTAAATAGTATAATTGTGGTCAAAATTATGGATAGGATTTTTGAACTCATAATCATAGGCTAAAAATATGTTCAATTTTGGATTCTAAATGTGATAAATGTCACAATTTTAAAAAAAGACACAAAAGTCTTTAATGTATAATTTAAAGTAACTAATGTTGCATACTACTGTATCCTTTGTTGCGTAATTATGTTTCTGTTTTTCAGAATTTTACACCAAATTATAAATAGATTAATTATGAGAATTATCAAAGTATATTCTATTCTTGCCAGCTTCTTATTTGTTGGTTTCATGATGTCCTGTTCTGATAATGATGATTTTAATGGAATGAATGTTGAAAACAATTTAATTGAAACAGACAACATACAGAATGAGGATTTAACAGAAGCGGATACCGATGCTTTATTATTTATGTTGGAAGAAGAAAAACTGGCCAGAGATACTTATAAATTTCTAAATGATTTATGGAATATAAACCTATTTTCAAACATTGGCAACAGCGAGCAAAGTCATATGGATGCTATTATCAATTTGTTAGATGTGAATATGATTGATTATTCAATTTTACCTGATGGTGAGTTCTTTGACTCGGAACTTCAGGCTTTATTTGATCAGTTTGCAATTGAAGGTAGTTTAAGTACAGAAAATGCCTTGCAAATTGGAGCAACAATTGAAGACTTGGATATTGTAGACTTACAAGAATATATTGATGCCACATCCAATACTGCTTTAAAAGATGTTTTTGGCAGTCTTCAATGTGGCTCAAGAAACCATTTAAGGAGTTTTGTATCATCAATTGAAAATTCAGGAAATAGCTATACACCACAATTTTTAACTCAAGAAGAATATAACCTTATAATAAGTAGTAATCATGAGCAATGTAATCAATAAAACAGTAATTATACTTTTAATCTTATTTAGCATGAATAGTTTTAGTCAAAATACATCTCATACAGAACAAACAATTGCTGACATGAAATTTATGCTAGAAGAAGAAAAAGTAGCCAGAGATGTTTATGAGTATTTAGATGACATGTGGAATTTAAAAGTGTTCAATAATATTAAACAAAGTGAACAACAACATATGGACATGATACAAACCTTACTTGATGATCATAATTTTGAATATAAATTAAGCGATAAAAGAGGTGTTTTTTATAATGACGATTTGCAAAAAATGTATAATAATTTAATCGAAAAAGGAGGGAAATCAAGGCATGATGCTTTTCTAGTAGGAATACTAATTGAAGAAACAGATATTGCAGATTTAGAAAAAGCTATTGCAAACACAAATGATGAATACATTAGGCAAGTATATTCTAATTTACTTCGTGCCTCTAACAATCACCTAAGGGCGTTTAACAGACAGCTTTCAAGATTATAAAGTTTCTTTAGGTTAAGCTGATTTTACATTACATAAAACTTTAAATAGTTGCATATGCAACTATTTAAAGTTTTTTTTATATTTGCAAAATGAAATCTGAAAGTCATAGTAGTCGATTTTGAAAACTCCATTGGTCCTTGGTTAGGAAGGACTGTTAAGATTTTAGAATATTATTTACAGGAAAATTTCAACAATCATGGTCTGGATTTATCCAAAGAACAGATGATAGTTTTAAAGCGCTTGCATGATAATGATGGTTTAAGTCAAAACGAATTAGCCTATTTAACACTTGCGTAATAAATCATCACTCACACGTTTGCTTTCAAAAATGGAGAAGAAAGATTATATCGTAAGAAAGCAATGTAAAGAAGACAAGCGCATTAATCATGTGTATTTAACCGATTTCGGTAAAGAAACATTTAAAAAGTGTAAACCAGCCATTAATGATATGATTAAAACGATGGAGCAGAATATTTCTACTTCAGAGAAACAACAAATAATTAAAACTTTAAAGAAAATTCAATCTAATTTTGATTCTGAAATAGAATCTATATAACCAATCAAAATGAGAAAAATAATATCCATTGTATTAGGTGTTTTATTGTTAGTAGGAGCCGTGTTTATTGCTAAGTATCTAATTGATAACAAAAAGAAGCCAAAACCATCCTTCGATAAAATTGTCAAGACTGTATTTGTTGAAGAAGTTCAAAACAAAGACATTCCTATTATAATTACAACCAGTGGGAACCTGACTGCAAAACATAAAATCGAGTTATATGCAGAAGTTCAAGGTGTTCTAAAACCATCAACTAAAGAATTCAAAGCAGGTACTTCCTATTATAAAGGCGAGAATATCATCAGAATAAATAGTGATGAGTTCTATGCAAATCTCCAATCGCAAAAAAGTAATTTTTATAATAGTTCTAACTTCCATAATGCCAGATATTCGTTTGGATTATCCTGATGAATATCAAAAATGGCAGGCCTATTTAAATAGCTTTGATATCAATAAAACCACACCCGAATTGCCAGCTTTAAATTCAGATAAGGAAAAGTTCTTTATTTCCGGAAGGGGAATTAATTCGGCTTACTTCAATGTGAAAAACCTTGAAGTAAAATTGGGGAAATACAATTTAAAAGCACCTTATAATGGGATTTTAACTGAAGCTTTAGTAACTCCGGGAACTTTGGTTAGAGCAGGGCAGAAGTTAGGTGAATTTATCGACCCAAGTGTGTATGAAATGGAAGTATCTGTTAATGCCGAATTTGCCGATTTGTTAAAGAAAGGCAATACTGTGAAGCTTCATAATCATGAAAAAACAAAAGAGTATACGGGAAAAGTGATCAGAATTAATGGGAAAGTGGATGCAACCTCTCAAACTATTAAAGCCTACATTCAAGTAGCCCACAGCGATTTAAGAGAAGGCACTTATTTGGAAGCTAATTTATCGGCAAGAAGTGAAAAAGATGCCATTGAAATTTCCAGAAAATTATTGGTGGATAATAAGCAATTGTTATATTGTAAGAGATTCAATTTTAGATTTAATAGATGTAGATCCCGTTTATTTCTCGGCGGAAAGTGCTGTAATCAAAGGTATTGAAAATGGGACATTATTGTTGTCAAAACCAACACCTGGAGCGTATCAAGGCATGCAAGTAAAAATCTTTGAAGACAAGCAATAACAGAATTACAGATGAAAAAAGTCATAAGTTATTTTATAAAATTTCCTGTTGCTGTTAATGTAACGATATTAGCTTTTCTAGTATTTGGAGCTATAGGTGCAAAATCGATGAAATCATCGTTTTTCCCATTAACAGATTCAAAATTAATTCAGATTAGTCTCACTTATCCAGGCGCATCACCAGCAGAAATGGAAGAAGGTGTTGTACTTAAAATTGAAGACAACCTAAAGGGTATTGTTGGTGTGGAACGTGTCACTTCTGTATCACAGGAAAATTCTGCAGCAATTAGTGTAGAGACAGAAAAAGGCAAAAACATTGATGTTGTTCTACAGATGTTAAAAACGCAGTAGATAGAGTTCCTTCCTTTCCAAGTGGTATGGAACCTCCTGTTATTGCAAAAGTTGAAACCACAAGGCAAACAATCAGTTTTACTTTAAGTGGTGATAATATTCCTTTATCGACCTTAAAGCAATATGCCAGAACTGTCGAAAACGATTTACGAGGTATTGAAGGTATTTCACAAGTATCTATCTCTGGTTTTCCAGAAGAAGAAATAGCGATTTCTGTAAGAGAAAACGATTTAAGAGCCTATAATTTGTCATTTCAAGATGTTGCCAATGCCGTAAGCAGAACCAATATCTTAATTACGGGTGGAAATATTAAAACCAGTGAAGAGGATTATTTAATTAGAGCCAGAAACCGTTCGTATTATGGAGACGAACTTTATGATATTATTGTTCGAGCAGAATCTAATGGAAATATCATCAGATTAAAAGATGTGGCAGATGTGCAGGACACCTGGTCTGAAACGCCTGATAGAATTTATTTTAATGGTAAAAAATCCATTAATATTTCAGTGAGTAACACCAATAGTGAAGATCTAATTGTCTCTGCAGAAGATGTTAAGACAATACATTGATAAATTCAATCAGCAGCACGACAATGTTCAAGTTAAATGTGTCAAGTGATTCATCTATTACTTTAAACCAACGTACAGAATTGTTGGTGAAGAATGCCATTATGGGAGTGTTATTGGTTTTATTCTTTTTGGCTATATTTTTAAATGCACGTTTGGCATTTTGGGTTGCTTTTGGGCTTCCAATCTCATTCTTCGGGATGTTTATTTTCGCAGCTCAATTGGGAGTAACCATTAATGTATTATCGCTTTTCGGGATGATTATCGTGATTGGTATTTTGGTGGATGATGGTATTGTAATTGGAGAAAATATTTATCATCATTATGAAAAAGGTAAATCACCAATAAGAGCTGCCATAGATGGAACTGTAGAAGTATTACCACCAGTTGTTTCAGCATTATTGACTACCATGATTGCTTTTTCTACGTTCTTTCTTTTTAGATGGAAGAATTGGTGAGTTTTTTGGTGAAGTTTCAACGGTCGTTATTTTAACCTTGTTGGTTTCGATGATAGAAGCTTTAATAATTTTACCTGCTCACGTAGCACATTCAAAAGCGCTGCAGCGAAAAGACAGGCATCCAAATAAATTCAATGCATTTTTTATTAAATTAAATAAAGGAGCAGATAAATATTTAATAAATTTTAGAGATGCGGTTTATGTTCCTTATTTAACGTTTTTCTTAAGAAAAAATTTTTGGGTTTGCCATTCCAATTGCCTTATTAATATTTAGTATTGGAGCCATTGGAGGCGGAATTGTTGGTACCTCATTTTTCCCTAGAATTGCAAGTGATAGAGTATCTATAGAACTTAAAATGCCACAAGGGACAAACGAAATGATTACAGATTCAATCATTTCGAGCATCGAAGAAAAGGTTTGGATAGTCAATGAAGAATACGATAAAGAACAGTTTGATGGGCAATCTGTGGTTCAGAATGTTATAAAACGAATTGGTCCGGGTACTTCCAATGCATCTTTAACGGTTAATTTATTGCCTGGTGAGTTAAGAGGCGATTTAGAATCGCAGGAAGTAACCAATAAAATACGAGATTTAACTGGAAAAGTGTATGGTGTTGAAAGTTTGATATTTGGATCTGGTGGAAATTTTGGAGGAAGTCCTGTTGCGGTTTCTCTTTTAGGAAATAATATAACAGAACTTAAAGCGGCTAAAGCCGAATTGAAATCTGAATTGGAAATGTAATTCAGTTTTAAAAGATGTTTCAGACAATGATCCTGCTGGAATTAAGGAAATTCAAATCCAGTTAAAAGATAAAGCCAATATTTTGGGTTTAAATCTTCAAAGCATAATGAGTCAGGTTCGCTCTGGTTTCTTTGGGTTTCAAGCACAACGTTTTCAACGTGGACAAGATGAAATCAAAGTTTGGGTTCGATATAAAAAGGAAGACCGTTCGTCTATTAAGGATTTAGATGATATGTGGATTATTACACCTTCTGGAAGTAGAGTTCCTTTTTCTGAAATTGCTACTTATAAAATTGAAAGAGGTGATGTAGCGATCAATCATTTAGAAGGTAAACGAGAGATTCAAATAACAGCCGATTTAAAATCTCCGGACGATAGTGCTACAGATGTTTTGGATGATATTAGAGATCGAATTATGCCAGAAATAATATCAAAATATCCAACGGTTTCTGCATTATATGAAGGTCAGAATAGAGAAGCAAATAAAAACAATCAGCTTCTGTTAAATTGGTTGGACCCATAATTTTGATTTTAATATATATCGTTATTGCCTTTACTTTCAGAACCTACAGTCAACCATTGTTGTTGATGTTATTGATTCCGTTTAGTTTAATTGGAGTAGCCTTTGGTCATTTTGTTCATGGCTTTCCTATAAATATTTTATCATGGTTAGGTATTATTGCTTTAATAGGAATTATGGTCAATGATGGTCTGGTATTAATAGGTAAATTCAATATTTAAATGGAAGGCATGAAGTTTGATGATGCCTTAATACAAGCAGGAAAATCCCGTTTTAGAGCCATCTTCTTAACCTCATTAACTACTATTGCAGGCTTAGCACCTTTATTGTTAGAAGGAAGTAGACAAGCACAATTTTTAAAACCAATGGCAGTTTCCATTTCTTACGGAATTGGTATTGCAACGGTTTTAACATTGGTTATGTTGCCTTTGTTATTATCTGTATCTAATTCCATTAAAGTATTTATTAAATGGATGATAACTGGAAAAGATATCACTAAAGAAGAAGTTGAAAGAGCAATTATTGAATCTAATTATGAGGATGATGAATTACATTAAGAAAACATACAACTACACTGCTTGTATTTCTTGCAATTCAAGTAAGTTCGCAAGATATATTGACAAAAAAAGAGGCCTTGGAAATTGCATTAGAGAATAATTATGGCGTTAAAATTGCGACTAATAATGTTGAAATTGCAAAAAACAATTCCAGCGTTTATAACACTGGGTTTTTACCAACAGTTACGTCTAGTGCAGGAGCAAATTATAACAACAGCAATCAGGAAATTGAACGGCAGGATGGTTCAACAACTACTGTGAATGGCGCAGAAACGAAATCTTTTAATGCTTCAATTGGATTGAATTATACCATTTTTGATGGTTTAGGCAGAAAGTATAATTACAAGCAATTAAAGGAAACTTATAATTTATCTGAATTGCAGGCAAGAGAAACCATTGAGAACATGTATTTGCAATTGTTTAGTGTATATTTTCAAATTGCAAGACTATCAGAAAATACTAATAATTTAAATGAGGCTTTGAAGATATCAAAACAAAGGTTGGAGCGAGCTCAATATCAATATGAATATGGTCAATCAACTAAATTAGAATTGTTAAATGCCGAAGTAGATGTCAACAATGACAGTATTAATTATATAAACTCAAAACAACAATATTTCAATGTCAAACGTGATTTGAATATTGTTCTGGGTTCTCAGCAAGATCTAAGCTATGAAGTTGAAACAGACGTGGACTTCATTTCATTGATATCCTTTGAAGAATTGTTTAACAAAGCAATCGAAAATAATGTATTGTTAAAGCAGTTTGAAAAAAATATAGCGATAAGTGAATTCAATTTAAAACTCAATAAATCCGGCTATTTGCCAACAGCTGGTTTAACATCCTC
Source organism: uncultured Flavobacteriaceae bacterium (assembly GCA_963827785.1). Taxonomy (GTDB): domain Bacteria; phylum Bacteroidota; class Bacteroidia; order Flavobacteriales; family Flavobacteriaceae; genus Site-B1. The sequence goes on along the minus strand of CAWHCT010000019.1, from coordinate 144,309 downwards.
ATATGGCTGGAATAAAAGTATCAATCCGCCGACTTCATTTTTAGCAGGATCAAATTCGACAGGACTTAAATGCGGGAATAAATCTGTCGTGGAATTTATTTGATGGAGGTAGCACCAAAACAAGAGTGGCGAATGCCAAAATTGCTTTGGAAAATCAGCAGATTTTAAAAGAGCAACAGCTAGAGATCCTTAAAAACAATTTGAATAATAGTTTATGATTCCTATCAAAATGCATTTTTTGTTCTTCAGGCTCAGGAAAAAAACGTATTGACAAATCAGAATAATTTTGAAAGAACTGAGGAACGATATAAACTGGGTCAGGTTACTTCAATAGAATTCCGTCAGGCACAAATCAATCTATTGAATTCTAAAACAGCCTTATAATAATGCAAAATATGATGCAAAACTTCTAGAGTTGGAATTACTGCAGTTGAGTGGAGAAATATTAAATGTAGATTCTGATAAAAAAATCAATTAATATTCAATAAAGATCTTTTAGCAGTTTTCAAGCTGCTTTTTTTTAGTAACATATGTTGCTAAGTGTTTTTAAAAGCCTAGCTAATTTTACTCAATAATTAATAAACTATGGATGTTGAAATATTAGCCAGAATACAATTTGCTTTTACTATCGCATTTCATTATATCTATCCTCCTTTAAGTATCGGGATAGGGCTTATAATGGTGATCATGGAAGGTTTGTATTTAAAGACTGGAAACAAAGAGTACGAAATTTTAACTCGTTTTTGGTTAAAAATATTTGCAATTATTTTCGGAATAGGTGTAGCTACAGGTATTATAATGGAATTTGAATTTGGAACTAATTGGGCTGTATATTCAAAATATGTAGGTGATATTTTTGGCAGTGCTTTAGCAGCTGAAGGTTTATTTGCTTTTGGATTGGAGAGCACATTTCTTGGAATATTGATTTTTGGATGGAACAGAGTTTCTCCCAAAGTGCATTTTATATCCACCATTGGTGTATTTTTAGGCTCTATGTTCTCGGCTGTTTGGATTGTTGTTGCAAACAGCTGGCAGCAGACTCCTGCAGGATATCATATAGTTGGTGAGGGATTAAACGCAAGAGCTGAAGTGACCGATTTTTGGGAAATGGTTTTAAATCCTTCCAGTATAGACAGAATTATACATACATGGCAAGGTGCATTTTTAGCTGGCGCTTTTATGGTTTTAAGTGTTCATGCGTATTATATTAGAAAAGGCAGGTATGTTGAATTATCTAAAAGGGCATTCAAAATTGCATTGATCGTTGCTGCTGTTGTTTCATTTACCCAATTGCTTTCTGGACATTCTTCTGCTGATGGTGTTGCAGAAAATCAGCCTGCAAAGTTAGCAGCCATGGAAGGACACTATGAAAAGTCAGCTCCTGCAGATCTATATCTTTTAGGATGGGTTGATAATGAAACTCAAAAAGTTTCGGGAATAGGTGTTCCCGGAGGATTATCATTTTTGGTCCATCAAGATTTTGAGGCACCAATTACAGGTTTAAATGCATTTCCTAAAGAAGATCAGACCTGGTCAGGTTAATGCTGTTTTTCAATTTTATCATATCATGATCTCAATCGGCATGTTTTTAATAGCCATAACTTTTTATGCTAGTTTTTTGTGGTGGAGAGGAAAATTATTTGAAACAAAATGGTTAATGTGGATTTTCTCTTTTTCCGTTATTTTACCTCAAATTGCCAACCAAGCGGGTTGGTTTGCAGCCGAAATGGGGCGACAACCCTGGATTGTTTATGGTCATTTGAGAACAAGTGAAGGTTTTTCACAAGAAGTATCAGCCAATCAAATTTTGTTTTCATTAATTCTATTTGCAGTAATTTATATCTCTTATTACTGGTATTGTTTTTATACTCTTTAAACAAAAAAATTAAACATGGTCCTTATGATGAGGCCAAAAATGAATTAGAAATTATTTAAAAGAAATTACATGGAAACATTTTTAGGTATAGATTATCCAACTCTTTGGTACTTAGTTGTTGGACTTATTATTTTCAGGTTATGCCATTTTAGAAGGTTTTGATTATGGCGCAGGTGCTTGGCATTTGTTCTTTAAAAAAGACTTAAGCAGAAGAATAGCCATTAATGCCATTGGACCAATTATGGGATGCTAATCAAGTGTGGTTGATCATTGGTGGAGGTGCTTTGTTTGCTGGATTTCCTGTGATGTATGCTACTATGCTATCGGCAATGTACATTCCTTTTATGTTGTTTTTAATGTTACTAGTATTACGTTCCTCAGCCATAAAATTCAGAAGCGCCGAAGAAATGCTCTGGTGGCGCAAAACCTGGGATGTCATTTATTTTGTTTCAAATACCTTAATAGCTTTTTTACTTGGTGTAGTGCTGGGAAATATCTTAGAAGGATTTGCAATTGGTGAAAACTTTAGCTACAAGGGTGGAATCTTCTTTTCATTCTTAGGTCCTTATGCCATTATGGTTGGATTTACTACGCTGTCAATTTTTATGACACAAGGGGCTATTTTTTTATTATTAAAAACTGAAGGCCGATTACATGCCAGATTAACCTATCTTCTTAAAAATGGGATGATATTTTTTATAGTAAGTTTTTCTATAACATCTTTATATACATTGATATTTATACCCGGTGTAACTGACAATTTTAAGGAAACACCCATATTTTTCATTATCCCATTGTTGTCTTTCTTAGCAGTTGCCAACGTCCCTAGGCTTATAGCAAAGAAGAATTATGGATTTGCACTTATTTTTTCATCTTTAACCATGGCATTTTTATTGATGTTGGTAGCTTTTCAGTTGTACCCTGTTTTGTTGCCGTCAACTATAGATCCCGAATACAGTGTTACCATTTACAATGCAGCTTCTTCACAAAAATCACTAGGAATTATGTTAACAATTGTGGTTATAGGTGCTCCACTTTTAGCTGGTTATTTTTTATTTCTGTATAAAACTTTTTATGGTAAGGTAAAACTGGATGATACAAGTTACTAGGGTTTAATCTGTAACAATTGTAACTGTAAGCGTGCATTAGTCAAAATATATTTAACATTAAAAAAAATCTATGTCAAGAATAGTTGTTTTAGGAGCAGGAATCTCAGGTCATGTTGCTGCTTCACATTTACGCAGAAAACTGTCTAAAAAGCATGAGGTTGTTGTCGTGTCTCCTAATAGTAATTACCAATGGATACCTTCGAATATTTGGGTTGGAATTGGCAGAATGAAAGCCAAAAAATTGTTATTCCCTTTGGCGCCTTTGTACAAAAGAAAAGGAATCGATTTTAAACAAGCTAAGGCGCTTACTTTTCATCCAGAAGGAGATTCATCAGAAAGCAAACCATATGTGTTAGCCGAATATGTAGTAGGAGAGAAGAAAGGAACTCAAGAAAAAGTAACCTATGATTATTTGATTAATGCAACAGGGCCAAAATTAAATTTTGAAGGGACTAATGGCTTGATTCCAGGAAAAAACGGAACCTATTCTGTTTGTACTTATGGACATGCCGAGCATGCCTGGGAAGGATTGAAAGAGCAGATTGAGTTGATGAAACAAGGAAAAAAGGTTAAAATTCTTATTGGAACAGGACATGCTAAAGCAACCTGTCAAGGTGCTGCTTTTGAATATATTTTGAACGTTGAGCAAGAGTTAAGACGTCATAAAGTTCGCGATATGGCTGAAGTTACTTGGATTTCCAACGAATACAGTTTAGGTGATTTTGGTATGGATGGTATGTTGATGAGTTATGGTGATATGATTATGAAATCCAGTGAAATGATTGAAATGATTTTTGACGACAGAGGCATTAAATGGATACTTGGTGCAGGCGTTAATAAAATTGAAGATGGTATAGCGCATTACGAAAATTTGGATGGTGATTATAAAACGGAAGCCTTCGATTTCTCTATGTTAATTCCGGCTTTTTCAGGTCATGGATTTAAGGCTTTTGATAAAAACAATCAAGACATCACCGATAAACTTTTTAAAGGTTTCATGATAGTAGATGCAGATTATACACCAAGACCTTACGAAGAGTGGACCGTTCAGGATTGGCCGGAAACTTATCAAAATCCGAGTTACAAAAATATTTTTGCTCCTGGAATTGCATTTGCGCCACCACATACTATTTCTAAACCACGAAAAAGTAAAAACGGAACAGATATTTTTCCTGCGCCTCCAAGAACAGGAATGCCTTCTGGAATTACTGCAAAATTAGTGGCTGATAACATTATCGACACCATTAAAAAAGGAAAAGAAGATTTACATCATAAAGGCTCAATGGGAAATATGGGAGCAGCATGTATTGCGTCTGCTGGTTATGGATTTTGGGATGGAAGTGGCGTTAGTATCACCACGTATCCAATTGTACCGGATTTTGTTAAATATCCAGATTCACATGGAAGACATTTAGGCAAAACCTTTGGAGCTATTGGATTAGCAGGACATTGGCTTAAACTTATGTTGCATTATGCCTTTTTGTGGAAAGCCAAAATGCGACCATTTTGGTGGTTGATTCCAGAATGAAATCAATAATTACGAAGTCAATAGCAAAAATAACAAATATAAACATTATGAAAAGAATATCTCCAAGAATGCGATTTAGAATGATGAATCCGTTTCTTCAGTTTTTTAAATTTATAATTTTAAGCGTTAAAATTATGGTTATTGTAGCTGGAGGACATGGAAGCACTCGCGATTATCAAACTAAATCCAAACTGTAAAATCCACCACAATTTTCTGTTCGTTTTTTTGAGAACTGTGTTATTAAATAGGCTGTTGTAATTAAGTTTCTTAATTCACACAAATCTGCAGATAATTCAGAATGGTCATACAACCGTTTGTTATCTTCATAAAGCACATGTAAACGTTTTTCAGCACGTTTTAAACGCTCGTTGGACCTTACAATGCCAACATAATTGCTCATAATGGTTTTTACTTCATTTCTGTCATGAGTAATTAATATTTTTTCCATATTCTTTAATTACACCACTATCATTCCATTCCGGAATATTGTCTGGCATTGGTGTTTTATCAAACTTTTTACTCGCATGTAAAAATGCTTTATGCGCATAGACCAAACCTTCTAATAATGAGTTGGATGCTAATCTGTTTCCACCATGTAAACCGGTTCTTGTTACTTCGCCACAAGCATATAGTTTTTTAATGGATGTTTTAGCATTTTTGTTCACGTTTACACCTCCACAAATGTAATGCGAAGCAGGAACCACAGGAATAAAATCTTTTTTCAACATCAATGCCTAAACTCGCACATTTTTCGGTAATATTTGGAAAATGCGTCTTTAAATTTTTTCATGATCCAAATGCGTACAATCTAAATACACATGAGGTGAGCCACTTTTCTTCAGTTCATTGTCAATCGCTCTGGCAACAATATCTCTGGAGGCTAATTCTTCACGTTCATCGTAATTGTGCATAAATTTATTGCCATTAAAATCTCTTAATTTGGCTCCAAAACCTCTAACAGCTTCAGAAATTAAAAAAGCAGGATATTCTCCGGGATTAAATAAAGCAGTTGGATGAAATTGAATAAACTCAACTTCAGATATTTCAGCTTTGGCTCGATATGCAATGCCTAAACCGTCTCCAGTTGCTACTGCAGGATTTGTGGTGGTTTCATAAACTTGTCCACTTCCACCAGCGGCCAATAAAGTGAATTTGCTAATGAATGTTTTAACTTTTGATTGTTTTTCATCCAAAACATAAGCACCAAAGCAGGAAATTTTTGTGTGACGCTTAGTTTGTTCCTTTTTAACCTGATGTTCTGTAATTAAATCAATTGCATAATGATGTTCTAAAAACTCAATATTTGGTAAAGCTTCAACTTGTTCTAATTAAGGCGCGTTCTATTTCTGCTCCTGTAATATCTGTATGGTGTAAAATTCTGTTTTGTGAATGTCCACCTTCACGACCTAAATCATAATCACCATCTTTTCCCATGTCAAAGCGAGTTCCCCAATCAATTAATTCCTGTAATCTGTCTGGAGCATCTTTAACCACCATTCTAACCACTTTTTCATCGCATAAACCATCTCCAGCAATTAAGGTGTCCTGAATATGTTGCTCAAAACTATCAACTGTTTTATCATATACAGTTGCAATACCACCTTGCGCGTATTTGGTATTGGATTCGCTTTTCTCATCCTTAGTAATAATTGTAACTTTCGAATCTTTAAATTTTGTAGCTGCTTTTAAAGCAAAAGTGAGTCCCGAAACTCCGGAACCTATGACTAAAAAATCAGATTTAAATACTTTTTGCTCAACCTTCATTTCAGATCTGTGTTTATTTAGATAGCTCTAACATTCTATTTATAGGTACAATGGCTTTTTTTGCTAATTCTGCATCAACTTCAATGCTCGGTAATTCATATTTTAAGCATAGATACAATTTCTTCAATGTATTCATTTTCATAAAAGCACATTCGCTGCATGCACAGGTATTATCTTCTTCTGCAGGAGCAGGAATGATTTCTTTATCTGGATTTTCCTGCATCATCTGGAATAAAATTCCAGCTTCTGTAGCAACAATGAATTTTTTCTTTTTGCTATTTTTCACATGATTTAATAAGTCCAGAAGTAGAACCAATATATTTAGCAACTTGAAGCATATGAGCTTCAGATTCCGGATGTGCAATTAATTCTGCATCTGGATGTTCTTTGTGAAGATTTATCAGCTTTTCCATTGAAAAGGCTTCATGGACAATACAGGCGCCATCCCAAAGCAACATCTCACGTCCAGTTTCCTTATTTAAATAGGCACCTAAATTTCTGTCGGGAGCAAAAATGATAGGTTGGTCTTTTGGAATGGAATCAATTATTTTTCTAGCGTTGGATGATGTGCAGACATAATCACTCAATGCCTTAATTTCTGCAGAACAATTAATATAGGTAACGACAATATGATCTGGGTGCTGTTTTTTGAATTCTGAAAATTCTTTAGGCGGACAAGAATCTGCTAACGAACAACCGGCAAGTAGGTCAGGCAGGACCACTTTTTTAGTCGGATTCAAGATCTTTGCTGTTTCTGCCATAAAGTGGACACCGGCAAATACGATGATATCTGCATCAGTTTTTGCCGCCTGTTGCGCCAAAGCTAAACTGTCACCAACAAAGTCCGCTATTTCTTGTATCTCATCTATTTGATAATAATGGGCTAACAGAATAGCATTTTTTTCCTTCTTTAATCTTTTTATTTCTTTTACATAATCAATATCCGGAGTTTCAATATCCAAAAACCCTTTTTTTTCAATATTTAATGATGCTTTTTTTATTATGTTCATGAAATTATTTTTACAATTCTTTGGACTTCAAAAATACTTCTTTTTACTGTAATACAGAACAGCTTATATGTTTAAAAACCACTGCATTGGTTGAATATTTACCTCACTTTAACTTTATGGTATTTATTATTTTGAAATTACTGTAACATAAGTAACATAGCATAGATACTAAAGTTACAGCTACTCGGGAATTGCTAACCTACTTTTGTGCCATCAAATAAAACTAATGAAAAAGAATATATACATTTTAGCCTTTGGTTTTTCACTTGTGACATCAGTTATAAATGCACAGCAAGTGATTCCAATTTCGAAGCAGGAAGTTTTAGACAATGTATCTCAAAGCAATACATCTTTAAAGATTTCTGAACAGGATTTTAATCTGGCAAAAGCAGATTACAGACAAACTAATGCTGTTTTGTTGCCTAATATTTCTGTGTCACATACTGGAATTGCAACAACTAATCCTTTAATGGCTTTTGGTTCTAAATTAAATCAGGAGATCTTGACTCAAAATGATTTTAATCCGGCTTTGTTGAATGATCCTTCACAGATAGAGAATTACGCAACAAAATTTGAGATACAGCAACCATTGATCAATGTTGATGGTATATACCAACGTAAAGCAGCTAAAACCAAAATGCAGGCAATGCAATTACAGACGGAAAGAACATCAGATTATTTGGAATTTGAAGTCGATAAAGCCTATATGCAATTACAATTGGCTTATAAAGCTGTTGATGTTTTAGAAAAAGCCCTGGAAGCTGCCTATTCAAATAAAAAATTGGCTGATAATAGTTTTACTCAAGGTTATCTGCAACGTGCTGATGTATTGGCTGTTGAAGTTAGAGTCACTGAAGTTCAAAACCAATTGCAATCTGCAAAAAGTAATGTAGAAAATGCATCAAATTACTTGTCTTTTTTAATGAATGAAAATCAGAATGTAGTTTATAAACCTTCTGATAGTTTGTCAGTTACTAACTTTAAGTATTGAAAACAAAGCAATTTCAGAAGAACGATCAGATATTAAAGCAATGCAATTAGCTTCAGATGCTTATAATAATATGTATAAAGCTGATAAAATGGCCTTTTTACCACGATTGAATGCTTTTGGCAGCTACGAGTTGTATGACGACCAGGTATTTCAAGGTGATGCTAACGGTTATTTATTTGGTGCACAATTGAGCTGGAATATATTAGAAGGGACAAAACGTTTTGGAAAAGCTCAGAAAAGTAAAGCAGAATTTGAAAAATCTAAATTAGAATTAGATCAATATGTTTCAAAAAGCAATTTGGAATTTAACAAAGCCAAGCGAATGTTAATAGATGCTGAAAACAAATTAAAACTAACAGAATTAGCTTTAAAACAATCTGAAGAATCCTTAAGAATTAGAACAAATCGATTTAAAGAAGGATTGGAAAAAACATCAGATTTATTAATTACTGAAACACAATATGCTCAAAAGCAATTAGAATATTATCAAACCATTTTTGAATACAATTATGCACAAGCATACTTAAACTTTTTAACTAAATAATCCCATCCTCAATCCTTCTCGAAGGGAAGGAAGTTAGGATGGGTAAACAAAACAAATTCCCTTTCCTTTGGAAAGGGTTAGGGATAGGAAAAAATAAATAAATTTAAAATGAAAAAATACATATACACATTAGTATCATCACACTATCATTATTTATGATGAGTTGTGGTAGTGAAGACAGAAAAGCAGTTGCAGATAATTCAATTCCGGTATCTGTAAAAGTAAGTTCAGTTTCATCAAATGGGAACAATCCGTTTATAACTGCAAGTGGTAAGATTGAAGCAACCAATAGTGCTAATTTGAGTACCAGAATGATGGGTTTTGTAAATAAAGTTCATGTTAATGTAGGTGATAAGGTTCGCAAAGGTCAATTGTTGTTGTCAATTAATAATACCGATTTACAAGCCAAACGAGCTCAAGTAAATGCAGGTATTACTGAAGCTACTGCAGCTTTTAACAATGCACAAAAAGATTACAATCGTTTTAAAAGTTTATTTGCTGATAATAGTGCATCTCAAAAAGAATTGGATGATATGACAGCTCATTATGAAATGGCCAAAGCACGATTAGAAAGTGCTAACCAAATGAAAAATGAAGTGAATGCTCAATTTTCTTATGCAAATATTACGGCTCCATTTAGTGGAGTGATAACTAATAAGTTTATTGAAGATGGTGATATGGCAAATCCGGGAATGCCTTTAATTGCTTTAGAAGCTCCTGGTAATTTTGAAGTAACTGCCATGGTTCCAGAAACTGATATTTCTCAAATAAAATCAGGAACTAATGGTTGATGTTTTAGTTAAGTCATTAAATAAATCCATTAAAGGAAAAGTTACTGAAGTTAGTACTTCAGCAAAAAATACTGGTGGACAATTTTTAGTTAAAGTAGAACTTGAAAAACAGATGCTAATATACTATCAGGAATGTTTACTTCCGTTCAATTTCCTGTTGAGAGGAAACAAGATTCGACTTTAATGGTTTTAATTCCACAATCTGCTATTGTAAAGAATGGCAGATTAAAAGGTGTTTATACTGTAAGTGATCAAAACAGAGCTATTTTAAGATGGTTGCGGTTAGGTAAAACATATGGAGATAAAGTAGAAGTGCTTTCAGGTTTAAATGCAGATGAGCAATATATAGTATCTGCAGATAGTAAATTAATTAATGGAGCCAAAGTTATCAATTCAATAACAAAAAAGTTGCGTTAAGGATAGCAGTGATATCCTTTTCTTTGTCATGCTGAACTTGTCGAAGCAATTTTTCAAACAAATAAAAAGATATAGCGAATAGCCTATTAAAACGCCCAAAAAAATATAAAATTATGAAAGAAGGAATATCAGGTAAAATAGCCAATGTTTTATCAACTCTAAGTTAACCATTTTGCTAATGGTTGCCTTAATGATTATTGGTGTTTATAGTTCTTTTTTAATTCCAAGAGAAGAAGAACCACAAATAATGTTCCAATGGCCGATGTTTTGGTTGGCTATCCAGGTGCGAGCCCAACAGAGGTTGAAAATCGTGTTGTAAAACCATTAGAAAAAATTATTTCTGAATATAAAAGGTGTTGAACATGTTCATAGTATGGCCATGAATGGTCAAGCTATGATGATTGTTCAGTTTTATGTTGGTGAAGATACCGAACGCTCGTATGTGAAATTGTATGATGAATTAATGAAACATAAAGATATGTTTCCTCGATGGCGTATTTGAACCAATGGTTAAAACACGTTCGATTGATGATGTGCCTATGCTGGGATTAACATTATGGAGTGAAAACTATGATGATTTTCAATTAAGTCAAATTGCAGAAGAAGTTACGTCTGAAATTGAAAAAGATAAAGGATGTTTCCATTACCAAAGTTATTGGTGGTAGAAACCGAGAATTAAAAGTAATTCTTGATAAAGATAAAATGGCTGAAAATGGTGTTGATGCTATAGGTATTATGCAAATGATTCAAGCTAATAATCAGCAAGTCACAATCTGGAAGTTTTGTAAAAAATGATAAAGAATATTTATAACAACAGGCAAATTTTTAACCAATGCCGAAGATGTAGAAAATTTAGTGGTTGGTGTAAATAAAAATATGCCTGTTTATTTAAAACAAGTTGCAACAATACAAGATGGACCTTCAACTCCAAAAAGTTATGTGTCTTTTGGATATGGAAAAGCAAATGAAAATTTTACCGATCATGGTCAGAATATGCTGCAGTTACAATTTCTGTTGCAAAAGTAAAAGGTGCTGATGCTATGAAAATTTCAGAAAAAATATTAGATAAAGTAGAACTCTTAAAACAAAATCTAATTCCTGACGATGTTCATGTTGAAGTCTCAAGAAATTATGGTGAAACTGCTTCGCATAAAGTAGGTGAATTATTATTGCATTTAGGTGTTGCCATTTTAGCCGTAACTATTTTAGTAATGTTAGCCATGGGTTGGCGAGGTGGATTAGTAGTATTCTTCTCTGTGCCATTAACATTTGCATTAACCTTATTTAGCTATTATATATTAGGTTATACCTTAAACAGAATTACACTTTTTGCCTTGGTATTTGTTGTTGGTATTGTGGTTGATGATAGTATTATTATTGCCGAAAATATGCATCGACATTTTAAAATGAAACGATTGCCATTTAAACAAGCTGCCATTTATGCTATTAATGAAGTTGGAAACCCAACAATATTAGCAACATTTACAGTAATTGCAGCTATTTTACCAATGGCATTTGTATCTGGTATGATGGGACCTTATATGAGTCCGATGCCAATTGGTGCATCTATTGCAATGATACTATCTTTATTTGTTGCATTAACAGTTACACCTTATTTAGGATATCATTTATTACAGAGAAAAAGATGAAGCAAAAACATAAAGAAGAAGAAGGTTTAGAAACTGGTTTTATTTATAAAATCTACAAAAAAATTGAACAACCTTTATTAGATAGTTCAGGAAAACGATGGGTGTTGTTAGGAATTACAGTCGTTTTATTGATTGGATTCTATGCTGATGTTTTTTACAAAATCAGTTGCAGTAAAAATGTTACCTTTTGATAATAAAAATGAATTTCAAGTAGTGATTGATATGCCTGAAGGAACCACTTTAGAAAGAACTGCTGTTAGTAACAAAAGAAATTGCACAATATTTATCTACTATTCCTGAAGTTGTAAATTATCAAAATTATATTGGTACTTCTGCACCTATTACATTTAACGGATTAGTTCGTCATTACGATTTACGTGGTGGTAGTAATATGGCAGATATTCAAGTAAATTTATTGCATAAAGAAGACGAGATCTACAAAGTCATGATATTGCTAAAAAAGTTCGTCCAGAAATTCAAAAGATAGCTAAAAAATATGGAGCTAATGTAAAAGTAGTTGAAGTTCCACCAGGACCACCTGTATTATCTACATTGGTTGCCGAAGTTTATGGACCAGATTATGAAGAACAAATAAAAGTTGCTAATCAAGTTAAAGATATTTTAGAAAATACGGCTGATATTGTAGATATCGACTGGATGGTTGAAGCAGATCAAATTGAATACAAACTAGAAGTTGATAAAGAAAAAGCAATGCTAAATGGAATTGCTCCTCAACAAATTGTAGGGAATTAACTACCATTTTAAGAGAATATCCTGTTTCTAATTTATATGATGAATCAGCTAATGATCGAATAGGAATTGTCTTGTCTTTAGATGATTCAGAAAAAAGCTCTTACAAGATATTCAAAATATAAAAATTAAAGGAAGTCAGGGAATGATGATTCCTGTAAGTGATTTGGTTACAGTAAAAACAGATACTTTGCAAAAAACCATTTACAGAAAAGATCAAAAACGAGTGGTTTATGTAACTGCTGATATGGCTGGAGAATTAGAAAGTCCTGTATATGCTATTTTAGGAATGGAAGAAAAACTTCAAAAAATAAATCTTCCAAAAGGATATAAAGTCAACGAATTGTATATGGATCAACCTTCAGATGAAAGTGATTTTACGGTAAAATGGGATGGTGAATGGCAAATTACATTAGAAGTATTTAGAGATTTAGGAGTAGCATTTATTATAGTAATTGTTATTATTTATATGCTTAATAGTTGGTTGGTTTCAAAACTTTAAAACACCTATTGTTATGATGGTAGCTATTCCACTTTCATTAATAGGAATTGTTTTAGGACACTGGTTATTTGGTGCTTTCTTTACAGCAACATCATTTATTGGAATGATTGCATTAGCTGGAGTTATGGTTCGAAATTCGGTATTGATAATTGACTTTATTGAAATTAGATTAAATGATGGAATTCCTTTAAAACAAGCTATTATTGATGCTGGAGCAGTAAGAACAACACCAATTTTATTAACCACTGGAGCTGTTGTAATTGGAGCATCAATTATTTTATTTGACCCAATTTTTCAAGGATTAGCAATATCATTAGTGGCTGGAGCAATTGTTTCAACAATGTTAACATTAATTGTTGTTCCATTACTATATTATATGATTGAAAAAAATAAATATGCAAACCATGAAGAGATCTCTGAAAAGAGACTCAAATCCTAATAGAAAAATTAAAAACATAACACATGAAATTATTAGTAATAACATCAATACGAGACTTTAAAAAAGAAATAAAACGAATTCTGAAAAAAGCCGACGTTAAAACCTATAGTTATAAAGATGTGACAGGGTATAGAGATGCATCAGAACTATCAATAAAAGAAAATTGGTTTTCTAATGACATGAACGAAGGTGAAGCCGTATTTTTCTATGCATTTGTAAAAAAAGAAAATGTAGATTTGGTTTTTGATATGGTTAAGGAGTTTAACGAAAAACAGGAAACCTTATCAACCCTGCATGTCGCAGTTTTAAACATAGAAAAACATATTTAACTAAAAAAAATAGAATTATGCGTAATAGATATATGAAAATTATCCCGGGATTATTTGTAGTAATTAGCGTGCTTTTGGGAATATACGTGAATCAAAACTGGTTATGGTTCACGGTTTTTGTAGGAGCTAATTTATTTCAATCTGGAATTACGAATTGGTGTTTATTAGATAAAATATTATATAAAGCCGGATTAAGAAATGAAGGTGAAAGTTGCAGCACCAACTAATTGGTTTAAGTCATTTCGAGTGTTTCGATGCAATCGAAACGTATCGAGAAGTCACAATTAGTTCTCGATACAATTTCAACAAGTTGAAATCACTCGAACTGACCAAATAGCATTAATTCTCCTCCTTTTAAAGGAGGAGTGTCTTCAGATTTATTAAAAAATCTGAAGGCGAGTGGTATAAACCCTTCAGTCCTTAATCTCATAGTATTGAGATTATATCCACCTTCCTTTATCAAGGGTAGGAATCGCTATATTTTTAAATTTCTTGTAACAATTATTTGTTTTTTTCGTCTTATTAGTATCAATCAATACACAATCATCATGAGACAAGACAGACAATTATTAGTTATTACTCACTTGAGTCAGTTGCTTTCCTTTGTTACCGGCTTCGGAAGTTTAATAGTACCATTGATTCTATGGGCTACTCAAAAGGAAAAAGTGTACCAAATGGATGAACAAGGCAAGGAAATAGTAAATTTCCAATTGAGTTTAATCGTATATATCATTATTTGTATACCATTAATCCTGTTACTTGGACTTGGCATTTTAGGCCTAATAGCATTAGGAATTATCGCCTTAGTTTTTCCAATTATCAATGCAATAAAAGCAAGTAATGGTGAGTCACCAAAATATCCATTATCTCTTAATTTTATAAGTTAGTTAGTTAATTTAGTGGAAACAAAAACGCAACTCAATTGAGTTGCGTTTTTTTTGTTCAAGAATAGACCAATAAACTTAATTGGTTTCAGTCCACATTCGTCTCACAAAATTTAAATCGTGTTTTATCCTTTTAAAGACTTCTTTATTCGGGATATTTGGAATACCTCCATGTTCTGCTCCTCCAAGATCGTATTCCACATGAATAGAAATAGGTACATTAATTTTGTTTTCTTTTAGTAATTCAAAATAGCGTTTAAAATCAACCATTCCACTACCTAGTGGCATAAAAATGCGTTTCCATTTACCATCGACTTTTCCCCATTTAAAATCTTTTACTACTAAAGAATTAATGTAAGGTTTAATCAAGTTGAAATCCGATTTCCCAATTCTCTCCGCCTTCTACAGTTGCATGCATAATATCGTATTGGCAGCCTAAATGTGAAGTTGTTGTGTTTTCCAACGCCTTATGTAAATCCCAAATAGCAGCTCCTACATAATGTCCGGAATGGTTATGGTAACATCCGTTTATTCCAATTTCCTTATTTAGTGCTGACAAATCAATGAACTTCTTATTTGCCATTTCTACTTTCTGTGAAATATCTTCATTTGGTTTATATTTAATCCAGGCAGTCCTGTAATATTCATAACCTAAATTTTTAGCCGTTTTTAAAACTGTTCTCTGGACCTCATTATCAGCATCAATAACATTAGATGAAAACATTTTAGGAATTAAATTGAACGATCTTATGGCTTCCGTTGCTTTTGGTAAATCGTTTGTAACTCGTTCCGGAAGTACATGTCCTTTTGGTCTAACTGTTAGATCGACTCCATCGAATCCCATTTCCTTGGCTGCTTCACTCATGTCTTTGTAATTTAAAAACTGAAGATGCTTGGAAAATATATGGACTTCCAGATTTTTAGTTGAATTATAAATTGAAAATAAATTGTCTGCAATTCCCGTTCCCGGAATAAAAAATGCACTGCTTGCCAATGCTGTTTGATTGATAAAGTCCCTTCGTTTCATTTGATTCTTATTTTGATATGTTATTATTCTCAATTCGTTTTAAACCATCTATATTTTTCTTAAGGACTTCCTTAACATCTTTCTCGCCCACATGTCCTAAAATTCCCCAAGGACCTTCAAATCCAACCTCTTTTAATATCTTAATCATTTCTTGTTCAAAATCACCTTCGCCAATGGTAAGAATCTTTTCCCCATCTTTTTCCATGCCATTTAAATTCACAGCGGATAGATAAGGCTTCATTTTTAAGGCTATTTCTGAAAAATTGTCTATGTTTTCATGACCATGATGAAAATTGTAAACCAAACTCAGATCATATTCCGGTAAAGCTCTGATAACCTCAATTTGATTCAAAGGATTGCCAAACCAGCCTTTATGATTGTATAAGGCAGCTTTACAGTTTATACTTGCTGCTTTTTCAGCAACAAATTTTATCAACTCAGTGGCTTTTTCAAGCGACTCTGCATGACTAATCTCTTTAAAATAGCTTTCACTCAATCCAACCCAAATTGTGGTTTTTAGTTTAAGTTCATTCACAATGTTGAACATCTTTTCGTTGGACTGACTCAAGCCATTAACAGAGTCTCTTTTAGGGTTAAGCCATATCCATACCGAAATAATTTCAATGCCATTTTCTTGAGCGAGAATCAATTCCTCTTTGCTATCCACCAAATGTGTGTCCCGCCAATCATAGGCATATTTTGTGAAACCCAAATCCTTCATCATTTTAATTCGTTCGCTTGGTGTTCTTTCTAAAGAATCATATGCTACAATACACCAAGGAAACGTATTTTCAATTTGGATTGTTTTGGAGTTTTGTTGGCATCCAAAAAGTATTAAAAGCAAAGAATATGAATAGAAATTTATTAATATTTGATCATTATCTCTCTATAAGATTACCATACTAATTTAATGAAATTTATTTTTCTATTAAAATAAAAAAGGCCATAGATTAATTTTTAGCATTTTTAAATTGTTACTAAAAGTTTTAAGATATTTGTTTTATAATAAAGTAAATCCTTAAAACATTTAATATAAATTAAATTATGAAACGACATTTAAAATTATCAGCTATTTTGTTTTTTTTCGCGACTATCTTCGGATATTCTCAAACTAACACCAAAATTGAATTAAAAGACAACTGGTACTATCTTGACGGAGAAAAGTTCTTTATTAAAGCTATCGGTTATGAAATAGCTGCACGTCCAGGACAACATCCTTATGAAGACGAAAAACAAGATTATCTGGAATTAATGAAATTCGATCTGGAAAACATTAAAGATGGTGGCTACAACGCCATTAGAACTTGGAGTCAATATTCTGAAGCTCAATTGAAACTTGTTCAAGAATCTGGTTTAAAACTTATTATGGGTTTAGAAGTAAATCCGGAAGAAGATTATGGCGATCCTAAATTTTTAAATCGTATTAAAAAAGACATGAAAAAACTCATGGCTTATGCTCCAAAATACGATTGTATAATATCGTATCTGGTTATTAATGAACCACAAACAGACCATATCCACCACGTTTCAGGAAAAGCATTTGTAGATCTTATGCAACTCCTTACAGATATTATTCATGAAGAACATCCTGGAGTTCCAGTAACTCTTGCGGCCAATGCTATGATTAGTGATTACA
Source organism: uncultured Flavobacteriaceae bacterium (assembly GCA_963827785.1). Taxonomy (GTDB): domain Bacteria; phylum Bacteroidota; class Bacteroidia; order Flavobacteriales; family Flavobacteriaceae; genus Site-B1. Next base: position 127,063 of record CAWHCT010000019.1, on the reverse strand, counting down.
TGGACCAAAGCATCTTTGATGTATACGCATACAATTGTTACGACCATAACGAGGGTCAAACAGCAACAATGGGATTTAGAGATTATATTAAAGGCTTGAGTGAATTAAACGGATTAGATAAGCCGTTTATAACGACCGAATTTGGATATTCAGTATCACCAAAAGGTGGTTTTGGTCGATACGGAACAAATACATTACAAGAACAAAGTGACGGTCTAATTGCCAACTATAGAGACCTTCTTGATTCTGGTGCTGTTGGTATGTGCCCATTTTATTATGCCGACGGATGGTGGAAAGGCGGTGAAAAAAGTGTTCATAATATAACTCAACCAGAAGAGTGGTTTGGGTTTTGGGGCTATAGCGATTTAGACGATCATTATGGTTCGCCTCGTCCAGTTTGGTTTGCTATGAGAGATTATATGAAAGGCTTGATTTTAAGTCCAAAGAACAAATCGATGCATACCAATACCAAAATACCTTTAGAACTTTATAATAACGAAGATGTAAAAAAAGTTGTTGTAAAATACCGTGACAAAGTTATGTATGAAAAAAACATAACAAGCGAAGGCTATTTTGCTGATGAATTGACAATTAATCCAGATGGAATTGAAGATATGGAACTTGCTTTTGAGTTTTACGATAAGGATAATACCATTGTTAAAACTGAATCTATCTTTATTTTGGCTTCAAAAACACCTTTCGAATTACCTAAATTGAGCATAGAAGTGACTCCCGAAAAAGATCTAAACAAAGGAAAAATAGGAAGCATCAAAACTAAAATAGAGACCAACGATAATTTTAAATTGGTCGGTGATTTGGTTGTTAGTTACAATACACATCTTGGATGGGATGTTGGACCACAAACATCAGTTTCTGTAAAGGATCAATTGGATGAAAAGATAATTACTTCTGAAGAATTCTTTAATATCCCTGATAATTGCTGGGTTGTAAATGCATCTGCTGGAATTTGGGTTGAGTACGGTAATTTTAAATTTAAAATTCACGACCAAAAAATAATTTTTAGAGGTGATTGGGCTAAGGAAGTTGGTCGAAAATAAAATATTTATCCTAAGAAAATCCCAGAGTTTAACATAAAAAAACCACAACTAAATTTAGTTGTGTTTTTATCCATTATTATTGTTTGAAACTTGACTAATAGCAAGTGCCAAATTTTAGTTATTCAACATCACTGGCATTACAAGCATAGTAATATGTTCACCTTCATCTAAACCATCAGTTGGAGTTAAAATTCCAGCTCTGTTTGGTAAACTCATTTCAAGCTGTACTTCATCAGAAGTTAAGTTCTAGATCATTTCAGTTAAAAAACGTGAGTTGAAACCAATTTGCATATCATCACCTTGATAATCACAAGTTAAACGTTCTTCTGCTTTGTTGCTGTAATCGATATCTTCAGCAGAAATATTCAATTCTGCTCCAGCAACTTTTAATCGAATTTGATGCGTTGTTTTGTTAGAGAAAATACTAACACGACGAACAGAATTTAAGAATTGTGTTCTGTCTATCAGTAATTTATTCGGATTTTCTTTAGGTATTACAGCTTCGTAATTAGGATATTTTCCATCAATTAATCGACAAATTAGTATCGTATTGTCAAATGTAAATTTTGCATTAGAATCATTATAATCAATCGTTACATCACTTCACTTCCTGCTAAAATTCCTTTTAAAAATTTCAAGGTTTTTTAGGCATAATGAATTCAGCCGATTGATTTGCTTTTACATCTTCACGAGTATATTTAACGAATTTATGAGCATCTGTTGCAACAAAGGTTAAGCCTTCTGTTGAAAACTGAAAAAACACACCACTCATAACTGGACGTAAATCGTCGTTTCCAGCAGCAAAAATTGTTTTGCTTATAGCAGTTGCTAAAACATCACCATTTATTAGTGTTGAACTTGGATCGTCTAATTCACCGCTTTTGGAAACTCATCACCATTGGCATAAGCCAAAGCATATTTACCATGATTAGAACTTATTTCAACAGTATTGTTATCTTCAACAACAAAAGTCAAAGGTTGCTCTGGAAAGGTTTTTAAAGTATCTAATAACAATCGAGCAGGTATTGCAACACTTCCTTCGCTTTCACTTTCAACATTAATAGTAGAAGACATGGTAGTTTCTAAATCTGATGCAGAAACCGTTAAATAAGATTTGTTGAGCTCGAATAAAAAATTATCTAAAATTGGTAAGGTATTCGAGTTGTTAATAACGCCACCTAAAACCTGTAATTGCTTTAATAAATATGTACTTGAAACAATAAACTTCATGAATCTATATTATTTTGCGGTTGAATTAATTCTATTTACAAATATATCTTAATAGATGCTTTTTAAGAAACAAACTTATTAACAACCATTAGGTATATTTTTTTCTTCTTAGTAATTAAACACAAAACCAAAAATTGCCAGTAACACCAATGGAATTGCAATATTTATAACTTGCCACTTCGTTTTTTGATCTGCTATCTTTTGCTGATCCAGAAATGCAATGGCAATTTCTTTGGATCGAATGTTTATAAGTCCGTTATCATCCAACAAATAATTGACTGCATTTAATAGGAATTCTTTGTTGCCAAAGGTTTGTCCTGTCCATCTATCAAATCCTAATTCCTGTGGTCCAGTTCTTCCAACATCATTTTTAATTACATCACCATCAGCCACAACAATCATTTTTGTTGGAATACTTTTATTCTTTTCTTCGGATAGATTAAAAGGTTTAATTCGGTTATTATAAACACTTGTAAATTCACCTTCTAGCAAGACAGCTAAATTCTGATTGCCTTTGTTATATCTTGAGGATCTGGTTCTTTGGTAACAATTTCTAAACTGATCTCTTTTGGAGTTCCATCCAATTTTGATAAGTGGTGAACTCTTCAATAAAATAGTTTTTTTGATATCATTTTTTAAGGTGTCAATCTGATTTGCAAAATCGAATTTCACCAAATTCAAATTATTAACAATAGGATGATTACTTGCATTTTTAGCCAAAGGTGAATATTGCCATTTTACAGGTTGAAACTGTGCTTGACTTCCTTCTCCAATAGCTAACGTAATTGGTGCAGAATAGAGGTCATTCACCAAAACTGGATTGATTCGAACACCATATTTAAAAAAGAAATCGGTTAAATTTAAATCTCTGCCTATCGCAAAACTTTTTCCAGATTCATTGTATAAACTATCCTTATCCATGGCTACAGCATCAATAAGCCATAGACTTTTTCCACCATTCATGGTGTATTGGTCTAAAACTAGTTTTTCTTCCTCTGAAAAAGCTTCGGTTGGTTTTGCTGCAATAATTAAATCGTAAGTTTTAATTTTCAAGAGTGCCTTGAGCATTTGTTGCAACACTATCCAGAGTAAAAGGTGCAATAAAATAATAGTCCCTGAGAGTTGTAACAAAATCAGCAATGTATTTGTTTTCAGTTCGTCATTACCTCTTAAAACGGCAACTTTTCGTTTTTTAGGATTTACCAGTTTGCTAAAACCATCAGCAAAAGCATATTCAAGATTTTGGACTGAATTGTTTACTAATTCCTGTTGTGATGCACCAATTTTGTTCTTTACCAATGGTATCTTGACGGTCTGATCGTTATAACTTGCCAGAGCCCAGGGAAAAATCAATTCTTGAGAGGATTTACCACTTTCCTGAACATTCAACTGCAAAGGTGTCAAGCCGCGATCCGTTAATTGTTGAACAACACGTTCTCGGTTAGCATCATCAGCAATCGGATTGATAAAATTGAACTTGATGTTTTTATTTGAAGCTGAAAATTCTTCAAGTATTTGTTTTGTTTCAGCTCTAAGCCTCCTAAATTCTGACGGAAAATCACCTTCTAAAAATACATCTATTAGTATTGGTGAATCCACTTCATCCAAAGTATTCAATGCAGCTTCAGATAAGGTATAACGATTGTCGCCGGTCAGATCAAACCGCTCATATAAACCGATTTGAGCTGAAAAAATATTAACTACAATTAATCCTATTGGGAGAATTGCTAACTGAAGAATTTCTTTTTTATTAAATCCCTTCTTATCAATATTTCTTAGGGTCCATAGAACAAATAACAGCGTAATACTTAAAAAGTAGAGCAGATCTCTTGTATCCAAAACACCAAGTCCCATACTTTTATAATGAGAATTCATTCCCAGTTTGTCAAGTAGAGAACTCGAAAAATAGTCTGCAATTCCATCAAATCCAAAATAAAACAGAAAACAAATAAAGACTCCAACAATAAATGCAACTATTTGATTATTTGTTATTGATGAAGCAAAAACACCAATGGCCGTATATGATGAAATTAAAAACAGTAATCCAAGATAGGAACCAAGGACACTTGCCAGATCAATATTCCCTGCAGGATCACCTAAAATGATAAACGGTGTACGACATACAGAAAAGTTGGAATTAGAGCCAAAATGATCAAAATAAGTGCTCCAAAATATTTACCTAGTACAATTTTAAAATGACTGATTGGCTTGGTTATAAGAAGTTCTAAAGTCCCTTGTTTTTTCTCTTCAGCAAAACTGCTCATAGTAACAGCAGGAATTAGGAACAAGAGAATCCAGGGAGCCAATAAAAAGAAAGAGGACAGATCGGCAAATCCGTAATCCAGAACATTGAATTCGCCTTTAAAGACCCATAAAAATAAACCGTTCAACAAAAGGAATAAGGCAATTACCAAATAACCTATTGGCGACGCAAAAAATGAGTTTATTTCTTTTCTTAAAATTGCGAACATTAAGTTTGTTAAAAGTTAAAAGTTAAAAGTTAAAAGTTAAAAGTTATAAAGCATCATTCATCATTCATCATTCATCATTCATCAATCATCATTCAGAGTGAAACGACCTTATCAACACTCCAGGCCTCTGGTTTTTCGTTAAACAAGACTTTAGTTTTTGCCCAGACAGATTTAAACAAGTCCGATCGTCTGTAATTTTCCAGATCGGCTTTTTCATTCCAGTAACTATAAGTAAAAAATTGATTGTGGATTATCTTTATCTCTTAATAATTCTAATAATTGACAACCCTCAACAGCTCTTATTTTTTCTTTATTTTCATGGAAGTTTTTTAAAAATGCATCTACTTGGTCTTCGGCAAAACTCATTTTTACTATTCGTATAAACATCCTTATTCTTTAATGAAATTAACTGTAATGGTATCTCTAAAACCCAATCCCAGTAAAGTTGCTGCACTGCCAACAGAACCGCTATTACCTTTGTAAAGCGCTATTTCAAGATGATTTGATGAATTAAAAACCACAAGTTTTTGTCCTTCATCATGTCTTTTGCTTTTTTCAATGTCGAAGTTTACAATGTCACTGTATTTATTGTTAATAGTGGTGAATTTATAATTTCTGGCCGATATCTCATAGGCTCTTCCTTTTTGAACCGATTCAAAAAACCGTTTTTTTATATTCGTCACTACATTGCCATAATTATCAATGTAAATAATATTTCCTATTATTTGAGATTTATCGTCATTAACGAAAGGCATAATATTCTTAATGGGTTTAATTTCCTCGATCACTTTCCCAATAACTTCTAGTGTTCCTCCTCTTGCTATGTGACAGGCAACCTTGACAAATACATCCAAAACAGGGAAGCTGGTCTCAATTTTGTCATGAATATTTATTTCGACAATTTTTTCCGGAGCAATTTCAGCACATATCATGCTCATAATGCCATTATTGGCGCAAACAAAATAATGGTCATCCAACTTAACAGCAATGTGCTTATTTTCCTTATTGATCTCAGAATCTATGCCTATGATATGGATGGTGCCTTTGGGGAAACTACTGTAGGCATTTAAAATAATATAGGCGGCTTCCGGAACATTAAAAGGTGTTACAGAGTGTGAAATATCAACAATTTTTACATCATCAAGTTCACTGTAAATAGCACCTTTAGTAGCGCCTGAAAAGTGATCTTTTTCTCCAAAATCAGTTGTTAAAGTTATAATTGCCATTGGCAAATTGTTGATATTTTTTTAATGTAATACAACGCAAAATTACGTAGCTTTGTTGTAGTGCAAACTTAATAAACTCTTTTAGAATAATTTAATTAAATGTTTAGCTTTTGAACGAAATAATTATTGAATTAGAAGAAATCTCCCCAAAAGATTTCTTTGGTACCCACAACTCCAATATAGAACTTTTAAAAAAGTACTTTCCCAAACTTAAAATAGTAGCAAGAGGTAATAAGATCAAGGCCTATGGTGATGAAGATATGCTCGAAGAATTTGACCGCAGGTTATCCATGATGCTGGAGCAGTTCGGCAAATACAATAAATTGGATGAAAATACCATCGAGCGTGTTTTGACGAGCCAAAGTAAAGATGATTATAAGACTAGTCATAAAAGTGGAGAAGCGATAGTTCATGGTGTCAATGGAAGAGTTATTAAGGCACAGACCGCCAATCAGAGAAAGTTAGTAGAAACTGTCTTTAAAAACGACATGGTTTTTGCCATTGGACCTGCCGGAACCGGAAAGACCTATACTGGTGTAGCATTGGCTGTAAGAGCATTGAAGAATAAAGAAGTAAGACGAATTATCCTGACGCGTCCGGCTGTTGAAGCTGGTGAGAATTTAGGATTTCTGCCTGGAGATCTTAAAGAGAAGTTAGATCCATACATGCAGCCATTGTACGATGCCTTACGTGATATGATTCCTGCCAGAAAAACTGGCAACTTTTATTGAAAATGGTACAATTCAAATAGCTCCTCTAGCTTTTATGCGTGGACGAACCCTGGATGATGCATTTGTAATTCTTGACGAAGGACAGAACACTACGCACGCCCAAATGAAAATGTTCCTGACCAGAATGGGCAAGAATGCCAAGTTTCTGTTAACAGGAGATCCTGGGCAAATAGATCTGCCTCGAAGAACCATTTCCGGGCTAAAAGAAGCCTTACTGATCCTGAAAGGAGTAGAAGGTGTGGGAATTGTTGTTCTAGATGAAAACGATGTTATTCGTCATAAATTAGTTAAGAAGATCATTGAGGCTTATAAAGGCATTGAGAATAGGGAGTAAATTAGTTAAAAGTTAAAAGTTAAAAGTTAAAAGTGCCTTCAGTTGGCTTGATGCGCAGCATCGTGTCGAGAACAAGGTGTAAGATAAAATTAATAATATTAAAAGTTACAAAGTGGCAAATAACACCATCACCAAAACCAATTTCAATTTTCCGGGACAAAAAAGCAAATACACAGGAAAAGTAAGAGAAGTTTATAACATAAACGATGAGCTATTGGTCATGGTTGCAACAGACCGACTGTCAGCCTTCGATGTGGTGATGCCAAAAGGTATTCCGTATAAAGGACAAATCTTGAATCAGATCGCCACAAAAATGATGCATGACACCAAAGATCTGGTACCAAACTGGTTAACAGCAACACCTGATCCTAATGTTGCAGTGGGAGAGTTGTGTACACCTTTTAAGGTGGAAATGGTGATTCGTGGGTATTTGTCGGGTCATGCAGCACGCGAATATACAGAAGGAAAGCGACTGCTTTGTGGCGTGCCAATGCCTGAAGGTATGAAGGTAAACGATAAATTCCCTAAGCCAATCATTACGCCTTCAACCAAGGCAAAGGATGGTTTACACGATGAAGATATTTCACGTGAAGATATCATTGCTCAAGGCTTGGTGAGTGAAGCCGATTACCTGGTTTTGGAAGATTACACCCGCAAACTGTTTCAAAGAGGCAGTGAAATTGCTGCTAAAAGAGGTTTGATTTTAGTAGATACCAAATACGAATTCGGTAAAACCAAAGATGGGAAGATTGTTTTAATTGATGAGATCCATACTCCGGATTCCTCTCGTTATTTTTATGCAGACGGTTACGAGGAAAGACAGCAAAAAGGTGAAGCACAAAAACAACTCTCTAAAGAGTTTGTTCGCCAATGGTTGATCGCAAATGGCTTTCAAGGTAAAACAGGACAGCAAATCCCAGAAATGACCGATGAATACATCGCAACGGTTTCCGACAGATATATCGAACTGTACGAAAACATTACTGGAGAAAAATTTGTAAGAGCAGATGTGTCAAATATTCAAGAGCGCATTGAGAAGAATGTGTCTAGAGTTTTTGGATAGTAATTAGATAAACATTTGTTTTTATAATTTTTACTCTTACCTAATGACCAATATCATTGTTTAGTAATTATTGTTGTATTAAATTATTGTGTTGTTTCAAAAGTTTGATTTCTGACTTTTACTAAATATATCAGTCATGAAAACAACAAACTTTATCCTCTTGTCTTTTCTGAGTCTTACAACCCTTTATTGTTCCAGAAATGATTCAATTTCTGATGATTCCATTGATTTAAGTGTTAGTACTTATATACCTGATGAAAGTTTTGAACAAAGATTAATTGATTTTGGACACGATGATATTCTTGATAATTATGTATTAACAGAAAAAATTAAAAATGTTAAGAAATTGGACCTACATAATTCTGGAATTAGTGATTTGACAGGATTAGAGGGTTTTACTAGGTTAGAAGAATTATGCTGTACTTATAATAAACTTACAAGTTTAAATGTAAGTCAAAATACTTCTCTATGGGGTTTGTTTTGTGGTAATAATCAACTGACAGAATTAGATGTAAGTCATAATACTTCTTTGACTCATTTGTCATGTTATAATAATCAACTTACAAGTTTAGATGTAAGTTATAATACTGCTTTGACAAGATTGGAATGTTATAATAATCCACTTACAAGTTTAGATGTAAGTCATAATACTACTTTATCTGAATTGCTATGTTATTCTAATCAACTTACAATTTTAGATGTAAGTAATAATACTTCATTAACTAAATTGTCATGTAGAATTAATCAGCTAACAAGTTTAGATGTAAGTCACAATACTTCTTTGACTGAATTGTCATGCAAAAATAATCAACTTACAAATTTAGATATAAGTCATAATGCTGCTTTATATAAATTGGATTGTAATTCTAATGAACTTACAACTATAGATGTTAGTAAAAATACTACTTTATGGGGTTTATATTTAAGTATGAACCAACTTACAAGTTTAGATGTAAGTCACAATACTTCTTTGACTGAATTGTCATGCAGTGGTAATCAACTTACAAATTTAGATCTAAGTCATAATACTAAGTTAAATAATTTGTGGTGTTATAATAATGAAATCGATTGCATTCAAGTTAATTTATTACAGTTTAATAATATTCCACTTGGTTGGTATAAAGATCTAAAGACACTATATGCCCTTGACTGTAAATACTAACCACATCTTAATGGTTGGAATTAAAACAACAAACCTTATTTTTTCATTGATTAAGAGCTTTTCATGACAATAATCATACTACAACTAAGCTAAAAACTATAATTTTATACTGCTTAAAAGTTAGCAGAAATGAAATGAGCCGTTATCAAATTCGAACTCATCGACAAGTTCAATGGTGAATTGCATCTGACCTATAAAAAACAATAATAATTACAGATGAAAAAATTATTATTAGGGAACGAAGCTTTGGCCCAAGGTGCTATAGATTCGGGGTTATCTGGTGTTTATGCCTATCCTGGAACACCATCCACTGAAATAACAGAATATATCCAAAAGTCTAAAGAATCCAAAGAATTTGGAATTCACACCACCTGGTCTGTCAACGAAAAAACAGCAATGGAAGCTGCTTTGGGAATGTCCTACACTGGCAAACGCTCCATGGTTGTCATGAAACACGTAGGACTTAATGTGGCTGCAGATGTGTTTATGAACATGTCGGTTTCCGGAGTACAGGGTGGTTTGGTTGTAGTAGTTGCAGACGATCCATCTATGCATTCGTCCCAAAACGAGCAGGATTCACGATACTATGGCAAATTTGCTAAAATTCCAACTTTGGAACCGGCAAATCAGCAGGAATCTTATGACGTCATGCGATATGCATTTAATCTTTCAGAAAGTTTAAAACTTCCGGTTCTGCTCCGTCTTGTAACCCGTTTGTCGCACTCTCGTGCCGATGTTAAAGTCAGTGAGCGCAGACATCAAAACGATTTTAATTTACCAAAAGACACATCCCGATTTGCTTTGGTGCCCATGAATGCCAGAAAACAGTTCGATAAACTCATTAAGAAACAGGACCTGTTAATGGAGAGTTCGGAAGTATCCGGATTGAATATCCTTAAACTAAATACAAGTAAAAAACTGGGAATTATTGCCTGTGGCATAGCTTATAATTATGTGATGGAGAATATTGTTGAGAACAATCTAAGACATTCCATTTTAAAGATATCACAATATCCTATTCCTAAGGAAAAAGTAAAACAAATATACAATCACTGTGATGAGATATTGGTTGTCGAGGATGGTTACCCGATAGTAGAAGAGCTGATACACAACTATTTTGATGATAATGATAAAGTAAAAGGAAAACTCTCCGGACATTTACCAATGACAGGTGAATTGAATCCTACAATACTTGCTGAATGCTTGAATATTCCACAACCAAAATTAGATACAATTCCAAATTTGGTTTCCGGAAGACCACCGCAGTTATGCGAAGGCTGTGGACATACAGATCTTTTCTTAGCTATAAACGAATTATTGCCGGAAATAGGCAACAAACGTGTGTTTGGTGATATTGGTTGTTATGGATTAGCGGCCATTCCGCCATTAAGTACCATTGATACCTTGGTTGATATGGGTTCATCAATTACTATGGCAAAAGGAGCTGCGGATGCAGGATTGGAAAATGTAATTGCAGTCATAGGAGACTCTACATTTACCCATTCCGGAATGACAGGATTATTGGATTGCGTATATGAAAACACAGCAATAACGGTTATCATTTCTGATAACTCTGCAACTGCCATGACAGGAGGACAACAATCTACAGCTGTGGGACGATTGAAAAAGATCGTACTCGGACTTGGAGTTAAACCTGAACATGTAAAGGAAATAGTGCCTTTACACAAAAATCATGTTGATAATGTCAAGGTCATTCGTGAAGAGATAAAACACAAAGGTGTTTCAGTTATAATTTCAGAAAGGCCTTGTGTGCGACTATCAAGAGATCAAAAAGAAGATATAAAACATAGAATTGCTGAATTAAATTGACATACATTTTAAGTATGTCATTCTGAACTTGTTTCAGAATCTTATTAACAAAATAAAATGAAAACGAATATAATTTTATCAGGAGTAGGAGGTCAGGGAATTTTAACCATTGCTGCGGTTTTAGATACAGCAGCCTTAGATCAGAATTTGTATGTAAAACAAGCCGAAGTCCATGGAATGAGTCAGCGTGGCGGAGCAGTGCAGTCACATGTCAGGATCAGTGATTCAGTAATTCATTCAGATTTGATTCCACTTGGAAAAGCAGATATGATCCTATCTGTAGAACCAATGGAATTGCTGCGATATTTACCATATTTAAAAGAAGATGGATGGTTGATAACAGACTCGGAACCTTTTATCAATAACAAGAATTATCCTGAACAGGAAACCTTGTTTACAGAAATCAAAACACATCCAAATAACATCATTGTTGATGCCACAGAAATTGCTAAAAAGATAGGTAATTCCAAAGCTGCCAATATGGTGTTGTTGGGTGCTGCATCATCTTTAATTCCATTATCAGAAGAAAGCCTAATAAAAGCCATTAAAATCGCTTTTCCAAAGAAAGAGCGAACGCATTAGTCAACCTGAATATAGAAGCCTTCAATGCCGGAAAGCAATTGGCAAAGGAAAAGTATAGTTTGGTTAAAAATTAAAGTATTCAGCTTATAAAATTCACATCATTCAGAGTGATTTTCTTTAGAAAATTTTATAGAAGACCAGTGAATTTTATTTTAACACCTCTTGATACAATTCCGAAACAAGTTCGCAACCACTCGAAGTGACAATAATTTTTCTAAACATGCTCTAATCGAGTTTCGTTAATAACCTTCTTAATGATCTTAGCTAGTATTTTAGTGCCTTTCTCGATATCTTCTTTTGGCATGTTAGAAAAAGAAAGGCGAAGCCTATCATCTTTTTTACTGGCGGGGTCAAATGTTTTGCCATTTACAAAAGCAACACCTTTCTTGACACTTTTTTTAAAGATCTTTGTTGATTTTATATCTGCCGGTAATTTCAACCAAATATAAAAACCACCTTTGGGTGTATTCCATTTAATTTCTTCGGGCATATATTTCTTTAGACTTTCCTCTAAAATATTCTTGCGCTCAAAGTATTCCTTTCTTAAAAATTCCAAATAAGGATATAATTTTCCTTGTACCAGGAATTCATTGGCCAGGATTTGCATAAAGTTGGAAGTGCAAGCATCTAATGCCTGTTTAATTACTTGTGCTTTCTCATATATTACAGGAGAAGCCAGCATATAACCCAATCTGAAACCGGGACCTATGATTTTGGAGAAAGAACCGGTATAAATTATTTCTACATCAGTGTCATTATAAAACTTCATTGGTTTCGTCAAATGCTTGTCTTTATCTTCAAAATACAGGTCGTTATATGCATCATCTTCAAGCAGGATGATTCCTGTTCCTGCTAATACATCGAGTAAAGCCTGTTTGCGTTCAGGTGTATAAATAATACCTGCAGGATTATGGAAATTCGGAGTAACATATAAGAAATTTTGGTTTTTTCTCTAAACTTTCAATTTTGTCTTTTAAAGCTTGAATATCTATACCATCTTTATCAATAGGAATACCATGAATATCTGCTTCGTAGGTTTCAAATACGGATAGAGCACCAACAAAACAAGGGTTTTCGGTTAAAATAACATCTCCCGGATTTACAAATTCCTGAGTTATAATGCTTATTGCCTGCAAAGATCCTGTAGAGATCATTATTTTATTATCATCAATTTTCAATCCTTTATCTAATAAGTATTTTTCTATGGATTTTATCAGTGGAGGATACCCGGAAACTGGCCCGTATTGAAAACAAAGTTTTTTAAGATCATCGGGTAGATTGTTGTAAACTTCATCGATTCCTTTAATAGGGAACAAATCATTGTTAGGCATGCCTCCTGCAAAAGAAATCAGGTTTTTTCCTGAAGATTGTTTCATTAAAAGCTTGATATCTTCAGAATGCATGGAATTAACAGCATTGGAGAATTTAATCATGGAATCGAGTCATTTTTTCTACATATCAAAGTAACAAAACTTGGTAGTCAATAACATTGACAATTGTCAGTCGTGATGCAATATATTTTTATTTACTTTACTCTATCAAAATTCATAGTATCGATTATGATTCATGACAATTTAATTAACCCAAAAAGTATTGTAATTGTTGGGGGTTCCGATAATTTGGCGAGTCCTGGTGGACGCGTTTTAAAAAACCTGATCGATCATAATTTTAAAGGAGATCTGTATGTAGTGAATCCGAAGAAAGATGAAGTTCAGGGCATTATATCGTTCAAGGATATGAAGGATCTTCCTAAAGTTGATTTGGCAATAATTGCTATTGCAGCCCAGTTTGTACTTGAATCGGTTAAGATCTTGACAGTCCAGAAAAATACAAAAGGGTTTATAATTTACTCAGCCGGATTTAGTGAAAAAGATGAAGAAGGATCGAAGTTAGAAGTGGCGATTAAAAAACAAATTCAAAAGGTTGGTGGAAGTTTATTAGGGCCAAATAATATAGGACTCATCAACGTTAATTATACCGGAGTTTTTACAACTCCGATCCCAAAGCTGGATCCTATAGGTGTCGATCTTATTTCCGGGTCTGGAGCTACAGCAGTTTTTATAATTGAAGCGGCTAAAAGCCTGGGATTATCATTTTCCAGCCTTTATACACTTGGAAATAGTGCACAAATAGGAGTGGAGGAAATGCTGGAGTATTTCGATACGTCCTTTAATAGAAATACAAGTAGCCGAGTTAAACTCTTGTACATAGAAAGCATTAAAGAACCCGAAAAGTTCTTAAAACACGCGAGATCCTTAGTGCAAAAAGGCTGTAAAATAGCTGCAATAAAAGCGGGCAGTTCTGATGCAGGAATAAGAGCAGCTTCATCACATACAGGAGCTTTAGCAACATCTGATGTGCTTGTGGATGCTTTATTTAAAAAGGCCGGAATTATAAGATGTTACGGCAGACATGAATTGATCAATGTTGCCGGAATACTATTGCAAAAGAATCTAAAAGGGAACAACATTGTAATTATTACACATGCAGGTGGACCTGCAGTGATGCTAACGGATGTATTGTCGAAGAATGGAATGAATGTTCCACAACTGGATAAAAATTATCAGGAAGAAATTTTAGACCAACTATTCAATGGGTCTTCCGCAGCAAATCCAATAGATTTTTTAGCAACAGGAACGGCAGAACAGTTGGACTTTATCATTGATTATTGCGAAAATAAGATCGATGAAATTGATGGTATGGTTGTAATTTTTGGAAGTCCGGGATTGACCAGCGTTCGGGAAGCTTATAATGTGATAAATGAAAAAGTAAAAAGTTGTAAAAAACCGATTTATGCCATCTTACCATCTGTTATAAATGCCAAAAAGGAAATTGATGAATTTATATCTAAAAATAATATTGCTTTTACTGATGAGGTACTGTTTGGTAGTGGTTTGGTCAAGGTTTTTAATTCAGTTAAACCCGATCCAGAATTTGATAGCATTACTATTCCAAATAGAAAAGAAATAAGAGAATTAATAGATTCATCTGATGATGGTTACATGAGTCCATCTAAAGTAAAAGAATTACTAAAATTAGCAGGTATTAAATTCGTAGATCAGAACGAAATTAGTTCGATACAGGAAGCAAAAGAACAAGCCAAAAAACTTGTATATCCGGTTGTAATGAAAGTGGTTGGTCCATTGCACAAATCGGATGTTGGTGGAGTGATCTTGAATGTTGAAGATGAAGAACAATTACTAAGAAGCTTTGATAAATTAATGCAGATCAAGGATGCTAAATCGGTATTAATTCAACCAATGCATAAAGGACTGGAAATATTTGTTGGAGCCAAAAAAGAAGGTAACTTTCCGCATATAGTTATGTGTGGTTTAGGAGGTATCTACATTGAAGCCTTTAAAGATGTAAACTCTTGTATGATTCCTGTTTCTAAGATGGAAGCAAGGGATATGATATCTGAGTTAAAGTCCTATCCAATCTTGAAGGGAACTAGAGGTCAGAAAGGAATTGACCTTAATGAATTCGAAGTCATAATCCGGAAAATATCTTCACTGCTACTATTAATTCCCGAAATAACTGAATTAGACATGAATCCGCTGCTCGCTACTTCCGACCAAATTATTGCAGTAGATGCTAGAATAAGACTGAATTGAAAGTTGCAGAATAGATGAATTCTTTGCATTTTTTCCAAAATCTATAATTCTAAAATTATATTTTGGAAAATTTCTATGTAAATTGCTTCCATTCAATTTAAAAAAAGCAATAAAAATCACACTATGAGCAATTATCATATAAAACACTTAGAAGAGTATTATCAGGTCTATCGAAAATCAGTTCGGAACCCTGAAGTATTTTGGGAGGAAGTTGCAGAAGAGCATTTCATGTGGCGAAAAAAATGGCACAATGTATTGAGCTGGGATTTTGAAAAACCAGAAGTGAAATGGTACGAAGGTGCAAAATTGAATATTACCGAAAATTGTATTGACCGACATTTACGCACGAGAGGTGATAAAACTGCTATTTTATTTGAACCAAATGACCCAAAGGAAGAAGCTCAACACATTACCTATAAGCAATTGCATGAAAGAGTCTGTGAAATGGCCAACGTGTTAAAGGATGAAGGCATCAAAAAAGGCGATCGGGTATGTATTTATCTGCCCATGATCCCTGAATTGGCTATTAGTGTGCTTGCATGTGCCCGAATTGGAGCAATTCACTCTGTTGTGTTTGCAGGTTTCTCTTCTACAGCTTTGGCAACACGTATCAACGACAGCGAATGTAAGATGGTATTGACCTCAGATGGTTCTTTTCGTGGAGCAAAAACGATCGATCTTAAGGGAATTGTAGACGAGGCTTTGCAAAAATGTGCTTGTGTTAAAACTGTATTGGTGGTGAATAGGATCAATTCTAAGATCAATATGAAAAATGGCCGAGATAAGTGGTTGCAGCCTTTGTTAGATAATGCTTACCACGATTGTGAACCGGAAATTGTGGATGCAGAAGATCCATTATTCATTTTATATACTTCGGGTTCTACCGGTAAACCAAAAGGGATGGTTCATACTACAGCCGGTTATATGGTTTATACAGCATATACTTTTAAGAATGTATTTCAGTATAAAGAGGAAGATATTTATTGGTGTACAGCTGATATTGGCTGGATTACTGGCCATAGTTACATTGTTTATGGTCCGTTGGCAAATGGTGCAACAACTGTCATGTTTGAAGGTGTTCCGACGTATCCTGATTGGGGACGATTTTGGGAAATTGTTGAAAAACACAAAATCACTCAGTTTTATACTGCGCCAACTGCAATTCGAGCTTTGGCAAAGGAGAATTTGGATTTTGTTGAAAAATATAATCTGTCATCGCTTAAAGTATTGGGTACCGTTGGTGAACCAATTAACGAAGAAGCCTGGCATTGGTATAACGATAATGTGGGCAAAAAGAAAAGTCCGATTGTGGATACATGGTGGCAAACAGAAACCGGAGGTATTATGATCACGCCCATTCCATTTGCCACTCCAACAATACCTACCTATGCAACCTTGCCTTTTCCGGGAATTCAACCAGCTTTGATGGATGAAAACGGAAAGGAAATAATTGAAAATCAGGTAGACGGAAGGTTATGCATAAAATTCCCATGGCCTTCAATGGCAAGAACTATTTGGGGCGATCACGAACGATACAGAGACACTTATTTTTCGGCATTCAAGAATATGTATTTTACCGGTGATGGTGCTTTAAGAGATGCTGTGGGATTTTACAGAATTACGGGTCGCGTAGATGATGTGATAATAGTTTCAGGACATAATTTAGGAACTGCACCAATTGAAGATTCAATCAATGAGCATCAAGCGGTTGCAGAGTCTGCTGTTGTTGGATTTCCTCATGATATCAAGGGAAATGCTTTATATGGCTATGTGATTTTAAAGGAAACAGGAGAAGGTCGCGATCAGAACAATTTACGTAAGGAGATCAATCAGATCATCACAGAGCATATTGGACCAATTGCTAAGTTGGATAAAATTCAGTTTGTCTCAGGGTTACCTAAAACTAGGTCTGGTAAGATCATGCGACGTATTTTGAGAAAAATAGCTTGTAAGGACACGAGTAATTTAGGGGATACAAGTACATTATTGAATCCGGAAGTGGTTCAGGAGATAATGGACAATGTTTTATAATTCTTAAATTATTTCGAATATTTTCAACAATATAATATTTAAAATAATATTATCTTTAAATAAAAAATAAAATATCATGGCAAAATCACAGGACGCAAAAAAGAATGTAAAAAAGGAACCACTTTTAACACCTAAAGAAAAGAAAGCTGCAAAACGAGCAAAGAAATCAAAAAGAGAATAAGTTTTTAGACATCTTTTTAATAATAAATTGCTGCTAATCTAGGGCGTTTTAATGGCTAGCATTCCTAAAGGGATGCTTTTTTTTGTTTATAAAATCTCATAACCCTTAAAAAATTAAAGATTCTCTTAATTCTTGAAAAATGTTTTACTTTCGTCTCTTTTAAACTTATGTTTATCTTTCAATTATACCCGAATGAACTCCTTAACCTTGGATTTTATTAAGAACACTTAGGACTAAAAATATTTTACTAAAAAATCACCTTAATGCAGCATTTAAAAGATAAAGGAAAAAAGAAGCCAAAGGTTTCTATGGTTAAAGCATTTAAAACAATTATTTGGCCTCGACGTAACTTAGTTTTTGTTGGGTTAATCTTAATTGTCTTAAGCAGACTATCTGGTTTAGTGCTTCCATGGAAGAGTAAAGCCTTACTGGATGATGTGATACCTAATAAGGACTACAATGAGCTATACAATCTCCTATTAATAGTTGGTATTGCCATTCTTGTCCAGGCAGTAACATCTTTTTTACTGACTCGAATCTTAAGCGTTCAAGCTCAGTATTTGATCTCCGAACTTAGAGCACAAGTGCAAAAGAAGGTATTATCCTTGCCAATTAGTTTTTTTGATAATACTAAATCAGGGGCTTTAGTTTCCCGAATAATGACGGATGTCGAAGGTGTCAGAAACCTTATAGGAACGGGTTTAGTCCAAATGGTTGGAGGTATTATTACTGCGGCAATATCCTTATTTTTATTGATCAGTATTAGTCCATCTATGACCATAATTGTATTAGTTCCGGTAGCAATTTTTGGAGTAATTGCCTTAAAGGCATTTGGATATATCAGACCCATTTTTAGAACACGTGGAGTTATAAATGCGGAGGTCACCGGGCGATTGACAGAAACTTTGGCTGGAGTGAGAGTTATTAAAGCTTTTAATGCAGAGGATCAGGAAAATAAGACTTTTGAAATTGGAGTAGAAAGATTATTTCAAAATGTTAAGAAAAGTTTGACTGCAACTGCTTTGATGACCAGTTCTTCTACATTTTTATTGGGAGTAGCATCTACCGGAATAATGGGTATAGGTGGCTACAAGATTATGATTGGAGAACTGACAACGGGAGATTTTTTGTCTTTTACTCTCTTACTGGGATTTATGATCGCTCCAATAGTTCAAATGAGTAATATTGGCAGCCAACTAACTGAAGCTCTCGCCGGTCTGGATAGAACAGAAGAGCTCATGAATATGACAGCAGAAATGGATGATGAAAATCGAACTATTGAATTGAAAAGTATCAATGGAGAATTAATCTTTGATGATGTTTCATTTTCCTATGAAGAAGGCAAGGAAGTAATACATAATATCAGTTTTAAAGCACCTTCAGGATCCGTTACGGCATTGGTTGGAAGCTCCGGTTCCGGGAAGTCCACGATTGCAGGATTATCGGCGACATTCTTAAATCCAAAATCAGGTAAGATATTCATTGATGGTCAAGATATTTCCAAGGTCAACCTGAACAGCTATAGAAAATATTTAGGTGTAGTATTACAAGATGAATTTTTGTTTGAAGGAACAATCAGAGAAAACATTTTATTCCCTAGACCAGATGCAAGTGAAGAAGATCTGTTGAATGCGGTTAGAGCTGCTTATGTCAATGAATTTTCGGACCGATTTGAAAAAGGTCTGGAAACAATAATTGGGGAAAGAGGAGTCAAACTTTCAGGTGGTCAACGTCAAAGATTAGCGATTGCCAGAGCTATTTTAGCCAATCCCAAGCTTATAATTTTAGATGAAGCAACATCTAGTCTGGATACTGAAAGTGAAAGTCTGATTCAAAAAAGTTTAGATGAATTGATCAAGGACAGAACGACCATAGTAATAGCACACAGATTGAGCACTATTAGAAAAGCTGATCAGATATTAGTAATTGAAGCTGGTAGAATTGCAGAGCAGGGTAATCATGATAAACTTATAGCGGCAAAAGGTCGATATTTTGATTTATATACGTATCAGGCAAAGATTTAAATACACGACTTATTGCTTAATTGATACAATAAATATAATTCCATAAAAATATATTGTAGAATTTTCATTTAATCCAGTCCTTTATTCATAATCCAATAAAAATAATAACCGAGAATGCGTTTATTCTTAAACTTATGCCAGTACTGTAATAATATTGTAAATTTGCAAACTTATAATTGTTTTGATAACATTGTTAAGCAAAATGATAAAATTATATAATAATGGGAAAGACGCTATTCGATAAAGTTTGGGATTCACATGTGGTGCGAAAAATTAAAGATGGCCCGGATGTTTTTTTTATAGATCGTCACTTAATACATGAAGTAACTAGCCCTGTTGCGTTTTTGGGATTAAAACAACGCGGCATCGGCGTTTTGTATCCGGAACGAACCTTCGCTACAGCCGATCATAATACACCAACTATTAATCAGCATTTGCCTGTTCAGGATCCGTTGTCTGCAAATCAATTAAAGGCATTAGAAGAAAATTCTAAAGAATACGGGATCACTCATTGGGGATTAGGTCATGCTAAAAATGGTATTGTTCATGTTGTTGGTCCTGAAAACGGAATAACATTACCTGGAGCTACCATCGTTTGTGGTGATTCTCATACATCTACCCATGGTGCTTTTGGTGCCATTGCTTTCGGAATTGGAACTTCAGAAGTTGAAATGGTTTTAGCTACACAATGTATCATGCAGCCAAAGCCTAAAAAGATGGTTATTAACATAAATGGAAAGTTAGGATTAGGAGTAACTCCAAAAGATGTTGCTCTATATATTATTTCACAATTATCAACTTCAGGAGCAACAGGCTATTTTGTAGAATATGCTGGAGATGTATTCAAAAATATGAGTATGGAAGGACGTATGACCGTTTGTAACCTGAGTATTGAAATGGGTGCTCGCGGTGGAATGATTGCTCCGGATGAAAAAACCTTTGAATACATTAAAGGAAGAATGTTTACCCCAAAAGGAAAAGATTGGGATAAGGCAATGACACTATTGGAAGACTTTAAAAACAGATGAAGATGCTGTGTTTGATAAAGTATATATTTTTGATGCAGCTAGATATTGAACCGATGATCACCTATGGAACCAATCCTGGAATGGGAATGGGTATTTCTAAAAATATTCCAACTTCAGATCAATTGGAAGGTGGAAAGGCAACATTCAATAAATCCCTGAATTACATGGGATACCATGAAAAAGAAGCCATGATGGGTAAAAAAGTTGATTATGTATTTATAGGATCTTGTACCAATGGTCGAATTGAAGATTTCAGAGCGTTTGCTTCCATTGTAAAAGGACGTAAAAAGGCAGATCATATAACTGCCTGGTTAGTTCCCGGATCTCATGAAGTTGAGAAGAAAAATAAAGGAAGAAGGACTTTTAGATATTTTTAATGAAGCAGGATTTGCATTAAGAGAACCTGGTTGTTCTGCATGTTTGGCAATGAATGACGATAAAATTCCTGCTGGAAAATATGCAGTAAGTACTTCAAATCGAAATTTTGAAGGAAGACAAGGTCCTGGTGCAAGAACAATACTGGCAAGTCCTTTGGTAGCTGCTGCTGCTGCTGTAACAGGTGTAGTTACTGATCCGAGAGAATTAATGGAATTGGTTAATTAATTAAACTAATAAAATGGCTTACGATAAATTCAAAATATTAAAAAGTACTGCATATCCTTTATCAATAGAGAATGTAGATACAGATCAAATCATTCCTGCTCGTTTTCTAAAAGCAACAGAAAGAAAAGGTTTTGGTGATAATTTATTTAGAGATTGGAGATATAATTCTGATGGTACTCCAAAAGCAGATTTTGTTTTAAATGATCCTAAATACAGCGGAAAAATTTTAGTTGGAGGTAAGAATTTCGGTTCTGGTTCTTCAAGAGAACATGCTGCCTGGGCAGTTTATGATTTTGGATTTAGATGTGTGATATCATCATTTTTTGCTGATATTTTCAAGAATAATTGTCTGAATATTGGTGTTCTTCCGGTTCAGGTAAGTCCGGAATTTGCTCAAAAGATTTTTGATGCGATTGAAGCAGATCCAAATACAGAAATTGAGGTTAATTTACCAGAGCAAACGGTCACTTTATTAGCTACGGGTGAAACAGAAAGTTTTGAAATCAGTAAGTATAAAAAAGATAATATGCTTAATGGTTTTGATGATATAGATTATTTACAAAACATGAAATCAGAAATCCTGGAATTTGCCAAAACACGGCCATTCTAAAACAACAGAATTTAAGTTTAACTACTCAAAATGAAAAGAAGAAAGATCGAAATAATGGATACTACACTTCGAGATGGTGAACAAACATCTGGTGTATCATTTTCGGTTTCAGAAAAACTGACCATTGCAAAATTATTATTGGAAGAATTGGGAGTAGACAGAATAGAAGTTGCTTCTGCTCGTGTCTCTGAAGGTGAATTCAAAGCTGTAAAGGCAATTACCGATTGGGCTAAAGAAAATGATTATATAAACAGGGTTGAAGTCCTAACGTTTGTTGATGGAGGAGAATCGATCAAATGGATGTTGGAAGCAGGTGCAAGAGTTCAAAATCTTTTAACTAAAGGGTCCATGAATCATTTGACCCATCAATTGAAAAAAACACCTAAACAGCATTTTGCAGATATTCAAAATGTCATCAATATTGCCAAAGACCAGGGAATTGATACCAATGTCTATTTGGAAGACTGGAGCAATGGAATGAGAAATTCTCAGGACTATGTGATTGAGTTTCTAGATTTTTTAAGAACTCAACCGATTAAGAGAATTCTTTTACCAGATACTTTAGGTGTATTGACACCTTCTGAAACTTTTGAGTTCTTTCAATAAACTTAGAATAAAATATCCTGATCTTCATATAGATTTCCATGCTCACAATGATTATGATCTTAGTGTTGCAAATGTCATGGAAGCTGTTAAAGCTGGTGCAGATGGGCTTACATCTTACCATAAATGGTATGGGTGAACGTGCAGGAAATGCACCAATGGCAAGTGTTATTGCAGTTATAAAGGATTTTATTCCTGATGTTGAAATATGCTATTAAATGAATCATCTTTAAATAAAGTAAGTAAATTGGTAGAGACCTTTTCCGGATTCAGAATTCCGGTTAATAAGCCGGTAGTTGGAGCAAATGTATTTACACAAACTGCTGGAATTCATGCAGATGGAGATAATAAACACAACTTATACTTTAATGATCTTTTGCCTGAAAGATTTGGCAGAAAACGAAAATATGCCCTTGGAAAATCATCAGGAAAAGCAAACATTCAAAAGAATTTACAAGACCTTGGATTGAAATTAAATGATGAAGAGATTAAAAAAGTAACACAAAGAATTATTGAATTAGGTGATAAAAAGGAGGTCGTTTCTCAAGAGGACTTGCCATATATTATTTCTGATGTTTTGGACAGCGAGTCTTATGAGAAAAAAGTAGTTGTAGAAAATTATGTGTTAACTCATTCAAAAGGATTAAAACCTTCAACCACAATTGAATTAAAAATTAATGGTAAAAGTTATGAAGAGCATGCGCAAGGTGATGGGCAGTTTGATGGGTTTATGAATGCACTCAGAAAGATATACGCAGGGAGAATAAAGGAGTCCCTTCCTGAACTTATTGATTATGCCGTAAGAATTCCTCCGGGAAGTCATTCAGATGCTTTGTGTGAGACAATAATTACCTGGAAGAATAAAGATCGCAAATTTGTAACTCGCGGACTGGATTCTGATCAGACGGTTTCAGCTATCAAAGCGACAGAAAAAATGTTAAACATTATTTAAGGTCTTGCCTTAAATCAAAATAAATAGAATTTACGAATGAAATTGAATATAGCTCTTTTAGCAGGTGATGGAATAGGACCGGAAGTTATCGATCAGGCAGTAAAGGTCTCAAATGCAGTGGCTAAAAAATTTGGTCATGAAATAAACTGGAAACCTGCTTTAACTGGCGCAGCAGCCATAGATGCCGTTGGAGAACCTTATCCTGATGAAACCCATGAAATTTGCAAGTCTTCAGACGCTGTATTGTTTGGAGCAATAGGTCATCCTAAATATGACAATGACCCTTCTGCAAAAGTTAGACCTGAACAAGGCTTATTGAAAATGAGGAAAAAATTAGGCTTATTTGCAAACATAAGACCTACGTTTACATTTCCTTCATTAATAGATAAATCCCCTTTAAAAAGAGAACGAATTGAAGGAACAGATCTTGTATTTTTAAGAGAATTAACCGGTGGCATTTATTTTGGAGAAAAGGGTAGAAGAGATGGTGGAGAAACTGCCTTTGATAATTGTGTTTACACCCGAGAAGAAGTAAAACGTTTGGCTAAAAAAGGATTTGAATTAGCGATGACCCGTTCTAAAAAACTATGTTGCGTTGATAAAGCCAATGTCTTAGAAACATCGCGCTTATGGAGAGAAACAGTTCAGGCTATGGAAAAGGATTATCCTGAAGTTGAAGTGTCCTATGAGTTTGTCGATGCAGTAGCTATGCGACTTGGTACAATGGCCAAATTCCTATGATGTTTTAATAACTGAAAATTTATTTGGCGATATTTTAACCGATGAAGCATCAGTAATTTCAGGATCTATGGGATTAATGCCATCAGCATCCGTTGGATCAGAGGTTTCTTTGTTTGAACCAATTCACGGATCTTATCCACAGGCAACAGGTTTGAATATTGCAAATCCTTTGGCAACAGTATTATCGGCTGCAATGATGTTTGAACTGGCATTTGGTCTTAATGAAGAAGCTGAAGCTATTAGAAATGCTGTAAATAAATCTTTGGACAAAGGTATTGTGACAGAAGATCTGGCAGATGGCGGAAAATCATACGGAACATCTGAAGTCGGCGATTGGTTGGCTGCCAATATTTGAGATCAATAGTAGAATTGAAAAAATATTATATCCTTTTTATTGAGTTAGAAGATAAATCCTTAAATTACTGCAATGGAAAAAGTAGTTACATTTGGAGAAGTTTTAATGAGATTATCTCCACAAGGCAATAAAAAATTCAGGCAATCTAATGTATTGGAATTTTATTTTGGAGGTACTGAAATTAATGTAGCAATTTCATTAGCCACATTTGGAGATAAGGTAAAACATATTTCTTGTATTTCTGATGATTTTGTTGGAGATACTGCCATGGGTTATCTG
Source organism: uncultured Flavobacteriaceae bacterium (assembly GCA_963827785.1). Taxonomy (GTDB): domain Bacteria; phylum Bacteroidota; class Bacteroidia; order Flavobacteriales; family Flavobacteriaceae; genus Site-B1. Next base: position 102,355 of record CAWHCT010000019.1, on the reverse strand, counting down.
CGAAATTATAATGTTGATACTAGTGAAATAGTAAGATCTCCAAGACCTTTAGGTATCTATTTTTTGGAGATCGGAGCTGTAATGAGACCAAGTTCCATTTCTTATAATCGATCACATTCAGCTTTTTCTGAAATTCAACCAAATATGGTGAACTGGAATCGAGCTCTAAAAGATTGTAACTGGATGCATTGGACAGGAATAACTCCGGGATTATCATTAGGTGCTTATGAAACTCTAAAGGAAGGCTTGCAACTGGCAATGAAAAAAGGCATCACTGTATCTGCAGATCCAACTTACCGACGTGGTTTATGGAAATATGGTATAGATCCTAAAGACGCTTTAATAGATCTAATTCAGCATTCTACAATATTTATTGGAGGTGTAAATGAGATCAATGAAATTTTGGGTACTTCATATGGTTATTCCAATGACGATTTTATAGCCGCTTCTAAAGAATTAATGATTAATTATCCTAACATAGATAAAGTATTTGATAAGATAAGAAGCTCTGTAAATGCCTCCTGGCAAAAAATAAGAGCGAGGATGTGGAATGGAGAAAAATTCAGAGAAACCAAAGATATTGAAATTACTCATATAGTTGACCGAATAGGAACTGGTGATGCATTTGCTGCCGGACTAATTTATGGACTACAAAATTTTGACGATTATAAAGCAATGGAGTTTGCCTGTGCTGCGAGTGCTCTAAAACATACCTTCGAAGGGGATGTCAATTATGCAACAGTCACAGACGTTGAACATATCCTTGCGGGAGACGTTACAGGAAGATTGATCAGATAATAAGGGAGCGTTTATTTATTCGATTATGCTAATGGTCCTTTTTTCTCTAAAAGCAATAAAGATCAATAGAGAGATAAAGCCGCATAAGGTGAATCCAAAAAATACGGGATGTACAGTTGTGGTTACATAACTGCCTATATAAACGCCAATTGGCACCGAAAGTAATGTAGAGATAAATCCGGTTATTGCGGCTCCAATTCCCGCTATATGACCTATTGGTTCCATGGCAATCGATCGTAAATTCCCAAATAAAAATCCTAGAGCAAAGAATTGTAATCCTAAGAATATCAGTAAAACTGTGATACTTGGATTAGCCTGTGACCAAAAAAGGATCACATAAACTAAAGCGGTAATACAATAAGCAAGAAGCGCATAAAAAGCCAATTTCCTCATGCCAAAACGCATGACCAAGGTTCCGTTTAAAAAGGTTGCTAAACCTACCGTAGTAGCTAGTCCGGCAAAAATATAGGGGAATTCATCACCTAGTCCATATTGGGTTTCAAAGATCTGTTGGGACGAACTCAAATACACTAAAAATGCTCCTGTGATCAATCCGGAAATAATAGTGAATGCCATGGTTTCCTTGAATTTAATCAATTCCTTTAGTCCATCCACAAATAAATGACTTGAGAATTTAACTTTAAATTCTGCTTTAAGCGTTTCTTTCTGGCGTTTCCAAAACCAAATTCCTATTATCGCAGCAAAGATCAATTGGGCATAAAAAATAGCCTGCCAGCTATAAATATTGAGTATGAACTTTCCTAAGGCTGGTGCTATTATAGGTACTAAAATAAATATGACTGTTACAAACGACATAATTTTTGCCATATAATCACCTTTATACGAATCTCTTATAATTGAAATACTGATTGTCCTTGGAGCCGACAGTCCTACGCCTTGTAATACACGGCCAATGATCATGATCTCCAGAGTTTGGGCATATATACAAATAAAGCTAGCAATCAGAAAAATAACAAAACCCATGTAAACAACAGGTTTTCTGCCAAAACTGTCTGATAAAGGACCAAATAATAATTGACCGAAGCCAAGGCCCAGGAAGATCATGGTTATCAATAATTGATTATCTGTTGCTTCAATGCTTTGGACTGCTCGTCCAATTATGGATAAAGCCGGTAATAAGGCATCTATAGCTAAGGCAACAATTGACATTAATGAGGCCATTAAAGCTACAAATTCAATACTAACTTTGCTTTTTTGCTGTTGCATTCGGCAAATGTACTTCAATATTGTTAAGTAGTATTTACATTTTTATTAAATTAGGAAACTAATTAATTTCAAAAAATCATGATAAGAAATCAATTCACAATTATACTTCTTGCATTCTTAATATTAGGCTGTAAAAATGATTCACAATCTCTTGAAAAGACTGATGATCTAAGTGTTTCAGAGTATCATAATTATAATACAACTGATAAATTTTCAGGAGGTATCAGGATGATACCAATTTCTACACCTAAGGGTGAATTTAAGGTTTGGACTAAGCGAGTAGGTAACAACCCAAAAATTAAAGTGCTATTACTTCATGGTGGACCAGGAGTAACCCATGAGATCTATGAATGTTTTGACGGTTATTTTCCTCAGGAAGGAATAGAATATTACTACTACGACCAATTAGGATCTTATTACAGCGATCAGCCAAAAGATCTGTCTCTTTGGGATTTAGACCGTTTTGTTGAAGAAGTAGAACAAGTGAGGGTTGCTTTAGGTTTAAATAAGGATAATTTCTATTTGTATGGACAATCCTGGGGAGGGATTTTAGGTATGCAGTATGCCTTGAAATATCAGGAAAATATCAAAGGATTGATAATCTCCAACATGGTAGCTTCCATTCCTGAATATCAAAAATATTCCGATGAGGTCTTAAGCCCAAAAATGGATCCGGAAGTTTTAAAAGAGATATTAAGCTATGAAGAAAAGGAGGATTATTCAAATCCGCGTTATATGGAACTCATTGTAAATAATTACTACACAGAGCATATTTTAAGGATGCCTGTTGAAAATTGGCCTGAACCGGTAAACAGGAGCTTTAAACACTTAAATCCTGATGTATATGTGACCATGCAAGGACCAAGTGAATTTGGTATTAAAGGTGATGCAACACTTAAGAATTGGGATGTAAAAGACCAATTGCATAAAATTACTGTGCCAACTCTTAACTATTGGCGCTACCCATGATACCATGGATCCTGAACATATGAAATGGATTTCTAATGAAGTTAAAAACGGTAGATTTCTATTGTGTCCAAACGGAAGTCATCTTTCTCAATTCGACGATCAAAATATATTTTTTGAAGGCTTGATAGATTTCATAAAAGATGTTGATAACGGCAGTTTTTAATTAAATTAAGAACTCAAAAAATACTTTTAAAAGATATCAAAATTGGTATTACATTTGACACCTAATTAATTCGTATTTTATCAATTAAAAAAATGAAAAAACTATTTCTGTTAGGTTGTATTCTAACTTTTTTATCTCAACCATTATCGGCTCAAAAATATAGCACAGAGCAGATTAAAGAGCAAATTTCCTTACATAAAAATGATGTCAGAGGTCCTTATAAAGACATACGTTGGTTTTGCACGGATGGAAGTATAAGACAGCCAAAAGACCCTTGCCCGGAAAATATTGGTCCTGGTGTGCAACACGCACGTTATAAAGATGCCGTTGAAACCTTGGCGAAAAACAATCACATTTTTTTAGGCCAGATACTTGCTTATACAGAAAAAGAAGAATTTTGGGATGCAGCAAATAATCATTCTCGTTTAAAACAATACCAACTTGATAAATATTTATCTTCAGTAGATAATGGCTGGATAAACCAAAAAGGGCAATTTTACAGAGGTGCGATACAAAGCGAGGATGAAGCGGCTTGGGGAATCGATTTTTACAAGTGGTTATTGTCTAATGATAAATTAATAGAACAAAACTTTTTTTTAATTCGACAGTCATTAAAAGATGTGCCACATAAAGGCGATGATAATTTAGCTCAATTAATACGTAGTCAATCGAAAGTAATTTCAGATGTATTTCCAAAATTTATGGATTTAAGGGTTAAAATTCACGGCCAGCCTGAAATTGATGATATTCAAAAAGTAATAGATTTTAAATCTGGAAATGCTTCAAAATTAACACCAGGTATTAATAAACAATTGGAAGAGTTGGTGAATACCATGACCACTTTTTATAAGCCTGTAGATATTTCATCGCTTCAAAAAAGTGTTCCGTTAAGTAAAAATTCACCAATAGGAACAAAAATTGAAAATTTTGTAACTTCTAACCAAAACGCACCAGAAGTTTCTCAATTGGTAACCGAAACGTCTCAATTGTTATACGATATAAGAACCTCTTTATTATATGAAAAAACTGCTAAATCAAGACTTCAGCTTTTGGATTTATCTTTAAAATTAGAAGACATTATTTTTAAGAATGCACCGGAATGGGAACCTGAAAATGTAGATGAATTATTGGATAAAATTTGCTATTTGGGTTTAGCTTCAACTGGGGCTGGATATATCGAGTTATCTGAATGGGAACAACTTGGATTAACAACTTCACCAGACAAGGAAAATACCATGACTCTTGAAGATCTAACCATCATTTTAGAAAATGCAAGACGTCAAGTGGAGTGGAGCTCTTCCATGGTAAAAGCCAATTATCAGAAAATTGTAGATGAATATAATGCTTTCGAACCAATATCTTATGGTTTTATAGATGATAAAATTAGAGGGTCAATCGCTTTACATTTGGGTAAAAGTGTAAGTGATCTAGGTGATTTTATTGCCAAAGAATCGGCATTAACGAATAAGGTGATGAATATTCCCAATCAAAGCGGCTTCAGAGGGTTAAATCCTGGTTATGCTTATGGTGAATTAGTTGTTGTTGATGGTTCTCCGGATGACATTGAAGTATCTTCAGATAAAATATATATTTTTCAACGCCCACCTGCCGATTTAAAACCAATCGCAGGAATCGCAACGGTTTCTGAAGGCAATATGGTATCGCATGTTCAATTATTAGCACGTAATTTAGGAATTCCGAATGTAGCTTTGTCTGATGATAATCTTAAAAGCCTTAAGGAATTCAATGGACAAAAAGTATTTTATGCAGTGTCAAATAAAGGCAATGTTATTTTAAAGTCAGAAAACGATATGACCATTGAAGAAAAAGCATTGTTTTCTAAAACTGTCCGTAAAGAGGAAAAGATTGAAGTACCTGTCCAGAATATACGCTTAGATGAAAATAAGATTTTGAACTTACGTAATGTAGATGCAAGTGATTCAGGAAAACTTTGTGGTCCTAAAGCTGCTAATTTAGGTCAACTTAAAAAGATGTTTCCGGATAAAGTTGTTGAAGGATTGGTAATTCCATTTGGAATTTTTAGAGAGCACATGAATCAGCAAATGGAAGGCCAAAACGTTTCGTATTGGGAATTTTTAAATGAGATGTTCGAAAAAGCAGAAAGTATGCGTGCCCAAAATATTGCAGAAAATGAAGTTGAAGATTATCAATTGGGACAATTGGCTATTTTGCGAGCAGCCATTAAGATCAATGCCTTTAAAACCAGAGTTTGTTTCTCAATTAGAAAATGATTTTAAAACAATCTTAGGAAAAGAATTAGGTGATATTCCTGTGTTTTTGCGAAGTGATACCAATATGGAGGATTTAAAAGATTTTACCGGTGCAGGATTAAATTTAACCCTTTTTAATGTGGTTGATAAAAATAAGATACTAGAAGGAATTAAAGATGTTTGGGCTTCACCATATACAGAACGTAGTTTTAAATGGAGACAGAAATACTTATTGAATCCTGAAAATGTATTTCCTTCAATTTTAGTGATACCTACTGTAGATGTTGACTATTCGGGAGTATTGATCACAAAAGGAATTAGCAATGGAAATGATGACGACTTAACTATTGCATTTAGTAGAGGTGCTGGAGGAGCAGTAGATGGTCAATCTGCAGAAACTTATTTAATAAAAAACAATGGTGGATTTCAATTTTTAGCACCTGCAAGAGAGCAATATTATAATAGTTTGCCAACAACTGGAGGTACAGGTAAAAAACTGGCTACTTTTGAAGACACCAATTTTAAATAGTCAAAATATAAATGAAATTAGGAATTTAGCAAATACTATTAGGGAAACACTTCCAAAGGAAACAAATTCCGATTATCAAGGTGCTTATGATGTAGAACTTGGCTTTTTAAATAATAAATTATGGTTGTTTCAAATACGACCGTTTGTCGAAAATAAAAAAGCATTAAGTTCAGAGTATTTAGAATCCATAACACCTAAAATTGATAAAAACAAAGCGATTTCTCTTTCTAAAAAAATATAAAATGAAAAAAATAATAATACTTGCTGCGTAATCTTTATCACTATGGCATTTACAACATCCATTACTTATCCTATTGATGGTTATAGCACATACAGGAATTAAGCGATTAAAGCGATTAGAACGAATTAAAAGTGGAGAAATAAAAGATGTTTCAAATCTGCCGGCAGGAGCCTTTAAATCGTATATGGATATCGAACTCAATTTATTATTAAAGAAAAGTGATAGTGTTACTCAGTTTTTAAAGTCGATAAAGAATTTCAGAATGATATTAGTACATTATTTAGAGGATTGGATAAGAGCTATTCTCTTGCAGTTTTAGATATTTCTGACGTTGAGAATTTACGATATGCTCATAGAAATGAAACCTTTGGATATCAACCTGGAAGTGTTGGTAAAATTGCTGTTTTAGTAGGACTTGTTTGACCAACTGGCAAAAATTTATCCAGATGATTTTGAAAAGCGTCTGGAATTATTACGAAACAAATCTGTAAAAGCTGGTGTCTGGGGTTTAACAGATGAGCATACCATTCCTATTTATAATATTGAAACCAATAAATTGGTTAAAACGTCAAGTAATTGCTAGTGATGTATTTACGTTGTTTGAATGGGCAGATCATATGATGTCTGTTAGTAATAATGGTGCAGCAAGTATTGTGTGGAGAGAAGTTTTATTAATGGCGGCTTTTGGTGAAAAATATCCAGCCTTACTCAAGAAGAAGCCGATGAATATTTTAAAAAAACACCTAGAAAAGAATTAACCGATTTAGGAAATGATGTAGTTAATTTACCACTTCGAGATTTAGGAATCACTCATGATGAATGGCGATTAGGAAGTTTTTTTACAAGAGGAGCGAATACTTATGTTGGAGATAAAGGTGGCAGTATTGGTACGCCTTTAGGCTTAATGAAATTCTTAATTCAATTGGAGCAAGGCAATGTTGTTGATGAGCAATCCAGTTTAGAAATGAAACGATTAATGTATATGACAGATAGACGTATTAGATATGCACAATCACCTGCTTTAAAAGAAGCAGCTGTTTATTTTAAATCTGGAAGTTTATATAAATGTGATAGAAGTAAAGGTGAAGCTTGTGGAAAATATATGGGGAATGTCACCAATTTCATGAACTCTGTTGCAATTGTGGAACATCCAGATAATTGTAAATATATGGTTGTTTTAATGTCTAATGTTCTTACGAAAAAATTCAGCAACAGACCATATGATGCTTGCGTCCAGTATAGATAAAGTGATTAAGAAATAGTTGCTGAAGAAGTTTTAAGCATTTCTGTTATTTTCCTTTTGATCTTTTGATTGTTATCTGTAACCAAAATTATTTCCAATAGTGGATTGAATTTTGGATCATTGGATTTTTCTATTAGGTAAAGAACAGCAAGTTTTAGTTTCACGTCCTTTCTTTTTAGTAATTCATTATAGCATTCTATTTCGCTTAAAACCTTTAAATTCAATTTTTTCAGGTTTTCTTCAGACCGAATGCCTATTAAAATAGATTCGGCAACAGGAATTAATTCTTTTTTAAGTTGATTGTCTAAAATGTTTTCTAAAAATTCAATGGCATGCATACGTTGTTCCTCTTTTCCTTTTAAAATGGTATTTAAAATAGAATCCACATCATTTGGAGGATACTTTATTCCCAAAAATCTGAAAATCCGTTGCAATTGTCTGTCTAGTCTTAGTTCAAGCAAATTGATTAGTCCATTTCTTGCTTCTTCAACTTCTTTTGATTCTGGTTTTTTTGCTTTCTTTTTATAATGAATCACTATTTGCGAGTGAATTACAGATAGGGTATTTTGGTATAAATGACACTCATCAAGTATTTTATCGACTATAAAACGATCTTTAATTTGCAAATGATCATATTTCCATTTAAGTCGTCTTAATGCCTCAATTGCTTCAATTTTAATAATATGCTCTGTATCACTGGTTAGTTTTATTAAAGAATTGATGGCTTTTTGAGAAGCAAAGTTTTCAATTACCAAAATAGCATAGGTAGCATCTTCTAAATCGATGGTTTCAGATTTAATTTTTTCAGTTAAAATATCAATAATTGGTTCACCATAAATGATAAGAGCTTCAATAGCAACTTTTCGGGTTTCTTTACCTGATAAATAGGAAATAATAGTATCAATAAATTGCATATCCAGTGTTTTTGCAGCACTTAAAATGGCAGTATTTACTATTTGTAAATTCTCCGACTTTAACTGGGTTCTTAAAACATCATAATATCTTTCAACTTTAGCATTACCAATGGCCTCAAGAATTGCCTGTATTTTGTTGTTCTTTTCGTCCTGTTTGTGAGTTCGGAATATTGAGTTAAAGCTGTTTGTATTTTGTTTTCTAAATTAAATCGATTCTGCAACGATTGGTTATTCCTTAATTCTAAAGACAATCCAACTAATGAAGCATTGGCAATAGTCTTATCTTCGCTATACAAGTATTTATTAAAAAGCTCTACGGTATTTTTATTGTAATGTTTTAATAAATATCTGAATGCCGCAGTAGTGACCTGTTGATCGTTATCATGTATCATGGATTCTATTTGACCACTAAGATTTTCAGTCTTTAAAAAATACAGGTTTTCAATCGCTAATGCTCTAATTTTAGAAGAAGGATTATTCAGCAGATTTTTTATTGCCGTAAAGAATCGTTCATCTTTTACTTCAAGTGTTTTATTCAACATGTGTAAAAGCTGGTTTTCATTGCCTTCTTTTAAAACACGAGTTACTGTTTCAACAATAGAAGTAACCTTTATTTCCTGTTTGTTGGTTTTCTCTTTTTTAACCGGTGAAATTTCAATTAAATTTTTAAATGAAATGATATACTCCTTTCTAAGGTGGTAAATAAAATATAACCAAATAGAGATTAAAGCTATGATAATCAAACTGATATATGTTGAAGCGATATCCAATCCATTAATAAAAAATATAAGAATAAATCCTGCTAAACCTGTTGCAATACTATCCACTACAACATCTGTAAAAGTCTTGGTTTTCTTTTTTATGTCAATGGGAATTGGGATCGAGAGTAATTCAGTAGCTGCCTTATTTACAGATTGTTTTAAACTGCCATCAACAACCTTTATAAAAACGATTACCCATAGTTGTGGAATAATGAGTAATAAGATTGAACCAATTAGAATACCCGAAGGCAACCATAACAACGATTTTCCAACTCCAAAAGTACCAACAATTCTTTGAGTTAGGAATAATTGGATCAGCAATGAAATGACACTTAAAGTTGAAAACCAAAAACCAAAAAAGGCAGTTAATTCCTCCTGATTCCCTATAAGTCTGGAGGCATAATCACTATACTGGTAATCTACCAGTTTAGCAATCAATACACTTATTCCAATAACAATGGCAATTAATTTTAATAATTTGGATTGTTTAATGAGCTTTAAAGGGGAATCTGATTTAGGATCAGATCGTAAAGCAACCTGAAATGTATTCAGTTTAACAACTTCATTTTTCCAGATATACCTTGTTATAGGAATGCATATTGTGAGTAGCACACCGGCCACAAACAACAGATCTTCAGTATCCAGAAAATTGGTCAGTAATGAGGTTAAATAACCTCCAAAAATACCTCCGGCAATAGCACCGGCACCAATAAAACCAAAAACACGTTTTGCTTCTCTTACATTGTAAACAAGGTTGGCAAGGATCCAAAATTGTGAAGCCGTTAATAAACCAAAAATGGCGACCCAGATATATGGGATGTATAATAAATATCCGCTGCCAAGATTAAAGTTTAAGGCAAGAGCAAATATAATAAGGGAAATGACCGAGCCAATTAAGGTGCGATCTATGATGATGTTTAGTGGATAACTTTCTAATGCTTTGTCATAAAAATAAGAACCAATAACAGCCATCATTGCCGTTAGGACGTAGCCTAAAGGCAGTGCATCTGATGATAGTTCGGACAGAAATAAGGAATTAATTGTGGGTTTTACAATTAAAAGAGTGGTTATGATAATAAAGATATTTAACTGAAGTAGAAGCGTTTTATGCAACTCTTCTTCTTTTAGATCAAATACCTTTAGTATATATGTTTTTACAATATTTAATGCAGACATTTAGCTAAGCCATTTATCTTTGGAAGATAAAATTTTGGGATAATTATTACAACAAATAACCGATGTTAGTTTTTAGCTAATTGTAATTCTTCTGTTTTAAGGATCTTTTCAATCGGCTTAACTAAATTCCTAATGATCTGTTCACCTTGTGGGTCATCAATTAAAGCTACTAATATGTAACGTCTGTTAGGATTTTTACCCCAAACCAAGACAGAATCGGAATGATATGTTTTCCATGAACCTGATTTCCTGTATAATTTGGCTAATGGAGCTATTTTTTCTATTGTATTAACAAATTTATGATGCAGAGCAGGATTTATCATAATATCTAGCATTTGCTTGGATCGCTTTTCATTAACTAGTTTTCCATTTGCCAATAAGTAATAGAATCTGCAAACCTGCGTAACGGAAGCAGCATGACTTAAATTTTTTAATGGTTCTCTGTTGGTGTCACCACCACCTCCATATCGTTTGCCTACCCAAAGACCACCACCTTTGTCTTCATCGTAAAATTCGTATTTAGGATCTGTCAACACAGCTTCAATTTTTTCATAACCAACTCTATCTATCATTCTTGTCGTTGCCTGGTTATTTGATTTACTGATCATTAACCCCATATCCATTTTAATTTCTTCCGTTTCGGTCAGTTCACCCTTTTCAATAGCATCTATTGATGCCAGTAATACCGCTATTTTAGGTAAGCTTGCAGCATACATCATGTAATCCCCATTAATTCTTGCATACTTGGCTTCTTTAGGATTACTAAGATCCACAACTCCAATTGACATTTTCTTTTTATCAATTAAATTTTTCCATGTGGGATTTTTTAATATTTCCTTTTCCAGATCCTTCTGTAATGTCAGGTTATGAAGAGTAGTAAGGGATTTTACTTCAGTATTTTTCAATGGCAATTTTTGCTGAGCTACCATTGAAAAACATAGAATAAATATTAAAACCGAAAGAAATTTATTTTTCATTAATTTATTTAAAAATATATGACACAAAGATATCTAAATTGTTAATTACTAAACTGTTAATATTTTATAGAGCCAAATTTTTCAATTTTTCAATGAATATGAACCTTTTGACAATTTTAGTCCGTGAAAATTGTTAAGATTTTTATATTTTTTTATAAAAATCTTCTAGTCAGGTAAGATTTAAGCATCAAATAAAAAACCACGCTCCCGAATATTTGGGACTGATTGGATTTTTATGGGTTATAATGGAATGTTTCCGTGTTTACGTTTTGGTCTCTCAATATCTTTTCCCTCAAGCATCTGAAAGCCCTTAATTAATTTACGTCTTGTATTTTTAGGATAGATGACCTCATCAATAAATCCGCGACGAGCCGCTCTATATGGATCGGCGAATTTAAAAGCATATTCTGCCTCTTTTTCTTTCCATTTTTCTTCAGGATTATCTGCTTCGCCAATTTCCTTTTTAAAGATGATCTCTGCAGCACCTTTAGCTCCCATTACTGCAATTTCTGCAGTTGGCCAGGCGTAGTTCAAATCTGCTCCAATGTGTTTTGAGTTCATCACATCATAGGCACCACCATAAGCCTTTCTTGTAATGAGCGTGATTTTTGGCACGGTTGCTTCGCTTAAAGCATATAATAATTTAGCTCCGTTCGTTATGATACCATTCCATTCCTGATCGGTACCTGGCAAGAATCCGGGAACATCGACCAAGACCAATAATGGAATATTAAAACAATCACAAAAACGTGTGAATCGTGCGCCTTTTTTTGAGCTATTCACGTCCAAACATCCTGCTAGTTGCATGGGTTGATTAGCTACAATACCAATACTTCTACCAGCAATTCTTGCAAATCCCACAATGATATTTTCTGCATAATCTTTATGAATTTCAAAAAAAGATTCTTCATCAATAATGCCTTTTATCACTTCATGCATATCATAAGGTTTATGAGTATCTTCAGGAATAACATCAATCAGATGCTCTCTTAATTCATTACCAATTTCATAAGGAACCTTTTTAGTAGTTTCTTTGTTGCTTTGTGGCATATAACTCAACAACCTTTTTACATCTTCTAAACATTGGATATCATTAACTGATGTTATATGAGTTACTCCTGATTTAGTTGAATGGGTACTTGCGCCTCCTAATTCTTCCGCAGTGACCTCTTCATTAGTAACCGTTTTTACAACATTTGGACCAGTTACAAACATATAGCTTGTATCCTCTACCATCAGTGTAAAATCAGTCATTGCCGGCGAATAAACAGCCCCACCGGCACATGGCCCCATTATGGCTGAAATCTGTGGAATAACGCCTGAAGACTGAACATTTCTATGGAAGATATCTGCGTATCCACCTAATGAGCGAACACCCTCTTGAATTCTGGCTCCACCGGAATCATTCAAACCAATTACAGGAGCTCCAACCTTTAAGGCCTGATCCATGATTTTACAGATCTTTTCCGCATGCGTTTCTGATAAAGAGCCACCAAATACCGTAAAATCCTGAGCAAACACGTAGACTAATCTGCTTTCAATAGTTCCATAACCTGTCACAACCCCATCACCAAAATAAATCTCATTCTCCATTCCAAAATCGGTACATCTATGGGATACCATAACACCCATTTCTTCAAAAGAACCTTCATCCATCAGATATTCAACACGTTCACGAGCTGTTAACTTCTTCTTGGCGTGTTGCTTTTGGATCCGTTTTTCACCACCACCTAAATATGCTTCGGCTAAACGGATGTCTAGCTTTTCAATTTTTGTATTCATTTGTTTTTCCATAATGCTATAAATTTCGGTGATTAATGAATCGGTATTCTTAATTGTTTTTGATCTTCTTTATAGATCTTTAATGCTAAAGTAGCGGCTATTTTTGCTTCTTCTTCCATATTAGCTTTAAGAGCTTCAGGAGAGTAATAATTCTTAACGAAATGCGTGTCAAAATTACCAGAACGGAAGGCTTCATGTTCGCAAACAAACTTACCGAATGGTAAGGTGGTTTGAACACCTTCTACAATATAATTATCAATTGCTTTAATCATTAATTGGATGGCTTCTTCACGTGTTTTTCCGTAGGTTATCAGTTTGGACAACATTGGGTCGTAATAGATAGGAATATCCATTCCTTCTTCAAACCCATTGTCAACACGAATGTTTTCTCCAACCGGTATTTGGTATTTTTCTAGTTTCCCAACACTTGGAAGAAAGTCATTTAAGGGGTCTTCTGCATAAACCCGTAATTCCAATGCATGCCCATTTATTTTAAGGTCTTCTTGTTTTATTTGAAGCTCTTCTCCTCGTGCAACTCTTATTTGTAGTTCTACCAGATCTACTCCTGTAATCCATTCAGAAACAGGATGCTCTACTTGCAGTCTTGTATTCATTTCAAGGAAATAAAAATTATGATCAGCGTCTAGCAAGAACTCTACTGTTCCTGCTCCAAGATAATCACATGATCTTGCCACATTTATGGCGGCCTGACCCATTTTTTCTCTCAATTTGGGAGTCAATACTGCCGATGGTGCTTCTTCAACAACTTTTTGATGACGACGTTGAATACTGCATTCTCTTTCAAAGAAGTGTAATACGTTACCATGGCTATCTGCCAACACCTGAATCTCAACGTGTCGGGGAGAGGTGACATATTTTTCCACAAATACCGATCCATCACCAAATGCTGAGGTCGCTTCACTAATGGCTCGTTTCATTTGTTCCTGGACATCCTTTTCTTTTTCAACCACTCGCATACCTTTTCCACCACCACCTGCTGCAGCCTTAATAAGTATTGGAAATCCGATTTGTTTGGCTATCTCAATGGCTTCTTTGGGATCTGTTATAGCTCTGTCCACTCCAGGGACCATTGGAATATCATAATGTTTAACAGCTTCCTTTGCTGCCAATTTATCTCCCATCATTCTAATAGCTTTGGATCTTGGTCCGATGAAAATGATGTTATTTTTTTCTACTTCCTCTGCAAATTTTGCATTTTCACTTAAGAATCCATAACCCGGATGTATGCCATCTACATTTAATTCTTTTGCTATTTTAATAATTTTTGAACCTAACAGATAGGATTTGTTTGAAGGTGGTTCACCAATGCAAACTGCTTCATCTGCAAAACGTACGTGAGGAGCATTTCTATCGGCGGTAGAATAAACAGCCACCGTTTTAATACCCATTTTTTGAGCAGTTTTCATTACTCTTATGGCAATTTCCCCTCTATTTGCAACTAATATTTTTTTCATCTTTTAAAACTTTAATGTCACTTCGAGTGATTTTATTTAGAAAATTTTATCGGGAAGTACTCTTTACTTCGATTCTAAGTTTTGAATCTCAACTCGAGCTGACATATATTTTATTATTCGAATTCAATTAATAAATGACCTTTGTCTATGGCATCTCCCTTGGAAATATTTACTGATTTAATCAAACCATCTCGAGGAGACGAAATTACATTCTCCATTTTCATGGCTTCCAAGATTAATAATGCCTCATCTTCTTTAACTTCCTGACCTTCTTTTACATGAATGTCTAAAATAAGTCCAGGCATTGGAGCTTTTATAAAATTTACATGTTTTGTATGGCCAAAAGTGAATCCCATTTTATCAATCAACAAGTCTAAAGGATTGGAAATATCAACAATATATGTGTTGTTGTTGACTTTAATTGTATATTTTTTATTGTAAAAATTAGAGTCGTCTAATTCTAATTTAAAGGGTTTGTTGTTCTTTAGGACATGATATTTATTTTCTGCTATTTGAACAGTATCTAATTGAGAAATATCCTCTCCTAGAATGTCAAACTCCAAAGAACCGTTTACCTTTACTTTATACTTATTGTCCATAAGCGTATTTATTTTAGATTTTTATAAATTTTAAATTGGCAAAATAACTGATAATAAATGTACTGTTATACCGACATATTTTATACTTGACATAACTTATCGAAATTAGATAAAATAGCAATTAAAGAATATGAGGGTTATCATGTTTCATTCTATATTGCTTTTATTAAAATATGAATTTTTTTGATGGATTGAAATTGCTTTTCTCGCCAATATAACCGCTACTATCAGTGAAATAAATGCACCTATCCATAAACCCGGAATAAATTCAACAAATAAGAAGAAATCATAAGTTCCATGGAATAAGATAGCCAGAGTGAGACCTATAAAGTTATCTGCTATTCTCTTACCATTGAATTTCGCTTTTCCCATAAAATAGCCCATTATAATACCAAAAGTAGCGTGAGCAGGAACTGCTGTAAAAGCTCTTAATAATGCTACTTCTAATCCGCCTTGAAAAACATAGATAAGATTTTCGACCATTGCAAACCCCATTGAGACTGTGACGGCATAAACAATACCGTCAAATGGTTCATTAAATGCTTTTCTTGTTTGCGAATAATATCTTACGATAACATATTTACTAAATTCCTCTGATAGTGCTACCACAAAAAAGGCTTTGATGAATTGTTGATACACACTAAATTTATCTGTTAAGGGTAAAAAGTAATCAAAGAAAACATAGAGTATGGTAGTTATAAGAACGCTTACCACAGCACCAAGTAAAAAGCTGTAAAGCATTATGCGCTTTGGTTCCTTCTCATATTTATCTTTTAAATAAATATAAATGATAACCATAAAAGCAGGTGCCAGAGCCGCAAGTATTAAATGCATTTTTGTCTGTTTAAATTAGTTCTGAGATCTTATCGATTACAAAAAGATAATAGGCCCTGTTTGATGCCACAAAATGATTATTATTTTCACTGTTATTTAATAGGGTTCTGAACTCCTTGAAGGAAACTAATTTTATGGCTTCAACTTCCTCTTCTTGTGGCACAAGTTGATTGATCTTTACTTTTAGTTCAGCAATATATACCTGATGGAATTCATTGTCCTTTATGGCTCCATTGGCATAAGAGTTTGGATGTTTATGCACACCTATTTTGATCAGATCATTTTTACTAATCGTTAAGCCTAACTCCTCTCTGGTCTCCCTAATTGCAGCATTTTTAAAGGATTCACCTGCATCAATATGACCAGCTGCCGAAACATCCCATAATAAAGGATAGATGGATTTTTTATGTGATCTCTGTTGAAGCAGTATTTCACCTTTTTTTGTATATAACCAAAGATGGATCGTGTTATGAAACCAGCCTTGTTTGTGAGCTTCGGATTTTAAAGCCACTTTTCCGGTTGGTTCGCCGGTTTCTGAAACTATGTCAATATATTCATCCATCAAGGAATTCTAAATAATTATTATGTCAATTCGAGCGCAGTCGAGAACTATTGAAACCTATAAATTGCGCTCAAGGTATAGTTAAATACTATTCGAAATAACTAAAAGAATCTCCTTGCTTTATTTTAAGCAGGGTTTCATAAATAATTCGTATTACGTTCTCAACATCATCACGGTGCACCATTTCAACTGTGGTGTGCATATAACGTAAAGGCAATGATATTAACGCAGAAGCAACACCACCATTACTATAAGCAAAGGCATCGGTATCTGTTCCCGTAGCTCGAGACAAAGCCGAACGTTGAAAAGGGATCTTCTTTTCTTCGGCAGTTTCAATGATCAGATCTCGTAATTTTTGTTGTACGGCTGGAGCATACGCGATTACAGGTCCTTTACCCATCTCCAAATGGCCTTCTTTTTTCTTTTCTATCATTGGCGTTGTAGTATCATGGGTCACATCTGTTACAATTGCGACATTAGGTTTGATGGTCTCTGTGATCATTTGAGCACCTCTTAAGCCGATCTCTTCCTGTACTGAATTGGTCATGTAAAGTCCAAAAGGTAGTTTCTTTTTATTTTCTTGTAGTAATCGTGCAACTTCTGCTATCATGAATCCACCCATTCGATTATCCAAAGCACGACAAACAAAATTGTTCTTATTCAGGATATGGAATTCATCAGGATAGGTAATTACACAACCAACATGAACACCCATTTTTTCTACTTCCTCTTTTGTTTTACAACCAACATCGATAAAAATATTGTCTGGTTTTGGAGGCTCTTCCTTTGCTCGATTTCTTGTATGAATTGCTGGCCATCCAAATACGCCTTTTACAATCCCATTCTTGGTATGGATATTAACAATTTTACTTGGTGCAATTTGATGGTCACTACCGCCATTTCTTATAACATAAAGTAATCCGTTATCAGTTATATAATTAACATACCAAGAGATTTCATCGGCATGACCTTCTATAACCACTTTATATTTCGCTTTTGGGTTAATGACTCCAACTGCTGTTCCATAAGTATCTGTAATAAATTCATCGACATAGGGTTTTAAATAATCCATCCATAATTTCTGGCCATCCCATTCGTAACCTGTTGGTGCCGCATTATTTAAATATTTTTCTAGAAAGTCCATAGACTTTTTGTTAAGTATCTTCTTTTTTGCCATTGATTAAAGTTTTGCACTAAATTAATAATATTAATAAGAAATTAGGGTTATTAAAGCATGTAAATTCTTAATTTTACCAATCCAAAATTTTAGAGTTTTACTTAGTTGAAATATTCTAAAAACAGGATCTTTGGAATGATTTTAGCTCAATCTATACTAATGAAAAACTTGATCTGCATAATATTTTTTCTTCCTGTATTCATTTCTGCACAAATTGTCGAAAAGGAGCAGGACACTATTCAGCATGAATATTTTATCGTTGAAGGGGATACCATTCATCGGGATGCGATAGATCTGGATGAGGTCATGCTTTTGAATAAGCTGGATTTCAAAGATAACCAGGCACGAATCAGGTATTTGATTCTTAAAAGAAAAACAAAAAAGGTTTATCCTTACGCCAAATTGGCTGCAGACAGGCTGGTTTCTCTTAATGATCGCATGGAATCAATAAAGAAGAAGAGACATAGAAGAAAATATGCCAAGGTAATTGAGAAGTATATTGAAGAAGAATTTTCAGCTGAATTGAAAAAATTAACACGAACAGAAGGGCAGATCCTTGTAAAACTCATACACCGGCAAACAGGTAAAACAACCTTTGGTGTTGTAAAAGAATTGCGAAGTGGCTGGAAAGCCTTTTGGTATCAAAATACAGCAAAATTGTTCAAGATCTCTTTAAAACGTGAGTTTGACCCTGTAAATGTTGAGGAAGATTTTTTA
This sequence comes from uncultured Flavobacteriaceae bacterium, assembly GCA_963827785.1. Lineage (GTDB taxonomy): Bacteria > Bacteroidota > Bacteroidia > Flavobacteriales > Flavobacteriaceae > Site-B1. Next base: position 83,980 of record CAWHCT010000019.1, on the reverse strand, counting down.
ATTGAGGATATTCTGCAACGTGAATTTCAGGACGGACGCTTAGAAAAACAAAAACCAGCTATGGAGTTTGATTATTTCGATCTGGTTGAAGAATGGAACCAAAAACAAAAACAATAATATGCGCATTCAAACCAGACGTGAAGAAAACTTTAATGCTGCAACTCATGCGCTTGGCGCTTTGCTTGGAATAGCCGGATTTGTTCTTCTTATCGTTTTTGAATCTAAGAAAACAGACTGGAGCTTATTTAGTGTCATTGTTTACGGCTTGTCAATAATAATTCTTTTTACGGCATCTGCAGTGTATCATTCTGTTAAAAGCGAGACCAAAAGGCACTATTTCAGGATTGTAGACCACATTAGTATTTATCTCTTAATAGCAGGAACCTACACACCGGTTTTGCTAATTACTTTGGCGCAAAGTCAAGGATGGACTTTATTTTGGGTTGTCTGGGGAGTTGCCTTGTTTGGTGTGATATTGAAACTGTTCTTTACGGGTAAGTTTGAGGTGTTTTCAACCTTGCTTTACCTTGTTATGGGTTGGCTTATTGCATTTGATTTTGGAGCTTTGTTAGAAAGTATGCCTACCAATGGCGTTATTATTCTTAATAATTGGTGGATTGGCTTATACTGTAGGTATTGTATTTTATGCTGTCCAACGGATTCCATATAATCACGTGATCTGGCATTTGTTTGTATTGGCAGGAGCCCTATTCCACTATTTTATGGTGTTTTTTTATGTGATTTAGGAAGTTTAGTTAACGGTTTAGTTATACGTAGTTCGACTTTTATAGAGAAATACATATAGCTTTTGTTTTAACCTGTAGCTATATTTAACCTGTATTTCTCAAACCTCCTGACAATGAATTAATAACATGCAATAGTTCTGGCAACATGTTGCTCGCTTCTGGATCGCCTTTTTCATTTAGTTTTCTCCATTTTTTGATCAAATCAATTTGAAGTTTGTGTAAAACCATTAATTCTTTTTCCCTGATATTCATAATGTTAAGTTGCCCGGTTCTTCTTACCTTAACACTATCACCCAGTAAATACTCAATTTGTATTTTACCCGCTTCAAAATCAGATAGAATCAAGTTTAAAAACTTGCTCTTTACCTTTTCATCAGTAACCAATTGAGCATACATTTCCATAATTTCCGGATTGGCAATTAATAAATTGGTTTCCGTTTGGATGAATAAATACCTTAAAAAAGGCCAAGAGGAAATTGATTTTTTTAATTCTTCAAATCTATCACTATCCTGATCTTTTAATTCCTTTAAGGCGGTTCCGATTCCGTACCATCCAGTTAGTGTAAATCTCGACAGGTTCCAGCTAAAAACCCAAGGGATCGCTCTTAAATCTTTTAGAGATCTTTTTCCTGTTCTTCGCGCTGGTCGAGAACCAATTTTACTTTGCTCCAGAATATCAATGGGAGTTGCTTCGCTATAAAATTGCATGAAATCTCTGTCATTAATTAGGTTTTTATAGTGTTGCATTGATTTTGCTGACAACCATTCCAATGTTTCTATTGGATAGTCATGTTCTATTTTCTTATCATTAGCTAAAGTATGCAGTGCCACTCCGGAAGCTAACATTTCTAAGTTATAGGTTCCGGTCAAGAGGTTACCAAATTGCTGTGAAATAGACTCTCCTTGTATGGTTAACTTTATTTTACCGTTAACCGATCCTGGTGGTTTACTCTCAATAAAACGGTGATATTTCCCTCCACCACGACTAATGGTCCCTCCTCTGCCATGAAAGAAAAACACTTTAATGTTGTGTTTTCTTCCCACTTCTGAAAGCGCTTTTTCGGCTTTGTAAAGATTCCACTTGCTTGCCAATACGCCACCGTCTTTGTTGCTGTCGCTATAACCGACCATGACCTCTTGAGAGTCTTGTAACATTTTTTGCCGTTTTCTTGTTACCGGATGATTTAGGAATTCGTCTAAAATTGCTGCCCCATTATCCAAATCTTCTATAGTTTCAAATAGAGGCGCTACTATTAAATCAGTCCCTAAAAGTTGGGTTTCTTTCATAAGCAGATACACCATGAGTAAATCGCTCAGACTTCTTGTCATACTAACAATTAATGAACCGATTCCCTCAGAACCATATAGAATGTTGTGATCTCTTAAAACTCTAAAGTAATCCAACACATTATCTGCTTCAGCTCCATAAGATATAGTGATATTTGTTAAAAATTCTGGTGATTCTATTGCTTTATTTAAAAATCTAAGGCGCGTATCTTCATCCCAATTTTGAAAGTCGGTATCTCCTAATGTTGATTTTTGCAAAATTTGAGTAATCGCTTTTTCATAATACTCGCTATTCTGACGTATATCCAATTTTGCCAAATGAAATCCAAAACTCTGTACGATTCGCTCTAAAGGAAACAATAAATTTTCTGCGATTTTATCAGCATTAATTTCAATTAAAAGCTTCCGGATAAATTTTAAGTCTTTTTGCAGTTCAGTACTACTTCTATAGAAAAGCTTGGAATCACTACAGGTTCCTGAAATCGTATTTTCAAGTTTGAGGCCTATCAAATTCAGAAACTGTCTCCAGGGCTCATAAGGGTTGCGATTTATTGCTTGGATTCCCTTATCTCCTAATAATTCAGCGTACTTAGTTATATTGGTTGTCAATAATTCCGGGGTAGGATTTAGTTTGGAAGATAAAGACAGTTGAGCCCCTAATTTTAAAACGTGATTATAAATGATCTGTAAAGACTCTTTACGATGAATAAGAAGTGTGTCTTTCGTAATTTGAGGCGTAACAAAAGGATGGCCATCGCGATCTCCCCCAACCCAACTTCCAAAACTATATTTTGGAAAGTGCTCTATGTGCTTCAATTTATGGGCATCAAACCCCATTTCCAACCAAGAGTATTTTAATTTTAAGTCGCTGGCTTCCAAAATCAAAGGAAATATCTTGCTTAAATAATGTACAACATTGGCTCGTTCATCTCGTAAATCGGGTTTTTCCAAATAGATTTCACCCGTTCTCCACCACCTCTCCAATAAGCTTATTATTTTGTCTCGAATAACATTTTTCTCTGTTTGTGAATAAGTTGAATTTTCATTTTGCACCAGTAATAAATACAATTCTCTGTGTGTTTCTAATATCGTAACCCTCTTAGCTTCTGTAGGATGCGCAGTAAGTACGGGGCAAATATGAATAGCCGATATAGTACTTAATCATTTTATCTTGATCAATCCCTTGATCATTCCATAGTTTAAACGTTTCTCCCCAAGAACCACGAATTGCAGATATCCCGAAGTTTTTTTCAAACTGTCTGTTAAATTGAATTGCGGCATTCTCTTCAACCAGGTTCATCAGTTGAAAATAAATACCAAAGGATTGTATTATTTTTTCATCAGATATCCCGTCATATTCATTGTTTTCATTCAATGTTTCAATGAATGCACTAAGTTTATTTTCATCAATGTTAGATAACATCTCCTTGAAACAGGAAAGAATATTTTTTTTATCTTCTAATATCTTATCAAATCCATTTATGTTCATTTTTGTAAGCATATTTTTATTGGTTAGAACTGTTATGAAATATAGTCGTTTTAATGATTCTGGACGTTTACCAAGGTAACATATTTAACTTATAAGTTCAACCTCTGATCACATCCTTATAATCCTCAAAAAACGCTTCAAATAAGTTCATGGTTTCATTAAAGAATACCATAGTCTCTTGCCATGTGTCTTTATTATGGATGGATACTTCTTGAACTAATTTTACAGATATCCTGGAAATTTCCTTCCCATTTTCTAAAATACAAACCCCTTCAAAAATCGCTTCCGGCAAATATTCTTCCAGCAAAATTGATCTCAAGGCAACTAGTTTCTCCCAGTATTTACTCCGGTTGCTAATCCCTGTAGTTGTCGGGACATCTTCAATATCGATAGAAACAAAAGCCTGCTTTATATCAAAATGGAATTTAAATGAAAACCCCTTGATCTTTGTGTTGTAAAGAATCCATTTTCTTGGAAAGGACTTTCCGAAACTGGTCCAGAATTCCTGTCTTATTCTTTTGGATTCTTCCTTACTGAACATCTATAAAAAATACGCAATGGCGATTGCTACCATAATAACCAGCAGTTTGGTAATATTGAATTTATGTCCTTTGTCGCTTTCAAATAAAATGGTCGTACTAATATGTAATAAGATACCAACTACTAATGCTGTTATCTCAGCTTCATAACTCGTAAAAAAAGTAGTCTTGCCGCTTAAAAAACTGCCTAAAGGTGTCATAAGGGCAAATAATATCAGGAATACTAAAGTCTTAGCATTACTTAAGTTTGATGCGAAAAAGAAAGACGTTAAAATGACTGCAATTGGTACCTTATGTATAATGATACCATATAATAAATTGTCATTGGTGTTTAAAGGAAAGCCTTCCAGAATGGCATGAATGCTTAAACTAACAAATAATACCCAAGGAAAGATATTTTCATTGTTATGCACATGTACATGACCATGTTCGGCACCTTTGGAAAAGAATTCCAAAAATATCTGAAGCAAGATCCCCAGCATGATAAATAATCCGACTGTCCTGACATTGCTATCGTCATAAATACTTGGGATCAGTTCAAACACGGTAATTGACAATAAAAAGGCTCCGCTAAAAGCCAATAGCAGGCGAAGGTTCTTTTGACTTGTTGGATTGAAGAAAGCTACAAATGCAAATCCAAAAGCAACTGCTAATATGGGTAGTAAATAGACCATCATTTGAATATCATTATTAAACGGCTGGATTCCAAAGCATCAAATTTACGCAATTTATAGTCACCAAATATATCCAAAAGATAGACTCCTGCCTTTTCAAATAAGGCTTCAAAATCGGTTAAACTAAAAGCCCGTACGCGTTCATGGTAGCTGTATTCGTTTCCATCATTTACAAAGTTAATATCCTTGGTAATGTATCCATCTTTCACATATCGTTTTAAGTGGAATTCTATTCCTTCTATAATTTTAGTTTCTTCAGGAATCAAATTTTTAATCACATAGTCGCTATTCATAAAATCAATGACTCCAAAACCAAATTCGTTCAGGTCTGCTTTAATGGCTTTTATAGTGCGTAAATTATCCTCATCTTTTTCAAAATAACCAAAACTGGTAAACAGATTGAATACAGCATCATATTGTTTATCATAAGGCTTGCACATGTCATGCACATCAAAATGAAGCGTTTTATTCTCAAACTGCTTTGCGAACTTAATGCTGTTCTCAGAGAGATCAACTCCGGTAACATCATAGCCAATAGAATTCAAATAAACAGCATGCCTCCCCTTGCCACATGCCAGATCCAGGATCTTCCCGCCTTCAGGAATATTCAAATAATTGGTGAGATTGTGCATAAATGTTTCCGCCTCAGAGTGGTCTCTATCCTTATAAAGTATATGATAGTATGGTGTATCAAACCATGAAGCATACCAAGTAGATCTGTCTTTTATCATTCTTTTTTCTGGTGGTTCCTTTTTTTCGTTTTTAACTCAAAAAAGTCAGGCTTTCACAAGTCGCTTTTTTGTCTGAAACCTCTCGACTGCGCTCGAGATGACAAAAAGAGCTCCAACAATTGTTCAATCCTTAACCTATTTTTCTTAAAAATTAAGTTTCCAGCAAAAATAGAGTATTTTTGCAATCTATTAGGCGTAAATAATGGAGAATAATTTTACAATGGTAGCCAAAACCCTGTTTGGTTTTGAAGAACTTTTAGCAAAGGAATTAGTTCAGTTAGGAGCTAGAGATGTTAAAACGGGTGTTCGTAACGTGAGTTTTTCCGGCGATACCGGATTTATGTATAAAGCTAATTTAGGATTGCGTACAGCCATTAAAATTTTAAAACCCATTAAATCTTTTCGAGTGGTGAATGAACAGGACCTCTATGATCAGGTTTATAAAATGAAATGGGATGAATATCTTGAATCAACAGGTACTTTAGCTATCGATGCTACTGTACATTCCGAGGTTTTTACGCATTCCCTCTATATCGCATTGAAGACTAAAGATGCTATTGTTGATAAATTCAGAAACACAACTGGAGTCAGGCCCAATGTCGATCTTCAATTTCCCGATCTAAAGATCAACGTGCATATTGACAGGCAGCAATGCACCCTTTCATTGGATAGCTCTGGAGATTCCCTGCACAAACGAGGCTATAAAACCGCAACCAATATTGCACCTATAAATGAAGTGCTGGCAGCAGGAATGATCATGTTATCGGGTTGGGACGGACAAACCGATTTTATGGACCCTATGTGTGGCAGCGGAACTATTTTGGCAGAAGCAGCTATGATAGCCTGTAATATTCCTCCAAACCTTATGAGAAAGGAATTTGCCTTTGAAAGATGGAAAGATTGGGATGTGGAATTGTTTGAAAAGATAGAGGAATCCTTGTTAAGTAAAACACGTGATTTTCATCATAAGATAACGGGTTATGATAAGTCACCTTCAGCGGTTAGCAAGGCTAAGGAAAATATAAAGAATGCACATTTAGATGAGTTTATAACCATCAAGCATGAGGATTTCTTTAAGACCCAAAAAGCAGGTGAAGAGAAATTGCACATGGTCTTTAATCCACCTTATGGTGAACGACTAGAGAACTTAAATGCCGAAGAATTCTATTCAAATATTGGCGACACTTTAAAACAAGGGTATCCAAACACAGAGGCATGGTTTATCACTTCCAATTTGGAAGCTTTAAAGTTTGTTGGCTTAAGGCCTTCCCGAAAAATTAAACTTTTCAACGCTAAATTAGAAGGACGCCTTGTCAAGTATGACATTTACGAAGGCAGCAAAAAAGCCAAAAAGCAGAATTTGTAGTCAGTTTTTGTAATTTGTTAGACAATGGTTTATATAAAGCTAGTTGTCTGAGTTTTTTTTAATTTGTTTAGTCCAATTGCTTATGTGAGCCATCACAATTAGGCATTCGTTTAGAGAGACCACAAACACAATCGTTTAACCCTTTGCCATTGAGAATTCTCCCTGTATTTTTTTCAATTCTTGATATCCTGGTTTTTGCTTGTTTAGGTTTAGAAAAATGCAACAGATAGCCTTTTTGTCTTCCCGGAGTCAGATTATTAAAAGCTTTTTCCAACTTAGGGTTTTCCTCGAGTTTTTGTTCTAATTCTTGAGGGAATTCAAAATCCGAAGTTTTTTTCATTTTCACTTTAAGTCCGGCTTTTTCTATTTCTACTGCTTCAAGCACATATTTTCTAATTGTCGACTCCAAATTTTCAATTTCTGAAACATTCGTAAATCGAATTTGTCTGGCAGATTGTGTATTCTCAGTTTGCCGGATCAATACTTTTTTTGGATCTTTTAATAAGGCTCCTTTATAAAAAAGAATGGCACAATACTCCTTAAACCCGTGAATTAAAACAATATTTTTACCTTTAACTGTATAGCAGGGATGCATCCATTTAAAATCTTCGGTCAGCCCACAATCAAGGATTAATTCACGAAGTCTAATAAGTTCGTCCTGCCATTTTTCAAGATTGTTCAGAAATTTATCAACTTCTTTATTCATCATTCGTAAGGTTTGGTGTATATGTCACCCATCTTTTTGATATTGATGGTTTTCCTTTTTGGGCAGTACAGATACCTATCGGGATAAGACAAGTTATTTTATATTGGTCGTTAAACGAAGTTCGTCAATTTTTTTTACAAAATAAAGAAATAAATGAAGTGTCGAATAAATAAACGTACCTTTGCAGCAAATTAAAAGGAGTGACCTAAATAAAATAGTGTTTGCTTCATAAACACATTATATGTCATTTCAATCTCTGGGCTTATCCGAAGCCTTGCTTAAAGCTATAAGCAAAAAAGGATACACAACACCATCACCTATACAAGAAAAAGCAATTCCTCCAATTTTAGAAGGCAAGGATATTTTGGCTTCTGCACAAACAGGCACAGGAAAAACCGCAGGTTTTACTTTGCCTATGTTGCAAATACTATCTCAGGAACCACCGTTAAGGCACAGACCGGTTCGAGCCCTGATCTTAACTCCTACAAGAGAATTGGCGGCTCAAGTGTTTGCCAATGTGAAAGAATATGGTGAATTTGTAGATCTGCGTTCTGCTGTTATTTTTGGAGGTGTCAACCAACGACCACAGGAAGTTCATTTTCGTCGTGGCGTAGATATTTTGGTGGCAACTCCCGGACGATTGATCGATCTGCAAAATCAGGGCATTGTATCGCTCGCCAAAGTCGAGATCTTTGTTCTGGATGAAGCCGACAGAATGCTGGACATGGGATTTTTAAGGGATATTGAACGCATTATGAAACTGATTCCTTCAAGACGTCAAAATTTAATGTTCTCTGCTACTTTTTCTAATGATATTAAAAAACTGGCCCATACCATTTTACATCATCCTGTTCAGGTTGAGGCAACTCCTGAGAACATAACAGTAGATGCGATCAGTCAAAAGATATATCGTGTTGCCAAAGCCAAAAAAACTGGATTGATCATTAAATTGATCTTGGATGGTAACTGGAAACAGGTCCTGGTATTTACAAGAACAAAGCATGGAGCCAATAAGCTATGCAAAAAAATGATAGGCGCTGGAATTTCTGCTATGGCTATACACGGCAATAAGAGTCAGGGAGCCAGAACCAAAGCTTTGGCAGGTTTTAAAATGGGTAAAGTAAGTGTCCTGGTTGCCACAGACATTGCTGCACGTGGATTGGATATTCCGTTGCTACCACATGTGGTTAATTTTGAACTCCCGAATATTTCTGAGGATTATGTACACAGGATAGGCAGAACGGGTAGAGCAGGAGCGAGTGGTCAGGCCATATCTTTAGTAAGCGCCGATGAGACCAGTTATTTAAGAGATATTGAAAAGTTGGTAGGCATCAAATTGCCAAGTGAGGTCATTGAAGGTTTTGAACCGGATCCAAATGCTTCAACTGAGCCTATTAAAAAAGCTCAGGGAGGCGGACGTAACAGAAATCCAAGGTCTGTAAATACTAACAAAACCGGAAACAGACAACGCAATAACAGAAGACCAAAACGAAATACCAACAGACGGTCTGATGACAGAAGACGATAATGGATTCACTTTTTACTTCGATTGCATTTCGACTGCGCTCAATGTGACAGCCTCAATGTGACAGCCTAATTGTAAAATAGTGGAGAGAACTAACTATGGAAACTCAAAAGAATAATCCTTTACATGGTATAAAACTTGAACAGATCATTAAAGATCTTGTGGCTCACTATGGCTGGGAATATATGGGTTTTGAGATCAATATTCGTTGCTTTACGCACGATCCTTCGGTAAAGTCGAGTTTAAAGTTTTTACGCCGAACCCCCTGGGCAAGAGCTAAAGTGGAAGCTATGTATTTAAAGATGCTTGAGAATAGGAAATAGTTAATTTGTTTTTAATTTCAGTTTAGATCAATATTATTTTCTTTTAATATTCCGAACTTCAAAAATAGTACCTTCTCTCTTGTAACCGAGACCCATGTAATATTCATCCACATCAGACATAACATAAACTAATTGATTTGGAAAATCATTTAAAACACACTCCATTAATTTTTTACCAATATTTTTCCCTCTGTATTTTGGTTTAATCAGTAAATCGCAAACATATATATAAAAACCGAAGTCATTAATTGAGCGAGAATATCCACATAAATCACTTCCGGCATACGCCACGTAAGTAATTGATTTATTTAATGCATTTTTATAATTATTACTATATTTTTTATCAGAGTAACAAGCCCAATCCTCACCTTCAGCCTTGATCATTTCCATCAACTTGTCTTCATCTGTAATCTTTTGATATCTTCTAATATCCATGAGTTTGAGGATAACAATTATATTATTTTAATTCACTAATTTTTCTTCCAATTGCATTCTATAAATTAAGGAGAATGCAATACTAATATGTGCCAGATAATAGGTAGGTAATATTAAAAAGTCCAGGACTGTATATCCTAAAAACTCAGTTAAGGATATGATGGTATCAGAAAAAACAACCAGAAATATACCAAACACATAAGCCCATTTAACGACAGAATTGCCGGTTATACCAAAAGAGGCGCCAAAGGTTACGCAGGAAATAAGCAAATATATCAAGGCAGCAATTAGTAGTACCTTATCTGAGATGGCAGGATATAACAACCAGAAAAAATAGGTTAAAAACACCAATAGCAATATGCTTGTAATGGTCCATTTCATTTTGCCGTTATAAGCTGCAAACAGTAAATAGCCTATATGTGCCAGAAAAAACAAGGCAATACCTTTGCTAAACATAATGATATCTCCGTTTTTATGAGACATGAACCAGTCGCCAAGAATGGAAAACAAAAAGGCACCAATTATAAACCATAGGTCTTTACGTGGTTTAACCGATTTTAAACGAATTATCAATAAAATAATGATGCCCATACCTGCCGATCCTGATTTAAAAAGGAAATGAGAGGTATTCAAGGCAAGAATTGCAGAAATAACAGAAAGCAGTAAAAGACTATAGATCCAATTTTTTTTAACTCTTTGAAGCATATGATGTATTTAAAAATATAGTTAACCCACTTTACAAATTTGTTCTAGCTTTTTGGAATTAAGAATTTTAATTTTTCTATCAGAAACATTAATAATACCTTCTCTTTTGAATTTGGATAAAGTATTGATCACACTTTCTTTAGAGTAACCTAGCATATTACCAATTTCTGTCCTGGACATCGGTAATTCAAATTCTGTGGAATTATATATTTTAGCAAAGTCCATTAAAACAAAAGATATAGCGCCTTCAATATTTTTTTGGGAAAGATCTGTAAGTCTGTGTAATAATCTATTACTTACTCCGGACATATGTTTAATTAAGTTTAGAGCAAATTCACCATTATTCATAATAAACTTCTCGAAAACTTCCATGCCTATAAAACTCACTTTAGTTTTTGCTATGGCCGTTGCGGTAAAATCAAATTTTTCAAAAGCAAAACAACAAACAATACCTATAAAGGAATGAGACTTAAGAATTGCAACCGTTGAAGTTTTATTTCCATTTACAATTTCCAATTTTGCCAACCCCTCTGTTATATAAACAATATTATTGGCTAATAAACCTCTTTTAATGATAACTTCTCCTGAATTAAACTCAATATCAGTTTTCTTATCTACCAATTCTTGTTTTTCATCATCAGTTAAAAAATTTAAACACTCTTCAGCGTTTAGAAATTCGTAACTAAGATTGCTGTCCTGAGTTAAAAAATCTGGCATTGCTATTTAATTTGGTACTATTAAAAATTTAATGTCCTACAATACAAAATTACATCATAAGGCTTTAAAAACCCCATTAATTACCCATATATTTCATGGTTTACTATGCTTTTAATTACCACAATTACGCTATACATTTATATTACAAATTTAAATTGTTGAATTATGTTTACTATAGCTTTAAAATCGTTGTTCTTATTACCGCTCATTTTTATAGTTGACTATATAGTCATGATATTAATTGGTTGTGTAAGTTGTTATTTTGGAGTTGCAACCGATTTTTATGAATGCTCATTTTGCACTATAGGTAAGTTTGTGTTGTTGATATCTGCCATTGCATTTATTGGTGTTTTAATTCCAGATATCAAATCATTGTTCAAAAAACCTAAAGTAGGTTAATTATTTTGGAAAAAATGTTAACTATTTTTTTTAAAAGTCATTGTGTAAAAATTAGCTACAATTCTAAATTATGGTAGATGATTCTGTCATTGACAGGTTGTTCATTTCTGTAATTATTTAATGGCATATTCTCCTTTAGCTTAAGGACTTCATCCAGCGAGATGACAATAGGGTTTTTAAATAACACCCAATTGACATTTTCAGTACAGGGAGGAGTTGTCAAAGAACCACTGTAGGAATAAAAATCCGTTTTATCAGGAAACAGTGAGGTAAGATCAAGGTTCTGATCAATGATCCTTTCTTCTCCATTTTCAAGTGGTAAAAAGCTTTCAAAGAATTCAAATAACTGGCTCTCTTCGCCTTCCATTCCCAAAATTCCGAGGACAGTAATAGTTATTATCCTTACTTACATGTACAAGATGGATCTCAATGGGAAATTTTACTCCATTTATCAAATGTTCTGCCGGTTCGTGAAAATGTATCTGTTTCAAATAATACATGTTATGCTTGTATAATATTGAATCGCCAGGATTAAAATCAAATTGAATTGAATGCCCATTATTTTCAACTTTATTTAAAACTGTATTTGGCGAGTAAAGCACCTCGAGATCTTTGGCAGGTTGGGTTCATAATCGTACTGGTCTCTATAATGTTAATTGGAGATTGATTTTGCCCGTCACAACTATGTATTTTTTTCAATTTCTGTCCAATGCTCAGGAGAGGTTTCACCTTCGATAACTCCAATGTTCGTGTTTTTCTTGTTTGCAATTGAAAATGAATATTAAAACAAATAGAACTGAAAAGTCTGCGATTATTCATGATAATAAAATTTGATTGGTTAAGGTCAGGATTATCTATATTCAATGCAGGACTTAGTTGAAAGTTTATATTAATTGGTTTTAGGATACTTATCAAAAAATTATCAACCAGATCCATTACATAACTTTTTAAGACTAGTTCCGGTTTGTTCGTATCACATGGAACTGATGCCTGCCAGATCACTTGATTTTTTTGTAGATCGGATACATATACAACCAGAGTTTCTTCAGTATAAGTTATATTTTTTATTGTGCAGGACTGCCAGTAATTGTAGTTTTCCTGCAAATCGCAGTTTGTAAAGGTTGCTTCTTCCTGGACGATCAATAGTTGAAATCCTGCTTGCAGTTCCGGTTTAATTACATTGGTCTTATAACCAAGGCTTTCCATTTGACCCTCTATTTCTTTACCTATTAATTGCCTTACCATGTTATTATCGTACTTCGGATAATTAGTATTATCAACAAATAAGTCATCAATACAAATGACAAAGGTCTGGAAGTCATTGAAAGTCGCTGTTTCATCATAATCTGAAAGGACTTTTAAATCGGCTGTAGAGGCACATGCAAATAAGAGTAATAAAGAAATTAAACTCCATGTTCTAGTGCTTTTCATTGCAAGGTATTTCATATAATAAATGTTGCAATTATTATTGCTTTTTACAATGATATTTGTCAGTTGGTGAGAAAAAAACAGGCAAACCTTTACTATTTAATAAGTTTCCATTAAGGTTTTGGTGTGGTGCTCTATATGATATGTTGTCCACATAATAAGTTCTCTCACAGGCATCTTACCCATTAATGGATGCGGAAGAACATATGTATCCAGTTGTTCGTCCGTCCATTTATTAGTTTTATACTGCAGTTTTTTATTTTCAGTTTGAATCCTGTCGATCAAATAATATTTATCCCTGAGTTTAGGAATTCTCATATTTTTTGATGGACCAAATGTTGCTCCATTAACTTCTTTCAAGCGCTCATGATATCTTTTAACGACAGCTTCATAATCTCTGACATCTCTGTTAGCTTTTCCGTATTTATATTTCAGGATAAATTTTGGGATACTCAGTGCTGTGTTTAAAGTGGAAATACTTTGCAATAAATGCAATGCCTGCTGCCCCATGGTCCATTTACCTGCCGGACCAATTTCCCATTTATCGTTATCCTGATCTGCGAGCCAGCTGAGTAGAGATTTATGCTTTTCTTCAAGGGCAAGAATGATATCCTCTTTTTGCATTATTTATCCTTTTTATACAAAGGAATAAGGTAAGAAATATTGTAGCTAAAACCAACACCTATGCTGCTGCTGTCATAGGTTTTATTGAATCCGGGAATATAAACATTTTCAAAATTGTTAGGTTGATCGTCTGATATTAAGCTTTTTAACTGGGCATTAAAGCCTACATAAAGATTATTCAAAACTTCAACTTTTAATCCAACCATGATCTCAGCCCAAATAGCTGATAAATTGTTGAACTCCACAGTATTAGGATCGGAGTATGGTTCCCAATACTGATCGGTATCATAAACAGTGAAACCATTCAATTGCTGTTTAAAGGTTCCGATTCCAACTCGTATTCCTCCAAATATCAAATTATCCATACCAAACCAATTGTCATAAACATTATAATCCAGTCCTGCCTTAAAATAGCTTCCGGAGGTTTTGGCATCAAAAAATTCAACATCGGTTGTTTTTTCCTCAGTCCCAAGTTCACCTGCGACATACAAGTTTTGTGTGATCCTGTAATCGGCGTTGACTTCAAATCCTTTATAATTATCGTCAACAAAGGAACGAACCAGTTTATTCAAGTCGCCACCAACACGAAGACCGTACTTCTGTTGATACACTACAGAATCACCTGGTTTTACATCGTTTTGCCCAAAGATATTGGCAAAAACAAGAAGCAATATGCCGCTAATGAAATATTTTAACATGCGCTGATGTTTCATTGTCAACTGTTAAGGGGTTTTCAATTTGTATTAGCTCTATCCAATTGTCGCCGTCATCAATTACAGATAACTCCACATTGTTATAAATGGTTTTGTAGCCACATGCTCGAGAAACATAAACTTCTTCAGGACTATAAATAATGTTGATGATATCTTCATTACCGCTGATATTACCGTTACCATCATCAACATATTCCTTATGCAATTTAAAACTGGTGGTGTTATCGTAGGTTTTTAAAGGTAATGCAAGCGAGTCAGTTGAAGCCGCCGACTGATATACTTCTTCATTATCAATCCCCTGAACCTGTAGGCCCAAAACTCGTAAGGTTTCAGTTTGATCGGCTATATCATAGAATCTTATAATTAATTTAGGAGTAGTAGCTGTCGATTCCGGACAAATATCATCTCGTTCGCAATTACTTAGAACTGTAAAAAGCAGAAGAATGGCTAAAAGTTTTTTCATATAATTGTCGCCAATTTATGGCATTCTTTTTTCCAAAAGTACAACATTTTCCACATGATGTGTTTGAGGGAACATATCCACAGGTTGTACTTTGGTTACTTTATACATTTCATTTAATAAAGCCAGATCTCTGGCCTGTGTTGCACTGTTGCAACTCACATAGACAATTTTATCTGAACCTATTTTGATCAATTGGTTGACAACATCCTTGTGCATACCATCTCTTGGCGGATCGGTTATTATCACATCAGGCTGCCCATGAGTTTCCAGAAAGGAATCATTAAATGCCGATTTCATATCGCCTACGAAGAAATCAACGTTGTTAATATTATTTAATTCTGCGTTTTCCCTGGCTGCTTCTATCGCTTCCGGTACTGATTCTATTCCTACAACCTTTTTACAATTTTTCGCAACAAATTGTGCTATGGTTCCTGTTCCGGTATAAAGATCGTAAACCAATTCATTGCCCGAAAGTCCTGCAAAGTCTCTTGTGATCTTATATAGCTCATAAGCCTGGTCAGAGTTGGTTTGGTAAAATGACTTTGCATTAATTTTAAACTGCAAACCTTCCATCTCCTCAAATATATGATCGTGGCCTTTGTAGCATATTACATTCTGGTCATATATTGTATCATTGGCTTTGTTGTTGATCACATATTGCAATGAGGTGATTTGTGGGAATTCCAATGCAAGAAAATCTAATAATAACTCTCTTTTAGATTGATCTTCTTTAAAGAATTGCAACAGAACCATAATTTCGCCAATAGAAGAGGTGCGGATCATTAAAGTTCGTAACAATCCGGTTTGATTTCTGGTATTAAAAAACTCAAGTTCATTTTCAATTGCGAAAGTCTTAATAGAATTTCTTATTGCATTAGAAGGATCTTCCTGCAAATGACAGGTTTTAATATCCAATATTTTATCCCACATTCCCGGAATATGGAATCCCAATGCGTTTTTGTCACTTATTTCCATATCGGAATTGATCTCATCAACATTTAACCATCGGCTGTCACTAAAGGAGAATTCCATTTTATTTCTGTAGAAATATTGTTTTTTCGATCCAATAATTGGATTAACAACAGGTAGTTCAAGATGGCCAATGCGGACCAAATTATTAGTCACTTCTTTTTCTTTGTAGAATAATTGGTGACTGTAATTCATGTCTTGCCATTTACATCCGCCACATGTTCCAAAATGCTCACAAACGGGTTTGGTTCTTTTATCTGATAATTTATGAAAGACAGTGGCTTTGCCCTCATAGTAAGCCCTTCTTTTTTTAAAAGCAAAGACATCAACAACATCACCGGGAACAGCATTTGAAAGAAAAATCACTTTTCCGTCAGGTGCTTTAGCAACGGTCTTTCCTTTGGCACCTGCATCAATAACTTCAATATTTGTAAATGTTTGCGTTTTATTCTTTCTTGACATGCTGCAAAAATAGGATAGTTTTGATTATAAAATGGTTAAACTAGAAATAAAAAAAGCACCTAGATATTAGGTGCTTTTTAAGTATAACAATGCTATTTATTTTACACTAAGCATATAAGCTTTTAATGCTTGAAGTTCTTCTTCTTTTAAATCTTTAACAAAACCGTCTAAATTAGCTTTCATGACTGCAACCTGACCAGGATCAGTATCTACAATTGGTTCTAAATCCCCTTTTAAGAATTGCACAATGTCAGCATTTTTATCTAAATATATTTTATTTATATCCGTAATAGAAGGTCCAATTCCTTTTTCATTAGGCATGTGGCAAGTAAAACATGTCTTGTCTTTAAAAAGTTTTTTCCCCATGGCAATCAATGCTGTATCATCAGAACTGGCTGAAGCATCTGCCGGAGTTTCTTTTTTAACTTCGGTACTGGATTGAATTCTAATTTTTTCAGGTTTCTTTTCAGATTTATTGTCACCACAACTTGAAAATAAAATAAAGGTACCAATAACTACTAAAACTGTTAATTTCTTCATGATTTATTGTTGTTTAACGAGAGATCAAAAATAAATATTTTTACTTGATTTATTGTTACATAATTGTTACTTATTTAAAAAATAATGTTTCTGTTTGTAATATTAATTTCACATTGGAACATCTTTAATTTCCCATTATTTGTAAATTATAATTTTAGGCTATATTTAGCAATCAATAAATGACAATAACAGGCAAACACAATAACCATGAATAAGAATATTGAAAAAACCGATGAGATCGTTATAGATGCCTTAACAAAAGAATAAGCTAAATTTTATGATGAATTAGACGAACAAAACCTGTTTCAAATGCTAGAGGGAGTATTTAAAGGTAAATTAGGATGGCTTATTGTTATTATGAATATTGTAACCATAATTCTATTTGGGCTGTTTATATACTGTGCCTCAAAATTATCCAATTAATTATTTTTTTTTGACAGCTAATATTTAGTAATTTGCCGTTGCTAAAGGATGATTTCTCTCCCACGCTGAATTTTCGTCCCGATATCTATCGGGATTTCGAAAGGAAAAAGGTATAGTAGGAATAGTTATTTTATTAATTTAAATACGATTAAAATGGCTGTTTTAGACCAAATTACATCGCAAGATGCGATGGCTTTAGAAAACAAATATGGAGCACATAACTACCATCCACTTCCGGTAGTATTAAGCAAAGGTGAAGGTGTATTTGTTTGGGACGTTGAAGGTAAAAAATACTATGATTTTTTATCGGCTTATTCCTCACTAAATCAAGGACATTGCCATCCAAAAATTGTAAATGCCTTAATTGAACAATCCAAAAAGTTAACCTTGACTTCAAGAGCATTTTATAATGATATTCTAGGTAAATATGAGAAATTTGCTTCCGAATATTTCGGTTTTGATAAGTTACTGCCAATGAATACTGGGGCGGAAGCCGTTGAAACAGCGATAAAAATCTGCAGAAAATGGGCTTACGAAGTTAAAGGCATAGAAAACAATAAAGCCCAGATCATTGTTTGTAAAAATAATTTTCATGGCAGGACTACAACCATTATTTCATTTTCAAACGATCCTGTTGCGAAAAATAATTTTGGACCTTATACAGATGGGTTTATCAAGATTGAATATGACAATTTAAAAGCATTGGAAGATGCTCTAAAAGAAAATAAATATGTGGCTGGATTTTTAGTGGAACCAATTCAGGGTGAAGCTGGAGTTTATGTTCCGAGTGATGATTATTTGATCAAGGCTAAAAGATTATGTGAAGAATACAATGTTCTTTTCATAGCCGATGAAGTTCAAACAGGTATTGCAAGAACCGGAAGATTATTGGCTACTTGCGGCAACTGTTCATGTGAGAACAAAGATTGTTCGGGAACACCCGATGTAAAACCGGATATTCTCATTTTGGGCAAAGCTTTAAGTGGAGGCGTTTATCCTGTATCAGCAGTTCTAGCTAATAACAACATTATGAATGTTATAAAGCCGGGAAACCATGGTAGTACCTTTGGAGGAAACCCTGTTGCGGCGGCAGTTGCCATTGCGGCTCTGGAAGTAGTCAGAGATGAAAAACTAGCCGAGAATGCCGAAAAATTAGGTGAACTTTTTAGATCAGAACTTAATAAATATATCCAAACAAGTAAGATTGTAAAATTAGTCAGAGGCAAGGGATTGTTAAATGCCATTGTTATCAACGAGGATGAAGACAGTGAAAAGGCATGGAACATTTGCCTGGCTCTTCGCGACAATGGATTATTGGCCAAACCGACTCATGGAAATATCATACGATTCGCACCTCCTTTGGTAATGACCAAAGAAGAGTTGCTGATTTGTGTAAATATTATTACCAAAACTCTTAAAACATTCGAATAAGGTATTATGGAGGAGAGCTCTTCTGAAAATGAATTAAAATTTACAGATGACATCAGGAAAGTTTTAAAACAAACTTATAAATGGGTTTATTTTTTGTCTATTGTAGGTTTTGTTGGGGTTGTTATTCTGTTAATCCTTGGAGCGCTGTTTGGTTTTATTCTTCGAAATCTACCTGTAAATCCTTTTGAAAATGTTGGATATGATATCAGTTACTATGGATTGATCTTTGTTTGGGTTGGCATTGATCTTATTGATTCCGGTTTGGGATATGTTCAGATTTTCTGTTAAATTAAAAAGAGCTTTAAATTCAAATAGTAATAATCAACTTTTAAAAGCATTTGTGCATTTGAAGAAACATTATAAGTTTGTTGGTATATATGTAATTGCCCTAATTACAATTTATCTTCTTTTTTATTTACTGGATTGGGGAGAATTATATGAAAGGAATAAAATAAAAAAGTGACCAATTGGTCACTTTTTTGTTTCGTATTATGAAAATGTCTAATTGTTCTGTTGCATTTCTTCTATCATCTTCTCGTACTGCTCCATTAGTTCATCATATTGCCCTGTAGATATCATATAAAAGTAAGCTGCAATAGTAATTAAACTTAATACAAGTCCTATTATCGCAACTATTTTTGCTGTTTTTACCTGCCCATAATTCTCATATTGTTCCGGATTTTCTGCATAGGTCTTTTCATCCTTTTTTGCTAAGAATAATGCAATTCCTGAAAGGATTACTCCTCCAAAACCGCTTGTACAGCAACAGCCAATAAATGATAGAATTCCTAAGATAAGACTTATAGTTGCGTTAGGTAATTTTTGTTTTTCCATGTTTTAATTTTAGTTGATTAATTTTATTATATAGCTAACAATAATAATGGATACTGTAGCTATGGCCAGTATATTTATTATTCTATTCGCATTTTTAAATTTATAAAAAATATTTATTCCAATAAGAATAAACAATGGGATAAGTGTGAAAACTGCCGGATACATCTTGAATGCTTCAATAAATTCTCCCCGAAACAATAAAGCAACTGACCTTTGAAGACCGCATCCCAAACATTCAAAGCCAAACAATTTCTTGTTTAAGCAGGGAATCATATAATCTTCAGGTGATAGCATTTTTATTCGTATTCAATAACAAATTTAAAAATATTAACGACATTTACATATAGAGAATCTAATTAAATGAAATTCATAAAGACATACCTTCTATTGATCATTGGTGGCGTAATTTTGTTCACTGCCAATTCAGAAAAATTGAATTTACCATACTTATATATAGTAGGTATTGTCTTGGTCATGTTCAGCCTATTCAATATATCGAGGAATATAAGAAGCAAAGTAGATGACGAAGAAAATAATACAGATCAATGAGCTATAAAATTGGAGATATCGTAACTGTATTAGATGAAGATCTGTCCGGTGTTGTTAAAAATGTTTCTGCAGATGAAGTTACTATTGAAACTACTGACGGTTTTGATTTGGTGTTTTCACCTAATGAGCTTATGAAATTACCAAATTCTTCAACGCTAAAAAAGGAAGCGTTTTCTAATACATCAGTTAGTGAGATTATAGGTGAAAAAGAAAGTTATAAGAAAAAACGATCTATTGGAATAAAACCCAAAGAACGTAAACAACCTGCTATGGAAGTAGATCTTCATATTCATCAACTGACGGATTCTACAAGAGGAATGACCAATCATGATATGCTAACTCTGCAATTGGATACAGCTAAACGACAATTGGAGTTTGCCATAAGAAAAAAAATTCAACGTGTTGTTTTTATCCATGGAGTAGGTGATGGTGTTTTAAAACTCGAGCTTCAATATTTATTTGGCAGATATAGCAATGTTGAGTTCTACGAAGCGAATCTTCAAAAATATGGTTTAGGTGCCACGGAAGTATACATCTATCAAAATGTTGCTCCTTAATTAAATTCAGGTGTTAGTGTTCTTTGTGAAGTTGGTGAAGGACTTAAGGTGCCAAAATCCAGTACATCCTGATTTAAGTTTGGGAAACTAAAACCTAAAACTTCAGCCGAAACAGTAAAAGTTTGTTTGATTGTATGAATTCTAAAAGCTGATGCTGGTATTTCTGTGCTAATTTGATCGTTTAAATAATCTGGCCCGATGGTATTGTCTGTAATATCATTAGTCGGATTTTGATCCTGAGTTTCATTTTCTTCATTCCTGGTAAGTACTCCATCACCATCATCATCAGTATCCAAATAGTCTGGAACACCATCCAGATCAAAGTCTTGAGCTTCAGTTAATCCGTTAGAGGCTGAATAATTCGGCTTTTCAGCAGACGTTTTTACATTATCTCCATCGTCATCATCATCTAAATAATTTGGCAAGCCATCGTTGTCTGAATCGTCATCTTCAAGATCTCCGTTCCCATTTATATCTTCCAGTTCTGCCGGAATACCATCCTGGTCATCTTCTGTTAATACTGTCGTTATGGTAACAGTTCCGCTGGTACTTTCTGAATCAGTGATTATATTAACATTTGGCGTAATTGCTTCGCAGAAATATGATGTAGGCAAAGTTTCACCGTAAGTTCTATAATAAAATGTGTTGGTACTTCCGTTAATTGTGAATGATTCTTCTGATGATACAAGCTGATTGTCATCATCCAATTCTAATAGTTCTTCAATAGTTGTATTTATTTCGAGTGATAATGATTCAGATGGATCGGATTTTGTTTTGTAAAACACCAGTTCACCACAATAACTAAAAGTATCATCAAATTCCAAATCAACTGTAATAATATCGCCATCATTGCAATTTGACAGAAAGAAAGAAACACTCAGAATAAAAAGAAATTTACGCATAGTTTTTTGTAAGACCTAGCAAAAATAAGTAAATACGTATTTATAACGCTACACATTGTAAATAATTTTATTCTCACTACTTTTGATCATAATTCCAATAATTCAGAATGAAACAAGTATATTTTGATAGTGCGGCAACTACAAAAGTTAGAGATGAGGTAGTTGACAAAATGACTGAAGTATTGCGCAATTCTTATGGTAATCCTTCTTCTAGCCATGCTTTTGGCCGTTCTTCCAAATCTATTCTGGAACAAATCAGAAAAAATATTGCAAAACATCTGAATGTTACGGCTGCCGAAATTGTTTTTACGTCCGGCGGAACTGAAGCTGATAATTTAGTACTAAGAAGTTGTGTACGTGACCTGGAAATTAAAAATATAATTACTTCAAGAATCGAACATCACGCTGTTTTGCACACTGCTGAACAATTAGAAAAGGAATACGGAACTGTGATCCACTTTGTAGATTTGGATGATAAAGGTGGAATTAATCTTGATCATTTGGAAGATTTGCTTATATCAACCGAAAAATCATTGGTAAGTCTGATGCATGTAAACAATGAGATTGGCAATCTGCTGGATATTAAGGCTGTTACAGAGCTATGTAAAAAATATAATGTATTATTTCATAGCGATACAGTTCAATCTGTTGGTCATTTCGAGTTAAACCTGAAGGAAATACCAATTGATTTTTTAGCGGTAAGTGCACATAAATTTCATGGACCAAAAGGAGTAGGCTTGGTGTTTATAAGAAAGAATTCCGGACTGAAACCCTTGATATTTGGGGGAGAACAGGAAAGAGGCTTTAGAGCAGGTACAGAAAGTCTTCACAATATAATTGGTTTGGAACAAGCATTAAATTTTGCTGTTGAAAACCTTTCTGAGGAAAGTAAATATATATCCGGAATCAAGAGTTATTTTATTGACCGATTAAAACAGGAATTCAAAAATATAAAGTTCAATGGGTTTAGTGACCATATGGATAAAAGCACTTATACTATGATCAATGTGTGTTTGCCAGTCGATCCTGCCAAAGCCTCAACCTTTTTATTTCAGCTGGATCTAAAAGGTATAGCCTGTTCAAAAGGAAGTGCCTGTCAAAGTGGAAGTGATAAAGGCTCGCATGTTCTGGAACAAATTTTAAATGAGGAAGATCTAAGGAAACCTTCGGTAAGATTTTCATTTAGTAAATACAATAATAAGGAAGAAGTTGATTATGTGATCGATGTATTGAAGGAACTGATTTCTAATTAAACTGAAAAAATAAAAAAGCCTATCTACTGATAGGCTTCTGCGTTCAATTAAACAGAAAGTATATACTAAATAACTTTTACGTTTACTGCGTTCAATCCTTTTTTACCTTCTTGTAAATCGAATTCTACTTCATCACCTTCGTTAATTTCATCGATCAATCCGGAAATGTGGACAAAATGTTCTTTGTTTGAACCTTCTTCTGTAATGAATCCAAATCCTTTGGCATTATTGAAGAACTTTACTGTTCCTTTACTCATTAGTTAAAAATTTAAATATTAATAATATCAAATATAAAGAATATTATTAAAAATTTATTTTTTAGAATAATTAAATTATCGTGATATATCCCGAAAATATTTTTGAATTAACTACAATTTAAAAACGCATTGTAGTCCTCACATTAAAAACTCTTGGAGTCAAATAATTTGGAATTGCAAATTGACGTTGACTGTAAACATCTCTCACCCAAGTATTTGTGATTGAATTTTGCACGTCGAACATATTGAATATTTCAAATCCAACTGATAAGTATTTAAAAGGTCTTTTCCAGCCATTGTCAAATTTGGAGTCATCATCAACAAGAACATATTGTAACCCAAGATCAGCTCTTTTATAATCAGGTAATCGGTTTTGGAAGTCATATGGATTGGCATAACTTGGTGATCCACCAGGTAATCCAGTGTTGTAAACTAAATTCAAATACATTTTCATATTAGGCATTACCGGAACATAGTCCTGTAATAACAATCCGAATTTCAATCGCTGATCTGTTGGGCGTGAAATATATCCCTGCTCATTTATATTCTCTTCAGTTTTTAAGTAACCAAAACTGAACCAGGATTCTGTCCCGGGAACAAATTCTCCATTTAATCTCAAATCCAATCCATAGGCATAGGCTTTCGCTATATTCCGAGCCCTGTAACGTATCCTAACGTTTTCAATGGTATATGGATTGACATCAGTTATGTTCTTATAATACATTTCAGATGTAAGCTTAAAAGGTCTGTCCCAAAGTTTAAAACTATAATCATTACCCAAAACAACATGAACCGATTTTTGCGCTTTCACGCTTGTATTAACAGCTCCAAGTGAATCTCTAAGTTCCCTGTAAAAAGGAGGCTGATAATAGAGTCCACCGGATAATCTGAAAAGCATGTCTTTTTCCCAAGCAGGTTTTATCGAAAACTGTGCTCTTGGGCTAAAAACGGTTTGTGATTTGCTTTCCAGTCCATCACCACTAACATTCCAATTATGAGCTCTGACTCCTAAATTATACCACACTTCATTATTGCCAATGGATGAACGCTTACTCCATTGAGCAAAAGCCTGTAATCTATCTATTTTTACCTGGTTTGTTGCTCGCACATTGTTGAATGCTACCAGTGGTCCATCATAAGGCGTATAAGGTTGGTTATTGAAGTTATCAATATTTGGCGGATTAATAGAAAATCCTGCAGAATCGATCACTTCCCATTCTACGATCCTGTCACGTATGTCCTCGTGTGTATATTTTATTGACCATTCAATGGTATTATCATCAACCTGATGGTTACCCCTGTGTTCAATATTAGTAATTAAGGCATCAAAGTCGTTTCTGGCATGAGTTAATTGTGATCCTATACCTTCACTAAATTCAACTTCACCTAAATTTTCATCACCTATATTGCTATTGACATCACCTAATCTGTATTGTGCCAAAATATCAAAATATTCTTGTTCTGTGGTGTGATATGCAGAAGCGATGAGCTTTAAAGTTGTTTGATCATTTAAAAAGTAGTTTGCTTTAAAAGCACCAAAATACGTGTTGAATTCATCTTTTTCCTGTCCATCATAAAAAACTAATAAAGCAACCGGATTTTCCAATGTTCCAAAATTGGTCTGTCTTGTCAGTGGCTCATAGTCGTATTGATTTAAGGCTATGTTTCCTAAGAAATTTAAATGAAATTTATCGCTAAACTTATAAGTTAAATATGTTTGAACATCGGCAAAACGAGGTATAAAATTAGTTTCTGTTTGTTTGGCATTAACCAATAAACTATTATCTCTGTAACGGATTCCGGCTATTCCCGATAATTTTGAATCTTTGCTAATATCTTCCACTGAAACACTTCCACCAAGTAAACTTAAATCGGCATTTGCACCAAAACCAATAGGATTTTTATAAGTAATATCTAAAACAGATGATAATTTATCACCGAATTTGGCCTGAAATCCACCTGCAGAAAAATCGACATTCTGAACCAAATCAGTATTAACAAAACTCAACCCTTCCTGCTGACCTGAACGTATTAAAAATGGGCGATATACTTCTATTTCATTTACATAAACCAAATTTTCATCATAATTTCCACCTCTTACCGAATATTGAGTACTTAATTCGTTGTTATTGCTAACACCAGGTAATGTTTGTAAAATGTTTTCAACTCCAGGATTAGCACCAGGTATTTTACGAATGGTTTCGGTTCTAAAGTAATAATACCTTCAACATCTTTACGCCTGTTACCCGTAATTACAATAGTGGCAATTTGTTCTATTTTAACGTTCATTACCGGATTAAATTCCAGCTCTTCACCATTTTTTAAATTGAAAGTAGCGACGATCTTTTTATGGGATAAATGAGTAAATTCTACAGTAACATCTGTATTACTTGCAATTTTTAAAAAATAAAAACCATTATCATTGGTCGTAGTACCAGAGTTTCCGGCCTTAATATTCACATTACTTATTGGTTTTTTTGAATCATCCAGAATAACACCCCTTAAAGTTGCGGTTTGAGATTCAATTTCAAATGGAAAAGGGAAAAGAAAACTAATTGATTAAAAAGGAATACTTCAAATGGATATATTTATTTTCTGTAAAACATGCTTCAAAAGTAGAACTATTTCCAACATTATCGGTTACAATTAGTTTTAAATTATTTTTAGTATCAGTAATGATATTATCATTAAAATCGTAAGTAAGAGTTGATTTTTTAGAATCGTATTCCATTAAAATCCATTTGCCGTTAACCGTTGCTCGATAATTTGAAATTCCGGAAAGATCATCATCAATTTAATCTTTAAATACCTAAAATTACTTAACCATTGTCCATCTTTAAAGTTTAAGGATTTTATGGTTGGGTTTTCAGTATCATAAGCCAGAGTATAATTTCCTAAAGTTTTAGTACTGGTAATTAGTTAGTCTCCTTTTTTAGGTGAATGACATAATTTAAATGGTATTTTTTGTATCCAATAACCTTGGCAACAAAGAATTTTTCTATCGGCTCCTGTATTTACTCACGTCAAAACTAATTTTAAACTTTTTTAAAGTCGGAATTTCTTTATGGATCTTAAAGTATCGTTTTTCACATCAAAATTAATATAAAAATCTTCATAAAAGTGTATCTGGAAAAATAAACAGACACATTTCCTTTGAAATTATTGGTATCATTTACTATGAAATACGGGGTTGTTTTCTTGTTCAAGACATTCTAGTTTTCCTACCATTATGTTCACAATACCCAGTTTCATTATTCTTAAAATCGGAAATTCAATTTTATAAACAGAACTTGTATTATCACTAACAGATACAATACCATCATTTCATGGTAGATTTGAACATGCTTAATGGATTATTCTTTTTATATAATTTTTGAATACGTTGCCTGTTAAATATATAGTGTCATAATCTATTAAACGGTTCAAATGTTTGGTTTCATCAAATGAAAATTTTTTAAAATCAATTTCAAAGTTTTTATTTCCATTAAAAAAGGTTTGAATATTATAAACTCCATTTTTATTAGCAGCTAAATCTTGTCTATCGTAGTGTCATATACCAAATCCAATTTTTCCATAAGCTTCAATATTTTCGACAGTATAATCACCATTTTAGGAATTAGACGTAAGTTTCTCGTTTCAATGATTGATTAACATGTGAATCTTCATCAATTGGGTAAGCATAAACACGTTTTACTATAGGTTTTTTGTGTCTTTTATATCAATACCAAAAAGCATTGGATTAATTGGACGTTCCTGTTTATCGCGTATCTCAAAATGTAAATGTGGACCACCAGATCCACCAGTATTTCCACTATAAGCAATAACTTCATCTTTCGTAACTTGTAGGTTCTTCAGGTCTAGGAAATAATTCAATTTCATAGGACTCTTTTTCGTATTGTTTTTTTTTATATAAGCTTCGATCTTGGGTGAAAACTTTTGTAAATGCCCATAAACTGTAGTATAACCATTTGGATGTGTAATATATAAAGCTTTACCATAGCCAAAATGCGAAATTTTAATTCTACTTACATAACCATTGGCAGCAGCATAACACTTTTAAGCCTTCACGTTGTTGAGTTTTAATATCCAACCGAATGAAAGTGATTAGAACGTAACTCAGCAAAAGTACCTGAAAGAACTAAGCGGAATATCTAGAGGATTTCTAAAATAATCTTGTGGATAAGTTTTTGTGCAATAATAAAGTTGAAAATAAAAAGAAAAAAAGTAATTATCGCATATTTATATTACTGCTAAAATATTAATTAGATTGAAATTGCAAAGAATAATCAAATATAACCATAGTATTGAAATCACTAATATGACAAAAATAAATATTTATAAAAAAACAATTGTAATTTATAATAGGTATGTTAACTTTGTGAGATAAGTATTGAAATTTGTAAATGAGTAATATTGAAGATATTGTAGATTCTTTAGAAAACAAAATTAGCAAAGTATTACACAAACTAGAAGTTTTAAAGCAAACTAACTAAAATTAAAGAAGAATTATCAGTTTCTAAGCAAGAAATTCGAAACAAGAGAATTGATATTGCAAACTTGGGAAGAGAAGTATGAAACTCTAAAAATGGCAAATTCAATACTTGGCAGTGACGACAATAAAAGAGAAACTAAGCTTAAAATAAACGCATTAATTAGAGACATTGACCATTGTATTGCACAACTATCTGATTAATTAAAATAGAAATTAATGTCAGAAAAGCTTAAAATAAAGCTATCAATAGCAAATAGAGTATACCCTTTAACAATTGAAACGGATCAAGAAGAAGGATTACGAAAAGCAGCTAAAAACATTGATGCTATGATTAAACAATTTGAGCAAAGTTATTCTGTTCGAGATAAACAAGATGTATTAGCCATGTGTGCTTTACAATTTGCATCTCAAGTAGAACAGAAGTCAATAGATAAAAAGAATGTGAATGAGCATGTTGAAGATAAGCTAAATGCTTTAAATCAATTTGCTTCAGCATCTAAGCTCTTAAACGTTCTTTAAAATAAAATAAGTTACTGCCTACATTAGTTATTTTTTTTGATAAACTCAACGTTAATTCTTTAAAAAGGGTGAGTTTAAGTTGTAAAAGCATGCTGCATGACTTGAGCAGATCCTTGATCAGCTTGTTAGCCCTAAACCTGTTTTTAAGGAGTTTATACAAAACCTAAACTAATGTAGGCTTTTTTTATATATAAAAATCAACTAAACAAGGATGGATAACTCAATTTTAATTGATTGGAGGTATTGTATTAGGACTAATAATAGGTTTTATTATAGCAAAATCCTTAGAAAAAAGTAATGCTTCTAAACTGATTAAAGAAGCAAAAAAGAATGCTGTTTCAATTTTAAAGGAGGCAAATAGTGAAGGAGAGACAATTAAAAAAGATAAGATACTTCAAGCAAAAGAAAAATTTATAGAGTTAAAATCTGAACACGAAAAAGTCATTTTATCTCGTGATAAGAAAATGGCTGAAGCTGAAAAACGCACACGTGATAAAGAATCTCAAATTTCAAGTGAATTATCCAAAAACAAAAAGCTCAATGATAGTGTTGAAGAAAAGAGAAAAGATTACAATCATAGACTTGAATATCTTGAAAAGAAACAAGAAGAACTAGATAAGACTACATAAAAGTCAAGTACAGCAACTAGAAGTCATTTCTAGCTTTTCCGCCGAAGAAGCCAAATAACAATTAATTGAATCATTAAAAGGTGAAGCTAAAAGTGATGCGATGGCATATATTCAAGGCTCGATGGAAGAGGCGAAATTGACGGCACAACAAGATGCTAAAAAAATCATCATAAACACGATTCAACGTATTGGAACTGAAGAAGCCGTTGATAATTGCGTATCTGTTTTTAATATTGAATCCGATGATGTTAAAGGACGTATTATTGGTCGTGAAGGACGAAATATTCGTGCAATTGAAGCTGCTACAGGTGTAGAAATAATTGTTGATGATACACCAGAAGCCATCATCTTATCATGTTTTGATCCTGTTAGAAGAGAAATTGCGCGTTTGTCTTTACATAAATTAGTAACCGATGGTAGAATACATCCTGCACGTATTGAAGAAGTTGTCAAAAAGACAAAAAAACAAATCGAACAAGAAATTATTGAAGTTGGTAAGCGTACAGTAATAGATTTAGGAATTCATGGTTTACATCCGGAACTTATTAAAATGGTAGGTGTATGAAATACCGTTCATCTTACGGTCAAAATCTTATTTCAACACTCGCGTGAAGTTGCTAAACTATGTGGCGTAATGGCTGCCGAATTAGGATTAAACCCTAAACTAGCTAAACGTGCAGGTTTATTACACGATATTGGTAAAGTGCCGGATGCCGAAGCAGATATGGAAACACCACATGCTATTTTGGGAATGCAATGGGCAGAAAAATATGGTGAAAAACCAGAGGTATGTAATGCCATTGGAGCTCACCACGATGAAATAGAAATGAAATCTTTAATATCTCCAATCATACAGGTTTGTGATGCTATTTCTGGAGCAAGTCCAGGAGCAAGACGTCAGGTTTTAGATACTTATATTCAGCGTTTAAAAGATCTAGAAGATATTGCTTTCGGATTTAATGGTGTTAAAAAAGCCTATGCCATTCAAGCAGGAAGAGAATTAAGAGTTATAGTTGAAAGCGAAAAAGTTAGAGACGAAGCGGCGGCCAATTTGTCGTTTAGATTTCTCACAAAAGTACAGACAGATATGACTTATCCTGGCCAGGTAAAAGTGACGGTGATCAGAGAAACAAGAGCAGTTAATATTGCAAAATAACTTTATTTTCTTGGATGAAATTTATGAATAACCTCTGAAAGGTGACGTCTGTCAACATGCATATAAATCTCGGTGGTAGTGATGCTCTCATGGCCGAGCATGAGTTGAATTGATCTCAAATCGGCACCATTTTCTAATAAATGTGTTGCAAAGGAATGCCTGAAAGTATGGGGAGAAATTGTTTTTTTGAGCCCAGTTCTTTCGGCAAGTTGTCTTACAATGGTAAAGATCATGGCTCGGGTCAATTGTCTTCCTCTTCGATTCAAAAACAAAGTGTCTTTGAATTCTGAAACAACATCAATATTCAAGTGATCGAATGTCATTTTTATAAATAGAAATATATTTTTGGTGCTTTCTGCGATCGGAACGAAGCGTTGTTTGTCGCCCTTTCCTGTGACCTTGATAAAACCTTCATCAAAAAAAGATCTGAAATTTTCAAATTGGTCAATTCACTAACACGTAATCCACAGCTATAAAGGTTTCTATGATCGCTCTATTGCGCTCACCTTCAGGTTTGCTTAAATCAATTGCAAGTTAACTTCATCAATTTCCTGTGGACAATGTATCGGGCAATTTCCTACCAATTTTGGGAGATTCAATAAAATCTAAAGGATTCGTTGGTCGATAATCTTCAAAAACCAAATAATCAAAAAAGCTTCTTAATCCTGAAATTATTCTGGACTGAGAACGCGCATTGACTTGTTTTGAAATGGAATAAATAAACTCCTGAATGGTTCCTTTCTCAATGGAAACAGGACTGATCTTATAGTCATTATCTTCCAGAAAAAGCATTAGTTTTTCAACATCCATTGAGTAATTTTCAATGGAGTTACCGGAAAGACCTCGCTCTAGTTTTAGATAGTGTTTGTAATCCTGTAAAGAGTTGCTCCAATTCATTTTTGTAAAAATAATGTAATATTTTGACTTGATGAATGCTAAGAAAGGATTTGAATTGTTAGGCTTTAATTAATAAAATTCGTATTTTAGATAGTTGTTTCAAGGGGAAATACTAAAAAGATAATTTTTAAATAAGTAAACAATCAATTAAAACCGTTTATTATGAAAAAATTATTTTTGCTCACAGCCTTAGCGCTTTTTAGTTTGACAATTTCTATTGCACAAGTAAATTTTGGTGCAAAAGCAGGTGTAAATTTTTCTGACATTACAGGTCCAGATGTGGATAGTTTTAATGGTCGCACAGCCTTCCATGTTGGGTTTATGGCGGAAATTATGTTTTCAGACGTGTTTGCTGTTCAACCGGAAATATTGTATTCTGCTCAAGGATCAGATTATGAGGATCCAGGAGATACAGGAACAGCAAAAGTGGATTTTATAAATATTCCAATAATGGCTAAGTATTATGTAACAGAAGGATTAAGTTTGGAAGCAGGACCTCAAGTAGGTATTTTATCATCTGCTAAGTTCGAGTATGATGGTGGTGAAGAAGACTTTAAGGAAGATTTAAAAGGTATTGATATTGGTGTTAATTTTGGTTTGGGTTATAAGCTTGAGAATGGATTGAACTTTAGTGCGAGATACAATCTGGGATTAACAGATATGAATGATTCAGAAGAATTAGATGGTGGTGCAGAATATAAAAACAGCGTCATCCAGATAAGTGTAGGATATTTCTTCTAAGATTCTAAAACTTAATATTAAAACCGAAGTTAATTGCTTCGGTTTTTTTTTGACTAATTTAGTCATTAGGTCTTGGTTATTGAACAAATTTAATCGACAAAATTGTTAAAAGTGTCAGTTGTTTAAATGCCTATAAAACAAACGAATAGCTCTTTTTTTTTATGCTAATTGTTAATGTTTTATCGAATAAAAATTTTGTGGCAAAAAATGTAATAATTTTATATATACTAATTTTAAAAACATAGTAATTATGAAAAAATCATTTTTAATTATTGCGATTATTGTTTTTGGTTTAACTAATTTAAATGCTCAGGAAGTAAAATTTGGAGCTAAAGCAGGTCTAAATTTGGCATCTGTTTCAGGAGATGAAACAGATGGACTTGACAGTAGAACTGCTTTTCATATTGGTGCTGTGGCAGAAATCTCTGTTTCAGATAAATTTTCAGTGCAACCGGAATTGCTATATTCTGCTCAAGGGGCAAAAGACAGTTTTGAGGGTATTGATGTAGATTTAAAGATAGATTACATCAATTTACCAATTATGGCAAAATTTTATGTTGCCGATGGATTTAGTTTAGAGGCAGGACCACAAGTAGGATTTTTATTGTCAGCAAAAGCTGAAGGTGGTGGAGAATCTATAGACTTTAAAGATGAAACCAAAGGAATCGATTTTGGAGCGAACCTAGGTGTAGGCTACAAATTAGAAAGTGGTTTGAATTTTGGGGCGAGATATAATTTGGGTTTGTCTAATATAAACGACGGTGAAGGTTCTGATGACTTTAAAAATCAAAATAGTGTCATCCAATTGAGTGTTGGATATTTCTTCTAAAATTAAGGATAACAAATTATTTAATAGGAAGCCATTTGGCTTCCTTTTTTATGTGATAACTTTTGTACTTTTGTTTAAATGAAAAAACTAATCATCATTAATGGTCCTAACTTAAATCTTCTGGGGAAACGCGAACCTGAGATATATGGAAACTTGTCATTTACTGAGTTTTTAGATGAAGTAAAGTCTAAGTATCCGGGTGTATCCATTGATTATTTTCAATCGAATATTGAGGGAGAACTCATTGATAAGTTACAGGAAGTTGGGTTTAGTTATGATGGGATCATATTAAATGCTGCAGCCTATACGCATACTTCAGTTGGAATAGGGGATGCCGTAAAAGCTATTAAAACACCGGTTGTGGAAGTACATATTTCCAATACTTTCTCCAGAGAGGAATTCAGGCATTTCTCATATATATCTCCCGTTGCCAAAGGAGTCATTCTTGGTTTCGGACTCCAAAGTTATGAACTGGCTATTCAAAGTTTTATTTGATTTTTAATTCTTTCCAGAACAAAGTAAAGAGCTTTTACATAGGCATTATCATTTCTACTATCACAATTTGATGATACAGCATCATAATAAAGTAATGTGTTTGCGGAAGCATCAATAATAAAAGCTTTTATATGAGTATTTGGACTATTTCTATTTGGAAGGATGTAAGATGAAATTTCAATAATCAATTGGTTTTTATATTCTGAATCTAATGCGATATAATTAATATATTTCTTAAGTGAATTAGGATCCTCATTATATCTATGCCATAAAGGAACAAAACTATTATGATAAACATCATTGTATGACCATGTTTTGCTTTTTTCATTTTCTAGAATAACTATATTTGGAAGCACCTTTTTTATAACTTCTTTAGTTAATTCTTCTGTATGTAATTTATATTTTTGTTGAACTACTGTATCTAATCTTGAAAGAATTCTATTGTAAGAAAATGTAAAAACTAAATGGTTATCGCTGGTTAATTTGTTAAATTCTATACCATTATCTGTTAAAGTAACTAATTTACACGATTCAAATAGGAATATCAGTATTAGATTTTAAAGATTTACATGAAATCAGAATTAATAGAAAAATAATTACTAATGGAGAAGGGATTGATTTATTCATAAAGTAAAAATATAAAAGTTCCGAAATTTCTCGAAACTTTTATATATAGTTAATCAAGGAAGTCTAAAAATCTAGGAATTTAGATGTGAATTACTTCACCATAAGCATCGGCAACAGCTTCCATAACTGCTTCACTCATAGTAGGGTGGGGATGAATAGTTTTTAACACTTCATGACCTGTAGTTTCAAGTTTTCTTCCCAGTACAGCTTCGGCGATCATATCGGTTACACCTGCACCAATCATATGACAACCTAACCATTCGCCATATTTAGCATCGAAGATCACTTTTACAAATCCATCCTTTGTGCCGGCTGCACTTGCTTTACCTGGCCGAAAAAGGAAATTTACCAATTTTCAATTCATAGCCAGCTTCCTTGGCTTGTTTTTCGGTCATACCAACACTGGCAATTTCGGGAGTAGCATAGGTACACCCGGGAATATTTCCGTAGTCAAGGGCTCTACATGTAGTCCCGCAATCTTTTCAACACAGGTAATTCCTTCAGCTGAAGCGACATGTGCCAATGCCGGTCCGGGAACAACATCACCAATAGCATAAGTAGCCCGGAATGTTGGTCTGATACCAATCATTGACCAATATTTTATTTCTGTCGACCGCAATTCCAACATCTTCCAATCCAATATTTT
Organism: uncultured Flavobacteriaceae bacterium; assembly: GCA_963827785.1. Lineage (GTDB taxonomy): Bacteria > Bacteroidota > Bacteroidia > Flavobacteriales > Flavobacteriaceae > Site-B1. The sequence goes on along the minus strand of CAWHCT010000019.1, from coordinate 49,902 downwards.
CAAGATTTGATGTAATACCAACTGCAGACAAGACAATTTCAGCCTCCAGAACTTCTTCTCCTTTTTTGGTTTTTACTGTTGCCTTTACCGTTTTCCTGAAGTATCAACTTTTTTAACTTCGAAGATGTCATTACTTTGATTCCAGCTTTTTTAAAAGAACGTTCAAACTGTTTTGATACTTCCTCATCTTCAACAGGAACTACATTTGGTAAGAATTCAACTATAGTTACATCCGTTCCCATGGCATTATAGAAATGAGCAAATTCAACTCCAATGGCACCGCTACCTACAACGATCATCGTTTTTGGCTGTGTTTTTAAAGGTCATTGCTTCGCGATATCCTATCACTTTTTTACCGTCCTGTGGTAGACTCGGTAATTCCCGTGATCGCGCACCTGTTGCAATAATAATATGATCGGCAGTGTATTCTTTGCCGTCAACCTCCACTTTTTTTCCGGGTTTTATTTTTCCGAAGCCTTTAATGACGTCAATCTTATTCTTTTTCATTAAGAACTGAACTCCCTTACTCATGCCATCGGCAACACCTCGACTTCGCTTTACAACCTCATCAAAATCTTTGTCAGCACCTTTTACAGTTAATCCATAATCCTCAGCATGATTTAAATAATCGAAAACCTGAGCGATTTTAAAAGGCTTTAGTTGGGATACATCCCCAATTCAGACAAACACCTCCCAGGCTTTCTTTTTCTATTACGGCGGTCTTAAAACCCAATTGTGAGGCTCTAATTGCGGTAACATATCCTCCGGGGCCACTTCCTAAAACAATAATATCGTATTTACTCATGTTGTTTTGTTATGATTATTTGAAGCTACAAATTTACAAAACCTATTTTGAATAAATAAATTAGTGTGTAATTAATAAAATCTGATACTAACTTAGAAAATACTTATTAACATAATAGTCTGGTTCTCAGATTTTTTATTAAATTGATATTAACCAACTAAATTTTTAAAAATGAAAACAAAAGTAATCATTGTCATGTTGCTAGTTACTAGCATCATGTATTCGCAAAAAACAAAAAACGGAACTGTTTACAAAGAACATCCTGCTATTGTTGCAGTAGAGTCATGTGGAAAGCCTTTTATTCTGGAGATTGATAAAATGGCAAGTTATTTGGCTGATGACTTTAGATCTTATAAAGGCACTAGCACCAATAAAGATGCTAAAGGGAGGGATAAAGAGAATTTTTTAAAGGAGGTTAAAATGGGTAAAAGAAAATTGGTCTTATACCAGTTATAAAAGATCTTCTGGTGCTTATCCCGATGCGTTAGAATACAAGGGATGATGATGGTTTATGGGTACAAACATGGGATCACTTAAAAGCTATTGATAATAAACCGGGGTAAGAATAGATATGCCAATTCATCGTCTGTTTAGAATGACAAATGATAACAAAATTAAAAACATGATCACTTACGATAACGATTTACCATGGGCAGAAATGAGAAGAAGTTATGCACCAAGAACCAATGGTATAATTTATAATAACCATGATAATATCAATACCGTCAGATTAATGATGGGTGCATTAGAGAATGGTGATGTTGACAAGGCATTTAGTTATTTTACTGAAGATGCTACTTTTACAAATTTAGATATGGAACGTGGAAAATCTCACACCGTTGCAGAGGAAAAAGAAATGTTCAAGGGCCTAACATCGTATGGACCATTGATAGTATTGATGTTAGGGGATATCCGGATTATTTGGAATATGAATTGGGAAATGCTAAAGTGGTTCAGTCCTGGTGGAATGTCAGATTTACCAGAAAATCGGATGGTAAAAAAAAAGTGGTTTTACCATCTTTTAATTAATCATCTTTAATGATGAAGGGAAAATAACACGAGAAACAGGTTATTATACGGCAAAAGCATTAGAATAAAATTGAAAAATATACTAATAAAATAAGCCTGCTAACTTGCAGGCATATTTTTTAATAAACAAATTATAAATCATCTGTAAAATGTTTTCTGGTTTTATCCTTGCTAAATTTATCCTTATTATATTTTCCAGAATTTCCTTTAGGAATTGATAAGGATTTCCATTCATTTCCTTTGATCATTTTACCAAGAAAGACGATTTGACCAACATGATAGGAATAGTGAGCCAATTGTCTGTTAATAGCCTCCGTGACGGTATGCCCTTGATTCCTTATATACACAAGGCGCTCAAAATCATCGTCCTGTAAAGGAGTAATCGCATTGAAAACACAATCCCAACCTTTTTCCCAGGCGGTGATCATATCTTCTTTGGAAAAATAGGCATATTCAAATTCTGAATCACGCTGTCTCCATTCCTTTTCACCATCCTCCGACAAAAAATTGGTCCAACGACTAAGCATATTACCTACTAAATGTTTTACAATTATAGCTACGCTATTACTTTCACTATTGTATTGCCATTGAATATCTTTATTTTCCACTGTTCGAAAGTTTTATCACCCAGCATCTTGTAATACTGAAATTGCTTGATAACACTTTCTTTATAGCTTTCCATGGTCTACATAATTAAAAAATTATTCGTTGTCAGGAATGAATTTTAACGCAACCCCGTTAACGCAGTGACGCTTGCCTGTGGTTTCCTTTGGACCATCATTAAAAACATGTCCCAGATGACCACCACAATTAGCGCAATGTTCCTCTGTCCTGGTATATCCCAGATCTTTATCGGTAGAAAAATCAACATTCCCTTCAATTTCTCTGTCAAAACTTGGCCATCCAGAACCCGAATCGTATTTAAATTCGCTTTTAAACAATGGTGTTCCACAAGCTTTACAAACATAGGTTCCAACTTCTTTATTGTCATTGAATTCGCTTGAATATCTTGGTTCGGTACCTGCTTTTCTTAAAACCTTATACTCCAGGTCACTTAACTGGGTTTTCCATTCGGCATCAGTCTTTGAGACTTTATAGACTTTATTTTCCGCTATCTTTTTTTTGTGCTTTGCCATTACAATTGAACAGCAATAAAGCTAAACTAAACAGTGCAATTTTTTTCATACTTAAAAATACATAATTAATTGATCGATTATTAGCTAAGTCGATTAATAATACTGATGATTACATTAATCAAACCTATAAATGTTTTCTTTTAACTCAATTCTAATCCTTTTAAAGAAAAAATTGCCCGTTCATCGATTTTAGGAATAATTTTTTATTTAAGATAACTGATGAAAAAGGAACGGTTTTTGTAAATTTATTCGATAGATTAATTAATTTAATAATCATAATAATGAAACTAAAAAATACTATTGTCACCGTACTTGTGGTGACTTTATTTCTTGCCTGTACAGTCAATCCCTTTACTGGCAAGAAAACAATGGCTTTAGTGCCTAATTCCCAATTATTTCCAACTGCATTTGCGCAATACGACCAGTTTCTAACAGAGAACAAAGTAGTTACAGGAACTTCACAATCTGATATGATTACAAGAGTTGGACAGCGCATTGCCGTAGCAGCAGAACGCTGGTTGAATGCTAATGGACATCAAGGATATCTTAAAGATTACAAATGGGAATATAATTTAGTTGATGATCCTACAGTAAACGCTTGGTGTATGCCAGGTGGGAAAATTGTTTTCTATACAGGAATATTGCCTGTAGCTGAAAATGAAGCAGCAGTAGCGGCAATAATGGGTCATGAGGTGGCTCATGCACTGGCAAATCATGGACAACAACGTATGAGTGCCGGAATGTTGCAGCAAATTGGTGCTGTCGCAGGTAATATAGCAATTAAAGATGCTAACGACAGAGAGATGTTCAATCAGTACTACGGTTTAGGATCAACTGTAGGGCTCATGCTTCCTTTTAGCAGAAGTCATGAATCTGAAGCAGACAGAATTGGTCTTTATCTTACGGCAATTGCAGGCTACAATCCCGATGAAGCGGCAGAGTTATGGAAACGAATGGCAGCTCAAAGCGGAGGTCAGGCACCACCGGAATTTTTAAGCACACACCCATCAAATGAATCCCGTATTGCAAATTTAACGGCATTGGCTCCAACCGCTAAAACAGAAGCCAAGAAATTTGGTGTAGCGTCGTTTAGACCAATTACCAAATTTTAACCATCGTTTAAAAAAATTAGTTTATTTTAGGAGCTGCTCAATAAAGAGCAGCTTTTTTTATTATGGCAGATCTTGAAAAAGGGAGTAAAAAATTACTAAATGCATGGGCTTTTTATGATTGGGCTAATTCTGTTTATCCTTTAGTTATTTCCTCAGCAGTGTTTCCCATATTTTATGGGGCATTAACAATTGTAAAAGATTCTGAGGGTAATAAAATAAGTGATACAGTTAATTTTCTGGGTTACGATTTCAATAACGATTCTTTGATTAGTTATGTAACCGCCTTAAGTTTTTTAGTAGTATCGTTTATGTCTCCTTTACTTTCGGGAATTTCCGATTATGTTGGAAATAAGGAAGGTTTTATGAAGTTTTTCTGTTATTTGGGTGCCCTATCATGCATTGGTTTGTATTGGTTTAATTTAGATAACTTATTTTTTGGGTTATTGTGTTACATGCTGCGCATTGATTGGCTTTTGGGGAAGCCTTGTTTTTTATAATTCATATTTACCCGATATTGCTTATCCGGAGCAGCAGGATAAAATTAGTGCAAAAGGATTTTCATTGGGTTATATAGGAAGTGTACTGCTTTTAATTGTTAACCTTGTTATGATCCTGAAATATGATTATTTCGGATTTAATGATGCAGGCGAACCAACCAGAATTGCTTTTATATTGGTTGGTGTGTGGTGGATTTTATTTGCTCAGTATACTTTTAAATTTTTACCAACCGGGACCCATTCAGGTCATAAAGTGACCAGGAAAGTATTAATGAATGGTTATATGGAGTTGCAAAAAATATGGCGCGCTATTAAAGTCAATACAATTTTAAAAAGATATTTAAGAGCCTTTTTTGTTTATAGTATGGCTGTTCAAACAATAATGATTGCAGCTACTTATTTTGCGGTTGAGGAACTTGATTGGAGAGGACAGGATTCTACTACCGGATTAATTGTAAGTATATTATTGATTCAGCTGGTGGCAGTTATAGGAGCACAGTTAACGGCAAAAGTTTCCGGTATTATTGGAAATATAAAGACCTTAATAATCATTATATTTTCATGGATTGCCATTTGCGTCTATGCTTATTTTGTAGTCACACCTTTTCAATTCTACATAACAGCCGGATTTGTTGGAATAGTCATGGGAGGTATCCAGGCTTTATCCAGATCGACTTACAGTAAGTTAATTCCTGAAGGGACTGAAGATACTGCATCCTATTTTAGTTTTTATGATGTTTCTGAAAAAATAGGAATTGTGATTGGCATGTTTATGTATGGGTTTATTGCTGAAATAACAGGGAGTATGCGTTATTCCATTTTGTTTTTAATTGTGTTTTTTATAACTGGGCTCATATTGCTTTTTAAGATTCCTAAAAACGCCATTCCTGTTTAACAGAAAATATTTAAGTTTGCGTCATCAATCAAAATCAAATGAAAAAATTATTTGCCCTTTTATCATTTTTAATCCTTTTTACCGGATTCAACTGTGAAAACGAACCTTTGGAAGGTGATTTTGTAATAGATAATGGAATTTCTTGTACTGAAGCAACCAATGAAGTGCAAATAGCAAAAGCAAATTTTAACAATGCAAATCAGACCAACTATTCTGAATTGTGTAATGCTTATAAACTGTCATTACAGAATAAATTAACATTTTGTGGAGAAGATAGTACGGTTCTAGATATAATTGACAGTCTTGGTGATTGTATCGCCGAGAATTAAATACAATTACTTATTCTTACCAAAATAAAAATAAAGCCACTTAATGCAGTGGCTTTTTTAATATTTTTCTACTTCTTGATACTTCCGGATCCAACTACTTTAGTATCCTCTTTATCCGGATTACCCCTGTATTGAATATCTCCAGAACCTGTTACTCTGGCTTTGAGCATTTTATTGCTTACAACTTTAATATCACCAGACCCAGTGACATAAGCCTCAGTATTTTCAGCATTTAATTCATATCCATGGAAATCCCCGGAACCTGTTACTTTGGTTTCCAGATAATTAGTTTCTCCCATAACCTTAATATCTCCAGAACCGGAAACACTGCTCGTCAGGGATTCGGTTTTTACAGTAAGTTTAATATCTCCGGAACCCGCAAGATCAATACTCAAATTATTTGTAATTATTTTGTCTGTGTTCCAAATATCGCCTGATCCGGATAATGAAATTTTTTCAATGTCTTCAAAAGGGATCGTGATTTTAATTCCTTTATTCCAAGTGGTTTTTATGTTTACTCCATTTTCTACTTTAACAATCAATGCATTATTTTCTATTTCGGTTACAATATGTTCCAAGAGGTTTTCCTCTCCTTCAATTGTAATGATTCCTTCTTTCCCCTTCACAAGTTCAAAATCCATAAAACCTGCACATCTCACGGCGTCATAATCGGCAGTGGTTCTTGTGATTTTGGTAACCTTTCCATTACCTTTGACAGAGTTTCTCCACCAATTTTGAGCACTTATGATGTAGTGAATATTAGTGCTATAACAAGTAATAATTTAGAGTTGATTTTTTTCATGTTTAAATATTTTGAAGCTAATTAATTTTTAATGAATGTTACACTACCATAATCAGAGGAAATTCGTAATCAAATTACCACTGTTCTGTTTTCCGTAATAACCAAAGTAGTATTTGTCACCAGATTCTATATTTTGTTTTTTATATTGAAATCCTTCAGTGTCCTTTAATGACCCATATTCCAGATCAATTTCAAAATCGAAATTATAAGCTGGGTCTATTCCTACTTTTATACCGACATAATCTGAATTGATTTTCAAATCTCCTGCATTGGCGGTCATGTTATCAATTTTTATAGAACCATAATCTGCTTCAATGGTTATATTTTTATAAACATCACCTATTCTGGTTGTTAAATAATCGCCATTTCCAACTACATTATTAACTTTTTCAATCGTGATTCCCCCGTAGTCACAACTGTAGTTAATATTTTCGGCAACTTCAATTTTAGATTGTGTGTAGTCTGCAGCTATATCTAAATTCTCTGTCTTAGATACAGTATAACCACTATAATCGGCATGGATTTTTCCACTTTTTATATACTCAAAATAACTATTATTGGTATAATCAAAACTTATAGAGTTGTTATCCGCCATTAATTCTTTAGTGGTTATTTTTCCATAATCACAGCTAATTTTGGCCACACCTTTTAATTTATCCAGATTAATATTGCCATAGTCATTATCTAAAATCACTGCATTAGTGACAGGCATTTTAACCAAGTAATTGATTTCCATATTGACATTGTTGTTTTTGGCCCAGTTCCACCAGGAATTCGATTTATTTTTATTGAATATTGTTTCTGCTGATACCCATTCTGAACTTGAGGAAAATTTTACTGTGATCTCATCTAATTTTTTTAGAACCTTTTCTTCGTCATTACCATTGGTTGTAATAGAAACCTGAATTTCAATTCTGTTTTCATCCCATGTAGCAATATCTAAATTGCCATAGCTGTTATTGATCTTTAGAGTAGCGTCACTATTCACCGTGAATACTTTATTGATCATTTTATTTTTGGTGTATTTACCTTTCCATTCATCTCCCGCAAGGGTAATAGCCGGGATTAATAGGAGCAATACCAATTTATAAAGTTGCTGCGTTTTCATTTGTATTTTGTTTAAGTTGTTTAATTTCTTCTATTTTTTGTATTACATTTTGTAACAGATCAATTCTGTTTTGAAAGTTTGAAATCATGGCATAGATAACTCGGCTGTCATCTCCGCTTTCAGAAAGGTCTTTCTTAAGCAATTCATATTTTGATTCGAGAATTTCAATTTGCTTTAATGCATCTTCCACTATGATTGCTGTTTCTGGTGTAAATTCAGCTTCCAGTTTAGCCAGTTCATTTGAGATTGCTGAAGTAAAGAAATTTTGAGTTTGGGCCATTTCCGGAGAAACACTGGCCAAATCTTTGGCACTTACTTCTTGCTGTGTTCCAAAGAAAAGGCAACCAATAACACGACTGATGCCGCTATTCTTAATAAGGGTTTCCAGTAACTGCGTTTGGTTATAGTGGAATCAGCAACCTTGTTTTGGTTCTTAAGTTTATCTAAAAAACGTTGCTGATGGTTGAGATTGGGATTTTCAATATCAAAATCATTCTTAAGATTTTCAAAAAGCGTATCTATATTATCTTTTTTCATAACTATTAATTTTATTAGGCCTGTTGCATCATTTTATTTCGAAGGCTTTCCTTTGCACGCGAAATAGTTGTTCTGCAATTGGCGTAAGATATATTCATAATTTCACAGATCTCATCGTAATCATATCCTTCAATTAGGTTCAAAGTCAAGGAAATTCTATAATTATCTTTTAATGATTTCATTGATTCCAGCACTTGTTTAGCTTTTATATTGGTAAACTCATAATCATCTGGAATTCCCGAGCTGTCTTCCACTTTGTAAAGAACATCATCTAAAGGAACTTCACTGTATTTTGCACTTTTATTGTAATGATAAATACTATTATTGATCACAATTCTTTTTAACCAGGAGCCGAATGTTTTAGGATCTTTCAGGCTATCTAATTTTGTAAAGGCAGACAGAAAGGAATCTTGCATAATATCTTCGGCTTCAAACTTATCTTTTACAATTCTATAAGCTGCGTTGAACATGGCCTTATAATATCTATTATAAACTTCCATTTGTGCACGTTGGTCACCAGTTTTACATAGCTGTATTAATTGATCTATATTTTCTTTGGTCAGTGTCAAAAAACAATTGCTTTGTATTATAATGATGAAGTTACTTAATCTTTGTTACAGTTATTATAAAAAAAATCAAATTCGAATATCGATAATTCCTTTGATATATTACGATTGGCATATTAATTGACTTTTGATGGTGTGTTGAAGAAGGTAATCTTCAGTTATATTTAGGCTATCACGTGATTCGACACTAATTTTATAATTAACTTTAATGAAATTCGTTATGTTATTGTGACAAAATGACTTTAAATAGACATATGAAAAAATCAAATTTATAAGTCTTGACAATTTGTCATTTCAGGATGTCGATGAAGATGCTGAGTTAATTCCTTTAATGACACCAGAAGATGAGGATGAAATTAATAAAGAAGAATTACCAAAGATATTACCAATATTGCCTTTGCGAAATACCGTATTATTTCCTGGAGTAGTAATCCCTATCACAGCAGGTAGAGATAAGTCCATTAAACTGTTAAATGAAGCCAATAATGGCAATAAACCAATAGGTGTTATTTCTCAAAAAGATGAAGAAGTAGAAGACCCCTCTATAAAAGATATTAATAAAACAGGAACAGTAGCAAGAATTCTAAGAGTATTAAAAATGCCTGATGGAAATACTACTGTAATTATTCAAGGAAAGAAACGCTTTAAGATCGAAGAGATTATTGCAGACGAACCCTATTTAAAAGCTACGGTAAGAGAAGTTCCAGAAGTTAGACCTGCTAAAGAAAATAAAGAGTTTACAGCAATAATTGATTCTATAAAAGACCTAGCATTAGAAATCATTAGAGAAAGCCCAAATATTCCAACAGAAGCATCTTTTGCTATTAAGAATATAGAAAGTAACTCTTTTTTAATCAATTTTGTTTCTTCTAATTTAAATCTTCAGGTAGAGGACAAACAAAAGTTATTAGAAGTTAATGACCTAAAAGAAAGGGCTTTAGATACGTTAAAGTACATGAATGTTGAGTTCCAAAAGTTAGAACTTAAAAACGATATTCAGAGTAAGGTACAGAACGATATGAGTCAGCAACAGCGTGAGTATTTTCTACATCAACAAATGAAAACAATTCAAGAAGAATTGGGAGGTGCTTCGCATGATGATGACATAGAAGAAATGCGACTTAGGCGAAAAAGAAAGGAATGAAGAAATAAAAAAACATTTCAAAAAAGAGTTGGCAAAGATGCAGCGCATGAATCCTCAGGTAGCAGAATATTCTATACAGCGTAATTATTTAGATTTATTTTTAGATTTACCTTGGAACGAATATAGCACGGATAAGTTTGATTTAAAACGAGCTAACAAAATCTTAGATAGAGATCATTATGGATTAGATGATGTAAAAAAGAGAATTATAGAATATCTAGCAGTATTAAAGCTTCGTAATGATATGAAATCACCAATTTTATGTCTTTATGGACCTCCGGGTGTAGGAAAAACTTCATTAGGAAAGTCTGTTGCAGAAGCTTTAGGAAGAGAATATGTTAGGATTTCTTTAGGGGGGTTAGCGTGATGAAGCAGAAATAAGAGGGCACAGAAAAACATATATTGGTGCCATGCCAGGAAGAATAATTCAAAGCCTAAAGAAAGCAGGTACTCAGTAATCCAGTTTTTGTATTAGATGAAATTGATAAATTGTCAATGTAGGAAGTCAAGGAGATCCTTCCTCGGCTTTATTAGAAGTATTAGATCCAGAACAAAACTCAGAATTTCATGATAATTTTTTAGAATTAGGATATGATCTTTCTAAAGTAATGTTTATTGCTACAGCTAATAATTTAACAACTATTCAGCCTGCTTTACGGGATAGAATGGAGATTATAAATGTTTCTGGCTATACTATTGAAGAAAAAGTTGAAATTGCTAAAAGACATTTATTACCAAAGCAATTAAAAGAACATGGATTAGTTCAAATGATCTAAAAATTGCCAAGCCACAATTAGAAAAAATTGTTGAAGGTTATACAAGAGAATCTGGGGTTAGAGGTCTTGAAAAACAAATTGCAAAAGTGGTACGTTATGCCGCTAAGAATATTGCGATGGAGGAGGAATATGATATTAAAGATCACCAATGAGGAAGTTGAGAGAAGTATTAGGTCCGCCAAGATTAGAAAGTGATAAATATGAAAATAATGATGTTGCTGGTGTAGTTACAGGTCTAGCTTGGACCAGAGTGGGTGGTGATATATTATTTATTGAGTCTATACTGTCTAAAGGTAAAGGAACCTAAACATTACAGGTAATCTTGGAGAGGTCATGAAAGAATCTGCGACAATTGCAATGGAATTCATAAAAGCCAATGCAGATAATTACGGAATTAACCCTGATGTTTTTAGAAAATACAATGTGCATATTCATGTGCCTGAAGGTGCTACTCCAAAAGATGGACCTAGTGCTGGAGTTACTATGTTAACATCTTTAGTATCATTGTTTACTCAAAGAAAAGTGAAAAAGAATTTGGCAATGACAGGAGAAATAACTTTACGAGGTAAAGTGCTTCCGGTAGGGGGTATTAAAGAGAAAATTCTGGCAGCAAAAAGGGCAAAAATCAAAGAGATCCTGTTAAGCGAAGACAATAGGAAGGATATTGAAGAAATTAAACCGGAATATCTCAAAGGTTTAAAATTTCATTATGTTAAAGATATGGATGACGTAATAAAGATAGCCTTAACGAATACAAAGGTGAAGAAAGCCAAAAAGCTATAAGTGGAAACCTCGATGAAAAATCGGGGTTTTTTAATGATAAAAAATATATTGTACTTCAGGACGTTATAAGTTAGATTTAGTTACTTTGCGCATCTATGCAAAAGAAAATTACCATTCTTATTTGTATGCTAATGGCACCATTTGTTTTTAGTCAAATAGGTGGTGAATCGACATATCAGTTTCTTAATCTGGTTTCTTCTCCACGACAAGCAGCTTTGGGAGGGAAAATTATTACAATTTATGACTATGATGTGACGCAGGCCTTGTTCAATCCGGCAGCCATTAATGCTAATATGGATAGTCAATTATCACTTAACTATTCCAGTTATTTGGGAGGTATTGGTTATGGTACTGCAGCTTATGCTTATACCTTGGATAGGAGAACTCAAACATTTCACGGAGGGGTTACATATATTAATTATGGTAATTTTGATGGTTATGATGAAGCGGGAAATTCAACCGGTTCTTTTTCGGGTAGTGAAGCGGCTCTATCCTTGGGTTACGCTTTTAACATTCCACATACCGATATATATTTAGGTACAAATATTAAATTTATCACCTCAAAATTGGAGCAATATTCCTCTTTTGGAATGGCTTTGGATCTTGGTGCAATATATATCGATGAAACCATCGGATTCTATGCTGCAATAGCTATTCGTAATCTAGGAACACAGATCACTACTTATGCCGGTCAAAATGAACCATTGCCATTGGAGTTGGATTTTGGTATGTCGCAACAACTGGAAAATGTCCCAATCAGATGGCATCTGACAATGGAAAATATTCAAACCTGGAACATTTCAGAACCTAATCCGGCGAGGGTTATAACAGATTTAAATGGAAATCAAACCGATGAAAAAGTAAGTTTTTTTAATAATGCTTTAAGACATTTAGTTCTTGGAGCAGAATTATTTCCGGAAAAAGGATTTAATATTAGATTAGGTTATAACTTTAGACGCGCAGAAGAACTCAGGATATTGGAACAACGAAATTTTTCCGGATTATCTTTTGGAGTTGGACTTAAAATGAATAAAATAAGGTTTAGCTATACGCATGCACGCTATAGTAGTGCTGCAAATACTAGTTTTTTTGGCTTGAATATAGATTTACAATAAATGCGAAAAATTACAATTGCAATTGACGGATATTCTTCAACCGGTAAAAGCACTGTTGCAAAGCATGTTGCCAGTGCTTTAGGTTATACTTATGTCGATTCCGGAGCTATGTACAGAGCTGTGACCTATTATGCAATGAAAAATGGATTTATTGACAAATCCGGATTTCGAGTCAGTGATTTTATTCCAGAATTACCAAAAATAAACATCAGTTTTATCTATAATAACGATCTCGGTTTTTCTGAGGTTTACTTGAATTCAGTTAATATTGAAAAGCAAATACGCACACTTGAAGTTTCAAGCTTTGTGAGTCAGGTTTCAGCAATTACTGAAGTACGTCAACAATTGGTCAGACAGCAAAAGGAAATGGGAAAAAATAAGGGAGTTGTCATGGATGGGCGTGATATAGGTACAGTTGTTTTTCCTAAAGCCGAATTGAAGATATTTTTAAACACCTCACCAGATAAAAGAGCCAAAAGGCGTTATTATGAATTAATTGAGAAAGGAGACGATGTAAGTTATCAAGAGGTGTTGAGGAATGTTCAGGAAAGAGATTACATAGATTCCCACAGGGCAGACTCCCCGTTACTCAAAGCTTCAGACGCTGTTGAGATAGATAATTCAGATCTCACAAAGGAGGAAACATTTCAAAAAGTCATGGAGTTGGTCAATATGACCTTAGAAGATTATGAATAAATCTATACTTTTTTCATTTACAATTAGGCGATTCTCTTAAAAAGTATTATTTTTGCGCTCCTTTTAGCGATACATCAGGATGATAAAAGGATCAAAAAAAATAAAATTAACCCTTCTGTTTGTTAATTGCTTAATTCATCCGAAACAATCAGAATACAAATTTAAATCAGCACATGGCTGAAAAGAAAGAAACAAAAGCAAAAGCAACGAAAGCGAAATCTAAAAAGGCTGAAGTTGAAACCCCGGAAGTTAAAGTAGCCAAATCTAAAGCTAGTACAGAAAAGGCTGAAGTTATAACTCCGGAATTAGAAGGAGCCAAACCTAAAGCTAGTTCAAAAAAGGCGAAAGTTGAAATGCCGGAAGTAGAAGTAGCTAAACCTAAAGCTAGAACAAAAAAAGCAGTAGTTGAAACTCCCGAAGTAGCAGTTGCAGAGCCTAAGACTGAAGAAACTGTATCAGAAGCTCAGGCAAACCCGGAAAAATTTCTTAAAGAATTCAATTGGCACAACTACCAGGAAGGTATTGATCCTGTTGAAGACAAGCAATTGGAGGAGTTTGAAAAGTTGGTCGCTGAAAACTTCGTTGACACATTGGATGATGAAGTTGTGGAAGGTACCGTTATTTATATGACAGATAGAGATGTCATCATAGATATCAATGCTAAATCAGAAGGTGTTATTTCCTTAAACGAATTTCGTTACAACCCTAATCTAAAAACAGGAGACAAAGTAGAAGTATTGATCGATGTTCGTGAAGATGCAACAGGTCAACTTGTTTTATCACATAGAAAAGCCAGAGTTATTAAGGCTTGGGATAGAGTTAACAATGCACATGATAATGGAGAGATCGTCAATGGATTTGTAAAATGCCGAACAAAAGGAGGTATGATCGTTGATGTATTTGGTATTGAGGCATTCTTACCTGGATCTCAAATTGATGTTAAGCCGATAAGAGATTACGATCAATATGTAAACAAAACTATGGAATTTAAGGTTGTTAAGATCAATCATGAATTCAAGAATGTGGTAGTTTCACATAAAGCTTTAATAGAAGCAGATATTGAAGAACAGAAAAAAGAAATTATAAGTCAGCTTGAAAAAGGTCAGGTACTGGAAGGTATTGTTAAGAACATTACTTCTTATGGGGTATTTATTGATCTTGGAGGAGTTGATGGATTGATTCACATAACGGATCTTTCCTGGTCAAGAATAAATCATCCAAATGAAGTGGTTGAATTAGATCAAAAACTAAATGTAGTTATTCTTGATTTTGATGAAGACAAATCCAGAATTCAACTTGGATTAAAACAATTAAGCAAGCACCCTTGGGAAGCTTTAGCCGATACTGTAAAAGTTGGAGATAAAGTTAAAGGAAGAGTGGTTGTAATTGCTGATTATGGTGCATTCATTGAAGTTGAAGAAGGTGTTGAAGGCTTAATTCACGTTTCAGAAATGTCTTGGTCAACTCATTTAAGATCAGCTCAGGATTTTGTATCTGTAGGTGATGTATTAGAAGCTGTTATTCTGACATTAGATAGAGAAGATCGTAAAATGTCTCTTGGGATCAAGCAATTAACGCCGGATCCATGGACAGATATTACTACTAAATATCCCGTAGGTTCAAAACATACAGGAATTGTTAGAAACTTTACCAATTTTGGAGTGTTTGTTGAACTTGAAGAAGGAATTGATGGATTGATCTATATATCAGATCTGTCTTGGACCAAGAAAGATCAAGCATCCAAGTGAATTTTGTGCAGTTGGTGATACGCTAGATGTGATTGTTCTTGAACTTGATGTTGAAGGCAGAAAATTGAGCTTAGGTCACAAACAAACTACTGTAAATCCTTGGGATAAATACGAAAAAGATTTCGCTTTAGAAACTGTCCATAATGCGGAAATAGCGGAAATAGTTGATAAAGGAGCTACAATTAACTTTAATGAAGATATAGTTGCCTTTGTTCCATCTCGTCATTTAGAGAAGGAAGATGGTAAAAAATTGAAGAAAGGAGAATCAGCAGACTTTAAAATAATTGAATTCAATAAAGAATTCAAACGTGTAGTTGCTTCTCATACAGCCATCTTTAGAGAAGAGGAGCAGAAAAATGTTAAAGCAGCAGCTAAAAAAGCTAAAGCAGCAGCAGCAGAGTCTAAACCAACTTTAGGTGATGCTAATGATGCTTTACAAGCTCTTAAAGATAAAATGGACGGGAAAAAGTAATTTTCAGTTCGTTGACAAAAACTAAAGCCTTCAATTTTGAAGGCTTTTTTTATTCCATATAATTAATTGCACTGTTTTAATTTTTTGCATTAACTTTGCATACCAAATACGTTTGGATAATTTATGAGTCAAAAAGTGTTACTTAATGCAAAAGAGGTAAACATCATTCTTCATCGACTGGCTTGTCAATTAATTGAAAATCACAACGACTTTACTAATACAGTTTTAATTGGTATACAACCACGAGGTAAATTTTTTGCCAATAGATTAGTTGAATTGTTGAGGGAAGATTACAAAATAAAGAGTGTTAAATTGGGATATTTTGATATTACATTTTACAGAGATGATTTTAGAAGAGGAGAAAAACCTCTTAGAAGCCAATACTACAGAAATAGATTTTATTGTAGAAAACAAAAAAGTGGTTTTTGTTGATGATGTGCTATATACAGGAAGAAGCATTCGTGCTGCATTAACAGCAATTCAATCATTTGGAAGACCTAACTGAAATAGAACTTTTAACATTAATTGACAGACGATTTAGCAGACATTTACCAATACAACCAGATTATAAAGGACGACAGGTAGATGCTATTAATGAGGAAAAAGTAATGGTAAACTGGAAAGAGAATGATGGTAAAGATGCGGTTTATTTAATAGATAAGTAGATGAGAATTGTGAAGTTTTATTGATAACAGAAATTGCGATTAATATTTAAAGATGAAACTTTTAGATCTTGAAAAAATAGATTTTGATAATATAAAAAAAGAAGATTCTGTAATTATTGAGTTTGGAGAATTTAAAGGATTAGATATTATACATGAAATAGATACTAAACTAATCAATGTCATTCCAGAAGAATTAGGAAGACATGATATGCATGAAGTAGCAATGGATGATTCTTATGGAAGGTTTTTTAGTTATGGTAAAAATGCCGAAGATTTATTCAAAAAGATGATTCCTATATTAAAAGAATACGATTTTTTACAAAATGCAACGGTATATCTGAATTTTGTGGATGGAAATAAAGAAAGGGATCTGGAATTTAAACTATCAAGTATTAGTTTTTAATATAAAACTTGGCAACTGCAGACTGAAGACTGCCAACTGAAGATTTAAAATTATGAGCGAATTAAGTGTAAATCACTTACTAGGAATTAAATATCTTAACAAGCAAGATATTAACTTATTTTTGAAACTGCCGATCATTTTAAAGAAGTAATTAATAGACCGATTAAAAAAGTTCCTTCACTTACGAGATATTACCATTGCCAATTTATTTTTTGAAAATTCTACAAGAACAAGATTATCCTTTGAATTAGCAGAAAAACGATTATCTGCAGATGTTATTAATTTTTCAGCATCTCAATCATCAGTAAAAAAAGGAGAAACACTTAATAGATACAGTTAATAATATCCTATCAATGAAAGTAGATATGGTTGTCATGCGACATCCAAATCCTGGAGCAGGTATATTTTTGTCTAAACATGTTAATGCAAGTATTATAAATGCTGGAGATGGAGCTCATGAGCATCCAACACAAGCTTTATTGGATTCGTATTCAATCACGAGAAAAGTTAGGTGATGTTGCGAGGAAAAAATGTAGTTATTGTTGGAGATATTTTGCATAGCTAGAGTGGCATTGTCAAATATATTTGCCCTTAAATTACAAGGTGCAAATGTGATGGTTTGTGGACCAAAAACACTAATACCAAAATATATTGAAAAACTTGGAGTAAAAGTTGAAACAAATTTACGTAAAGCACTTAAATGGTGTGATGTAGCAAATATGTTAAGAGTTCAAAATGAACGAA
Organism: uncultured Flavobacteriaceae bacterium; assembly: GCA_963827785.1. Lineage (GTDB taxonomy): Bacteria > Bacteroidota > Bacteroidia > Flavobacteriales > Flavobacteriaceae > Site-B1. Next base: position 32,540 of record CAWHCT010000019.1, on the reverse strand, counting down.
TGGATATTAGTTATTTTCCATCAACAAGAGAATATACACAACAATTTGGAGTTAATAAAGAATTATTAGATTCTTTAGATAAAGAAATTGTAATTATGCATCCAGGACCAATAAATCGAGGTGTTGAAATTACCAGTGATGTTGCAGATTCTAAACAAGCCATTATTTTAGATCAAGTTCAAAATGGTGTCGCCATTAGAATGGCAGTTATTTATTTATTAGCTTCTAAAATAAAACATAAACAATGATTTTTAGTAAAGAAGAAAATATTACAATTATAACTCAAGAAGAATGCTAACAATTCCAGAACTTGTGTTGAAATAAATCAAAATTATATAATAAATATAAAAACGATAATATCATTGTTAATCTTATCTACCTTAAATAAAGATAATGCTACTGATGATATTGTTGAATTTCTTCAAATTTCAAATACGCATCGAACGCAAAACATTCGTTTGTAATTGTAAATAATTCAATTAGATTTAGATGAAATTCCAGACGAAATAGTTGTAGTTCCAACACTTCAAGAAGCCTTATGATATTATTGAAATGGAAGAAATTGAACGCGATTTAGGATTTTTAATTACTATGAAATTCTTGATCAATATTTTAGGCTGTTATAGTGCTACTCCACGAACATTTACAAATCCAACCTCACAGGTTTTAGAAATAAAGAATCATCTTTTTTTAATTGATTGTGGTGAAGGTACTCAAGTGCAGCTTCGAAAGAATAAAATTAAATTTTCAAGAATAAAGCATATTTTTATTTCTCATTTACATGGAGATCATTATTTTGGTTTAGTTGGTTTAATTTCAACCTTTAGACTACTAACTAGAGAAACCGATTTGCATATTTATGGACCAAAAGGATTAAAAGAAGTGATTACACTTCAAATGAAACTTTCTGATTCCTGGACTAATTATAGCTTGATTTTTCATGAATTAACTTCAAAATCATCAGAATTAATTTTTGAAGATGATAAAGTAGAAGTTCATACCATTCCTTTAAATCATAGAGTTTATACAAATGGATTTTTGTTTAAGGAAAAACGGAGATCGAAAATTAGATATGAATGCTGTACTTAAGGCTAATATTGATGTGGCATATTACAGAAAACTAAAACAAGGTTTTGATGTTGAGAATAAGGATGGAAAACTTATAAAAAATAAAGTGTAACGATAGATCCAATTAAACCTAAAAGTTACGCCTTTTGTAGTGATACGCTGTTTAATGAAAGTATTGTTCCAATTATAAAAGATGTAGATGTGTTATATCACGAATCGACTTTTTTAGAAAAACATGCACATTTAGCAGAGCCTACAAAGCATAGTACAGCGAAACAAGCCGCAGTATTGCCAAACAAGCAAATGTAGGTACGTTGATTCTTGGACATTATTCTACACGTTATGATGGTTTAAATGATTTTAAAGCTGAAGCTGAAGAAGTCTTTAAGAAGTTGAATTGGCTGAAGATGGTAAAACATTTGAATTTTAATTACTTCTCTTTTTAGAAAAGCACCTCCTTGAAACGTAATATATAAAACTGTTATAACAATTAAAGTTGTTGAAATTAAAACAGAATAGTGTTCTTTTACCTCAAACCACTTCATAAATATTCCAATCAAAATTACCACTATACCAAGTCCAACCAAAGTATTTCCCATAAAAGCTGAATATCTTTTTATGTCAATTTTTTCCTTGTCTCGTTTTGTTAACATGTTATAACCCGCAATAAGGTTGGGAAAAGGTTTAACCAATAAACCTGCTATTAGTATAAGAATTCCAATAATTAATCCAGAAGCGTACATAAATTATAAATTTTCAACATAAGTTTAAACCGTTGTAACCATTTTCTACTTGCTTTTTAAACATGCCTGGAAATAATTTTGCCATTACTTTAATTGCAAACCCATTAAATTTAATGTATTCAATTTCGGAAGAAAATTTTGTTTCATTATCACTAATAGATTCAAACTTGCTGGTCATGGTATTGGTCATATGTTTATGTTCATAAAGACCTGAGAAACTATAAGGAAGGTTGTTAGCAGTAATTGTTTCCGGCATTTCAAACTTCTTGTAAATCAGTTTGATTTTTAGCCAACTTCATTGGGATTCCAGTAATTAATTCTTTACCATAAATCCTTGATGGGATTGTTTCATGCTTTCAGGGTCTAAAAGCCTCAGCAACTTCCTTAATTGGTTTGTTTATGGTTGTTGAACAAGAAAAACTTCATAAGCTGGATTTTACTTAAATATAATAAAAAACCATCTTTATATAATTTTAAAAACTTGTAAATTGCAAGCTATGGAAAGGATTTAAGTAATTATCGAAAATCTTACGAGAAGAACGAACTTTTAAAAAAGGATGTTCCCGAAAATCCTTGGAATTATTCCAGAAATGGTTTTATGAAGATAGATAATCATTTTGCTGTTGATGAAGGTAATGCCATGACAATATCCACAATCGGATTGGATGGTTATCCAAAAAATAGAGTAGTGTTGCTTAAAAAATACACCTATGAAGGATTTATATTTTATACCAATTACGAAAGTGAGAAAGGGCAAGGCAATAGCAGAAAATCCAAATGTATGTATCTCCTTTTTTTTGGCATTCTGCCGAAAGGCAAATCATAATAAAAGGACAAGCAGAAAAAATTGCAGAAAATTTAAGCGATGGTTATTTTGAGTCCAGACCTACTGGAAGTCAGTTAGGTGCTTTAGCGTCACATCAAAGTGAAGTAGTTGAAAACCGAAAAGCTCTTGATGATAAGCTGAAAGCATTAGAAAAGCAATACTTAAATAAGGAAATTCCAAGACCAAAATATTGGGGAGGATTATATTGTAAAACCTATTGAAATGGAGTTTTGGCAAGGTAGACCTAATAGAATGCACGATAGAATTCGTTATCAATTAGCAAGAAGATTACAACTGGAAAATTGATAGATTGCAACCTTAAAAGTAATGAAGAATTTATATTTAGTTAGACACGCAAAATCATCGTGGGAATATGATTTAACCGATCATGAAAGACCATTAAATAAAAGAGGGTTTAAAGATGCCAATTGGTCTCAAATCATTTAAAAAGTAGTCTTAAGTTACCTGATTTGGTAATGTCAAGTGATGCAGTAAGAGCAAAAACCACTGCAACTATTTTTGTTGAATAATTTAGGAATCTCTGAAGATATTTTTGAGTTAAATCATAGTTTGTATGATTTTAGTGGATCACAATTAAAAGAAGTTATCCAAAATTGTGATGACTCTATCAATACCTTAATGGTGTTTGGTCACAATCATGCCATGACATATTTTGTAAATATGTTTGGAAATAAGCACATTCGCAATGTTGCACCTGTGGATTTACACATATTCAATTAGATATTGATAGTTGGAAAGACCTTAAAAAAGGAATAACAATACAAACTGTTTTTCCCAAAGAGCTTAAAGGTTAATTGTACAAATCTTTGCATTTGCATTTTGGTTTTGGGAAAATAAATTCGTAGCTAATCATTAATTCCTGGGACCCAGAAGTGTATGGGTTTAAATCCGAGGTTATATAATCATAAGCATAACCAACATAAAGTCCTGTTGCAATTTTAAAATTCACTAATGCTCCAAACGAGTCATTTAATCTATAGGAAGCTCCTAACCATAATTTCTCATTTATAAAAAATAAAGTAGAAAAGTCCAATGAAACTGGAGCACCATCTGTATATTTTAATAAAAAAGTAGGTTTGAATTTTAAATTTTTGTTCACATCCAATAAATAACCACCATTAAAAAAATAACTGACTCTGTCTAAAGAGACATAATCCAATTATTATTATTCTCATAATTTATCAATTTTGGAGCTGACAACCCTATATAAAAGGACTCACCCCTATAATAAACACCAGCTCCTATATTTGGCGTCCAATTAAAGTTAACCATGTCTAAAAATGGATCACTTGAGTTCCATTGCTATTCATAAGATTTTCATCCAGATCGTATTTACTGGCACCAATTTTCAATCCGAAGGCAAATTTATAAGCATCATATTTATTTAAAGTAATAGTATAGGAAACATCGGCATATGCATAAGTTGAATTCTCATAACCCAGTTCATCTTTAATTACAGAAAGACCTACCCCAAATTTTGTATTTGGCAGTGAGGTGTGAGCTGATAAAGTTTGGGTTACTGGTGCTCCATTTATTCCCACCCATTGATTTCTGTTTAGGACATTTATAACCATAATTTCTCTAGATCCTGCATAAGCCGGATTAAACGAAATAGTATTATACATATATTGCGTGAATTGAGGTTGCTGTTGAGCTGTTCCTAAAAACGATACTATCAATAAAATGATTAGTAGTAATATGTTTTTTGTTATTTTCATATTATTCTGTACCCAAATAGATAAATCCTTGTATTGGCTTTAATCCACCATTGATCAATTCAACAATATAATAATAGGTTCCGGTCGGTAAATAATTTGAATTATTGCCAGATGTTGAATTTGCAACTCCAGCCCATTCGTTATTATAATTATTTGATTGAAAAACTTTGGTACCCCAGCGATTATAAATTTCAACCTTGACAATAATATCACACACCTCGTTACTTTCTTCATTTAAAGTATAGTTAACTTCAAAGAAATCGTTAAATCCGTCATTATTTGGAGTTACCATTTTTGAAATTGTAACATCAGCTTGACTTTCTACACATGGGTAATAAACACAATCATCATTGACTGTAACATAAATTGTTGTAGTCCAGGTACAATCATTATTTGTGATTCTATTTATAAACTCATATTCACCCAACTGAATATTTGCGGGGTCAAAATAACCGTTGACCAACAGATCCATTGAATTACTGTTCCACTCGTTAATCTGAGTATTTGTGTTGACAACTTCCTGGTATGGTACTAAGGCGTATATATCCAGAGGCTCGTCTTCAATACAAAGATCGACATATTGAATATTGCTTTCTGTAGTTCTATTAACATAGATCGACTGATTGAATGTGGTTGTATTATTACAATCGTCTGTAACAGTCCAGGTTCTCTGAATATCATAGTTTAAATCATCGATCTGGTTTAAGGTTTCATTAAACTGTATATCCAGATTCTGGTCGCAATTATCAGCGAACTCCAGGTTGGGTATCTCAGGAACCTCTTCACAGGTAATGTAGATTTCATTCTCTGCTTGTGAAATAAGATCAGGAGCAATATCATCAACAACAAAAATAGATTGTGTAACGTCTATCGAATTTCCACATGCGTCTGATACTCTATAAGTTCTTAATATTGTTTCTGAACACGTTTGGTTGTCGGATACATCAGAAATAAACGTGACAATTGGGTCTGAACAATTATCATTGGCGTCGCTTACCACATTAATATCAGGATCAGGCAATCCATCAATACAACTTATATTGATATTAGCAGGATTACTGGCAGATGGTGGAATGTCGTCATTAATAACAATGGATTGTGTAACATCAATAAAATTGTTACAAGAATCAGTAACTCTATACGTCCTGGTTATCGTTTCAGGACATGACTGGTTATCTGATATGTCAGAAACAAAAGTAACGATGGGACTCGAACAATTATCAGATGCATCACTTACAACAGAAATATCAGGTGTTGGGATATTCTCTATACAACTTAGATTGATGTTTGTTGGATTACTTGCTGTTGGAGGAATATCGTCATTAATAATAATATTTTGAGTGACATCAACAAAATTATTACAAGCATCGGTTACTCTATAAGTTCTTGTAATTGTCTCAGGACAAGTTTGATTATCAGATACATCAGAAAGAAAGGAAACAGTTGGTGCTGAGCAATTATCAGATGCATCACTTACAACATTAATATCAGGAGTTGGGATATTCTCTGTACAACTTAGATTGATGTTTGTTGGATTGCTGGCAGTTGGTGGGATATCGTCATTAATGATAATAGTTTGAGTAACATCAACAAAATTGTTACAAGCATCTGTCACTCTATAAGTTCTCGTGATTGTTTCAGGACAAGACTGATCATCAGAAATATCAGAAATAAAGGATACGATTGGATTAGAGCAATTATCAGAGGCATCACTTACAACATTAATATCAGGAGTTGGGATATTTTCAGTACAACTTAGATTGATGTTTGTTGGATTACTTGCAGTTGGAGGGATATCGTCATTAATAATAATATTTTGAGTAACATCAACAAAATTGTTACAAGCATCTGTCACTCTATATGTTCTCGTGATTGTTTCTGGACAAGACTGATCATCAGAAACATCAGAAACAAAAGTAACTACAGGAGTTGAACAATTATCTGTTGCATCACTTACAACAGTAATATCAGGAGTTGGAATATTTTCAGTACAACTTAGATTTATATTGGCTGGATTACTTGCTGTTGGAGCAATATTGTCATTAATAATAATAGTTTGAGTAACATCAATATAATTGTTACATGCATCGGTTACTCTATAAGTTCTTGTGATTGTCTCAGGACAAGATTGGTTATCAGAAACATCAGAAACAAAAGTAACAACAGGTGTTGAACAATTATCCGCTTCATCAGTGACTACATTAATATCATGTGCCGGAATGTTATCTGTACATTCTAAATGATATGTTAGGAGGATTACTTGCGGTTGGTGCCGTTGTATCTTCCACCGTTATGATTTGCACAAAATCATTAATGGTATTGCCGCAGGCATCTGTGAAGGACCATGTATTTGTATAGGTTCCAGAATTTGGACAAATTGGATCTGGAACAAAAGAACCGGAATTTTTTATTAAAGTGAAATTACATTTGTCGGGTACGGGTTCTAAATTTTGTGCGTTGTTAAGAGCTGCAGTGTCAGAACATTCCAAGGTCGTATCTAAATCTCCAACCGATGTCGCCCAATTGACAGTAGGTTGATTTATATTAACACTTAAAGGCAGCGATTCGCAGGAGGTAAGATCTGATGTACTCAGTGTGACTTGCACTTCGGGATTGGCTACACCACTGTAATTGGCAGTGAATTGAAGATCAAAGGAGAGATCGCAATTATCTTCTAAGAAATAGCATTCATTTTTTATTTCTAAGTCAAATTCAATATCTAGCTCTGGATCATTTACATCCATTAAGCCATCATCAACGTTAAAAGAAAGTGCTCCTGAAGGTTCGTCATAGGTGTACGTTACTCCGTTTGGTAAATTGTTTACTGAAGATAATGTTAATTGAGGGGGTAGAATAGTGGAATAGCTAACATTAGAAGCATCATCATTTCCATTGTTTATAAGGTTAATATTAAATCCTAAAATATCGTTTGGATCTGCAGGATTACCGCCAGATGTTTGCGTTATGAGCGTTGGATGTAAATCTGGAGAATAAACCTCAATTGATAAGCCTAATAAGAACAAACCATATATTTCAATATTAGATGTTAGTCTTAAAGTTGTGGCTGTTTGGTTATTTGCAATGATGCTGTTTCCCGGATTATCAAGTTGAAATACACCTGCATCAAAGCCAAGTGTATTAGTACTTGCGGGATTTCTATCTGTGTAATTATTATTGTCAATAGTAATCCTGCTGTTGAAAAAATTATCGGCATCTCTCAATGGTGCTGTAATATCTACAAAGTTATTTGCCACGTCTCGTATTTGTAGTCTATCTCCAAAAAGATCTCTGTCACCCTCTAGTGACCCAAATAAGACTTTAGCATTAACAGCTCCCATTGGGACCGTTTGAAAACCACTAAAATCAATATCAAAATCATTGACCGTGCTTGTTACATGTGCATAACCATCAAAAAGTGTAATATTTTTAGTAGGTAAATCTGGACTTTCATAAACAAATACAATTTGCCAGCCACCAGATGTGCCGGGTGATCCGCCACCATGCGCGATCAAATCACCGGTTTTCCCTTCAACATTTGCCACCTGATAGGTCCCGTAAACATTGGGTAGTGACATCACATTTGACGTAATATCTTTAAAACATACGTAAGGGTCATTACTAAAATGAGAATCTCTTCCACGGTAGATAACATCATCTGCCGTCATTGTTGTATAGGTCGTTTCCCCCGGAAACATGATCTTAATATCATCATAATTCCAGTTTGGTTGATTGTCATCTCCATTGTCCTGTTCCTTATCGGCAGCTGCCCAATAAATAAAAGCTTTATAAATAGAAATACACTGAATAGTCACATCAGGATTTGAAAAATTTGCACTACTTGAATTGAATGTTGAATTGTCACTGTCAATGTCTACATAAACATTATCAGTAAAATCATGATTATCATCATGTCCATTATAGTCATTGGTAGGAGTCCTGGAAATCATGTTATTTGCAATAATCGTGAATTCTCCTTTTACGGCCTCACTGTAACGCGGTGTAAATGGAGTTTGCACCTGAGCATTAATTGAATAATTCAACTGTAGTGCTAAGCAAAATATTAATTTTGAAAAAAAATTGAAAAAGGTATTTTTTCTCAATGTTTCAATAATTTGGGTTACTAATTATTTCTTTACGTTGAGAGGGAATCACTTAAAAGTGAAATGGAAAAATTAAATCAATCAGTTTTAACAGCAATTAAATAACTTACCCGTTGCTTGAACTGACACGTGAATTTACATTAAGAATAATAATATTCCATGAAAAGTATATAAATAATCGATGAAATGCAAATAGTTAAAGAATAATCTTACTAAATACAATTAAAAAGTAGGAATAAACTTCCTTTATTTATACCTATTTTATACATATTCTGGGAATAATTAAAGCCACGAATATAAAAATATGACGGAATAAAAATTAATTCATTGTGTTGAGAAGAAGTTTACCTGATCTTAGAATAAAATTTTCTTAATGTGAATGTTTTGAATTTGGGACTAATTCCTTACAAAACACCGTAAACATGTTTTTATTTCATGTGCTTTTATACGATCTATTAATAATTGGTTCCTGCCTTTCTATGTGTTTTCCAACTTGTACCCTTTGTACATGCACAATTACTGGCGCCTTGTAAAAAATCTATTCCTATGGTAATGGAGTGCGTTCCTGAATTGTAACCTGCAAGATCATTAATAGTAAATTGATACGAATAGGCAAAATAAAATCTGTTTTTCGTGATGCCCGCCATGGGTCCAATGTTTAACGGTGTAAAAAACTGATCGTTTAAAAAACGATAAGAACCACCTACCCAAAAGTAATCTTCATCTCTGTTAAATTGTCGAAATTTAAAGTTTACATCAGTTGCAGATCGTTTGTCACTCCAAAACATTTGATAGAAGACAGAAGGTTCATATTCAATATTTTTGTTATTTCTACTTGTAAGGATAAGACCTGAATAGACTTGAAAATTAAGAAGGTCACCAGGTTCTGCTCCAGTAAAGTCATCCAGATCCTTTTTTAATAAATTGTTAGCATTCAAACTAAAATAAAAGTCTTGATAACGATATAAGAATCCAACGTCAAAATTATGATTTGTTTTAGATCGATCACCTGTGATAGCAGGATCTACAATGGGTGTTCCATCAATAGTTTCAAAGTTTTCTATTGCAATTCTAAAACTATTAATATTGTAGGACAGACCAAAAGATAAAAACATCTTTTGAGTGTAACTAAGTGTCAAATGGTGGGCAAAAGAAAATTTCGCTCCTTTTTGAAGTGTATTTCCATTTTTATCGTTGAAAAGTGATAGTCCAACACCAGTACGATCAGAGATTCTAAAATCGGCATATAAGGCTTGATTGTCAGGTGCATCTTTTATACCTACCCATTGTGTTAATCCGTTTAGCCTAACCCTTAAGTTGTCTCCAATACCTGCATAGGTTGGTGAAATAACAAAATCATTATCTGCCAAATATTGTGTCCAAACAGGTAAATTGAGTTCTTGGGCATAGCCCCATACACTCGCCATTAAAAGAATATATAGTGTAAATTTTTTCATCTTCTCAATTTTAAATTCTTAAGGCATTATTACCTGTAAAGTGTGAAATGACCAACATACTCCCTGTTTAATGCAGAGCTGTTTGGTTTAACTACGTACCAATAGTCACCGGTTGGTAGTTCATTACCATTATATGTACCATCCCAATATTCTCCAACACGTAAAGTGGCGATCTTGCGACCATATCTGTCAAAAATGTCAAATGTGAGGTTTGGATATAGTTCTGCACATTCAACTGTCCATCCATCGAAGTGCCATCGTCATTGGGTGTAAAATAATCAGGTATACAAGGATCTAAGATCTCCATTTCTATTTGGGCAGTTGTTAGGCATCCTGCACTATCGGTTACAACAACCTGATATATCCCAGATTCAGAAACAATAAATGTATTGTTGTTTCCATAATCTACTTCATTTAGGGTATATTGATAACCTCCAGTACCTCCTTCGGTATTTGCTATGATTTCGCCGGCTTCATCTCCTGCCGACAGTGTCAATGATAAAGGGTCATAATCCTCAATATCAAAAGCATCAGTCATTTGAATACATCCATTTGTATGTCTGACTTCGATATAATGATTGGTTCCTGGAGTAACATTAGTAAACACATTGCTGGACTGAAAAGGACCACCATCTAAAGAATAATCTAACTCGGAAGGATCTACTGTGCTTTCAGCTAATATAACTCCGACCTCATTGCTCATCGTTTTATGGTCACAGATATATTCAATCTCTGCTATTGCTCTGAAGCTTATAGTTTCCGGGAAGGTGATATTCCATTCAGATTCACAATCCTGTGCATCACGCACATAAACTGTATGGTCACCACCACTTAGATCCGTGAAATCGAATACAGTTTGTCCTGAAACTCCTGCAGAATATGGGCCATCATAATTATCTAAACTCACCTTATACGGTAATGTTCCACCGGAAATATCAATACTGAATTCACCATTGGCGTCCCCTGCACAGGTTTCTTCAAAAATTGAATTTGGAACAATGGTAAGCATTACGGGTTCTGGATCTGTAATAGTAAAACTGAATGTTAAATAGCAGCCTAATACATCCTGAACGATGACATCGTAATTACCGGAAGCTAAATTCTCAAAAACATTGGTTTCAAAAAATTGATCAAATTGTGGCGAAATAGCGTATTTGATAATTCCGGTTCCTCCTGATGCGTTAATCACTAATAAGCCATTATCTTCTCCGCTACAGGTCACATTACTCACCGCGTAATCCACTTCTAATGGAGCACTTGGCTCAGTAATAGTAATTGGAGCGGATGCAGTAAAACAATCTTCACTATCAACATATACAACGTAAGTTCCTGCGATCAATTCCGTAAAAACTCCAGGACTATTTTGTGTTGCAGGAATTGTATTGCCTGCCGTATCCTGTAAGATGTATACATAATTTCCTAAACCACCTTGGGCCGTTGCTACAATAGAACCTGAATTATCACCGGTACAATTAATTGTTGGGTTCTCTGATTCTAAATTGATTATCAGATCCGGTAACGGATCAATTGTAATTTCGTTGGACACTACTGCATTACAGCCATTGGAGTCCCGTACAAAATACTCATAAGTTCCAGTTGGAACAGAAAATGTTATTGAGGATGAAAAAGATCCTAAAACTGGAGTAAATGTACTATTATCACTATATGTATAGGTTCCGGTTCCACCTGTCGCACTTAAAGTAAGCGTTGATTCGGTTAAACAGGTTTGAGTTGTTGCTGTCACCAAACTTGCATCTATTTCTGTAGGTTCAGCAATAACGATATCTACAGATGTCAAGAAACATCCATAACCATCACTTATTGTAACGGAATAAGTTCCTGCTCCTAGATTATCAAACACATTAGAGCCTTGCGGTCCTGAAGTACTTGGCGTAGGTAAAATAGTATTCAATGTATAAATATATTCAGTTCCCTGACCGCCAGTTACATTCGTCATTGTTATTGATGCATTTTGATCTCCAAAACAGTCTAACAATGTTGTATTTGGGGTAAATGTGGCATCTATTGGTAATGGCTCAATAAGAGAAACATCTACGGTTGCTATACAGTCTTCTGCATCTCTAACATTGACAGTATAATCTCCTGCAGATAAATCTGTAAATGTGCCGTTAGATGAATAAGGAACTGTAGCATCTCCTGTCAATTCATATTCGTAATCGCCCCAGCCACCAGCTGCAATAGCAGTTATTGTACCTTGGCTGTTATCACAGGTTACGTTGGAAGTTTCTGTTGCATTAATTGTTAAGTCTTCAGCGGGTGATGAAATGATCACACTCTCTGTTGCTGAACAGAAAGGAATTTCTGTTTCTGTTACGACAACTGTAAAACTCCCTGCAAACATCCCTGAAACTATTTCTGGATTTGTTGATGTACTGGCGTTAATAGCTCCGGTAACGGAGGTTCCCAGACTATCGAAAACCTCATATGTGTAAGTACCTGAATATCCGGAGATATCAATTGCAAATAAACCTGAATTGTCTCCAAAGCATATTACTGAGGTTGGTAATGTAGTAAATGTAGGAGGTGTCGCTTCCGGTAAAGAAATTGTAACCTCATCTGTACAAGAAGTAACTGTATCGGTTATTGTAATCACATAGATTCCAGATGGCACTCCGGAGAATACATTTCCAGTTTGAGTTATTGATCCCGGATTCGGATTTATGTTATAAATATATGATCCTGAACCACCAGAAATAGTCATCGTAATTTCACCGTCATCATCATTACACGTAGGTAAGGATGTTAATTCTGGAGTTATTTCTAATGGAGCCAGAATATCTATAGTTACTAAATTCCCACATCCATTAGCATCCTGAATTTGAATAGAGTGTGTTCCTGAATATAAGTTTGAAATAGTAAATGGGACAGATATATTTTGAAAGGCTCCACCATCGATACTAAAACTATATGGAGCAATACCTGCAACATCTAAATTAACATCTATTTCAAAATCACCCTCAGCTGTACATTGATCAACCATAACTGCTGAAATCACAGGTGATGGATCCAGTGGTACTAAAGTAACCGGACTAGATACAATACAGCTATAAGCATCCATAACGTGAACATAATAATTACCGGTATCTACATTAAAAGTACTCACTGATGCCCAGGATGGATCTGTAGCAAGTGGAGTAGTAGCTGTGGTAGTTATTTGATATTGATAAGGTGCAGTTCCGTCATGACCAATAGCACTAATTATTCCAGAGGTTGAATTACAGTTTGCATTTTGATCAACTGAAACTTCAAGGTTTAATAAAATCTCTGATTCTGTTATATTGAAAGGAGATGTAACAACTCCACATCCGGCATTTGGACCTGAAGTCTCACTTATTAATACAAAATAGTTGCCAAATGGTAAAGGTCCTAAATCTGTTATTGAAAGAAAACCTGCGGCAGGAACTGAACCTGAGCCGCTTATTCCTGTAGTAACTAATGTTGATGAATCAAATATTTCATAGTCCACATTTACGGCAATGCCATATATACTGTTGACTGTAAAGGAAACATCTCCATCTGCACTTCCGGTACAGGTAATATTATCTGAACTTATAGCATTGACTGTTAAAGTTGAATTTGTAGGTATTGGGGTGGATGCCGGTTCATAATATTGGCAATCTGTTGAGGCATCATAAACGATGAATGTATAGGTGACTCCCGGAATTAAACCTGAAAAGGTCGCATTTTGACTTCCGGGACTATCTTCAGGTAACCAAGTTCCCGGCGGATTTGGATACACAGAAACGGGGCCTTCATAAATACTGAAAAAGAACGGTCCTGAACTCGGCAATGTAGAGCCAACACTAACAACCGCTTCACCGCCTGACAGACAGTCGACTGTACTAGTTACATTTATATCTAGATCAGTTGGAGGAGAGGCAATTATAACATCCTGAATCAAAACTGAACAGCCATTGGCATCGATCACGTTGATTTCATAAAATCCAAAATCAAGGTTGTTAAAACTTGAGGAGGCTGATCCTGTTGTATTAAACTCAGAATTGGAATAACCATTTGTTCCAGTCACAAAATAAGTATAAGGAGCAGTTCCACCTGTGACAGAATTTATAATTATTGATCCTTGAGATATTCCACTTATGGTACAGGAAATATCAACAGCATCATAGTCAACTACAATAGGGTCTGGTTGACTTAATATAATAATTTCATCGGCCGTACAAGAGTTGGCGTCCGTAATAGTTATGGTGTATGATCCTGATTGCAATCCAGAAGTCTGATTACCATAGTCGATTCCTAAGGTATCATTATAAACATTTAAAGTAAATGGAGGTGTACCAACTGAAGTATCTATAATTATATCAATAGCCCCATTGGTGTCTCCATTGCAAAGAATCGGACTGGTTTGTACTACAGCACTTAAATCTGGTAATGAAATTGGATCAACCGTTATCACTCTTGACTCGGCAATACATCCGTTAGCATCTGTTAATTCGAATTGATACGTACCAGCCGAGGAGGTGGAATAGTTAAATGTCGATCCAGTCGAACCAAGGCTTGAATAAGCGCCTCCATTTAAGGAAACCGCATAGGTATATGGTGCATTTCCGGTAATTGTTCCTGTAATCTCCGCATCCGGTGTTGTTGTACAATTCAATGTTTCGGATAGAACGACAGAAACTGTTGGCATAATTATAGGATTTATTGTATATGCTTCCCGGTACAAGCATTCATGTTCATCTCGTACCTGAAATATATAGGTGCCAGGTTCTAATCCTGAAAAAATATTTGACGTTTGGTATGCCGTTACATTTGCCGCAGGAGCAGCAATTTGATATTCTAAAACTCCTGTACCACCCGTGGTATTTGTAATAGTTACTGTGGAAGTATTAGAAGGACAAGTAATAGGAGTACTGTCAAAAGTCAGGTCAGTCGGAGGATTAAGTGGGTTTATTGTAATGCCGTTAGTTATAAACGTACAACCTATTGAATCTTGAATAACAATCGAGTAGGTTCCGGATGTTAATCCAGTAAATACATCACTTGATTGAAAATTAACACCATCAATACTATACATATATGGAGCAACACCTCCTGACACTCCGGTTACCGTAATCGTTCCATCGGTAGTACAGGTATATGGTGAAGTTAAAGTTGCAGTTCCTGTAATAGCCGGTGATTCTATGATTGTTATATTTTGTGGTACTGTAGCGCATACTGAATTTCCGATGGAGTATTGTACAACTACATTATAGTCTCCTTCAGATAGACTAGTAAAAACATTTGAACTAGTAAAAGTTACACCACCATCAATACTGTATTCTAAACTATAGCCGTAAGAATTGGTTACATTAATGCTAATGGTTCCGTCTGCAGACCAAAACAATCAATATCGGTTGTTGCGATATTAAAATCAGGTTCAGAAATGGCACCAACAGTAATTGTTGTGCTAGCGCTACAGTTATTGGAATCTACGACTACAATATCATAAACACCTGCTGTTGTCACCACTATTTCAGGAACCGTCTGAAAATCTGAAGATCCATTGATAAAATAGAAATAAGGAGGTGTTCCGCCATCAGGGTAAATGGTAATTTCACCATCTGTACAGGTTAGAGGCGTAGTCACTGCCGCAGTTACCGTAAGCAATGGCGGTTCAATAATCGTGATATCCTCGGTAAACAGGCAACCATTTTCGGTTTCAACTGTTGCTGTATAGGTTCCAGGGTTTAAATTGGCAAACGTATAAGTATTTTCAATAATAGGTCCTGCAGAATTAACTAAAGTTGCACCTTCATAGAGTGTAAATGTATACTGTGGATCCACATCATTGGCTGCAATTTGAATCGTTCCCTTTTCACCATAGCAAAGTGGTTGTATTACGGTTGTTGATCCGCTGAAGTCTCTTTCATTGATTTGAACGTCAGGTATTGTAAAAACACATGGGTTGGTAGGGATACCCACTTGTCTTGTGTAAATAGTATAATTACCCGGAGTTGTAACTGTAAATACATTGCTCGATTGGAAATTTACTCCATCAATACTGTATTCATAACCGGAAGGCACGTCATTGACGGTAATTGAACCCGGTGTGAGGCAAATTATATCAGTTGTGCTGACAGTTGGATCTAATAAATTCGTGTACACATTAAAATAGAACTGAACAAAACAACCACCTGTATAATTTATGGTCAATCTGTACTGACCAGCGGCATTCACTAAATAATCAGGGCCTGTTTCAACCTGATCCCATGAACAGGTTGCATCTTCGTTTGCACAATCCTGATTTGCTACCGGAGGACAACTGGCCTCATCCAGTTTTTCCCAAATAATTGAAGTCGTACCCGTTAAATTGGTCTGAATGTTTCTGGATTCATTAGCACCACAAAAGAATATATTAGGTAATAATTTACCGTCGTTAGGGCAGGTAACTACTTCATCTGCATAAGGTATCACAGGATTTTCTATGTTGACACCATATATGTCTACTATAAATTCCTGTACAATAGACTGACAAGGTGCCTCAGCCGTATTAAATACATAATAAGTTCCCGCTTGTGTAACAGTAAGCGTTTGGGACGATCCAATTTCAGGAGAACCACTTGGGCTGGTGGACCATGAATATGCAACATAGCCATTGGCCGCTGTAAGATCTACACTTGAACCGCAAAGTATAACTTCTTCAGAAAAGACACAATCGTCCAGATCGGCTAAAAAGTTTGTAGCCTGAGGAGATAATAAACATCCTGTATTACTGTTTACACTTGGATCATCTGTAATCTCAAATGTAGGATTGTAATAGCCGTTATATGTTGCAAAAGCTTGATTCTGAATAATATTTGAACACGAATCAGCCAGATGCTGACAGGTCTCTACCGTTTCAACTTCAATACGTATTTCGTAAACCGGATCATTCTCTTCAACAAAGAATCATCAACATCAAAAATAAGTTCCCTTGTGGTTGGATTATAACTGGCTACAGTAACTCCTGGCGGTAATACAAGATCTGTTGGATGGTTATATACAATATTTATAGGAAGGATATCCCGTATCTGTAAATTTGTTGCATTATCATTACCCGTATTTTGAAAACCAATTATATAATTTAGAGGAGTAGCAAGGCCAACGGTTTGTCCCCCAATATCATTTCCGGCATCGTCTTCAACAGTTTTGGTTAGCACAATATTAGGTTCAATAATTTCAACTGCAAAAGCGAAGAAATACTGAAAGTAAGTATCTCCACTAGTTTCCAATCGAACTGTTGCAGAAGTAGCATCATTTGCGATAACCGAATTACCCGGATTGGGAATTGCCATGACTCCTGTATCAAAACCTAAGGTATTAGTACTATTAGGCACTCTATCGTTAACCGGTGTTGCATCTAATTGGGTAACTGAACTATTAAAAAAATTGCTTAACAGGTCTGTCCACAGTTGATAGGCTAACTCCATTTAGTCTAAGTCGATCGCCTAAAATAGGGCTATCACCTTCTAATGTTGCAAATGCAAAGTTGGCCCTAACTGGGGCAGGTGCAGGAATAGTTCTAAAACCTGAAATAGGTATATCCAGATTTGGATTACTACCGGGAACACTAATTGCACTAAAACCATCAAAACTTGTTATTGATTTACCAGGTAATGTAGGATCTTCATAAACAACAAATAAGGACCATCCGGCTGAATGACCTGTACCATTATAAGGTGTTGCTATTCCTGTTTCTCCTTCCGCAGAAGATACATTAGCTACGGTATACGTTCCTAAATCTGTTCCTAAACTGGTGACGATATCAGTAACATCAGCGTAGCATGCATATGAAAAACTATCACCTCCATCTATTGTAGTTCCATTGGCGTCAAATATTATTGTTCCCTGAATATCGTTATAACCGCCGATAGGTCCTTTAAATTTAACATTGGTTATGGATTCATTTCCGGGACTTACAGCACCCCAATATAAGCTGGCATGAATGATTCTATAACACTCCGGATTTGGAATATCCAGATCTGCACTGGTTGAACTGAAAGTCGATGGATCTCCATCAATATCTATATACTGCATGTTTACATTGTGGTTATACACAGTATTATCATTAAATGCATTGTTATCGGGGCCAAGAATATTATTTCCGATGAGGATTATGTCACCCTTTAAATCCTGATTAAATCTTGGGGTAAATGGCACATAATTCTGGGCATAAATCTGTAATCCAAGAAATAATGACAAAATTGCCAGGACGATTTTTGAAAATGTAGGTCTTTTCATGATGCTTATTATTTTCAATTCCGTTTCAACTAGCGGGTGATTCTGAAAAGAAATTAAGCGATTATATATATATATTTAATTTTCTATTTTCACGAGGGACATATTTATATTATAGGGTCTGTTTCCTTTTTCTTTTAAGGCTTCATTAGCTGCTTCAATGCTATCGAACTTGTCATAGTAAATAAAATATTTACTTGTTTTAACGTCATAGAAAAAGTCTACGTTTGAACGTCCTGACGCAAAGACTTTTGCTATAAAATCATTTCTCCTTTGAATATCACTATGAACAGCGAGTATCATATAGTAACCGCTATCAACATGGTCAATATTTTTAAGGATATGGATGTTGCTACTTTGTTCTTCTCCAAAATCGAAATCTTCAACATTAAATACTTGCCCTGTTGGAGTTGTACTTTTTATATTTTTAAGGGTAGCTCTATCAATAGCGTGTCGTTCGTCTTCATTGTTATATATTGCGCGTTTTATTCTTCGGTTACGTTCAAATTCAGTTGCTTCCTGAATATTCTCTAATTCTAGTTGAAGCTTTAATCTTGGCTTGTGCTGCCTCAATTTGCTCGGCTGTTAAACGATCGAGAGTTCTGTTGTAAAACATATAAACTTCATCCAGATAAATAGTATCGTTTGCTTTTTCGTTTTCGAATTTTTCTTTATTCAAAATCTTTAATTCATTTATCACCAGATTTCGATATTCAATAACATTATCCAGATCGGTAATCATCTTCTTAAGCCTTATGTTTTCTTCAGTTATACTTTTGAAAGGTTTAGGTTCTACAGCAATACCTTGCTCACTTAGATCATTTTCTTGCTTAAGGTCGAAAAGATCTTGACTTTTAATTTCTACGATATCATCTATCTCACTAAATAATTCGTCCTGTCTGGCTTTTGATTCTTCAGCTTGCTGAGCTAAGGCTTACATCGCTTTACTAAGTTCATCCTGTGGCTTAGTATTTTCTTGTTCGTTAGCTTTTTGTTCTGCCAGTAGTTTTGCTTGTGCCTCAGCTTCTTCTTTGGCTTTTTGTTCTGCTAGTAGTTTTGCTTGTGCTTCAGCTTCTTCTTTAGCTTTCTGTTCAGCTAGTAATTTCGCTTGTGCTTCAACTTCTTCTCTAGCTTTCTGTTCTGCCAGTAGTTTTGCTTGTGCTTCAGCTTCTTCTTTAGCTTTCTGTTCTGCTAGTAATTTTGCCTGGGCTTCAGCTTCTTCTTTGGCTTTCTGTTCTGCTAGTAATTTTGCTTGGCTTCAGCTTCTTCTTTGGCTTTCTGTTCTGCTAGTAGTTTTGCTTGAGCTTCAGCTTCTTCTTTAGCTTTCTGTTCTGCTATAGTTTTGCTTGTGCTTCAGCTTCTTCTTTGGCTTTTTGTTCTGCTAAGAGTTTTGCTTGAGTTTGAGCTTCTTCCTTAGCTTTCTGATCTGCTATCAGTTGTGCTTGAGCTTGAGCTTCTTCTTTGGCTTTCTGTTCTGCTAAGAGCTTTGCTTGTGCTTGTGCTTTTCTTTCTGCTGCTAATTGACGGTTAGCCTCAGCTTGGGTTTTTGATATTTTTGATTTAATGGGTTTTCTTTTAGTACTCATTGAGATAAGTCCGCTCACTTCATCATCGCTACTATAATCGTAAGTTTTGTTGTTTTTGAATCTGTAAGCAAGTGTAACTTCATGTGAATATGAATTGCCAAAATTTGTTAAGGCACCAGTACCTTTTTCAATATTGTATTCTATGGCAATTTGTTCAGTAATATTTAATCCTAGTCCACCAGAAACGCCATAAACTGTATTATAACTCAATTGTGCCCAAATGCCTTTTGGAACAGTAAGCATTGTTATGGCAGAAATAATTGTTTCGTCTTTTTTGAATTCTGATCTGATAAGACCTGAAAATTTGCTTTCATCAAAAAATCCTCTGCTATTCATATATCCGGTATACATGATATGTCCTTGAATACCACGTTCAGGATTGTCTTCTATAAGTTTTGATGAGTTAAAATTGTAAGCGACCAAATTGTTAACAGATACACCAAAGTCGAAGAATTCCAATCCAAAATTAATTCCCGGATTAATGGTTAGCAAAAAGTTTTCAGGAACATTCTGTAATGAAGGATCATCAAAATTCGTGACTACATTTCCTGTATTTAGGCCACTTTTATAAGCACCAATATTAAGTCCGAAAGTGAGATTGTTTTCTCTTGTCAATCTGGCGTTGTAAGCGAAGTTCAAAACACCGCCAAATGTCGATAGAACACCATAATTTTGCTGAAACACTCCTATTCCAGCTCCTATGTTTTCAGCAAACCTTCCTGTATAACTCACTAAATAGGTGAGGGGTGCATCATCAAATTGTACCCATTCACGTTTATTATAAATGCTGATGTATTTGTTCTGTTCTCTTACGAAACTAAAGGTTGGATTAATTGCATAACGATTAAAGGTTAGTGAGTTTCTCACAGGAAGGCTAAGCGAAACCACTCCATCATCTTCTTGAGAGTAGAAAATCTGAGTTGCACAGAAACATAATAGTAAAACCAAAATTTGTGTTTTCATATTATTTTATTACTGTAATTGAACCCTTTCTGGTTTCGTTATCGGTTGTTTTTATAACATAATAATAGACCTGATTGATACTTGACAGATTCAAATCATTCTCTGGCCAATTATTTAGATAATTGTTCGTTTGAAGCGCTACTTTACCATAATTACTCATGATCAAAACCTCAGTATTGGTGCCAGTAACGTATTTTGTTGGAATTATCCAAGTATCATTTATTCCGTCACCATTGGGACTTATCACATTTGGAATTTTTTCTACATCCGGAAATGGTTCATTAACTTCAAATAAAAACTCTCTTGAACCATTACATCCTGTTGTTTCTGAAACAATTACTTTATAACTTCCAATTTCTGATACATTGAAGTTATCTTCTGATGCACCAGTAATTAAAACATTATTTAAATACCATTTAAAAATTGGATTGTTCGCAGTAGTATTAACAGTGACAGATAGTGTTTCTCCTTCTTCGATTGAGTTAAAAGCCGAAACATTTATCTCGGCATCAAACAGTTCGCTTTCTAGTTCTATTGAACCGGAAGCAGAACAATCACCCAAATCAACCTGAACCGAGTAAATACCAGATTCATTTGCCTGATACATTTGATTCTGTTGCATCTGGAATAGGAACATCATCTTTAAACCATTGAAAGCTGTTACCACCAATAGTGCTTAATGTGGTCGAACCTTGACTCGGGCAAAACGGATTTCCTAAGCTAGATGAAATACCGGCTTCAGCTTCTCCGGAGGTGACTTCACTTATTGTAACACGATTTGAAAATGAATCGGATGTACATGTACCATAATTAGTTTCTACAAAATAAGTTCCTTCGTTGTTGACTGAGAGAGTAGTACCCTCAGCAACAAAAACAGCTGTAGTAGGTCCTGTCTCTTTGAACCAATTAAAGGTTAGGGATGGATAATTTAACGGAGAATCATTTGAACCCGTACCAGGATTGTCAATGGCTAAAAGGTAATTTCCTCCCGAACAATAGGCACCAGATGACACCAAGTTATTGATGGTAAATGGCGTGTCCTGTATTTTGAAGTATGCTGGAAAAGATACAGATTTTGAACTGGTTGCAGCAGGTGAACTACTTTTTATTCGCAGTTTATAATTTTCTCCGGCAGTTGTATTGGGTAAAGAAAAAACTAAGGTTGCCGGTGATGTAGTAACGGCACCAGGATTGGAAGTAAATACAACAGTTGCGTTAGTAAAATCACCATCAGCATCAGATAGTTCGATAGAGAATTGGTTTGATGCGTTTAAGTTTGACTCAGGGGAAAAAACAAAAGTGGTACTATAGGTGTTAAAAGATTCATTTGCACATGCTTGGCTAAATCCCAAATTAGGCGTACCTATAACTATTTGGGCCTTAGCCTGTTCTTGAATACTAAGAGCGAAAAAACAAATTCCGAAGAAAAGTTTATATGCAATTTTTATTTTATACATTTAGATTTGGGTTGTAATTTTATATCCTATATGCTGTGTGTTTAATTGAGATCAATACCGGTATTATTAATTGTCTAACTGTTGTCTTAATCATTAGAGGCAAAGATCTTATTGATTCTTAATCTAAAATCTGGATGCCTCCCATTATCTGGATCAATGAATGTTTCAGAATCCGGACCCTTAGAGTATACGTTAACATAAGCTCTATTGCCATAATAGTTTTCGAGATCATCGTTATTGGAATAGCCATTTCTGAAAATATTTCCACTGCAGTTGTTAAAATATGTTTTAATGAACTTAATCCTTTCCAAATTTTCAGAATTTAGTTTGATCTTTTCATCCAGGATTACGGCTGGATTGAATCCGGAAATCACACTTTTATTAATAGAAAAAGACGTGTTCATTCCAATAAATATGGCTTCATATACCAGACCAACTTTAATATCGTAGCTCAAGTCATCACTAATATTCACCAAGCTCAAGTTTTCAGCCTTCACAGAGGTTTGCAATTTTGATAAATCTGCTTCTTCCTGTAGATCATAAGCAAGTATATTCATACATCTTGATACTTCTGAACCAGAAATATAAGGTGATTTTATAGCTAAAGAATTAGATATTCTGCATTGGACACCATAATTAAACTCAAAGTCATGAATACTAGATCTAAAAGAAACCAACTTATCTAAATTAACATTTCCTCCCAGTATATTAAAGGAGTTACCCTCGCAATAACTTACCATTACGTTATCAATAACAGTTAGTTTTCCAACACCAGCTAAGGTAAGTCCATTGAAATATCCGTATTTTTTGGTTCTCTTACCTGCATATTCAATTCTTACATAACTAAAAATACCTGAACAACTCTCGGTATAATTACCACCATAAGTAATATTTTTGGCAGCCGAAGGCAATAACCCGTAATTTAAAGAGGCCTCGCCATCAAATTTATTAATAGGAGCATCACCAAGAATAAAGATTCCGCCCCAATCTCCGGGCTTTTTAATACTATTGCTTGATGTGAAAATAATTGGGTCTGTTGAGGAACCATTGGCCATAATAGTAGATCCTTTACTAATAGTTAGAGAACCCTTAGTTTTAAAATCACCCATAATAACTGTTCCGGGTTCAATTGTAAGTGTTGTACTATCAGTTACAAAGACATCGCCAAGCAACAAATAGATGTTTTTTTTGTATAATTTAGTATCCTTGGTAATATCGCCACTCAGTATTTCGGTAGGTTGGCCATAATCGACTTTGTTTGGTTTGAATTCGGTCCATGGGTTCAACCAGTTATCGAAACCAGTTATACCCTTTTCTTGTTGAGCAAAAGAATTGCCTGATATAATTAAGAAGACAAATAGTGCTAATTGAGTAATTTTTTTCATAGAGGTCAAGATTAAGTAGGTGAGGGGGACACCATTTTATATACTCAAAAATAAGGATATTACTTATTAAACGCAAAAAATATCGATGTACTGCATTATTTTATAAATAATTTCTTACAATATTTTTGTTTCAGTTAAAAATTTCCGACAAAGAGTATATATCAAAATTAAAATTCCATGATATTTCAGAAAAAAGCCTCAGCAAATTTGCTGAGGCTTTGTTTAAGGTTTTGGTCGATTTATTATTAATCAATCTTAAAATCGTTATACGTATGTAATGATTTTAGTGTTTCTTCATAAAACAAAATGGCTGATATTAAATTGCCAGTATCTGAGTACGGCAAAATCTTTCTTTGGAACTCCATAGTGCTATCAAAATATTCAACTGATGCTTTCTGGTTTGCTTCTAAGGCTTTTTTATTATCCTTAGTTTCCGGAATTCCTAAAGACTCCATAGTTACAGTAGGTTTAGTAGCAAATGCAATATTTGGCAAAATATTTACGATAACTTCAATTCGTTCACTATATAATGTGAGTAAATCACCTTTAGACAATTTATTTAACTCGTCGTATGTGTGGTATTTGTTTATATAAACCTTGCCCGTAATCATGGTTATTGGAGCTTCCTTTTTCTTCTTGGTTTTTGGGGTTTCCTCCTTCTGAGCAAAATTGACGCTCATTATCAGAAAAAAAATGACACTAATTATAATAGGTTTTGATTTCATTACATCGTTTTTTAAAGGGCTTGATTAAACAAATCTATACAATTTATTAAAAACATCAATATTTTTTTACAACTTTTTAATCCATAAAATACATATATATTAGATAAACAGCATTATATATTGATGAAGTTCACATTTTAACGATGAAATACCAAACAGTTTTATTTTAAATTGTCGGGCACTAAAAGCATAATAATACTGAAGTAGTGAGTATTTACATAAATTAATTTTTTCAAACAATTCTAATAATAGTAAATAATAGGTCATTATTTTACCTTGGTTTCATTGTCAAAAAAACTTATAATTAGAGTATGATTTTATGGTGAATGTAACCTACCAAATTCTTGTTTTACATAACAAAAGGATATCATACAATGTAAAAAACAGATGTATTTTATCGATACATTTTACCAATTAAAACGCTTTATCGAAAAAATCGAGCATTCATAAGATTTTTAGCAGATTATGGTTTTTTTGCCTGAATTTTGAGGTAACCCTTAAATCTAAAATCAATGAAAAATTTTATTCTACATTTTTGTCTCGTCTGCCTTATAAGCGCTAATTTTTCTATTTATGCACAAGATTCTGCAGAATTTTCAGAAAACAATTTTGAAAATATTATAGCTGACACATTCTTCGATTACAATGAGGAACAAATAAATAATATTGATACTATTCCGGGTTTTGAATCAAAAGATAATAAACTTAAGATTTATGGTACCATTTATAAGAGTGATGGAATTACTCCGGCAAAAGATGTGATCTTGTATATAGAGCAAGCAGATGAAAACGGTAATTTTGATTTGAGAAAAGAAAATGGAAGACGCTATGTGCATAATAGAGGATATGTTAAAACTGATGCAAATGGCAATTATACTTTCTATACTTATGTACCTGGAAATGACCGACGTTATAATCAAATGCAACAATTATTTCCTATAATTAAGGAACCATCCAAGCCAGAATATGAAATTGCAACATTCCTTTTTGATGAGGATCCTTTGTTGTCTAAATTATGTCGTAAGAGATTAACTAAAAAAGGTGATGTTACCCGAATCCTGAAATTGAAAAAGGAAGATGGCCTGTTTGTAACCCAGAAAGACATTAAACTTCGTGAAGGAATTGCTATGGCAAATTAATGTATCATACTTGAGAAGAATTATTTTTATAGTATTTAATATCAAATAAATTGTTTTTTGCTCACCTTACTTTACTATATTCCTATTCATTAATTTCCATTTTGTTCTAGTTCTTTCAACTATATGTAGCTCACGCTTTAAAAAAAAAGCAAGAGTTAAAACTTCACTTTCTTGAAAAATTTTAATTCAAAAGTTTCTTTACGGTGTTAAGAGAACACTTTTTATGTGGCAACGTATAAAGAGCATAAATTGTAGAATGGATAAATAACTAAATGCGTGTTATTAATTCTGCATTTTGTAATTTTAATGTATTATTCGCGTGTATCTTTAACTATGAATAGACATCTTATGAAAAATTGGATATTAAATATAAATTCAATAAGTAAATAATGCTACGAATAAAAAAATATGCAGCAATAGATATTGGCTCGAATGCTGTCAGATTATTGATTAGTAACATTATAGAAGAAAAAGGTCAGCTTGTACGAATTAAAAAGAATTCCCTGGTTAGAGTACCTATAAGATTGGGTGAAGATGTATTTATGAATCAAATTATTTCAAAAAAAAATTCATTACGTTTAGTTGATACTATGTTAGCATTCAAACTATTAATGAAATCTCATAATATTAAAAAATATAAAGCTTGTGCAACTTCAGCTATGCGTGAAGCTATAAATGGTAAGGATATTATTGAGCTAATTGAATTAAAAGTCAAAATCAATATTGACATTATAGATGGAGAAACAGAGGCTACAATAATTGCAGCAACAGATTTGCACCAATATATCAAGGAAAATTGCACATATTTATATGTAGATGTTGGCGGTGGAAGCACCGAATTTACAATATATGATAATGGAAAAATTGTAACTTCCAAATCTTATAAGATTGGAACAGTACGTTTATTAAAGAATTGTAGTAATTGATGATGCCTGGAAAGATCTTGAATATTGGATAAAAGATAATGTCAAAGATTACAATAAAGTGGATATAATTGGTTCCGGGGGAAATATCAATACAATATTTAAATTATCTAATCAGCCTGTAGGAGAACCACTGACATATTTATATTTATCTACTTTTTACAGTAAACTTAATTCATTAACATACGAACAGCGTATTACAGAGCTTGATTTAAATCAGGATAGAGCAGATGTTATAATTCCGGCAACTCGCATTTATTTATCTGCTATGAAGTGGAGTGGTGCCAAAGATATATATGTCCCTAAAATTGGTCTAGCGGATGGTATTATTAAAAGTATGTACTTTAAGACCTTAACTGGCAATACAATTTAAATTTTGGCATTCTAATTGCAGTAATACCTATAAAATATAATATTATGAAAAGGTTTTTATTAGTTTTCTTCAGTTTACTTGGATCTATTTCAATGGCCCAAGATGATGAAATCGATTTAGAGAATACACAACTTGGATGTATTTCTGGAGATTGTGAAAATGGTTTGGGAAAATACACATGGAACAATGGTGATTACTACTATGGAGCCTGGAAATCAGGTAAAATGGAAGGTAAAGGCACCTACTATAAATCTGATGGCAGTATCTATGATGGTTTTTGGAAAGATGGCAAGAAAAATGGTCAGGGAAAATTGGTCTTGCCGAACGGAGATGTTTATAATGGAGATTTTGTAGATGGTTATGCGGAAGGATTTGGAATCATGATCTACAAAAATGGAAGTACTTTTAAAGGTAACTGGAAAAACAATAAACGTGATGGACATGGTGTAATGAATTTTAATACCGGTGAGCGATATGTTGGAGAATATAAAAGTGGCATGCGTCACGGCAAAGGGCGATTTACCTACAGGAATGGAGAAAATTATAATGGTGAATGGCTATACGGTGAAATGGAAGGTCAGGGAACTTATACCTATCTTGATGGTTCGCAAAACACAGGAATTTGGGCAAATGGAGAAATAGTTAAACAATAACTAGCCGTGAATGAATTCTTTGTTACCTAAATTTTTCATGATTTCGGCTTCATGATCCAGTAGTTGCTGCCATTTTTGGTCAACTTCTTTTCTGTCACCATATTTGCGGGCAAATCCTAAAAACATAGTGTAATGGTTTGCTTCACTAACCATTAGTTTTCTATAAAATTCAGCCAATTCTTTATCCTGTAACTGTTCAGATAATAACCTGAATCGTTCGCAACTTCTTGCTTCAATAAGCGCTGCATATAAAAGCCGATGTACCAATTGAGTCGTTCTGCTACCTCCTTTGGGAAAGAATTTCACTAATTGAGCAACATAATCATCTTTTCTGTCTCTCCCCAATGTCCAGCCACGTTCCAGGATTTTGTCATGTACCATTTTAAAATGGCTCATTTCCTCTTTTACCAAAGAAGTCATTTCCTGAACAAGGTCAGTATATTCCGGAAAACTAACAATTAAAGAAATGGCTGTACTGGTTGCCTTTTGCTCACAAAAAGCATGATCAGTAAGAATTTCCTCAATGTTCTTTTCAACTATATTAACCCATCTTGGGTCGGTTGGAAGTTTAAGTCCTAACATAATTTAATTAATTATAAAGCTCTAGCCATACAGTAATTTATATGTCTAAATCAAAAGTTTTTTTTAAAGTCACATAAATTGGCATTTTTCTTTTTTAATTTTTCATATTTCTCCTTAGGAGTATAAGCGTATTGCTTTTCTAATTCTTCATTTACTGTAATAGATAAATCGATTTTAAAATTGTTCAATGCCTTTCTAATGAATCCCAATAATTCATACTGATGACGTTCAATTTCAACTTTATTTGTTGAATTTGGATATTCCAGATGAATTGTAGTATCCTGAATTTTTGGATGCATCAATCGATAAAATAGAAGCCAAATTGAATTTACCTTGTTTTTCAAGCTTTTTAATATAATCATTCCAAGTTTCTGTAAGTTGCTCCGGATGTAAAATCATCTGTTGGTTGTTCTTCATCATCCAAAACAACCTCCATTTGTTTGATTAGATGTTCTTTCTTAGTCTTTATACTTTTTAGTGATAATCCCGAAGTTCTTTTCCTCTCCTGATTTAACAGGATCTTAGGACGTTCTTCAACTATTTTAGGTGTAGTGATTTCAGCATCCTCTATAGTTTCCTGATCTTCATATTCTTGAGGTTCGTCATTGTCTAGATCAGTGTCTTGAATGACTTCATTTTCAGACTCAACTTTATGCTCAGGCTTTTTTACCGGAATAGGAGTTATACCTTTTTGTTCAAAGTATGATGCCGGAATTATAAACTTTTTACTGTTTTTTTTTTCTCCATCAAAAGTGACAGAAGCTAATTGCATTAAACATAGCTCTACCAGCAAGCGCTGGTTTTTACTATTCTTGTACTTCAAGTCACATTCATTAGCCAGTTCTATTCCTTTTAACAAAAAATCCTGCGATGTTTTTTGTGACTGTTTAAGATATTTATCCTTTGTCTGTTCACCAACTTCCAATAGTTCAATGGTTTCGGGACTCTTACAAACCAAAAGATCTCTAAAATGACTGGCTAATCCGGCAATATAATGATGCCCCTCAAAACCCTGAGCAAGAATTCTGTTATATTGAATCAGTAATTCAGGAATATTGTTTTCAAGAATCAGATCAGTACTTTTAAAATAAGTTTCATAATCCAGGACGTTCAAATTCTCGGTTACAGCTTTTCGAGTTAAATTCTTTCCTGAGAAACTCACTACTCTGTCAAATATCGATAAGGCATCTCTCATGGCTCCATCTGCCTTTTGGGCTATAATATGCAATGCATCGTCTTCAGCTTTTATGCCCTGTTCGTTCGCAATATATTTTAAATATTCTTTGGCGTCCTTTACTGTAATACGTTTAAAATCAAATATTTGACAACGAGATAGAATTGTTGGTATGATCTTGTGTTTTTCAGTAGTCGCCAGAATGAAAATACAGTGTTTTGGAGGTTCTTCCAATGTTTTAAGAAAAGCATTAAAAGCTGCCTGAGATAACATATGTACCTCATCTATTATATAGACCTTATATTTTCCAACTTGTGGCGGAATTCTAACCTGGTCGGTCAAACTTCGTATATCATCAACAGAATTATTAGATGCTGCATCCAGTTCAAAAATATTGAACGCAAAATCTTCATCTTCCTTTTCTGTACCGTCACTATTGATCATTTTGGCTAGAATTCTGGCACAGGTTGTTTTACCAACCCCACGAGGTCCCGTAAATAGTAGCGCCTGAGCCAAATGATTGTGCTCAATGGCATTTTGTAAAGTATTGGTAATGGCAGATTGGCCCACAACATCCTTAAAGGTTTGTGGTCTGTATTTTCTTGCCGATACTACAAAATGTTCCAATTTATTCTGAATTAATTTCAGCATCTTTCGATGCTTGTTCTATAAGTAACAAAGTTAAAAATTCAGTTTAAATTTAAGAATTAAGCACTGCTAAATTTAGAAGGAGTTATTAACAAGGCAATTATTTGAAATTTTATTTAAAAACTTATATTTCAACATGACAGAATATCTAAAAGGTATAATTATTGTACTTTTAGCACAAGTAAATCGCCTTATCGCTGCTCGCATAGCGAGTGGAGGAAAGTCCGAACACCATAGTGCAACATAGTGGCTAATGGCCACCAGTCGTGAGGCTAGGAAAAGTGCAACAGAAAGTATGTACAGGTAATGCTGTAGTGAAATCAGGTAAACTCTATGTGGTGCAATGTCATGTATACCAGCTTTTAAGGGCTGCACGCTCGCTGCTGGAGGGTAGACAGCTAAAGTGTGTTGGTAACAATACACTCAGATAAATGATAAGGGCGTGACACGGAAACGTCGTCTTCGAGTACAGAATTCGGCTTATAGATTTGCTTAAAAATAAAAAACCCTTTTAGAAATAAAAGGGTTTTTCGCTAAAAATAATTAGTTGGTTGGTTAATTATTTATATTACTGTGTAGGAGGTGTCATTGTATATCCCCATTGGTTTAGTACACTTAACAGATCGTAAAATGCTTCCTCATGGACAACCTTACCTTCGTTATTAAAAGTAAGAATTGTAAAACCTTGTGTTATGCTTTTCTTTCCTGTGGGAGGGTTCTCTCCAAAATTGCCTGTATTTGTTCCCGTACTTGTCCAGCTTGAATAAGTTTTGTTACCATTAACAACAGCATTTTTTAGATCAAGATTAAAATCTGGAATCGTTGTGTGCCAAAACTTCATAATATCTCCAATTTCGTCTTGATTTTTTGCAACGGTTTCACCATTTGCTACTCGAACAATATCTTTAGAAGTAATCGATTTCAAAAGTTCAAAATCATTATCACTCCAACTTTTAATAAAATCACTACTGGCTTTAAGCATAACTTTTTCTCTGCAGTCATGGTATTCATTGCCTGTAAATCAACCACAACTTCTGATGGGTCCCACATACCGACCTCTCTTACAACTTTTCCATCTACAAATTGATATGTAAGGTGTATAGGAATCATCACTTCTTTCCCATTTCCTGCCAAAGTACCTTTCCAGTCCAACCAGCAGTTTACCCAAGTTTGTCCATCATCTGTCTTAACCATTTCATATTCCTGATCCTTATCTACAAATTCACGCGAGGAATACATAGCATCGTTAGCTTTGTGGTATGCTATGGTTTCAGAAGGAGACATTGATTTGTCTTTTATATTGTAATAAGTTTTAGATGTATCTGCATAAATACTAGCATCGTATGTCTTATCATTATAATTTTTAATTAATTTCTTGACCGTATCTATTTCCGGTGATTGTTGTGTGTAACGTTGTTCTTGTTGACAAGCAGCAAATAGTATTACTGCAAGTCCTAATAATAATAATTTTTTCATTGTAATTAATAATTAGTTGTTATGGTTATTCTGATTTTCCTTCTGTACCGGCTTGCATTGCAGTAGCCTCTTCTACAGCCTTGTTCATATCGGTTCCATCAAAGTAAACATGTTCTTCGGTTATTTTACCATCACTAAACTGAACTGCAATATGCACTGGTACTGAAACTTTTCTTTTTGTAGCTTTAAATTCTCCCGTCCATTGACCCCAATAGTATACCCAAGTCTCATCATCAGCATCTAAAACCATTTCTGTCCAATCATTTTTCTTATCAAATCCGTATGAAGATAAGGCAGCAGAACCTTGACTAAGTTGTTTTATTCTAGTATCTACGGTAACACTTTCCTTAGAATTTACATAAATCTTTGCTGTATCTGCAAAATGACTTTTCCATTGATCCCAATCACCAGATTCATAGGCATCTCTTTCGGATTTGAAAACTTCTATTTCAGCAGATTCTGAAAAATAACGCTTCTTTTCTTGTTCTTGGCAAGCTGTAAATAACATTACAGCAATTCCTAATAATAATAGATTTTTCATTTGTTGGTTTAGTGTTTACTTATTAAATTGGATTTATTTATATAATATTACTGTGAAGAGTATCCTAGGTCTGGTCTCATTTCAGCCTCCATTTTCTCATATTTTAATACATTCTGATACATCTCCCACATAGCATTTTGTCCGTCCTCACCAAATAGTTCTTTGTTGGCTTTTCCTTTCTGCGCCATATGTTCTTCGTCTTTGGCTGCAATTGCGACCATGTAATATTCACCGTCAGTACCAAAGCCACTTTGATATACTCTGTAAGAGGTTTTTGAGCCTTTGCTCTGGTAAAGTGCTTTAATGGCTTTCATTTTCTCCTTTAAGATTGCGCGATTTCCCGGAGTAACATAGACATAATGAAATTCTCTATAATTCTCTCCTTCAGGTGTCTGCGTGACACCCTCAGGCATATAAGTAAGCTCTTCGTTCAAGGTTATTATATAATCCAGTTCAGTATCATAACATTTGTCCATCCTGTTAAAAAGTCCCATGATCTTTTCGCGACCTTCTTTTTCTATCAGCGCTGAAACAAAATTAGGTTCATCAAGTGCTGCATAGTTTTCAATAGGCGCAACAAATAAATAATGACTGTTGTTGGTCACAGCTGTTATCCATTTGGTATCTTGAACATTATGCTTTTTCATCATACCTAATAATTCTCCTACAACTGTTTCATACTCTACTATATGCGAAGGTTTAACAACATCTTCATGTATACGATACATTTTTTGAGCTGAAGAT
>CAWHCT010000018.1:0-253769 GCA_963827785.1 uncultured Flavobacteriaceae bacterium | reverse complement strand
CAACAATTCTGCAGCTTTTTTACCTACTTCTCTCCCATGTTGACTTATCGTAGTTAAACCCGGATATGAATGTCTGGACAACTCTCCATCTGTAAAACCAATAAACTGAATATCTTCCGGGATTCTCTTATTAAATTTTCTTGCCACTTTCATTGCAGTAATAGCATACAATTCATTGACAGCAAAAACACCATCTATATCTTTATTGTTTTCAAATAATGATTTTATTTCGCTCTCAATTCCCTCTAAATATTCCTCTGTTATCAATTTATCATCCACCTTTAATACTAAACTCTCCTTTGGCTCAATATTATTTTCATTCAAAGCTTCTAAATAACCCCTGGTTCTAAGCCTGCCAACATTGATATAATCTTTTGTTGAAATGATTGCTATTTTAAGACAACCGCTTGAAATGAGTTTTTGAACTGCTTTTTTAGAGCCTTCAAAATCATCAACTATAACTTTGTCACAATCTATTTCATCTACTATTCTGTCAAACATGACTATTGGTATTCCTTCTTCCAATATTTCTTTGAAATGATGGTAGTCTTGCTGCAATAAAGTTTCTTTTGAAACAGAAAGAATAAACCCATCAATACTGCCATTTGCAAGCATTTCCATATTAAGCACTTCTTTATCAAAGGATTCATTTGACAGTCCCACAATAACGTTGTAACCTCTTTTATTTGCAACTTCTTCAATTCCATTAATAACTTTGGTGAAAAAATGATGAACAATATCAGGTATAATAATCCCAATTGTTTTTGTCTTTCTGTTTTTTAAACTCAGAGCAATATTGTTTGGTCTGTAATTATACAATTTAGCAAATGCTTTAACCATATTCCTGGTGTCCTCACTAATTTCAGTACTGTCCTTTAAAGCCTTGGAAACAGTTGAAATAGAGACCCCCAATTCTCTGGCAATTTGCTTTAATGTTATTTTAGGCTTCATTCTTAGATTTACTGGTCAAAACTAATTAATTTTGATATAGTTCGAAAAAAGTAGGTAAATTATTCATATTTCAATAAAAAGTTATTAACACGAAAACGTTATAGTGACATATGTCATAATAGCTATGGTCAATATATACATACATTTAACTTCGAGAAGTGAAAATATAACATAAAACTAACAAAAAATAATTTTAAAATTATTGTATGAAAACAACTTTGAATGGCTTACTGTTTATTTTGCTTTTTGTGCCCACGCTCTTGTTTGCACAAAAATCAGTAACTGGTACAGTAACGGAACAATCATCTTCTTTGCCTCTGCCTGGAGTAAATATCATTGTTAAGGGTACATCTACAGGAACAGCAACAGATTTTGATGGTAATTATTTAATTAATGTTAACAATGGAGATGTTTTGACATTTTCCTATGTGGGTTACGTAACTCAAGAAATCACCTTTAATGGGCAATCTAAAATCGACGTTCAAATGTTAGAAGATGCTGAGCAACTTGAAGAAGTTGTGGTGATTGGGTACGGTACAACAACTAAAAAGGATGCAACAGGATCTGTTGATGTGGTGACTGCTAAAGATTTTAATAAAGGCTCAATTGTTTCAACAGATCAATTGCTTAATGGTAAAGCTGCAGGTGTCAGAATTACTACTGACGGTGGTTCACCGGATGCTGCTCCTAACATCAGGATTCGTGGTGGTTCATCACTATCGGCCAATAGTAATCCATTAATTGTAATTGATGGTGTACCGATTGGGAACAACAATCCTGCTGGTGTAAGCAATCCTCTCACTTTAGTAAATCCAAATGATGTAGAAAGTTTTTCTATTTTGAAAGACGCTTCAGCAACTGCAATATTTGGTTCCCGAGCATCAAATGGTGTTATAATCATTACTACCAAAAAAGGTGCTTCCGGAGATGAAGTAATATTTAACTTTTCTTCTGATTTATCTGTAAATTCTGCTGGAGATGGTTTAGACATGATGACTAGCAGTGAATATGTACGTTTCATTCAAGAATATCATTCAGATTATGTGAGTTCACTTGGTGTACCTTTAGGATCTGTAAGCTCCTTCGAAAATATTGAACAGGTTATTGATGGTCGTGCAATTTATGACACAGACTGGAGAGATGAAATGTTCAGGACAGCTATGTCGTCCAACACAAACTTTAGTGCAAGAGCTAATCTTTTTGGTGATATTCCATTTAGAGCCTCTGTTGGTTATACCAATAGCGAAGGTGTAGTAAAAACTGATGACTATGAACGTGTAAGTGCAGCTTTAAAATTATCTCCAAAATTTTTGGACGACAATCTAAAATTAGACATCAATGCTAAAGCTACATATGCTGACAAAAATGGAGCTGATTCAGGAGGTGCCATTGGTAATGCTATCGCTTTTGATCCTACAAAACCTTTAAATGATTATAATAATGTGTTTGGTGGTTATTATTTTAATATGAACGGTAATTTAATTGATGGTAGATGGAATCCAGTTGCTCAATTAGTACAAAGAGAAAGACCAGAACGAGTCTTCAGGTTTTTAGGTAATATGGAATTTGATTACAAAATGCCTTTTTTACCAGAACTTCGGGCGATAGTTAATGTTGGTTTAGATGCTTCAAGAGCTAAAATTGAAGAACGTTATACAGAAAATGCTGTAGCCACTTATCGCGTAATTGATGAAGGCGCTTCTTATGTATTTAATCCAGGTGTCAATTATAAGGAAAGACAACATATTACCAATACTACGTTGGATGCTTATGCACAATACGCCAAAGAACTTGAAGAGGGCGTTGTAAATAAATATGATATACAAGTAGGTTATTCTTACCAAAATTTTAAAAATGATGGCAACCAAGATAGATACAGATATAATGATGAAACAGGTATTAGAGAACTTGTTGAAAATGTTAATAATCTAAACAACAGGTATTACAATGTGTTAAACTTACAATCTTTCTTTGGTAGATCTAATATCGATATAGCCAATAAATATTTATTCACACTGTCGTTTAGGGCAGATGGCTCTTCACTATTCCAAGAAGACGACCGTTGGGGATACTTCCCAGCTGCTGCTTTAGCTTGGAAAATAAGCAATGAAAATTTTATTAGTGAAAGTAATTTCTTTAATGACATAAAGCTTCGTTTAGGTTGGGGGAAAACCGGACAACAAGATATAACAGGTGTGGCTGGTTATTACCCTTCCATTCCGCTATTCCAAGCCGGAGATAGTAATAGTCAATATTTACCTAATTCGTCATTATATTCGGCCCTACCATTTAACCCTAATTTGACTTGGGAAAAAACAACCACCTATAATGCGGGATTGGACTTCGATATTTTAGAAAACAGTATTATTTCAGGAGCTTTTGATATATATATGAGAAAAACCACTGATTTACTAGCAGATGTACCTGTACCACCTGGGCAAGCGTTTTCAAGTAGTTTCATTGATAATGTTGGAGAAACAGAAAGCAAAGGATTTGAATTGGCTTTAAATATAAGTCCAATTCAAAATGACGATTTCACTTTTGACATAAATTCTAATTTTGCTTATAACAATACAGAAGTCACTGATCTTGAGGGATTGGCAAGTATACCAACAGGTGGAACCGTAACTGGAACTGGAACTTTCCTTCAACGACATGCTGTTGGCCAACAAGCAGGAAGTGCATTTATATTCAAACAACTCTATGATTCAAATGGGGCTCCAATAGCAGGTGCTTTTGCTGATAAAAATGATGATAACATTATTAATGATGAAGATCGTTACTATCAACCTATTGCTCCAAACTGGACCTATGGATTTGGATTAAATTTCACCTATAAAAATTGGGATTTAACAACTAATTTTAGAGGTCAAATTGGAGGTAATGTATTCAATCTGAATAAATTGAGCTTAGGTACGGTAGAAAGCGCGTTGCCTAACAACAATAGTAGTTTAACTAACGTATTAAACTTTTATGCAGGTGAAGCAGATGAAGAAATCTACGAGGCGATTGGAAATAGCATCTATTCTGATTATTATTTAGAAGATGCATCCTTTTTAAGATGCGACAATATTGTCTTGGGACATAGATTTGACAATATGCTAAAAAATGGCAATGTACGTATTTATGGTAGTATAACTAACCCATTTATCGTAACTGATTATTCTGGTCAGGATCCAGAAAATTTTGGAGGAATAGATGGGAGCTTCTATCCAAGACCTACGATGTATACACTTGGTATTAATTTAGATTTTTAAAAAAACAACTATGAAAAATATTATAAAACTATTTGCACTTTTAGGATTCTTGTTTTTAACATTAAATTCGTGCATTGATGATTTAAACACAGAACCATTAGTAGAACTAACGCTAGATGAAGTTCTAGCAAATGACCCTAACGCAATAGAAGGCATTGTATCAAGATTATATGCTACATTTGCTTTATCAGGACCAACAGGACCTGGTAGTTCAGACATTGATGATGACGCTGGTGAATCTCCTTTCTTAAGAGGAATAATAAATTTACAGGATTTTACTGCAGATGGTCTGAAAAACCGTTGGGGAGATGATGGACTGGATCAGTTAACCACCACCTCAAGTTGGGATGGCAACAACAAGTTTTTCAGATACTTGTACAATCGTATTTTTTATACGGTTCCACAATGTAATAATTTAATTTCTGTATTAAACTCTGTATCCATTGAAGACTCTGATTTAGCTCGTAATGAAGCTCGCTTTTTACGCTCTTTAGCTTACTTTTACCTTATAGATGCATTTGGAAAAGGTGTACTGGCCACAGAAGATAATATTGGAGAAACCGATCCATTACCTGAAGCCTCTAGATTAGAATTATTCAATTATGTAAAATCTGAGCTGTTGGAAATAGAGCCTTTAATGCCTGAAGTCAATGATTATGGGAGAGCCAACAAATATGTCGTAGATATGTTATTAGCTAAATTATACATGAATGCCGAAGTTTATATTGAAGAAGCCAAATATGATGAAGCTGCTATCTATGTTAATAAAATAATCAACGAGAGCAGTTATGCATTAGCAACTAATTTTTTAGAGAATTTTTCTGCCGATAATAATAATTCACCAGAGATTATCTATTCTTTATTAGCAGATGCGACAAACAGCCAAAGTTATGGTAATACAACTTACATTGTAAATGGAAGTTTAAGTCCTGATACTATGCCAATAGAACAGTTTGGTGCTCTTGAAGGATGGCAAGGCCATAAAGCATCTCCTGCATGGTATGGATTATTTGGAGATGATGCAACAGAGTTGGCAAACAGCAATGATGTGAGAGCATCTTTATTCTGGACAGATGGGCATAATTATGACATGACAGATTATAAAGAATGGACAGATGGCTATCCATCCATAAAATTCAGAAATACTAATTTTGAAGGAACTTCAACGGCTACATCATTTTCAAGTACTGATTTTCCGCTTTATAGATTATCTGACGTATATTTAATGTATGCAGAACTGGCATTACGGGGTGCTACTGGCACTGATATGAGCACAGCTTTGGATTTAGTAAATGAAGTTAGAACACGGTCTAATGCAGATCCAATTAGTTCCGGTGAATTAACATTGGATTTCATTTTAGATGAAAGAGCTCGAGAACTTAATTTTGAAGGACATAGACGAACAGATTTAATAAGATTCAATAAATTCACAGGTGGAAACTACATCTGGCCATGGAAAGGAAACACTTTAGAAGGAACGTCAATCCCAGATTTTTACAAGCTATTCCCAATACCAGAACAAGCCAGAGGGGCAAATCCGAATTTAGCTCAAAATCCTGGATACTAAAAACTATGAAAATGAAATATATACTTAATTTTTGTTTAATTGTAATCACACTATTTATTGTTTCATGTAGTGATGATGATAATTTACAAGTTTCCGAAGGGAGTTTCGGAAATATTTTGACCCCTACAACAGGACAATCCTTTGTTCTTAATCCATTAGAAGAGCAAACAAATCCAGCCATTACTGTAAGCTGGGAAGATGCAACTTATAGTGTTCCAACAGGAATTAACTATACAGTTGAAATTGCAGTCAGTGGAACAAATTTTGAAAACCCTATTGCCATTGGTAATACCAATAGCAATGCTATTTCGGTTAATATTGCAAATTTTAATGGACAGGTTGTACAAGCAGGACTTTTCCCTTTTGTTGAGGGTAGCCTAGATTTGAGAATAAAATCAGATATAGGAGATGAAAATCTACTCCCGCAATACACAAATCCTATTACTGTAGTAGTAACACCATTTACAACAGATTTACCAAAAATTGCAGTGCCAGGAAACCATCAAGGTTGGGATCCTCCAAACGCTCCTTTGTTAGCATCAGCTGCGTTTGGAGAGACCAATTACGAAGGCTATGTTTGGCTTGATGGAGAATATAAATTTCTAGGTCCAGATCAAACTGGTGCTTTTGATTGGGGAAATACTGATTGGGGTGATGATGGAAGTTTTACAGGTATTCTAGTTGAGTCTGATGAATCTAACTGTACGGCTACTGAAGGCTATTATTTCTTAAACGCTGACACTGATGCATTAACTTATTCAGCAACCATGTACAGTTGGGGACTTATAGGCTCTGCAACACCAAATAATTGGGATAGCGATCAAGATATGGAATACGATTCAGATACTAAAACTTGGCGTATAACATTATATTTAACTGCAGAAGAAATAAAATTTAGAGCTAATGATGACTGGGCTTGGGCTTATGGCGATAATGGTGCAGATGGCTCGTTGGAAAGCGAAGGTGGAGCAGAAAACATTGCCATAGCTATAGCTGGAAATTACACTGTTATATTAGATTTAAGTACGCCAAGAGAGTATACTTATTCTTTAATACTAAATGATTAAAATGATGAAAAACTTATTAAAATTATTATACATATTTACATTGCTTTTTGTTGTAACAAATTGCGATGATATAGAAGATTTTGAGTTTGTAACAGCAGAAGAAAACTTTGGAATAATTTCACCAACAGATGGTGCATCCTTGATTTTGGATAGTGCAAACCAGCAAAATAATGCCTTAACTATTGTTTGGAATGACAATGCTTCAGGGTCCAATTCTTATTCAGTTGAAATGTCCATGGATGAAGAATTTACTTCTCCTGTTGCAATTGGATCTTCGTCTAATAACACATTTTCATTATCTGTTGAAGAATTAAATGCTTTATTGTTAGACAATGATATTCCTGCCTTTGAAGAGGCAATTATTTATTTTAGGGTATCTGGCGGTGAATTTTCGGATATCATTAAATTGATCCTAAGTTCTTATCCGGAATCAAACCCTGCTATAACAAGTCCTGATAGTACTTTTGAAGTAGTACTTTCTGATATTACAGAGGATGAGATTGCTTTAACAGTAGAGTGGGATGATCCTGATTTTTCCGAGGATACTCCAACGACAATTAATTATTATGTTGAAACAGCTTTAGCAGGAACAAACTTCGAACCTGTTGAAATCTTAGCAGAAACTCAAGAGCGAATGCTTACTTTTACTCATGCTAGATTAAATGATGCTGCTCTAAATTTGGGTCTAGCCGTTGATACTCCATCATCCATGGATGTTAGGGTAAGGTCAATAATTGAAACTGCGAGTGGTGAATTAGAAAGAATTTCAGATTTAATTACTATTACTGTAACTCCTTATGAAACTGCGCTGCCACCAATACTTTATGGAGTTGGTGCAGGAATGCCAGACGCTGGATGGGGATGGGATTCTCCAGTAGAATTTCCATTACAGGGAACGAAATATTCTGGCAATGTAAACTTAAGTCCGGACAATGACGGTAATTTTAGGTTCTTCCTACAACCAGATTGGAATCCAGATAGTTACAATTATCCATGGTTTGAAGCCAGAGGTTATATTATTGATGAAAATTTGGTCAATGCAAATGATGGTGATAGCAATTTCCAATTTATTGGAACTGCTGGGGAATATTTCCTAGAAATAGACACAGTAAACAAAACAATTACTTTAGGCGACCCTGTAACAGGGCCAAACTGTGAATATGACCAATTGTGGCTGGTTGGAGCTGGTATAGCAGATGCAGGTTGGAACTGGAATTCACCTGTAGAATTAACTTGTACAGGAAATGGGATTTATTCTGGAGCGGTAAATTTTGCCAATGATGCCTTTAGGTTCTTTGCACAACAAGATTGGAATCCAACAAGTTTTAACTACCCTTATTATGAGAGTGAAGGATATACAATAGATGCAAATTTTGAAAATGCCAATGATGGCGACAGTAACTTTAGGTTTATTGGCACGCCAGGAAATTACTTATTGACCCTTAATGACGTAAGTAAAACCATCACACTTGAACCTATTTCATGTGAATATGACCAACTTTGGTTGGTTGGTGCAGGTATTGCAGATGCTGGCTGGAGCTGGAATACGCCGGTAGATTTTCCATGTGCTGGAACTGGAGTTTACTCCGCCGAAGTGAATTTTGCTAATGATGCTTTTAGGTTCTTTGCACAACAAGATTGGAATCCAACCAGTTTTAACTATCCATATTATGAGAACGAAGGATATACAATAGATTCAAATTTTGAAAATGCAAATGATGGCGACAGTAACTTTAGGTTTATTGGTACGCCAGGAACCTATACTTTAACATTGGATACTGTAAATAAAACAATAACTTTGGTTCAGGTTATCGTACCTAGCTGTGAATTTGACCAATTATGGCTTGTTGGTGCAGGTATTGCAGATGCAGGTTGGAACTGGAACTCACCTGTAGATTTCCCATGTACTGGTAATGGAGTTTATTCTGCCCAAGTTAATTTTGCTAATGATGCCTTTAGGTTCTTTGCACAACAAGATTGGAATCCAACCAGTTTTAACTATCCATATTATGAAAACGAAGGATATACCATAGACCCAAACTTTGAAAATGCCAATGATGGCGACTCAAACTTTAGATTTATCGGCACTCCGGGGACGTATGCATTAACTTTGGATACTGTTAATAAGACGATTACCTTAAATTAATAAAACCATATTAAAAAGGCTATGTGTTCACATAGCCTTTTTTTTAAATATTCACTATGAAAAAAATATTACTCTTCATATTTTTATCACTTTCTTGTTATTCGTATGCTCAAGTAACTTTGAGTGTTGGCGCAATAGAAGTAGATCAGCCGGTTACGATTACCGTTGATATTAACAGTACAGATTCCGATTGCAATGGATTTAATAATCCTGCTAAAGTATATATGCATTCCGGAATTGGAGATAATTCTAATGCTTTTGGTTTTAGTGTTATTGGAAATTGGGGACAAGATGACGGTGTTGGTGAAATGTCCAATAATGGTGATGGAACCTTCAGCATAACCATTACACCTCAAACATATTATGGACTTGATCAAACACAAGCAGATAATGCTACTCAACTTGGAATGGTTTTTAGAAATGAAGATGGGTCACAAGAACTAAAAGATGATGGCTGTAATGATTTTATCTTTCCTGTTGGTAATGTTATAATAAATATTACCCAACCTTCAGACCCAATTGTTGTGCTAAATTCGGGAGATGATCTAACGGTTAATGGTATAATTACATATCAAGGGAGTACAACTGTTCAAGGTACTTTTGAGGTGTTTTATAACGATGTTTCTGTTGGCAGTGGAACTTGTTCATTTCCTAATTGCAACATCACTATAACAAATATCACCGAAAGTGGAACAGTACGATTTGTAGGAACACCTCCTGGATCAACCGAAACAGGAGAGGCTAGTTTTGAAGTTATTATTGCTCCGACAGTTACAGAACAATCTGTTCCAGCTGAAATGGTTGATGGCATTAATTATAATCCATCAGACGACACAAAAGCTACTTTAGTACTAACCGTTCCAAATAAAGATTTTGTGTATGTTGCTGGGAGCTTCAATAGCTATAATCCTGACGATGAATATTTAATGAAAAAGGATCCCGATACTGACCAATTTTGGTTAGAGCTTATTGAGTTGACTTCTGAAAAAATTGAAACCTATCAATATTGGGTCTATGCCGTTAGTCCTGTTGCTGATTCCCCCGCATTAGTGAAAACTGCAGATCCATATTCCACATTAGTATTATCTCCTTTTGACGACCCTTGGATCCCAGAAACTACTTTTCCTGATTTAGCTACAACTTACGCTTATCCTGCAGGACAAGAACGTGAAGTTAGCGTTTTACAAACAGGTCAAACAGCTTATTCTTGGGTGGTTTCTAATTTTACTAAACCTAAAAAGGAAGATCTTGTAATATATGAAGCACTTATACGTGACTTTGATGCGGATAGGAACTTTCAGGATCTTATAGATAGAATAGACTATTTTAAGAACTTAAATATCAATGCCATAGAGCTCATGCCCGTAATGGAGTTTGAAGGTAATGAAGGTTGGGGCTATAACACAGCCTTCCATATGGCATTAGATAAATTCTACGGAACAGAGAATAAATTAAAGGAGCTGGTAGATCTATGTCACCAAAATGGTATCGCAGTAATTCTTGATTTGGCATTAAACCATGCGTTTGGAAGAAATCCAATGGTACGTATGTGGATGGACGATCCTGACGGCGATGGTTGGGGTGGCCCAAGTTCTGAAAATCCATATTTTAATGAAGAAGCAAGACATGCTTATAGTGTAGGTAGTGATTTTGATCATTCAAATTCTTTTACTAAAGTATATGTGAAACGTGTAATAAAACATTGGATAGAAGAATTTAAAATAGATGGATTTAGATGGGATCTCACAAAAGGATTTACACAAAATTGCACCTCTGGTGATGAAGGATGCACAAATAGTTATCAGGCGGATCGTGTAGCTGTTTTAAAAGATTATGTCGATTATTCCTGGAGCCTCGATGAAACACACTATGCTATTTTTGAGCATTTAGGAGCAGATAGTGAAGAACAGCAGTGGGCTAATTACAGGTTAGGAGATGCAGTCCCTAAAGGAGTCATGATGTGGAGTGAAATGTGGAATGATTACAAGGAACTTGCCCTTGGCTATGCTAGTAATTTTGACAGAATGGGTCATACTGCCCATGGTTTTACAGAAAAACGCACTTTAGGATATCCTGAAAGTCACGATAAAGACAGGATCATGTATGAAATGAAAGAATATGGAGATAATAATAATGGCTTTGATCTAAATACAGCTCTAACAAGAATGTCGGCATTAGGGGCTGTAACCATTCCTATTCCGGGTCCTAAAATGATATGGCATTTTGCTGAACTTGGAATGGATAATTCAATTTGGTTGTGTAGTGACGGTGTAACTGTCGATTCTGGGAATGACGGTTGTAAATTAGCTACCAAACCACAACCACAATGGACGGAAAACTGGTTGGGTGATCCTGACCGAAGTCAAATTTATATTGATTGGGCAAGATTAATTGAATTAAAAATAAACGAGGACGTTTTTGAAGGTAATTATGCTATAAATTCCGGCACTCTTACACCAAAAATTAATGTTTATACGGGAGACCTAAATACTCCTGGTTCAGAACTTAAAAATGTATTGGTTTTAGCTAATTTTAGTACATCTTCGCAAAATGTCGATTCCAGATTTTCCTTATACCGGAACCTGGTATGATCTTATGGACGGAACTGGCAGTACTTCAATAAACGTAACCGATACAACAGATCAAATCAGTATTCCTGCTGGAGGATTTAAAATATTTGGGAACCAAAGTTCAATAGCTCTTGGATACAGATGATATATTAGAAACAGAATCATTTGCCATATTTCCTAATCCGTCAACAGATTCATTTATATTAAATAAAGATGTTAATCACTTAATTATTTATGATATTACCGGTAAATCTATTTTAGAATACAAAGGTACATTTGTAAAAGGAGAATCATTTGATGTGTCAGATCTTAAATCCGGGATTTACATTGTTGAACTGAAAAATAAATTTGGCCAAAAAATGTCATCAAAATTGATCAAATTATAGAAACCTTTTTATGGTTGAAAAATTAAAAAAGACTTCAATAAATATTGAAGTCTTTTTTTATAGATTAACATGTATTGATCATATTTGAACCTTAATTAGTAATTTTACTAAGCGCCCAATTATTATTTAATAGTTAATGAAAAAATCTTCTTTTCTTTTAAAATTATTCTTATTATCCTTTTTAGCCTGTTCAACAAATAAAGATTCGAACGATCCAATTGAGGAAATTTCTAATCCGGAAACGACTCTATTCTATTATGGTGCTGATCTTTCCTATGTGAATGAAATGATATGATTGCGGAGCGGTTTATAAAGATTCAAACGGTATAACTAAAGATCCCTATGTAATATTTAAAGAAGCTGGAACCAATTTAGTAAGGTTAAGACTATGGCATAACCCAACCTGGACTAATTACTCGAATTATAACGATGTTAAAT
The DNA here is from genome assembly GCA_963827785.1 of uncultured Flavobacteriaceae bacterium. Lineage (GTDB taxonomy): Bacteria > Bacteroidota > Bacteroidia > Flavobacteriales > Flavobacteriaceae > Site-B1. The sequence continues at coordinate 241,387 of CAWHCT010000018.1, read as the reverse complement.
TTTCTATTCAGAAAGCTAAATCGCAAGGTATGAAAGTCCTGTTGGATTTTCATTATTCCGATACCTGGGCTGACCCGGGTAAACAAGAAATACCAGCTGCCTGGATATCAGAAATAAACAATACTCCTGCATTAGGAGACCTTTTGTATAACTACACCTATGAAACATTAAATAACCTAAATAGTTTAAATCTTTTACCTGATATTGTGCAAGTTGGAAATGAAATTAATCCAATGATCTTGCAAGAAGGCGATCTGGAATGGCCAATTGATTGGGAAAGAAATTCATTTTTAATTAATAAAGGTATACAAGCAGTAAGGGATATTTCTCTGGATAGTGGTAAAAATGTCGAAGTTATGTTACACATTGCCCAGCCTGAAAATGGATTATGGTGGTTTGAGCAAGCTACCCAAAACGGAGTCACAGATTTTGACTGGATAGGGCTCTCCTATTATCCAATTTGGTCCTCTTATACTTTGAACAATGTTTCTGAGCCATTAAGCACATTGATCAATACCTATAGTAAACGCTTAATGATCGTTGAAACGGCATATCCATTTACTTTAGATAATGCAGATTCAGCCAATAATATTTTAGGTAGTGATGCTCTTATTTCCGGATATCCAGCAACTCAGCAAGGACAACTAGATTATCTTAATCAACTGCAGTCCATTATAGAAAATGCGGGTGGAGAAGGACTTATTTATTGGGAACCTGCATGGGTTTCTACAACATGCAGCACTTTATGGGCACAAGGATCGCATTGGGATAATGCAACGCTATTTGATCATGATTATAAAGCCACCTTAGGTATGCAATTTTATAATGGTTCTAATAGCAATTAACCTGAAACAAAAAAGCTTCAGTTATTAAACCAAAGCTTTCTTCTTTTTAAGTGCGGGCGGGGAGACTCGAACTCCCACACCTCGCGGCACTAGATCCTAAGTCTAGCGTGTCTACCAATTCCACCACGCCCGCAATGAGTCCCGATGATTATCGGGATGCAAATATAAACAATAGTTTAAAATACAAATAGCAAAATTTCAATAAAATTGTTTCTTGGCAATTTTGTACTTTTGAGTAAACTAAAACTTTCAAATGGAAAATTTAAAATCATATGTAAGTCAACACAAAGACCGCTTTATAAATGAACTTATTGAATTATTAAAATTCCCATCCATCAGTGCAGATTCTGCTTACGATAAGGATGTATTAATAACAGCTCAAGAAGTTAAAAAACGATTAGAGAAAGCCGGTTGTGACAAGGTTGAAATTTGTGAAACTGAAGGTCATCCAATTGTTTATGGTGAAAAAATAATTGACAAGAATTTACCAACTGTTTTAGTTTACGGACATTACGATGTGCAACCACCAGATCCTTTAGATCTTTGGGATTCTCCACCATTCGAACCAGTCATCAAAAAAACAGAATTACATCCGGAAGGAGCTATTTATGCCAGAGGATCTTGCGATGATAAAGGACAAATGTATATGCATGTAAAGGCTCTTGAGTATATGACCTCAACCAACCAACTACCGTGTAATGTAAAGTTTATGGTAGAAGGTGAAGAAGAAGTAGGTAGTGTAAACCTTGGGAAATATGTAAAGGAGAATCGGCAAAAATTGAGTAACGATGTTATTTTAATTTCTGATACGGGAATGATATCAAAAGATACGCCTTCTATTACAACGGGATTGAGAGGACTAAGTTATGTTGAAGTGGAAGTGACTGGCCCAAACAGAGATCTACATTCCGGATTATATGGAGGAGCAGTAGCTAATCCAATCAATATTTTAACAAAAATGATTGCTTCCCTTCATGATGAAAATAACCATATTACAATACCGGGCTTTTATGACGACGTGGAAGAATTATCAAAAGAAGAGCGAGCAGAAATGGCAAAAGCTCCGTTCTCATTAGAAAAGTATAAAAAAGCACTGGATATTAACGATGTTTATGGAGAAACGGGATACTCTACCAATGAAAGAACATCTATTCGCCCTACTTTAGACGTTAACGGTATTTGGGGCGGTTATACAGGTGAAGGTGCAAAAACGGTGATTGCGAGTAAGGCACATGCTAAAATTTCAATGCGCTTAGTACCTCACCAAGATTGGAATAAGATAACTGAACTGTTCAAAAAACATTTTGAAAGTATAGCTCCAAAAAGTGTTAAAGTTAAAGTGATACCTCATCATGGCGGACAAGGTTATGTGACTCCTATTGACAATATAGGCTATCAGGCAGCAAGTAAAGCATATCAGAATTCCTTTGGTAAAACTCCGATTCCACAACGAAGTGGTGGCAGTATTCCTATTGTGGCCTTGTTTGAGAAAGAACTAAAAAGTAAAACCATTTTAATGGGGTTTGGTTTGGATAGTGATGCTATTCATTCTCCAAATGAGCATTTTGGGATCTTTAATTTTTTAAAAGGCATAGAAACAATTCCATTATTTTATAAATATTTTACTGAGCTATCTCAATAATCTGGTTATCACTTGAATAATCAGGAATGAAAAACCAACACTATACCCAATTACTGGGATTAAGTATAGCTACTCTTTTTATAAGTACTTCCGGAGCATTGGGTAAGTATATTGACATGCCAACTCCGGTCATAATTTGGTGGCGATGTGCCTTGGGTTTTTTGTTTATATATGCTTATTGTCGATACAAAAAAATAAGTTTAAGGATCCAGACAAAAAGAGATTTTTTCACTTTTATAATTAGTTCATTATTTCTAGGAGCCCATTGGATAACCTATTTTTATTCCTTGAAATTATCCAATGTAGCATTAGGAATGCTATCATTATTTACATTCCCGGTGATCACTGCATTACTTGAGCCGCTTTTTATCAAAATTAAGCTTGATCCTATTCATATTCTTTTAGGTATTTTAGTGCTATTAGGCATCTATATTCTGGCACCTGAGTTTAGTTTAGAAAGTTCTCAGTTAATGGGAATACTTTTAGGATTGATTTCAGCAGTTTTCTATTCTTTAAGAATTCTAATTCTAAAACAACATATTGTAAATTATGACGGAACAATGTTGATGCTGTATCAGATATTGATTTTATCCGTTGTACTTTTTCCTGCTTTAATCTTAATGGATACTACAGGAATAAAAACTCAATATCCTTATGTCTTAATTTTAGCTTTAGTCACTACTGCTATAGGGCATACTTTGTTTGTTAAAAGTTTGCGTCATTTTAAAGCGAGTACTGCCAGTATTATCACAAGCGTCCAACCAATATTCGGAATTATAATAGCCTATTTCTTTTTAAAAGAGATTCCTACATGGAATACATTTTTTGGTGGCCTGATCATTCTTTCAACTGTTATAATTGAAAGTGTACGCTCAAGCAGAATTCGCAAATAAATGGACAATTGTGTAACAAATTAGAGCCAATAGCGTTCTAATAGATAAATTTTCCTGAGCTTAGTCGAAGGATCATCAATCAAAATAATCATTATGTTAAAGCAATTCTTTTTAATCTGCTCAGGTTCGGACACAACTATTTTAAAAGATTGTTCTGTAGGCGAACAAAACAAATACGCGGGTATTGGAGCTACGGTTTTCTTTACCGCAGTTATGGCATTCATTGCCGCTAGTTATGCATTGCATACTGTTTTTGACAATCTATTGGCATCCATATTTTTTGGATTTGTATGGGGACTTTTAATCTTTAATCTTGACAGATTTATCGTTTCCACAATTAAAAAGCGCGACAATTTTATAGATGAATTAATTCAGGCATCACCACGAATTATTTTGGCTGTAATTATTGCTGTTGTCATTTCGAAACCATTAGAGTTAAAGATCTTTGAGAAAGAGATCAATCAGGTATTACTGACTGAAAAAAACCAGATGACACTTGAGAACAAAGAACAAATAGCACAACAATATATTCCGAAAACTGAAGATCTGAAAAAAAGTATTTCCACACTTCAAAACCAAATTGAGTCCAAAGAAGCAGAAGTAAATTCTCTTTATGACACCTATATTGCTGAAGCTGAAGGTACGAGAAGGTACCTATGCTATTAGGAAAAGGTCCTGTATATAAAGAAAAACGTGAAAAACATGACGCTCTACTTGCCGAATTACAAATACTTAAAACAGAAAATAAGCAAAGAATAGCTTCAACTGAAACTGAAATAGCTAAGCTTTAATTACAGAATATGAATAATCAAGTTTCAACATCACAACCTATAATCGATGGCTTTGATGGTTTAATGGCGCGTGTAAATGCCTTAACCAAATTACCATGGTTGCCATCGTTTTTTATTTTCTTATTGTTCCTGGCAATTGAGACCTCCCCTATTTTTGCAAAATTATTATCTCCAAAAGGAGAATATGATTTTAAATTTGAAGATGCCGAAAATGAAGTCAGGACCTGGACAAGCCAAAAAGCCTATCAAAGAAAAGTTATGCTAAATGCGGATAATAATATAAATGACAGGGTTTATGGTGATATTACTGAAGAAGAAGAATTATATAATTACAAAAGGAAAATGGCTCGGGAATTAATGCAATTGCAGGCGGATGCGTTCTATAAAAAGCAGCAAAAGATGCTGTAACTTTAAGTTTTATTCAAGAAATTATATCAGCAAGTGATAGTTCTTGATATTAAATTGTTTCACGATTTCACTCGAACTAACTTTTATATTTTTTTAACGTATTTGGTAATGATTACGATTTGTTGACCATCTACTTTGCCTTCAATATATTCGGCATTTTCATGGTCTAAGCGAATATTTCTAACGGCTGTTCCTTGCTTTGCAACCATACTTGAACCTTTTACTTTAAGATCCTTTATAAGTACAACTGAATACTAGCAATCTTCGCTTTGCCTTTTGATCAAATTCTACATGGTCATTCATCTTATGTTAATAAGGATCTTTAGGGCATAGATATTAGCAATCTGAAAGTTTTATCATTTGTCCAATTACAAATGGACTCTTGGAAAAAATTACTTATATATTCATGTTATTAAAACAAGGTAGGTTTCAATACATCTGGGTTCTGTTTATACGAACTTTCTATTTTAAGGAAGTTGCCTTGGGTTTTAAACGAAATCTTGTAGAAAAAATATCAAGACCAAAAGTATTAAGAAATATATCTACAGATATTTCAATATCTGGTGAAAAAGAATATTTCGAAGACAATACTAAACAATGGGTTAATTTATCTGTTTCAAAAATGTTATGTTGCAAAGACAAAGGATGCCATGCCTTGTGCTCGACTTTGGGCCATTGACTCTTCCCAAAATGAAAAGTTAAAAAATATTTGGGGAGAAACGTTTCCAACTTTAAAACAAAATGAAGTCTTATTAGAAGATGTTTTTACAGTTCCTAAATTTCAGAGGAATGGGAATAATACCTGCTTTTATTTATGACACTTGTGAATTAGTTAAAAAGGAAGGTGCTAAATATGCAATAACTTTTGCTCTTGCCAGCAATAATAATACCTGTAAGGTCTTTCTATTATGCCGGATTTCATACCTTATATTCTTAGAGAAGAAAAATATTTTTTGTTTAGAAAAAATGTATCTTTTGACAGAAATTCCTCCTGATTTCATGGAGTCATTTATAATAAGATTAACTCGTAGAATACCTAAAGCGCTAACAATTTACAATAATTCATTATTTTATTTTTTTCCCTGTTGAACTCATTTTTATAGAAGTTTCAAAAATAATTTTTTGAGGAATTTTATAACTCGCCAAATTTTCTAGAACATAGTTTTAAGATTTTTTCTTTCATTAACAGCTTCATCCATTTTCTTGCTTAAAACTATAGTGGCTTGAATTGCTTCACCTAACAAGTTCATCTTCAACACCTTTAATCGTGCAGTCTACAACTTCCGGAACTGAAAGTATTACTTCTTCAATTTCCTTAGGACTCACACGTTTGCCTCCTACTTTAATTATTTCTTTTTTTCGCGCCAACTAAATAGAAAAATCCGTCTTCATCTACTTTAGCCATATCACCCGTATGTAACCAACCATTTTTTATGAGCCTTTATTTGTTCCTTTTTCATCTTTATAATAGCCTAACATGATATTATCTCCTTTGGCCAATAATTCTCCTTCTTCATCTATAGCTAACTTCTTCTCCTTTTTCATTAACTATCTTTAAATTCACTCCAGGTATTGCTTTTCCAATTGAAGTATCTTTGGTTTTAACCAATTCTGGTGGTAAATAAGACAATCGAGCAGTTGCTTCTGTTTGACCGTACATGACGTAAAAATCTATCTTTGGAAATGACTTTACAAATTCCTCAATAAAAACAGCATGCAGTTTACCACCTGCCTGCGTCACATATTTCAGATCTGGAAACTCGGTAGTTTTAAACGATTTGCGATTTTTTAAGTAGAATTTGAAAATGACTTGGTACACCAGCAAATCCAGTGCACTTATAATTCTTTAAGATCATTGATTACCGTACCTAAAAACATAAAACTATTGTTTAATACAATTGAACCTCCAACTTTTAAATGTGTATGCAACAAGTGACAAACCATAACAATAAAAGAATGGTAAAACTACACACATTATGTCATTTTGAGCCTAAATTTAAATATTCGATTATCGAATCTGTGTTTGCAATAATATTTTTATGACTAATCATTACTCCTTTTGGCTCTCCTGTCGAGCCTGATGTAAAAATTATTTCTGCCACCTGATCTTCATCAAAACCTGAATTGAAATTAATTATATTCTGGTTTTCAATAATTCTTAGAGAATTCATCTTCGTCAATTAACTGTACATCTTTGATTGAAATTCAGCTTAGGTTTTAAACTTTTGGTTATAAAAACAATAGTACTTTCTGTAGTATTAATTATATAATCTAAATTACTTTGTTCAATTGCATAATTTAGTGGAATGCAGATATTTCCAGATTTTAAAATCCCTAAATAAGCAGTCATAAAAAAAACAGAGTTTGGGCTAATCAATAATATGTTTTGACCTTCACCAACTGTTTTCTTTTAAATAAGATGCGACTTTTAAACTATCATTATATAGTTTTTTAAATGAAATTGTTTCTTTAGAACCCAACAGGAAATCTTTTTCAAGATCTTTAGTGGAATCAAAAAAGTAATCAAAAACATTCATTTATTTAAGTAATTAAAATATTGGCTTCATTCTTAAGTATTCCGTAGTTTTTCTTTTTCTTTCAAAATTTTTATAGATGTTTTCAATTTCCTGAGCATGATCTATCCATTACCTTTCCAACTTCATCTGCAGGATAACCATTTTCCCAACCATACCAAATTAAATCCATAGACTCGAAAGGCATTTGGTAAAAGAAATCTTCTTGTGTTTGTTCCGCTGTATAAGTATCAGTTGTTGGTGTTCTGTCAATAATTTCCTGTGGCACTCCTAAATGACTGTGCTATTTGATAAACCTGAGTTTTATATAAATGTCCTATTGGCATCACATCTGCACCACCATCACCATATTTTACAAAAAATCCTTGTTCTACTTCATGTTTATTTGGTGTGCCAATTACAGCATAATGCAATCTTTCTGCATGATAATACAACATGGACATTCTACTACGTTGTTTAAAATTTGTAGCTGCTACAATTTGCAGATATTCTTTTACTGGTAATAATTTACTTATTACTTCACCATTTGGTTTTATGACTGTTATTGAAAATGCAGGTGGCAAATTTGATGCTATATCTTGTTTAATTTCAATTTTCGCTTTATCAACTTCTGGATCAAAATCTGTAATTACTCTCGCAATAGCTTCATCTCTTCTTTGGTAACAACCAAATCCTTCTAATGCTTTAGTAATATTTTCCACTAAGGTATTAGTTACATCAAATTTAGCAGCTAATTTTTCAGCTAACATTCTACTATCATCACTGGAATCTTGTTCTGGAAGCATAATTGCCGTTACGTTTTTCAGGTCCAAATGCCTTTGCTGATAATGCCATACAAACTGAAGAATCAATTCCTCCACTAATACCAATAACTGCTCCTCTTCGTTGTAGCTTTTTTGAAACATCGTTTCTTAAGTTTTCGATATTATTTCATTACAAACTGATCTCAATATTTTCGATATGTAAAATATCTTTTGAAAAAGGTTTTCGTGTTGTTGATTTCCCATAATTGATTGTTTTTAAGAGTTGATTAGTCTAATACTGTTTTATCCAATACTACCAAGTTCATTTTCCTGTAATTTAGGCATTGATCTGTTAATAAATAAGTCATGTAATATTTGAGTTGAAAGAACTGCAGTAATTGCCATATTATCTATTTCAGATACTTGTTTATTTAGTTTCATTTTCTTTATCAACTGATTGACATGTTTTGGATTAAAAATACCAAATTCCTTGATCTTTTCTTCTGATAGCATTTCTTTTAAATATTCTGGCATTTCTTCTGAAATAAAAGTACTTCTAATTGGCGCTCTGTATGCTTGCTTTGATCTATTTAAAATTGGCTTCTGGCAACCTACCTTTCATCATTTTTTTAAGCAAATATTTTTCATTTAAGCCATTTAGTTTTAAATCTGGATGTAAGCTTCATACAAAATTCAATTACTCTATGATCCAAAAATGGATATCTGTCCTTCAATTGAATTTGCCATTGCCATTCTATCTCCTTGCGATGACAACAAGATATCCTGACATAAAGAAATTTAATTCTATCAATTGTGCCTTTGTTAGATAATCATACCCTTCCAAGTTTATCTTCTAATTGTTTTTCGATTTCTGAAACTGGATCGTAACTGTTAATGTCTTCTTTATACGCTTTCGATAAATAATTCTTGATCCTCGAGGTATTGTTCCATCGTCAATAAATGAGAATAAATCGGTGATTTGGTTTCATTGAGTTTATATCCGAAGAACATTTTTAACATATTGCTATTGGCATTCTTTATTTGCGGTATATACGGATATAAGTTTCTTCAACAATAAAGGTCGATATTTTGAATGTGGATCTTTGCCCAAAAATGTTTAATTTTAGTTTCCTTAAAAATATTGTAACCGCCTAAAAGTTCGTCTGCTGGAAATTATTTTAAAAAGAAATAGGATATTATATCTTTATTTGCACTAAATTATTTGTGTACTAAATAACTAAGCTCAATTCTATATAATACGACTTTTCAAATACCAAAACCAAACTTAAAATATAATTCTTACCATCATTTTATTAATTTTATAACAATCTTGACTTAATAAAATTGATGCTTTTGTCAGGATTTTAAAATCCATATTATTATGAAATTAACTCGTTCATTTTATCTGTTATTTTTTGTTTTATTTCTCATAAGTTGTAAAACAACTCAGGAAGTTGTTCTACCAAAAGTTGAAGTTTCAAATTTTGAAAAACTAGCATCCATTAAAAATATAGTTAGCATTGAAAAAAGGGAATCAGTTAGTCATTTCGATGAGAATTATGAAATATGGTTTGAACAACATGTTGACCATAACGATTTATCTAAAGGCACGTTTAGACAACGTGTTTTTTTAGGTTTTGAAAATGACACTCTACCTGTAATCGTAGAGTTAAGAGGCTATGGAATTGGCCCTGAATCTGCAGGCGAATTAGCTAACCATTACAATGCAAATCAGCTTACTATTGAACATCGTTATTTTAATAATTCCCGTCCAGATAATATTAATTGGAATACGCTTACTATTGAGAATGCTGCTAAAGACCAGGCAATTATTATTGATGCTATTAGAAATGTTCTTTACCCAAATGCGAAATTCATTTCAACAGGAATTTCTAAAGGATGCCAAACTACCATGGCTCATCGTCGATATTTTCCAAAAAATGTAGATGCCTGCGTTTGTTATGTTGGCCCTTTAAATTTTCAACGTGAGGACCCAAGAGTTTATGAATTTTTAAAAAGTGTAAGTACTGAGGAGGATAGAACAAAAGTTAAAGAATTTCAGGATCTATGTTTTGAGAATAGAGAGGCTCTTTTAGAGATGATGAAACTGGTGGCTGAAAAAGAAAGAATGACCTGGGAGTTTGGTGTTGAGAAAGCAATTGATTATACAATTTTGGAATACTCATTTGCTTTTTGGCAATGGGGATTTCCAATAGAATTTATCCCAAGTTCAAATGCAACAGTACAAGATATTTATAAACATTTAATTGATGTTGTTGGTTATGACTTTTTCGAAGAAAAAGCAGTTGATGAACTTCAGCCATACTTTTGGGCTGCTTTGACAGAGCAGGGTATCTATGGTTATGAAACAGCTCCTTTCAAAAAATACTTGAATACTGAAGAGATCTATAAATTTGATTGGGCGTTCCCTGATGGTATTACAAAACCCTTCAACCCACGACCAATGCAGGAGATAAAATCGTATTTAGATAATTCAGTAGAAAAAATGCTATTTATTTATGGAGAATACGATGCCTGGAGTGCAACTGCGGTCGATCTACCAGAGGATGCCTCGAAAAGAGAAGTGTATAAGTTTGTACAACCTAAAGGAAATCACAGAGACACGAATTAGAAGCTTTGATGATGACAATCAGAAACAGATCTATGAAATAATTGATGGCTGGCTAACAGAATAATCAAAATCTTCTATCCGGATTAAACGGACTTAAATTTAGTGATGTTTTTTTCTCTGATATAATTTCAGAAACCAATTTTCCTGTTGCTGTTGCCATACTCCACCCCATCATGGCATGACCCGTTGCAATGGTTAAATTTTCACAAGTTTTAGATTTACCAATAAAGGGTAATCCATCTGGTGATAATGGACGTAATCCTGAAGTGGAATTAGACTTTTCTTCTTCTGTAAGTTGAATTTCAGGGTAATAATTTGAAACAGCTTTTGAAATAGCATCAACCCTTATTTTATTGATACCTTGATTTATACCGGCTATTTCCATTGTACCCGCAAAACGTGTAAACCCATTCATTGGTGTAATAGCTACTTTAGATTCTGTTAATATTGCAGGTATTGTTATGCCCGTAGGATTTTTAGAATCAATTCTGTAACCTTTGCCTGCCTGTAATAACATTTTCAATCCAATTTTTTTCGAAATTAGCGGACTCCAGGATCCTGATGCCAAAACAAATTCGTCCGCTTTTTTAATACCTCTCGTAGTTTTAACGGATAGTATTTTGTTATTATATAACTCCAGGTCTTCTACTTTTTCTTTTTTTAATAATTCGACACCATTATTTCCTAAATACACTTTTAACTCTTCCATGAATTCATGAGGGGTTGAATGATAATCACATTTGTAGTAAGAGGCACCTATTGTATTGATTACAGCATCCGGTTCCAATTTTTTTAACTGAACAGTGGATAGAATTTCTGCGTCAAACCCTTCATTTTTTGCTAACTGAACAATTTTTGATTCTTCTTCCAGCATTTTATCCGTTTGACACAACATTAAAAGTCCTTTCTTTTCAAAATGAAATTTGAAATTCTCATCATTTCTTATTTCATCATATAATTCCTGACTAAATACAGTTATATTCTTTATTGCGGGAATAGCCTTTTTAACATGGTTTTGGTTACATGATCTATTAAATGCCCACACCCATTTTAAAAATTCAATATTTAATCTGGGTTTAATGTATAATGGACTAGCCGGATTGAACATCCATTTCAATCCTTTTTTCATAACACCTGGAGCTGAAAGTGGAATTAAATGACTCGGAGAAATATAGCCCGCATTGACATAGGATGCTCCCGTATCCATATTAGACATATCAATAACCGTAACTTTATGACCTTCCTTTTGAAGATAGTAAGCAGAACAAAGTCCAATTACTCCACCACCTATTATGATTACTTCTTTTGACATTTAATTCTATTTATAAGATCCCGAAATAAATTCAGGATGATTTGATTCATTGAATCAAATCACTTGAAAACCATGAGCATAAGGATCATCTTCATCATCAATTATGATTGTATTATATCCATAAACTTTTGCCCAACCTTGAATACTTGGTATTATCGCCACTTTACCAGCTATTGTTGATTCTTCCTCAATCCGCCCTATAAACTTGGAACCAATATAACTTTCATGGACAAAATCCTCTCCTACTTTTAAATTGCCTTTAGCATATAATTGAGCCATACGAGCTGATGTTCCAGTTCCGCAAGGACTTCTATCTATAGCTTTATCACCATAAAACACTGCATTCCTGCCTGAAGATGATGGATCGATTGGCTTTCCTGTCCACATCAAATGTGAGACGTCTCTAATAGTCTCATTTTCCGGATGAACAAACCAATCTGCATATTTTTTATTGATTTTATCTCTTACTACTTGGGAATATTGAATAATCTTGCTCGCCTTAAAATCGTGGACACCGGAAAAATTTGGTTGTGGATCTACTATAGCATAAAAGTTACCTCCATAAGCTACATCAAATGTGATTTCTCCTAATTCCGGACATTCTATTGATAAACCTTCGGCAGCCAAATAACTTTTTACATTAGTTAATTTCACCCATTCTACTTTGTTATGTAGTTGTTGATATTCAATTTCTACCAAACCTGCCGGAGCCTCCATTCTAATCTTTCCAGGAATTTTAGGAGTAACAAGACCCTCTTCAATTGCAATTGTTATAGTACCAATTGTTCCATGCCCGCACATTGGTAAACACCCAGATGTTTCAATAAACAAAATAGCAAAATCATTTTCCGGATTATGTGGAGGATATAAAATACTACCACTCATCAAATCATGACCACGAGGTTCGAACATTAATCCCTTACGAATCCAATCGTATTCCTTTAAAAAATGAAGACGTTTTTCATTCATGTTTGCCCCAATTAATTCAGGGCCTCCTTGTTTAATTACTCGAACAGGATTCCCACATGTATGAGCATCAATGCATTGAAAGGTATGACGTGCCAATTTTATAATTTTTTAATTACTTTCATTTAACCTTTTAATAAAAATCTATTTATTCAGTAATTCGTCAATTTTTGCTCCCAGAGAAAGTAAAACACTAAACATCTCCTGCTTTATCTCTGAATCCGAAAATCTTATAAACTGAACTCCTTCCTTTTCCAATCTACCTTGTCTTCTAGCGTCATAGAAATATTTATATTCATGGCTGCTTCCATCTATTTCTATTGCTAAACCTATTTCATGACAATAAAAATCAACAATATAATCCAGCATGGGAACTTGTCTATGAAATTGAACTTCTAATGCTCTATTTTTTATTTTTTGCCACAGCAAGATTTCCGAAAGCGTAGAGTTATTTCTCAAGTACTTTGCATATTCCCTCAGTTCTGGTCTGTATAGTATAATTTTGTTTGCCAAGTATAATTTTTACACCACCCTTACCCTACTCAAGGAGGGAATTTATTAAGTCTTCCCTGAAGGGAAGATTTAGATGGGTGTTATATTTTATTTTTTGTCAACTTATTATTTACCAATCTTGAAATACCCAACGGATTTTCATCTTTTAATTCATCCGGCAATAGATCATTTGGCCAATCCTGATAACTGAATGGTCTTACCCATCGATTTATGGAACTTGTTCCAACTGCGGTAAATCGACTATCTGTCGAAGCAGGATATGGTCCGCCATGAACCATGGATGGACAAACCTCCACTCCTGTTGGCACTCCATTATAAATAATGCGTCCTACTCGGTTTTGGAGTGCGTCAATCACTTTTGTATAATTAGAAGCTTCATCTTTATCAGCTATTAAGGTACCTGTTAACTGCCCTTCTAATTTTGAAATGATCTTCTCCAATTGATCAGCATCTTGGCATTGTACAACCATGGAAAAAGGTCCAAATACTTCCTGATGCAATGTTGTGTTTTCTAAAAAGGTTTTACCTTGAACAGTTGTAACTGTTTGTCTTGCAAAGTTTGTTTGCACATCAGTTTCAAAATCAGCTACAACAGTTAATTCAGGTTGGGCTAAAGCTCTTGCTTTGTTACTTTCGTATGCTCCAATAATGTTTGGGTGTAACATACATGATGGCTCGATCTTTACAATTTCATCAGATAACATCGAAATAAAATTATTCAACGCATCTCCTTTAATTCCCAATAATAAACCTGGGTTAGTACAGAATTGACCTGTTCCTAAAGTAATGGAACCGGCATATGTTTTTGCCAAACTTTCACCATTAGATTTTAGAGCTTCAGGTAAAATGACAACCGGATTCACACTTCCCATTTCCGCAAAAACCGGGATTGGTTCCTCTCGTTGAGCTGCCAGATCGAATAAAGCTCTTCCACCACGAATACTACCTGTAAACCCAACTGCCTTAACTCCGGAATGTTTAACAAGTTGTTGCCCAACTTCAATTCCACTACTGTTTAAATTAGAAAAAACGCCATTTGGCATCCCTGATTTTTGTGCCGCTTTTACAATTGCAGAAGCTACTAATTCTCCGGTTCCAGCATGCATTGGATGGGATTTTACAATAACAGGACAACCTCCAGCCAAGGCTGCTGCAGTATCGCCTCCAGCAGTAGAATATGCTAATGGAAAATTACTGGCTCCAAACACTACAACCGGACCCAGAGGTACCATCATTTTTCTCAAATCTGGCTTTGGGATGGGTTCTCTATCCGGAATTGCAGTATCTATTGATGCTTCAACCCAAGAACCTTCTTCAACCAAATCAGCAAAGGAACGCAACTGATAAATAGTTCGCCCTCGTTCACCCTTGGCGCGACCTTCCGGTAATCCGGTCTCTAAACAATAGGCTTGAACTAATTCATCATCCAACGCTAAAATTTCATCAGCAATCGCATTTAAAAAAGCTGATTTTTGTTTTCCAGATACTTTCCTGAATGTTTTAAAAGCTTTAGAAGCTAAAGCAACTGCTTCATCAATTTCCTCTGAAGTTGCTTCGGAGAAAACATGTTCGTTTTCAAGATTCAATTGTGGATTGAATGTTTTATAAGTTTTACTTCCTTTTGCAGAAAGCTGATTCCCAATGTAATTTTTCCCTGTTATCATAAATTCAAATTTTTATAATCTGGCAATGTTGGCCTTGTTTTTAAGCTGTCTTCTATTATTTTAATCACACGTTTACGCTCATCTCCAAATAATGGTAAACGCGGGGCGCGGACATTTTCGGTTCCAATTCCTGTATAAACTTCTGCCAGTTTAATATTCTGCACTAATTTAGGGTTAATATCTAACTCTAACAATGGTAAAAACCAACGATAAATGTCTATTGCTTCTTTTATTTTTCCTACTTTTTGTAGTTCGTAAATAGCAACTGTTTCAGCTGGAAATGCGCATACTAAGCCAGCGATCCAGCCATCTGCTCCCATAAGTAAACTTTCCAGAGCAACTGTGTCTACACCAGTCATAATCTTTAATCGTTCTCCAAATCGGTTTTTAATTCTCGTAACATTAGTAGTATCTCTTGTAGATTCTTTCACTGCTTCTATATTGTTACATTTAATAAGCTCTTCGAACATATCCAGAGTTACTTCAATCTTGTAATCAACAGGATTGTTGTAAATCATAATTGGTAACGATGTGTTGTTTGCTACAGCCTTAAAATACTCAACCGTTTCTCTGTCTCCGGCTTTGTAGCGCATTGGAGGCAACATCATTAACCCTTTTGCTCCATCTTCCTCGGCTTGCTGCGCGGCTTTTATAGCGCCTTTAGTGGATTGTTCAGCAACATTCATCAATACAGGAACTTTACCCTTAACTAATTCAACCGTTGATGTTGTCAATAGCCTTTTCTCATGCTCTTCTAAAGTGCTTGCTTCACCAAGAGTCCCTCCTAAAACAATCCCATGAACTCCAGCATCCAATTGCGCCTGGATATTGGTTTCAAACATTTTAAGATCTAAAGTATCATTATCTGTGAATTTAGTAGTTACTGCAGGCATAATGCCTTTCCATTGTATGCTCATAATTGAAATTTATAATCACATAAAAGTAATTCTTTGAATGAAATTAGTTAATTATTTCGGAATAAAATTTATAAAAAAAGGATGCCTTACGAGCATCCTTTTATTTTTCGGTAATTTTAGTTTCTATTCAGAAATCCCATGCACCATTGTGTATAGATAATCGCCATGAACTCCTGTGAAATATTTGCTTGACTTATCCCAATATTCTTTTCTTGAAGCTTCATCTGCCCAATGAGCTGTGAATAATTCTCCGTTTTTTGCAAGCATATCATCAAGATCATCCATGGAATCCAACATAAAAGCTTCAACATACTCGGTTCCATCAGTTCCCCAAAAATGCCTGTTTGGATAATAACCTTTTATATAATCATTCTTATAAAGCACATTGTCTGCGTATTCTTTTCTTAATTCATTGAATTCTTTATTTGTTCCATCTTTTGGGAATGCAAAATGGCTTTTTCTTAAATATAAGATCATATCTTTTGTGGGTGCCTCAGCCATATCTTTAGCTCCTGACATTGTTGCATAGATCTCATCTGAATGTTGTCTTGAATAAAATGCATTTCGAGAGTTTAAAAATGCTTCTCTTTTCGCTTCATCTGGCCATGCTTCTTTTTCCAATTCTGCATCCCTATCTCCTGCTTTGTCAATATCCTCCCAGTTAGCAAATGTCTGCACATACATTAATTCTGTGCTATTCTCTGTCATCAAATGAGTGTAGAATCTACCACTCATAACGTGTTCATTTTTTTTGGTCACCTTATCCATATACTCTTTTTCAATAGCCATCCAGTCTCCTGGTTCATCATTATCCATATTCCAATACAAAGTTGTGGCAACAACGTACATTGGACGTGTGGCTTCATCTTGAGCAAAAATTGTGGTGCTAAATAGCAATAGCATTGTAAAGACTACAATACTCAATCGGTTGGTTGTTTTCATAATTTTCAAATTTTAAATTAGTATATAATTGGTTAATAAATACAAATTAAAATTTGCTATGAATGTCAATAAATAATTTAACTATGGGAATAGTTTTTTCGATAAGAAGCAATGTAATATACAAAAAAATGTAATACAATGGCTCGTAGTTTTTTGTGCGAAAAGATTACTTACAAACTCACATTATTCTTAATTGTAAATAAAGAAACCAAATCACAATTGGCTCCGAAGTTTTTTTGTCATGCCTTTAACAACCATATCATAACTATGGTCTATTAGCTCCAGAATAAATTTTGGATCTAATTCACCTTTATATATATCAATACTATTCCAATGCTTATTACTTACATAAGGACCTGGATATACGCTGGCATATTTTTCTCTTAATTCTATTGTATAGTCAGGATCACATTTTAGGGTGATGGAAGCTTCTCCTTTTTCCCATTTATCGAGAGGTGCAATGACAAACATCTTACCTAATACTTTAAAAACAAGGGTCTGTTCATCAAACGGGAACTCCGCAGAAGATTTGTTTTTAGCCAAACAATAGTCCTGAAGCTGTTCTATGTTCATTTTAGTTTTTTAGGTATCTCACTTTCAATTTTTAGAGCAGAATAATCCAATTTCCAGCCAATGGTCTCAACAATGGTTTCAATCAATAATATGGTTTCCAAAGCTTCCTTTTGTGCAATTTGGATCAAACCACTCTCCGGTATTTTTTCCTGAATGTGTTTTTTTGCTTCCTTATTTAATTCTGTCAAACTTGATGCTTCGAACTTGTTGAAATAGCCTTCTTTCTTGTCATAATAATTTAAATCGGTTTCAATTGATAACACCTCAGGTTGTGGAAAATGTTTCAGCACAATCTTTTTATTATCCTTATCCGCTTCCAATTCAATTTTTGACAGATCATATCCGACATGGGCCTTGGCATTGATAACCACCAAAGCTTTCTTTTTACTGATAACCAATTTTAAAAAGCGCTCTTTGACATCCTCATAATGATAGATCTCAGCAAAATCTCCTTCTACCGTAATAAACTTGCATACCGTTTTAATTTTATCTAGCAATAAAATTGACTGCGAATTTACCAGTTGCTTCTTTTTGATGGACCTAAAATATGTAACAACGCCCAAACTTACTAAAACGCCAATAATTATTCCTAGAAAGGCTTCCATAGTAACTAATCTTCTAATTTATATAAAACAGGTCTGCTTGGCGAAGCATCATTTTCAAAAGGAGCCATTTGAATATCCAGTAAATAGCTTCCGTCATCCACATTATTAGGCACAAAGATCAACTCTGTTATGGTCGCGTCTAAACGGAGTTTGCCTCTAGTATTCCAAAAGGCATTATGAGCCAATAACACACCTTCATCTTTCTCTCTATCCACACTTGGCAGGTCAATAAGCAAATGTTTAATTTCTTTTTCTTTTAAATAAATAGCTGCCTCTTCCAATAAATATGGTGGATTAGAATAAGAATATTGTTTGGATAGCTTTTCCCTGGTATTTGGCAGAGTTCTTATAACTATGGCATCTCTTTTTTTGTTGCCTAATGCAAATTGCAATTGCTTTTTAGAGATCACAAAATCCCCATCTTGAATTGTTGGAGCAACAGTTATAAGTTCAGCTAAAAAGAAATACTGGTTCAAATTCTTATTTACAGAATGCACTTTTTCTGTGATGTGTCCAACACACTCTGTATGGGTTCCATGACCATGTGGATTAAAAAAAATATTATTGAAATTAATGGATGCCCCTTCAGCAACAGCCGCAGTAAATCCCTCAAATTCCTCGGGTTCAATTCTAGGTTCTTTTATGTACCATGCATTTACATTGGATTTTGAAGCTTTTAACGGAATGGAAATATCTATAGGTTTAGATAAATCGAATTGATATGCTTTACTATTAAGTTTTATTGATGCGATCATAGCTCAAAGATAATTAAATCATAAATAAATCAGAGGCTATTCCATCTGCTAAAAATTTTCCCCTTTTGGTTGTTTTTAAAATTTGGGTTTCTTTAAAAAGCAATCCATCATTTATAAATTTCTCAGATGATTTTTCCAGACTTTCTTTGTACTCCCATCCAAATTCATTTTCAATTGTATCTAACGAGACTCCCCAAACGGTTCTTAAACCTGTCATAACATATTCATTAAACCTGTCTTTTTTAGATAATTCTTCAATTTTTGATGGAAGTTTATATTTCTTTATAAATTGAATATATTTAGAATTATTAGATACATTCCAACTTCGTTGAATACCATTAAATGAATGTGCTGAAGGTCCAATTCCTAAATAAGGTTTCCCTTGCCAATAACTTGTGTTATGCTTGGAGAAAAAATCCGGTTTCCCAAAGTTAGATATTTCGTAATGTACAAAGCCCTTCGTTTCAGTTTCACTAACAAGTAGATCAAAATGCTTCAAGGCTAACTCATCATCTATAGGCGGATATTTACCACGCTTAATAAAAGTATCGAGAGCTGTTTTTGCCTCAACCGTTAAGGCATAACTTGAAATATGTGGTACACCAAAACTAAAAGCAGTTCTTAAATTCTTCTTCCATTTTTCTCGGCTCATATTCGGAATTCCATAAATAAGATCTATAGTTATATTGTCAAAGTATTTCGTTGCATTTTCCAAACATTCCTTGGCTTCTATAGCCGAATGCGCCCGATTCATACTTTTTAAATCATCTTCAAAAAAAGACTGAATGC
This sequence comes from uncultured Flavobacteriaceae bacterium, assembly GCA_963827785.1. GTDB lineage: Bacteria > Bacteroidota > Bacteroidia > Flavobacteriales > Flavobacteriaceae > Site-B1. The sequence continues at coordinate 221,863 of CAWHCT010000018.1, read as the reverse complement.
CAATACTTAATCTGTTGATTTGAGTATTTGCCAGTTTGATGATTTGTTCTTTACCTAAATCATCCGGATTTGCTTCAAGAGTGATTTCCGGATATTCTATAACTGAGTAATTCTTATGAACCTCATCAATCAACATTCTTAATTCGTCCGCCGACAACAAACTTGGCGTTCCTCCCCCAAAATAGATCGTTTCTACTATTTGATCATCTAGCTCATGTTTTCGTAAATTCAATTCAGTTTTTAATGATGAAAGCATGTCATCTTTCTTCTTAAGTGAAGTCGAAAAATGAAAGTCGCAATAATGACAAGCCTGCTTGCAAAAAGGTATATGTATATAGATTCCGCTCATTTAGTGTTCAGTCGCAGTTGGCAGTTTTTTTAATATTCTAAATAACTAACAAATATTATTATAAATCTCTTAAAATTTAAACTTCAACTCATTATTACTGAATACTGCAACTGTAAACTGCCTACCTAATCTTATCTTCGTTCTGCTTAACAAAACTTGACCATCCTGAATAATTTTTATCTCCCGTGATCTTACCCGAATTATAAAAATGGCAAACTGCTGCTGCCAATCCATCGGTTGCATCCAGATTTTTTGGCAAACTTTTCAAATTAAGTAAACTCTGAAGCATTTTGGCAACCTGCTCCTTGCTGGCGTTACCATTACCTGTTATGGCCATCTTGATCTTTTTAGGCAGATATTCTGTAATTGGTATTTGCCTGCTTAATCCTGCTGCCATTGCAACTCCCTGAGCTCGGCCAAGTTTAAGCATACTCTGGACATTTTTACCATAAAAAGGGGCTTCGATGGCAATTTCATCCGGGTGATGGGTATCTATTAATTCGATGGTTCGTTCAAAAATAAGCTTTAACTTGAGGTAATGATCATCATACTTTTTAAGATTTAATTCGTTAAGCTGAATAAAAGACATGTTTTTATTGATCACTTTTATTAACCCAAAACCCATAATGGTGGTTCCCGGATCAATTCCCAAAATGATTTTTTCTTTATTCATTAGTCACAATATTGACAACCGCTTAATGATACTGATACGCCCAATGTAATGGTAAACAAGTTATTATTAAACGTCCCATACCCTTCAGATATTGGATTATATGTTTTATCCTTGGAAAAGTTAATTACATAAGATGCATCGGTAAAGACCGAAACAGTTTCGGCAACCCTGTAATGTAATTCCAGTCCAGCCAAGGTATTAAAAAAAGAGTGTTTATTGTCTCCATAATTACCTAATGGTTTAATAAAACTTAACCCCGGACCTATATGGCCCATAATACCTATAGATGGCGGTAAAAATCGTAGTTCATTTGCGACATTATAAACCAATTGAGCGTTTATCCTTGTATAATTTGTCTTAAATTCCGGTGAACCATTGACATTTGAGAATCTATTGTAGCCGAAATCTAATTTAGCTCCCAAATTTCTTCTAAACATATGCTGAACACCTAAATTAATTGTCGGAAAATTCAAAGGTTTTGCTTCATATCCTTTAACAAAACCATCAACATCCGGATAATTAAAACCAAAAGCTATTTGAGTCTTCCATTTATTGATATCACGTTGCCCATAATTTAGGTTAAAGATGAAACCAACAAATACTAAAATTAAGATGTGCTTTAATTTTATAAAAGATTCGTTCATGTAGCAATAATGTTTTAATTTGTGGGCGCCAGACTTAATTAATTTGATAATGATTGGGACCCTATCTTACAAAACTAAACAATTCTTTTTTGTCCTTATTAAATTAAGTATTGTAACAGGAGCCTTTTATTTTATCTACCACAAACTCACCAATAATGATCAACTGGATTTTTTAATTTTCATTGATTTTTTATCAAAAAATGACGTTTTTAGCCCAAAAAATCTAGTTTTTATACTTTTTTTGACTTTTTTCAATTGGTTTTTTGAAATTGTCAAATGGCGAAATTTAGTGTCTTTCGTAAAAAAAATAGATCTGAAGGAATCTGTTGAACAAAGTTTAGGTGCTTTAACCGCTTCACTTTTCACACCAAATAGAATTGGCGAATATGGAGCAAAAGCCATTTATTTCGCAAAGCAGTTTAGAAAACGAATTTTATTATTAAATCTACTTGGGAATATGGCCCAAATGGCGGTCACTACTATTTTGGGAATCGTTGGGTTTTTGATTTTTTACAACAAATATGACATAGATATCTCGTTTTATAAATTATCAAGACTTCTGTTAGTTGCAGTAATCTTAATTGGATTTACAATATTAGGCTTCCAACAAGATCGATTTAAAATTAAAGGATTTTCTTTAAAGAGAATCAAGGAATACATTCGAGAAATTTCTGTAAGAATTCACATTTTAAATATCCTTTATTCCGTAATTCGCTATTTGGCCTTTTCATTCCAATTCTACTTTCTATTATGCATTTTTGGTGTCAATCTCACTTACACAGATGCCATGGTGGTTATAACTAGCATGTATCTTTTATCCTCTATAATACCATCTGTTTTTATTTTTGATGTTATAATAAAAGGCAGTGTTGCAGTCTATCTGTTTTCCTTTGTGCAAGTGAATGAATTAACTATTTTAACCATAATTACAATTATGTGGTTGCTGAATTTTGTACTCCCAAGTATATTTGGCAGTTATTTCGTCCTTAATTTTAACTGGTATAATTCTGATGACCAATGAGTATAATTATACTTCTTATAACCATGGCTTACCTGATTCTTATTGGAAGCTTTATTATAGGTTTTGACAGAATCAAACTGTTTAATCTAAATGATATAGAACCAGAAACATCCTTCACCGTCATAATCCCATTTAAGAATGAAGCCAAAAATTTACCTGGACTTCTTAAGTCTTTATTAGTTTGAATTATCCTGAAGATTTATTTGAAGTGATCCTGATCAACGACGAGTCTGATGATGATTCAATTGAATAATTAATAAATTCTGGATACAACTTTGTCCCAAGAGAATTCCTATCGAACAATTAGTAAAAATCTTAGATTCTGAACGTTAAAACATATTCACCTAAAAAAAGACGCAATCAATAAAGGTGTTTCCAATGCAAAATATGATTGGATAATAACCACTGATGCCGATTGTATAGTGCCCAAATACTGGTTAAAAAGTTTTGATAATTTCATTCAGAAAAACAATACAAAGCTGCTTGTTGCACCAGTTTGCTATTTTGGAATTGATACATATTTAAAACGATTTCAAACCCTGGACTTCATAAGCCTTATTGGCTCAACTATAGGCGGTTTTGGTATAGGAAAACCCTTTTTATGCAATGGTGCCAATATGGCTTATAGAAAAGATCTCTTTATTGAGTTAAAAGGGTTTGAAGGAAACATGCATATTTCCAGTGGTGACGATATTTTCCTATTAGAAAAGGCAATAAAGCAATATCCGAATGATGTTCACTTTTTAAAAACAGACCTTGCTATTGTAAAAACCAAACCTCAAGCTGATTTAAAGAGTTTAATATCACAACGCATTCGTTGGGCCGCTAAGACGTCCAGTTACAAAAATAATTTTGGAAAGATTACCGGATTATTAGTGCTCATTATGAATGCCTCAATAATTTGCTGTTTGTTGTTTGCTTTCATTGGGATTATAAGTCCCAAATTTTTGGGATATATATTTGTTGTCAAAATCAGTACAGATTTTTTACTTATTTACAAAACAGCTCGCTTTTTAGATCAGGAAGAATATCTGTCAACTTATTTATTAAGCAGTTTTATATATCCGTTCTTTAGTGTTTATATTGCAACACTATCAATTTTTAGCGGTTATAAATGGAAAGGTAATTACTATAAAAAATAGCGAGTTGTATAATATTTCTTATTTTTAACAATCAATAAACCACATACCCAAACAAGAATGAAAAAACTCGTCTTAATCTTACTGCTTTTTTACACATTTTCAAGCGCTTTTTCTCAAAAGGATCATACAGTAAACGGTAAAACATACCAGTTAAAAACGGAGGTTAATGGCTCCATAGATTTATTATGGAATATCATTGATGGGAAATATATATATTTTGCTGAAAAAGAAGACAAAATTGAAGAGTTGACAAACACTAAATCTGATAACGGGTCTTATCAAGAGGAATACATTAAAACACTGCAAAAGCTAACAGGTAATTCTGAAATTAGTTCAAAGGAAGTAAAACTTACTTTACCAAGTCTTAGGAATTTTATCAATAGCTATAATGCGAGTGTAGACAGTAATTATGCATATTCTGAAAATAAAATAAAACTTAAATCCAGATTGGGTGTCTTTGGCGGAATAACCAATAATCCTTTTGTGGAAAATCCTGATAATGTAACCACACCACTTTTTGGAGCAGAATTGGAATTATTTGATGATAACATAGCCAAACGACATGGCGCGTTTTTTCAGTTGACACATGTACTGGAAAGTGATGAACTTAAATACTCGACCACAGAAATAGCTTTGGGTTACAGATTCAGATTTATCTATACTGAAAAGTTTAATTTGCATGCTAACTTAAAACTAGTAACACTCAGTTTTTCAAAATCAACCAATACACCTGAAGGAGGTGGTGAACCTGTAGATAAATCAGCCACATCTTTTGATGCTCCGGTTATTTTTGGTCTTGGAGCAGATATCAAAATAAGCGAAAACAGTTTTATAACACTTTACTACAATGAACTTTTTGCATTGTCATTGGACAATCAAGGGAATTTTTCAACCAATATTGCTTTAGGATATAAATTCAACTTGTAGTGAATCTATACAAAACCTCCAATCCAGCTTTTAACAATTATTTTTGGGGCGATTCTGAAAAATCATCTGCAAGAATGTCGGTTCACGGCATCATTATTAAATCACTTTTTTTACTGGCGATTATTACGGCAATTATAGCATTTGTTTGGAAAATCCATTCGGAGGGAACACCTGTAAAGTGGTTTACTTTAGGTGGTATGTTAGCAGCAATTGTAATTAGTATATTAATTTCTGTTCGAAATCACTGGGCTCACTTTTTAGTGCCACTTTATGCCATTGCAAAAGGATTTTTTCTGGGTGGATTCAGTTCCTACGCACATGTAAAATTTCCTGATTTGCCTTATCAGGCTGTTGGCGTAACAGTCATTACTTTTTTCACGATGTTATTGCTATACCAAACTAGAATAATAGTGGTTACTAAAAGACTTAGAACTGTAATTGTTACTGCTGCTGCCAGTATTTTTGTTATTTATATTGTCTCCTGGATATTAAGTTTTTTTGGGATCCACAATCCATTTATTTGGGGAACTTCATGGATAGCCATTGGATTTAACGTAGTGGCTGCAATAGTTGCCTCCTTTACACTCCTTCTGGATTTTGATTTTATTGAAAGGCAAAAAAATAAAGCCCCGAAATATAAAGAATGGTTGGCAACCTGGGGACTTTTAGTATCTCTAATCTGGTTGTACGTTGAGATCTTAAGGTTTCTTCAAAAACTAGCCATCAGGTTTTAATCTGAATTTATAATTACGGGCAATTTGAATTGAGTAGTAACCAGTTGTCCTCTCTTAATTGCAGGATATATTTTTGGTAAGGAATCTATTGCTGTCTTTATTTGATTCGTAATATTCGGCAAAGCTTCTAGTGTTTTCTTATTGATTTTTAAATTTAAAATTGAGATCTCTCCTTTATCCGATAATTTAAAATCAATAACGATAGTATCGGTGAGATCTGTTGTAACTATCATTTTTTCCTGTGTCAGAGTTTTTCGTATTTGACTTATCAAGGTGTTTTCAAAACAATATTTTCGTTCTTGAATGGTTGATGACGAGTCGCACGCAGCAAAGGCAGGATATACATCTACTTCATTCAAGCTAACTGATTTTAACTCTTCTTCTAAGATTGCTTCAGTTGAGGTTTTCTTAACATCAAAATAGTTGCATGAGAAAAGAATTAAACAAATAATAACAATTAGAAAGTTCTTCATTTTCATAAAAAATGGACAATGAAAATTACAAATAATTTGATTCATATCCTGATCAATTCTGTAACAAACTTATAGTATCTTAGTCATATATCTGTATTTAATTTCTATTCATGGACATATTTTTATTAATTGCTGGGTTTTTATTTATGCTTATTGGTATTATAGGCAGTTTTTTACCTGTTTTGCCAGGACCACCATTAAGCTGGATAGGTTTACTGTTGCTATATCTTACCAAAACCGTGCAGGATGACTGGTTGTTTTTAGGTATTACTCTGGCCGTAGCCTTGATCGTTTTTGCGTTAGATTACATCATACCAGTTGTAGGCACCAAAAAATTTGGAGGGACCAAAGCCGGAATGCTGGGAACAACCATCGGTTTATTAGTAGCGATCTTCTTTCCTGTTCTTGGAATATTTGGTATTGTTATCTGGCCATTTCTAGGAGCATTAATTGGCGAATTGATCAATAAAGCAGAATCAAAAGATGCCATGAAAGCTGCATTCGGATCTTTTTTAGGCTTCTTAACAGGTACATTTTTAAAATTTATGGTTGCCGTTATTTATCTGGGTTTCTTTATTTCAACATTCTGGGAATATAAAGCTGAATTCTTCACCTTTTAGAAACAAAAAAAGCCCCATGATTACAAGTTTAGTGCTTATCAATCATAGGGCCATGAGGGTTGCTATTAATCAACAATTAATAATGAGGATTAATCAATCGTACTGTTGATTCATACAAAAGTAAGTCTTATGTATTTAAAAATGCTGTGGTAAAACCTCAAAATTTATGCGGAAGCCGTTCACTTATCAATGACAACAAGGGTTTTGAGACGGCAAAACACCTGATAAAACAATGATTTTTTTAAAAAAACTACAAAAACCCTTTGTTTCTTGCTTCTTTTAATAAGGTTTCGTCCTGTCCATCCTCAACAGAAAACAATTCTTTGAGTTGTTTTTTTCGTTTTTCAACTGCACTTAAAGACAGTCCAACATGTTCTGCAAGATTCTTGGTTTTCACTCCCTGGGATAACAAATGAAGTATTTTTCTGTTCTTTTCATCCACAAAAATATCGGTAGTAATGGTCTTTCTTAAAAAATTATTTACTGTACTGCTATAATATGGAGGATTCTCTAAAATATTCAAGAATGCGCTTGACAACTCGCTGGAGGTTAAATCACTTTTTATAAGTAGCCCTTCAGGATTTATTGTCTTTAAAATATTATGAATTCGATAGGACTCGTTATACATGGTTAAAATTATTATCTTGGCTTTAGGCAGCATTTTTCTTGCATATTTGGCCAGATCTTCACCCGAAGTTATCAATCCATCAGACGAAGGCGGAATTTTTATATCTACAAAAAGGATATCATAAGGTTTACTGTTTAATGAATTGTGAATGTACTCTAAAGCCATGTCACAGGTAGAAGCTATATCAATATCAAACTCCTGTTTGTGCGTTTTAGTAGATAAGATCGTATTTTGATAACCCTCAATTATCATAGGATGATCATCTATCATTAACATTTTAATGTTTTGCATGATTGATTTTTATTAATTTGGAATAAGGACCAAAACAGTAGTCCCTTTTCCCCTCATTGAATTTATATCTAAATCGCCACCCAAATCCTCAACTCTGGATGCAATATTCTTTAAACCTATTCCTTTTTTTACTTTATTTATTTCAAACCCATTCCCGTCATCTGTAATCTCCAATAAAATAAAATCATTCTTTAATTCAAAGTTAATCTTTACAAGTTTAGCATCAGCATGCTTATAGATATTTTGTAAAGATTCCTGAATTATTCTGTAAAAATTGATCTTTGTTTTGTTCGGTATACTTTCCCAATCTATATCATCATTTTTCTTGAGTTCATATTTCAAATTATAAACCTTGGTCTGATTTTCAACTAAAGTTTTAATTATGTCGAAAAATCCGGAACCTGAAACAATATCAGAATTAAGATCATGTGAAATTTTTCTTATTTCCTGTTCAATGGCCTTGAGTTCTTCAATATAAACGCCTCTGTTTTTAACCGTGTCTACATCTGTTTTTTCATTCAAACTATCTAAGCTCAATCGGGTTCCAAATAATCTGCCTAATATCCCATCATGAAGATCTTCAGAAATTCTCTTTTTCTCCTGAGCTCTGCCTTCTTCAATTTTATCCTGCTGTGTTAACATTAAATTATAGATCTCTTCGTTGGCTTCCTGTTGCAACTGGTTGAGCTTTAATTCTTTGTTTTTTGCGCGCTGAGATATGGTTATATAAATCAAGAAAATGGAAAGTATCAATGCAATAGAAAGTATTAAAAGATATAATCGTTCCTGCGTAATTCGTCTCATTTCTTTGTTCTATCTCCTTGGTCTCATAACGTATTCTAGCAAATTTGTTTCTGATAGCCCTTTCGTTGCTAATTAAACTGTCATTTAAAGTGATGTATTCCTTATAATAATTGACAGCAAGACTATCTTCTTCAATTTTTGAAAGATGCAATAAGGTTTTTAAATAGTCATCATTGTGGAAATTTGCAGCATAATTCTTTGCGGCATAGGCATAATATTTTGCAGAGTCCTTTTGATTAATGCTGTTATAGTATTCTGAAAGATGGATGCTTAATTGCAATAGCTTTGTAATCATCATGTTGATACTATCGCATACTTTTAAATGCTTTAAGATATAAGTCCAGTAACTCTTCTATTTCATTCAAAAGAAATTTAGTATGTGCATAATTACCTAAGACTAAGGCATAAAATGATCCGGTCTTTTATTTACTAAGCTATCATTTTCAAGAATTTAATTCAAAATTCTCCAAGGCCTTATTCATATTGTCTAGCATTCTTATAAACAACTGCTATATTATTAATTGAATTATTGACTAATTTTAAATCTGCTGTTTTCAAATTTTTTCTTAATTTCTCCAATGATTTTTCATGATAATTAATGGCTTCATCATAATCCCCTAATTCATTGTAAATAATACCTAAATTATTATATAAAGGATGCAAAAAATTCATCTCGTTCTAATGGTTCTAAAATGGATATGGCCTCAATAGTCGATACTTCACTTCCAATAAAATCCTTTTCATTCTTTTGAACAATGGCAATTTTTAGCAAAGTTTTACCCAATTCGAGATCTATCCTTAATTGACCTATATATTTTTTCAGCATTGTAATAATAAAAATAGGCGCTATCACTTTCTGATAGTGTCATTATAAAATTGCCCTAAATAAACATTAGCCTTTAGCTATACTTGTAGAATCTTTAATTTTTATTGAATGTGTCAAATATTCTCGACTTGCTTTTTTAAAAAGATTATAGTTTTTTAAATGAAAGTGATTCAGTGCAATATATCTAAAAGCCTGATTCTCCAGTGTATCATTCTTTGCTCTTTCTGCAAGTCGTTTTGCACTTTCTGCAAATGACAGTCTTTCAATATAAGATATAGATTTATCGTTCAGCTCTATCAATTAAATAGGATATACTATCTAATTCACTGAATTCCTTTGATTGTGAATAAGAATATTTGAATTGTAACTAAGAGGAATAAATAGAAAAATAAATTTTTGAACAAATCCAGTATTTTAATCTTCCCAAATTTATTCATAATTTTTCGATATAAATAAAAAAGCCCATAACAAATGTTATGGGCTTTAATTTATTTTTATAAGGTGGAATTAATCTAATCCACCATCATCATCTACTTGTCCTCCTGTTGTTACTGAAACAACATCAGGGTTAAGCATTAATTCGTCTTCGTTTAGATCTTGTTTTTCACAGGCAACGAATGCCGAGCAAAAAACAGCTGCTACTAATAGTAATTTTAAGGATCTCATCTTTAAATAATTTAAGGTTTAACAATTGTTATCTTTGTCTAGTAAACTAGAATTTCTTAATCCAAAAACCTTATTACAGAAATATATACATACCTCTAGAGTAATAAAATTGAACGAAAGGGAAGTCGATAAAATTCTTAACAGAATTGTATCTGTAAATGGATTAATAATTAAACCTCTAAAGTCAAATAAACTTTTTGGGGACCTAGAAGGACAGCAATATATAAAAAAATGTGAAAAAATATAAATTACAGCAACTATTTTAGATGAACTGCACAAATCGTTAACAATGACAACTAGTTTTTGCCTTTAAATAGCCCTTTTTCACAATAATTATGTGAATAAAAAAGATCTAAATCTATGATTTAACCAGCATAAATTTAGATTCTATTAGTTAATTTTTAGTAATTCATTTCAGTTCCCAAAATGGCTTTTTAGGTCCTGAAGTAAAGCATGATAAATAGGATTACAAAAATCCGCCACACCACCTTCTTTTTCTGAAGCCCATTTAGAGGTCCAAACAACCACAGAGGTGTTATTCTCTGTAATTGGAATAACTCTAACTTCGCCTAAATAACCTTTCACATTTTCTTTTGAAACAGGTCCGGGTCCGTCATCGATGCTGTAAGTGAATTTCATATTATCATTATCAATTGATCGCAATGTTTCATGAAAAGCATCATTCAATATTCGCTTTGCACCTACTTCATAGTGACGTTTATCACCTATTTTATCCACTTTGGAAACGACATTTTTACTCCATGAAAGATCATGAAAGTTTTTTAATAAATTGAAGACTTTGTCTGAAGGGGCATTGATTACAGCTGAATTATAGCATCCCATGATTTTATTTTTAGTTGGTTTTCTTAAAGATAGTCTAAATAACCCATCCATTAAGAGAATTCAACAACAATTAATGGTTTGCTTTATACAAAATTTCGTATTCGTCCAGTGTGTCAATATCAAAATCAGATTTGTCACTTTTGAATGAAATTACATGTTTTAGATACTTGCCAATCAATTGTTTAGCCCCAAAATTGGAATTTAAAAGACACAAATCTTTGAAGTACACCAGATCAAATAAAGCCGGAACACCCAATTTCCCATCCTTGTATTTAGTGGCTATAATTTGATCTTTACCTTTTGAAAAGGCGTTGATCAATTTTAAATAATGATCCAGATTAATTAAAGGTTGATCAACAAGTATGATCAATATACCATCCAGATTAGGATAGACCTTTAAAATGGAACTTACACCTAACGAAATTGAATTTCCTAATCCTTTTTGCCAATTCTCGTTTATCAGGATATTTAACTTTTTTGACTTTATTTCAGGAATTATCTGGTCTGCTTTTGATCCTAGAACTACAAAAATCCTTTCTGATTCCAATTTAGTCCCAAATGTTATAGTATGGTTTAAAAGATTGGAATTTCCCCATTTCAATAATTGCTTTGGACTTCCCATTCTGGTCGACCCACCGGCTGCCATTATCAAGATCGCAATTTTCGATTTTTTGGGCATTTATCTAGGCATGAATATTTCCTGTTTTCTCTTTTAAGGACATAGGTGTCTGATTGCGTTTTACAGCTAAAATTTCAGCAATAATTGAAACAGCGATTTCCTGTGAAGTGACGGAGCCAATATTTAATCCGGCAGGACCGTGTAAGGACTCAATAAAACTCTCGGAAATATTTGGCTCATATTCAAGCATACTTGAGATCAGGCTTTCTCTCTTTTTCACCGGACCTAATAAACCCAGATATGCAGGCTGGCAATCTTTTAAGGCTAAAATCCATTTCAAATCATTTGCAAAACTATGGGTCATTATCATAATTGCAGTTTCATTATCTATCGCATTTATATCATAGGATTCAACAGAAGTTGAAACGAAACTTTGAGCTCCAGGAAAATTTTCGATTGTTTTAGGTTCTGAAACTCCTGAAACCACCTCCACTTCCCATCCGGTTGCAGATGCCAGGTTACAAAGCTGTACTGCATCATGTTCTGCTCCAAAAATAATTAACTTGAAACAAGGCTCTAATTCTTGTTTGAACAGGTCAATGGAATTGTTCAAACCCTTTAATTGGGATAAAGGAAATGGAATATCACCAATTTTAACCATAGAACCAATATCAGAAAAGACACCTTCCTCTCTTCTGTAATTTGATTCGATTTTTAGTGATTCCCTGTTTTCTAAGGCAATATTAAATTTCTCAATAAAATCATCTTCTGGTTTGAACTCCTCGAGCAAAATGTAGATCACTCCTTCACAACCTAATCTGTATCTGCCGTCATAGGTCATCATTTTTGATTTACCATCTTTAAAAACCGATTGAGCCTGTCTTAATACTTCTTTTTCCACGCATCCTCCACTAACCGCTCCAACCATTTCATCATTTTCAAGTATCAACATTCTTACACCCGGCTTTCTGTATGACGAACCATCCAGGTCTACAACTGTTGCTAATACCGCTTTAAGAGCATTCAATTTAGCTTGCCTATAAGCGTTGACAATATTTTTGAATTCATGCATCATAAAGGAACTTATTTAATCTGTTCGTGTTTTTTAGATTCCGAATTTAAGCCTTAAAATCCTGTAATTCCAGATTATTGATATAAGGCTGTTTGTAAATACGTTTTTTAGTAGCCGCATAAATGGCATTGGCAATAGCCCCACCTACTGGTGGTAATGTTGGTTCTCCAAGTCCGGTTGGTGCCATATCGCTTTCAATAAAATGAACATCAACCTGTGGTGTCTGATTTATCCTTATCAATTGATAAGTGTCAAAATTATTTGATGATGGTATGCCGTCAACAAAAGTTAACTCACCATACATCGCATGACCAATTCCGTCAAGAACTCCACCTTCTACCTGATTTCTTGCTCCAAGAGGATTAACAACGATACCACAATCTACAACACAGGTCACTTTCTTTATAATTGGGAATCCATTCTGCATTTCCAGATCCACGACTTCTGCTACATGAGTATTATGGCAATAATAAGTTGAAAATCCCTGATAAATGCCTTCCTTCATTTTCCCCCATCTAGATTTTTCAACTGCTAGTTTGATGACCGTTTCTAAACGTTCAGGACTGTACTGAATGCGTTCATCTGTAGTACCTTTTACCTTTTGTAATAAATCCAAATGTAATTGTATACGATCTACTTGCATAACTTCTGCCAGTTCATCAAAGAAACTTTGTTCCGCAAATGCTAAAAAATTAGTGTATGGTGCTCTCCATGCACCTGTTGTAATATTACTTTTATAATTGGCAACATCTACCTGATAATTTTCAATTGCTCCCGCAGGAAAGAAGTTTGGTATCAATCCGTACATATTATTATTTATAGCTGCTTCCTTTAAATGATATCCTGTTAATTTACCTTCTTTAATCGATGCCGCTATTCTATACTTAATAGCCGGTCTATAAATGCCGTCTGTCATATCATCTTCACGAGAGAAGACCACTTGTACAGGTTTTTTAGCAAGATGTGAAATCTCTGCTGCTTCCATAGCAAAATCGCCATATAAACGTCTTCCGAATCCTCCACCCATCCTGGTCATTTGAAGACTCACTTCACTTGCACTTCTACCTAACATTTTTGCAACACCATATGCAGTGCCTTCCGGAGTTTGAATAGGACCTACCAATTCTATCTTATCTGCAGTCACATTTGCGAAAAAATTCATTGGTTCCATGCAGTTATGAGGTAAAAAAGGAGATTCATAGGTTCTTTCTAAAACCAGATCGGCTTCAGAAAATGCTTCTTTAACATCACCATCTTTCCGAAGTGTTTCAAAAGAATTACCATCGAGCAATCCTAAAAGTTTCTCATCATGCAGTTTGGTGTCTTCAGGTTTAGAATCTTCTTTCCATTCTGCTTTTAAAGCATTTTTTCCTTTCATTGCAGACCAGGTATTAGTGGCCAAAACAGCTATTTTATCACCAAATTTTATAACATCTTGTACTCCGTTTACTTCTCTTGCATTTGTGTCATCAAAAGACGCCAGTTTCTGTCCGAATGCCGGTGGTCTCATAACGGAAGCATATAGCATTCCATCAACTTTATAGTCTAACCCAAATAACGGTTTACCTGTTATTATTTTATCAATATCTACATTGCTTATATCCGCTCCAATAATTTTAAAATCTTTCGGATCTTTGAGAGTAACCTGATCGGGAACTTCCAACATAGCTGCTTCTTTTACAACTTCTCCGTAACCCAATTTATCGCCATTGGCATTTTTAATAACACCTTCATTTGTAGTGCATTCTGATGGATCTACATTCCATTTAGCAGCTGCAGCATTAACCAGCATTTGCCTTGCAGTTGCTCCGGTTTCACGCAATGGCTCCCAGCCTAATCTTATAGATTGACTACCTCCGGCAACCTGTCTTGTATAATTTTTGGTATCAAGAGCTCCTTGTACGACATTCACATCTTTCCAGGCAACATCAAGCTCTTCTGCAATAAGCATAGGCATTGAAGTTTTCACGCCCTGACCGATCTCAGGGTTTGGGGCAAAAATGGTCACTTTACCATCATCTGATATTTTAATAAATGCATTAAAATCATTATAATCTAACAGACTTAGATCTACAGGAGGTTTAATATCCGGTTTACAGGCATTGAACAAGTTAAACCCGATGATCATACCACCACTAGCTAATGCAGAAGTTCTTAAAAAATCTCTCCTGCTTTTATTTATTTGTCTTGAAGTTTTCATTTGATGCGGATTTACTGTTTAACTTAATTTTTTAGCAGCAATCTTTACCGCTTTTTCTATACTGTTGTAAGTGGCACATCTGCAAATGTTTGTTTGCATCGCGTTTCTAATCTCGGAATCGGTTGGTTTAGGATTATTCTTAAGAAAAGCAGAAGCGGTCATGATCTGACCAGTTTGGCAGTAGCCGCATTGCGGCACATCAACCTCTTTCCACGCTTCCTGAACAGGATGCAAACCTTCCTCCGAGAGTCCTTCTATGGTAGTTATTTTCATTCCCTGAAGTTGTGAGACTTGCAATAAACAGCTTTTAACTGCTATTCCATCTATGTGCACTACGCATGAGCCGCATTGACCAATACCGCAGCCATATTTTGTTCCTAATAGGTTTAACTGATCTCTTAAAACCCACAATAAAGGAGTGTCTCTGTCGGCCTCTACATTAACAAACTGGTTGTTAATATCTAATTGATATACTGGCATAATCTAATTTTTTGAAGTATAGGAAATCTTTGGCAAAAATGAAGCTCCTATAAAAATAGTAAAAAAATTGGCTCCATCATTTTTATTAATAACTCTTTAAGAATTTTATAAGTATAAAAGTTTTAAAACGAAAAACATCCGAATCTTTTAAACGATGATTAGCAGTGGTAAAATGGGATTAGTTTGTTAAGAATGAAGAAGCAATAATTATTTAACAATTATTTTCTTGATTACAGAACCTACAGAGGTTTTTATTTGAAGAATATAAACTCCAGTATTGACATATAATTGAATCGTATTAATGTCTGAGGAAAAATCTAATTCTTCAATTCTTTGTCCAAGAGCATTGTTTAAGGTCACATCCAAGATTGATACATTTGTTCCAACACGAATTGTCAACTCAGACGACGGTGAATTGAAATATACTATTACATCTTCTTCACCTATCAAAGATTCTTCTGTAATGATATCTTCTTCCTCTATTATCCTTGATGCAAAAACAAGGCTAAATCTATCGTTATAAGTTCCTGCTTCTAAATCGATTTCAAATGGTTCATTTCGAATTTCAAATTGCTCCCCTGAAGCATTATCTTTTATATAGATTTCAGTATTGGAATCTATGTTTTCCAGATCACCGATTTTAATGCGTGCCAATCCCGATTCCTTTATAATCAAGCCTAAAGGAAATTCTTGACCATCATTAAACTCATTAACACCCTGTATTACAAATCGTCCTTGATTTATTAGCCAATACATATCTTCCTGATTGATTGTGGCCATAAAAGCATCGTAACCCATATCAAAACCTTGGGAAGCATTGGGATCATTTCCAATAAGAATTTGTCTATGATATCCACCTGGAGAGTCAAAAATCAATCTAATTTTTTGATAGCTATTGTAAGACTCATGATCTGTCAAATTAAGTGACGAGGTTCTAAAAAAGACTGAACTACTTGTGGTTTCCGGAACAAAAACGCGCTGATTATTTTTAAATATAATATTACCGCCATCTACGGTGGCAATTGGTAAGCCATTATCATCATTAAATCCAGCTATTTCAGTTGACACAAAAAATCCTTGATTTACCGGAATAAACTGTCCTGGCTCTTTAGTCCCCAAAGCGGGACTACCTGCATTTGAGGTATTATTTATGCGATTGTCGTTCGATATTGCGGCTACGCCTCCTATTAAGTTTCTTGTGGCATAACCCCCAACATAGTCACCCAAATTATGTGAATTCTCTTCACCAAAATGATCCCAAAAATATAAAGCTCCGTTAAAAATGGTTCCATTTACATTGTTGCCTCCGTCCGCAACGCTTAAATTATCTAAAATAAATTCTGTGGCATCAATCGCAGAAGGATATGGGTTTCCAATTAAACGATGTACATTTCCAGATGAGTTATCCAAAGTTAGTGTAATGTCACCATTGTTTGGTTTTCCTTTAAACACATAGTTTTGTAAATCGTTAAGAATATCTGCAGCACCAGAGGAACCTTTCATAGTATAACCTTCACCTGGAGTTAAATTCGAAGTTTCGGAAATAGATTCCCAAGAATTATAGTTATCATCAGCACCATAAAATTTGTAAAGCCAATAGGAACTTATGATAATAGGACTAGAAGTACCAGAATCCGCAGCTGTATGAGAAGGAAAGAAGGAAATATTTTGATGGATATTGGAATCGGTTCCATCAAATAACACATCAGAGATGGAATGACTGGCATTTGTACTTGAAATACCTGTTCCCCTTGTGGCCGTGTCACCGCTAGTTGGACCCACTGAAGATGACCAATAATTATAGTTAAAACTATTTGCTGTTCCTTGCTGATCCCTTTCAATATAGCCGCCACTATCTTCATCAAGAATACTACCTTCAGTTTGTATCAATTGTGATTCACCTACCAGGTCAATGACACCATCTATTTCTAAGTAATTTGTTATTTTCAAGGCTTGTCCTGAATTTGTTTCATCCGGATCTTCGTTTGGATCTGCTATTGTGATTACTCCTGAATTATTTTTTAATGCTAAAAGAGCGATATCCCTGTCGCCTGAGGATATGTTATGATTTAATTCTACAGTATTCCAATCTACGTGTGTTACACCATCCAAACTTAACGAATTTGGTACCATCTGATCAGCACTGTTAGACCAGGTTCCCGGGTCATCCCAAGCACCATCAGCTGCCGTAACATATGGTAATGGCGCGGTCTGATCAACAAGTAAAGTTTTATCCTTATCTAAGTGTTTCAATCTTAGAAATTGTCTACTATCTGATAAACCTTCAACTGTAGAACCATGAAAACAATTGAAATTATAATATAGTACCAGGTCACTCCATGGAATTGATGCCACCACATTACTTGAGCTGCCAAACGGAATTATTTTGCCGGTAACATAATCAGTGCCGCTAACATCAAATCGTTCCACCTCTTGATTCATGAGATATCTTACCTGATCTTCTGTTAGTGCCTGATTCCATATATAAATTTCATCTATCTCCCCTAAAAATGGATTAGTTATTGAATTTTTATCATCGTAAATGGCTCCAACAGAAAAATGATTAAAATTAGGCGAAGGAGCAACTACATCTTGTTCCGAATGATCTAAAACTCCGTCAATGTATAAAAAGATGGTCCCACTTTTATAAACAAATGTTATCTGATGCCATTTACTATCATTTATGCCAATTGTAGAAGTGAATTTTGCAGATGCAAGATCATCTAATGTAACTTCAACTTGATTAGAAGGATTTAAACGCAATTGCAATTTACTTCCTTTTGCCATTATAGTCCTGGTATTTGCACTTGGGCTGCTTTTAATCCATGCAGAAACAGCAAATGCATTTGCATTTAGATTCATTGGAACTTCACCTACCATGTAATCTCCTGAGGCAATATTAATAGAATGCTTTTCTATTAATCTAGGCACTTTACCAAAAGTAAAATACTTGGTTTCATGAAAATTGTACCATGTTTTATAGATTGGGCTACCATATTGATCTAATATTGGAATTCCTGTTGATGGATCTGCATGTATTGACAACGGAACTACATCAATTATATCACCATCTGCAAAAGCAGGATCATCGGCAACAATTAATGCATATTCTTCATCTACTGTTTTAGAAAATCCACTAAATGCTGTTTCAGGTATACCCACAAAAACAGTTTCCAAATCCCCACCAACAGCCTCAACACTCTCAACTATCTTCCATTTTCTATTTATTCTTGTAGCGGAAGTTGTAATTCCGGAGGCAATCGTAATTGTATTCGTATTGGTTCCGGATAAAGCCCCATTATTATTTCCCCACACTAAGAAATCACCATCGTCTTCAAATTCATTAGGATTTGCACTATTCGTATCATAAATACCACCTAAACCAATTGTTACTCCGTTAATCGAATTTAATGTTTTAGATTGTTTCTGGTTTAAGTCGGAAATGGAATCTCTACCAATACCTGCTACATCATAGTTATATCCCGAATTGGAGGTTATGTCCCAAACAATTGTATTAAAAGAATTGATATAATCCTTTTGTGCTTCATTTGAGCTTCCCAAGGTAATACCATATTTTATTGCCAAATAAGATTCTATCTTTTGTCGATCGGAATCTGTAACACGTTCTGCAAATGTGAATATTTCTGCAACTCGTCCATTTAAACTTCCTTGCTGGTCGAAATTTTTACCAATCCAAAATTCTGTCCCAAATACTGAATTCGGTGGTGAGGGATCAACATATCCCACATTTACATAAGGGATGATGTCATCAACTGAAGATGTGCTCAATAATTGGGAGTTATATAGTATTTCTTGCGCTGTTACCGGGCTTGCATCATTTCTTACATTTATAATTCCCGCATTACTGTAGGATTTAGTTGTACTAATTTCCGCCACACCATTATAAGATGTTTCAGTGTCTTGGTTATATGACAATATCTCATCTGTGAATCGCGTTGAATAATCTCCAAAACCGACTCCAGTAATATCGTTAGGATTACGGGAAGAAACTCCGGAAAAAATTGTGTTTCTTGGTGAACCACTGGACATGGCAGCATCCGGAATCATGACTATAAAAATATCCTGGCTGTAAAATCCATTTGTGGTATTATACAAGTACTGCTCCGTCCCTGCTCCATCATTTTCAAATTGTATGACCGGGTTGAAATTAATGTTTGATGTTACATCATCAAAGTAAGTGGGTTGATTCGCAGATATAGGTTGCTCGGCATCTTTTCCATTTGTTCCCAGATCTTTCCATAAAGACACATTCGTTCCTGTTTTAATAATTCCTCTGCTTGTTTTAAGCCATAATCTAAAATCGGCTGTAATACCTCCAGGCCCAGGAATATTCTCATTAAACATTTCGGCACTTACATCAAAATTAAATGTCGTATTGTCAGAGTTATCAATACTGATTGTAGCTGTCTGAGTTCCAGTACCTGCAACAGGAGCATGTAAAAGTAACATCTATAAGAATATAATCGTACGGAAGAATATTATTTGATGGTATTGGATATGGTGATGTTACGGCAAAGTCCGAGTTTGAACTTGATAATGCAGTAATATCCAAATAACAACTTCCTACATTAGTAACAAAATATGTCCTTGTAATAACACTTCCTTCCTCAACAACACCGAAATAAGTGCCATTTGTATCAGAAGTGATCGTAGAATTGTGAAAGATATCTGACCATGGATTCCCACCTAAAACATATATTTCAGGTGAACTTATTACCTCTAAAGTAAAAGTAAAATCTGCTTGATTCTTAATTTCTACAGTTACAAGCGTGCTAGCAGTAGCGCAGGCAGGACTTATATTTACAATTTCAAAATCTAGAAATTTCTTGTTACCCGGACAGTCAGCCGGTTTTATATTTTTCTTAGGATTGTTAGGATCTATGTCAAAATCTGTAGTATTGGAAATATCGACATCTTTTATATTTAAGTTTTTACAATTAGTCGTTTCAATATTTGTAATTCTAAAATCAAGACTTGAACCGGCATTTATTGTAATAGTGGAACCCTGAGTTACCACTGTACCACCAACCACTTCAAGCTGCATGATTTGAGCCTGAGAAGTAAAACTTATAAGTAAAAATAATAATATTATTCCCTGACAAGTAAGGTCGTAAAAAATTGACTTTATAATAGACAGGAATTTTGGGGCTCCCATAATCTGCGGTTAAGTGCTTAAATATAGTAATATACCGATATAATGCCAAATTTAATCGATGAAATACACTAATATCCATGATTTAATTTGAATTTAAATGATGCTAAGTCACTTCCAAGGAAATATTGAGTTAACAAAGGCTCTTAAAACAGAAAAACATCTGAATTTTCTTATCCCGATAACCACGATAGCCGGCGGTGGTAATAGACGAGACGAGAGAAAAAACTTTTTATAGAATTATTTACTGATTTGGAAAAACCATAAAACACCATTTATTTATCTTATCAAACTGAAATGTCCTTTTAAAATTTCACCCGTTTTATAATAAATGACATACCAATAATCATCCACCGGTAAAGGTTGATTTTTATAATTTCCATCCCAACCTCCTGGAAAATCAAATACATCCATGAATAATTTACCATACCGATTTAAGATCAAAATTCTTGAAACCTGATTTAAAGGATCCGAAACTGTCCATCGATCATTTATACCATCATTATTTGGTGTAAAAAATTTAGGTATTTTATCGTTTAAATTAGAATAGGATGCAGTATTAAAACTTTCTTCTGAACAGGATAAAACTTCTAATTCTTCATTATATGGTGAAATCTTTACAAAAATTTGTGTGTTCTCAGGTAAATTAAGGGGCAAACTATAACTCAAAACATTACCAACATCAAAAGAATTCAAAATATCTGAATCGTTTGAACTTGTTCCTACACTTAATCTATATCCTGTTGCTTCACTGATTGAATTCCATGTCAGATTCGTGTTGACAGGTACATCTGTCTCCCCAGATAATGGGGACGCCAGTATTGTACATGATATTTCTGAAGTTATAGTCAGTTCAAAACTATGCTCTGAATCACAACCTAAATTTAAATTATCATACACATATAATATAATTGGATATAAGCTAAAATCATTGAAGTTAATTACTTCACCGGAGTTAAAAGCAGTACCTGAACCATTTGATTCGGTGAAATATCCTTCACTTCCGGTTAGATTTGATCCCGTAATAGTTGGCAGCACATAAAAATTGGCTACTGTTAAATCTGGAAGGTCATCTATAACCGGTCCCAAGGTTCCTCCATCAGTAATTTGCCAGTTATAACTTGAGATCATATCAGCTCTTGATAATGTTCCCTGGCAATAATGGCTTAGTCCTCCACTAAAAGGCACATTAAATTGCAAACTTCCGGAATTCCATCCTATCAACAAAGCATCATAATTGGCTACAGACAGCAGTACTTCTTCAAACATAAAAGACATATCTGTGACATTGGAGACATCCCAATTACCAATATCTTGATCGAAGGAAGAAGCTTCATAGAACATATTAGACATATCCGTTACATTACTTACATTCCAATTTCCTATATCCTGATTGAACGAAATTGCTTCAAAAAACATGACAGCCATATTAGTTACATTGCCAACATTCCAGACTCCTATGTCTTGGTTGAAATTTGAAGCGTTAGTGAACATGTAAGACAAATCTGTGACATTACTAACATCCCAGTTACCTATATCAGAATTGAATAAAACGGTATCAAAAAACATATAGGACATGTCCAGCACATTATTCACATCCCAATTACTAATACTTTCATTAAATGCTGTAGCTCGTGTAGAACATATAGGACATGTCCGTTACATTGCCAACATTCCAATTATCTAGATTCTGATTAAATGAAATAGCATAGTAAAACATATTTGACATGTCAACAACGTTACTCACATCCCAATTGCCGATCTCTTGATTAAAGGACGTGGCACTATCAAACATGTGAGACATGTTTGTCACATTACTCACGTCCCAACTTCCTATATTCTGATCAAATGATAACGCTCTGGAAAACAAAAATGACATATCTGTTACATTGCTCACATCCCAATCTCCTAGAAAAGAATTGAATGATTGAGCGTCATAAAACATGTATGACATATTATTAACCTGAGATAAATTTGGGGTATCAATAAAATTACCAAGTAAATTATTACATCCTCTAAATGCATTAAGCATAGAACTCCAAACATTATTGCCCCATTGATCAATACTCAGTATTTTTTCTTTATCACCACTATTATTAAAGTAAATACGCGGAAATTCTCCGGTTATACTTACCTGATATACTCCGGGACTTGCATAGGAGTGAATAGCATCACCTGTTTGGCCTGTAGACACATTGCCATCTCCCCAATTTACATCATAACTATAACCGCCTCCAATTGTGGGAATTATTATCTGATCGTCATTAGAAATACCATTATTATCAGTTTTCCATGTTGTAATAAATGGAATATTGCCAAGATCCGCTATGCCATGTGCCTTGACAAATAAAAAAAAGAAAAGCAAAAGACAAAACGTTGGTAATCTTTTTAAGTGATTAGTTTTATATGTTATTTTTTGATCGAACAATTTACCTTGATACTGATTGCCTTTAAGTTGACTTGCGCTTCTAAAATAAACATATTTTGCTATATCAAAAATTTATTAAAGGTTTTGAGTAGTAACAAACACTTTAAAAACGGAAAAGCATCTCTATCTTCTATCTTGACAGCAATCGAAAGAAATAAGAAAGAATTTTTATTAATTGATTGTCTTTTTTTGATGATTTTTTAATTCAACATCTTCTTCCATAAGATTCTATAATTAAGTTTTTTCAATCAAAATCTAATAAATATCATGAATTAAATCGGTTTGAGTGTTTAATTTAGCCGCATTCAAACATCTTAATGGGACCAAAGTATTTATTATTTACAGGAATTATTTCGTTATCAATAGGTATTATTCTTAGAGCAACAAATCAATTAGAAAATTTAGGCTTATCCCTTATTATTATTGGTGTTGTATGCAAGGTAATCTACATAATAAAAAAGGTGAAAAAAGGTGAATATAAACCCGGCATAGAGCTTTTTTGTTTAGGATTGGGATTGATATTATTTTTTGTAGGAATGTATTGGTTAGATCCTGAACATTTGTTTCTTAAACCTGTCTATTTTATCGTTTTAGGCATAACACTTAAAATAATTTTTATTATAAGATTTATTCAGATTATTGGCTCCGGGAAAAAAATTAAGTAATACTCTAAAACAAAAAAACATCCCTATTTTCTGGTCCCGATAACTATCGGGATTGAGGTCGTTTAAGAACCTCACATTACTGCAACATATTGAATCTTAAAAGGGAAGTTACCTTTGAGTTACTATACATAAACCTGAAGGTGGGAACACTTGCTGTTACTGATAAAAATTTAAACATCCGCGGAGTAGAATTCTCTTTACCAGGCATAAGCCGTTGGCGCTTCTCCTCCTGGGCCGGGAAAGATCTCATCCAGTTTTTTTAGTATTTCTTCATCCATTTGAATGTCTGCAGCTCTCACTGCGCTTTCAAGCTGTTCTATGGTGCGCGGACCAATAATTGGTGCCGTTACAATTGGATTATGAAGTAACCAGGCCAATGCAACCTCACCCGGTGGGTGACCAATTTCATTACAAAGTGTTTCATATTTCTCAAGCTGCACGCGTTTATCTTCTACCTGCTTCGCAAAATTCTCGTCATTGCGACGTCCCGATTTTGATTTTTGAAGTGCGCCTCCTAAAAGTCCACCGCCTAAAGGGCTCCAGGGGATCAGTCCTAACCCATAATGTCTGCATGCCGGAATCACTTCAAGCTCAACCATCCTGTTATCGAGATTGTAAATACTCTGTTCGCTCACCAAACCCATCATGCCGCGTCTGGATGCTTCCTGGCATGCAGTGGCAATGTCCCAACCGGCAAAATTACTTGAACCAGCATACACTACCTTACCTTGTTTCATCAATGTATCAAAACTGTTCCATGTCTCGTCCCATGGACATTCACGGTCAATGTGATGTATTTGGTATAAATCAATTCTTTCCGTTTGCAATCGCTTTAAACTGCCTTCACAATGCTTCATAATTTTATAGGCGCTCAGGCTTCGTCCATCACTATTGACTTCCGGCAAATTTGCTTTTCTATCTACGGGGTTATATACTTTTGTTGCCAACACAACAGCATCCCGACGTCCACCACCTTGTGCAAACCATCGTCCAATAATTTCCTCCGTTAATCCATGTTCAACAGACCAGCCGTAGACATCAGCCGTATCGAAGAAATTGATACCCAATTCTAAAGCACGATCCATAATTGCAAAACTGTCTTCTTCGGTTGTATGCCAACCAAAGTTCATGGTTCCCAGGCAAATATTACTAACCAGTACACCGTGCTTTCCAATTCTTTTGTGTTTTACAGCCATAATCCTATCCTATTTTTGAATTTTTACATTTCTATATTAGATCTACAAATGTACAATTTCCTCTTGATAGATATCGTCCAAATTTATTACAAGTGCTCTTGCAATCGGGTTGGTTGCAGTTTCTATGTTTCTTCTTAGCTGAGGAATATTAATGGTCTTGGGGACTCACAACGTATATTGTCAAAAAATGACTATATGATCCTTCGTAAAGCATTCATTACAATTAATTAATTGCGTTTTGCATAAAAAAGGCATCATGAAAATGATGCCTTAGTAATTTATATTTGAAATTATTAGTGACTATTTATCTGGATTTCTTTTTTCCTTTATGGTTTCAGCCTCCAGATCAATCTTCCTATTTTTTTGACGTATTTTTCCATAGGAAATATTCACTGTATTATTTTTCTTCCTTTTAAATTTCTTATCCATTGTTTTTTTTAATTTATTTTTCTTTTATTACAGTATCAAACATTATTTGCACCATGAGGTATACATCCAATTTCTCTTTTCCAGGTGTCTCATATAATCAGATATCATTTGCTCTGTTACATTATCTCCGGTTTCTAGGGCAGCATTGAGCACATTTAACATTTTATCGTGTAGGATTTCGAAGTCTTTAAGTACTTCCCGCACCATATCCATCGCGGTAATCGATTTTTTCATCTCTTTAATTTCTGAGAGATCTAGAGCATCCTTAATACTTAACATGGGTTTTACACCAAATACTCTAATTCTTTCTGCAATTTCGTCGATATTTTTCTTGGTGGTATTGTAGTCTTGCTCAAAAGCCTCATGTAATTCAAAAAAATCTGGGCCCTCCACATTCCAGTGGAAGTTTCTTAACTTGTGATACTGTACCTGATAATTTGCGAATAATTGATTTAATGCCACCACAATTTCGGCTGTATCCAAGTATGTAAAGCCAAGTTTTTTATAAGGTTTTTTGATTTTTTTAATGCTTTCAGTTTTTTTATTCTTAGTAATTTCCATGATTTTTATTATTTTATTTGTTATTAACTATTGTTCAGTCTGTCCGCCTTTAAGCGTGCTATAATTACCAAACAATTGGTTTATTTTTTCGTAAAGTGAGATATTTTAGAGAATAATTCTCTTTTGAATGAAATAAAGTCAAATTTCTTGACTTAGAAGACGTTTAATGTAATATTCAATTCAAATTCCATAAATATAATATAATAAATTATTGTTGAATATCAAGTGTTTAAGAAGTTTTAACACTATTTGGTTGCAATTGCGCCTAAATGTTAAATAATGTTATCATACGATATGAAATAAGCGTTAACATAAAACCAATAAAGTCAGAAATTAAGGCCTTAATAAAGAAATAAACGTAACATTCAAACCTGTAATTGTTAATCATAAATTTTATCTTTTAAAATACTATTTGTTTGAACTATACTACAATATTTTATACTCAAAAAAGTGGATACCCTATGATTTACCCTAAGTCAACTTAAAAAACGGAAATCTTTGATGTCACTGATAAAAATTTAAACGTCAGAGCAGGGGAACTATCCACAAAAAACAACTTCTGAAACGTCCACACAATCAAAAAAGCAGCTTAAATAAAGGCACATACAAATAAATTGATGTCGTTTAAGGACAATTAATTGAATTGGAGGTTGGTAGAATAAGTAATTAATTCGTAAGAACTTAAAAATCACATTAGCTTTAACAGCATATTTGGGTCAGGGCAATTGTTTAAATAAAAATCCAAATCCTGTTTGGAGCACACTCCCGGATAATCACCCTTATAATCTTGTATGTCCTTTATAATTTGAAAATGCAAATGTGGTGCGTAATCTCCGTTAATGGATACATCACCCAAGGTGGCAATCTGTTCTCCTTGTTTAAAGAATTGACCAACACTTATGTTTGCAATAGATTCCATACTTAAATGGCCATAAAGCGTATAAAACTCAATATCATTAATGTGATGTTTTAAAATGATCGTTGGACCATAATCGCCATAATTGGTGTTGTTCTTAAAACTATGCACCGTGGCATCCAATAATGAAAATACCGGCGTCCCAGCCTCTATCCATAAATCTATTCCCAGGTGGATATTGCGTTGGGATGCAATATCTTGATTATTAAAATATGGACTCCTCTTATAAAGGTTTCGAACTTCGTTGTAACCTCCATAAGCAACTCTGCCTTTATTGACTTTTAGATAATTAAAAATATAGGCTCCCAGGTCCTTAGAACTGGACGTGTCAACATTATAAAGCTCTTGATTGGATTCAGAAAGATCTAAAGGAATATAAGATTGAAGCTGAATCCCGGAATCCAAGACATTTAGTGGCTTGGAGCTGATTTGGTTAAGGAATTCAGGGAAATAAGTAGCTGTCATTTTTAATATATTTCTTCAAAAGTAATACTATATAAATATATTTATTGCTTCACCACATGACTATATTAAGCGTTGTCTATAAGTAATTGCTTGTTCTCTCATATTTAAGAATCCAGAAAGTTATCAGGACTAGGGATTTTCTATTCGGTTTGTATTTGCTAAATTAGTTGCTGAAACACCTGCCTGTGGCAGGCAGGCGCAACTAACCATAAACAAAAACGTTAACCTTAATTATAATCAAGTTACAAATCAATGATAAAATATTTATAAAATGACTCATAAATTAATGAATGAAATCTGCTGGGGAATTATTGGCGTAGGCGATGTTTGCGAAACTAAAAGCGGGCAACCACTAATAAAAACAACCAATTCAAGTGTAAAAGCTGTTATGAGAAGAAATGCTGATAAAGCAAAGGATTTTGCCAAACGCCATGGTGTTGCAAAGTGGTATGATAATGCTGAAGATTTACTAAATGACCCTGAGGTAAATGCTATTTACATTGCAACGCCACCAAGCACACATGCCGAATATACAATAAAAGCAGCAGCTGTTGGCAAACCGGTTTATGTAGAAAAGCCAATGGCACGCTCGCATCAAGAATGTCTATCGATGGTAGAAGCATGTGAAAAGGCAAATGTTCCTTTATATGTAGCTTTTTACCGCAGAACACTACCAAACATTCTTAAAGTAAAGGAATTAATTGATAGTGGTGCAATTGGAGACATTAGAAGTATAGATATAAGTGTTCAAATGACCATTGAGAATGAAATTGTAGGAACCCATCACCTTCCTAATAATTGGCGAGTTGACCCTAAGGTTGCAGGTGGCGGTTATTTTTACGACCTGGCGTCACATCAATTAGATGCACTCGATTTCATTTTTGGCCCTATAACAGAAGCCAAAGGGTTTTCTGAAAATCAATCTAAAAATTATATTGCAGATGATATCACTGTAGGTGTTTTTAAATTTAAAAATGGAATTTTAGGCAAAGGTTTATGGGCTTTTAATACTAGTAAGGCTTCGCAATATGAAATGACAACAATAATTGGCAGTAAAGGCCAAATATCTTTTCCTTTTTGGGGTGATCATCACGTTACTTTAGAAATAGAAAATGAACCTGTTAAGAAATTTGAATTTGAAGTTCCTGAATACATCCAAGAGATACTTATTCAAAGTATTGTTGATGACCTTCGAGGAAAAGGTACTTGCCCTAGTACGGGTGTGTCTGGAGCTAGGACAAGTTGGGTACTAGATCAAATTGCAAAGGGAATATAAGAACATATGTTTTTATGTTAGGATGACTTAATCAAAATACTAGTTAAATAGGATAGTAAACGATGAATAAAATAATTAAAACAGGAATATTATCTTTTGGAGTGTCAGGTAGGGTTTTTCATGCTCCTCTTCTTAAGTATCATTCTGCTTTTGAATTTACGGCAGTTGTAGAAAGGTCTATAAAAAAGGCACATTTAGAGTACCCAAACGTGAAAAGTTACGATTCTATCGATGAACTTTTATTAGATAATTCTATTGAACTTGTAATAGTAAATACACCAAATGAAACACATTTTGAATTCGCTTTAAAGGCAATTAAAGCCCATAAACACGTAATGGTTGATAAACCTTTTACTGCTGCGTCTTCTCAAGCAAAAGAACTATTTAAAGAAGCAAAAAAGAACGGTGTATTGGTGCTACCTTTTCAAAACCGAAGGTATGATAGTGATTTTCTTTCTGTGAAAAAAGTGGTCGAATCTGGTAAATTAGGAAATTTAATTGAGGCTCATTTTAGATACGATAGATACAGTAATACTATTAATAAAAATAGCTGGAAAGAAGTTCCTGGGCCTGGAAGTGGTGTTATTTATAATTTGGGTTCGCATACTATTGACGGTGTAATTTCAATGTTTGGGATACCTTTAAAATGGTCTAAATACCCCGCATATGTTCGTCATAACACTAAAGTAGTTGATTTTGTACATATTCATTTAATGTACCCTAATAATTTGCAAGTGTTTGTAACAATCAGTTTTTTGGTTGCAGATCCGCAACCCGCATTTATGATTCACGGCACATTGGGAACCTATAAAAAGAACCGAACTGATGTTCAGGAAAATCAATTAAATGATGGAATGCTGCCTGACAATTTATTGTATGGTGTAGAATTACCTGACAGTGAAGGACTTTTAACAACTATAGATTCGAATGGGGTAAAAAAACAAGAGAAAATCGCAGCAAAAAAAGCAAGTTACATTAATGTCTTTGAAGATGTTTATCAAACCATAAGAATGGGCAAGGAATATCCGGTAACTGAAGAACAAATAATAGCACAATTAGAAATATTAGAATAGCAGAATTTCTTACTAAATAAGAAAAATGAAGTATCATTATTATTCACTTCAAAGGAATACAAGATGTACTTTAATAACTATTTTTAAGAAATAAGGAAAGCCTAACAGGATGGAAGACCCTGCAGAATGTTATAAGATCTTTTTTTTGAACGAATGATTTAAATCATAAAATAGTGCAATATTTCTTACTTAATTAGATATTTGAAACTAATATTAAGTATTAATAAATGTCAAAAACATATCATTAATAACACTAATTTGGTGGGATAATGACCTATAATAAAACTATATAAACAAGTTGTAAACAATTCTGACCTGTAGCCATTTTTCAGTACAAGACATTTTGACGAAATGAAAAATTTAAATATTTTTTTTGGAATAATACTCGGATTAACATTAATATGTTGCTCATCTGATAACGGTGATAATAGCAATTCTCAAAAAAAACTAACTAAAATTATTTATAATGTTAATGGTCAAGTTAGACTAACTCAAAACTTAGTATATGATACAAATGATGATTTAATTGAAATAAATGATGAAAATGGATTAGTTGAAAGTTCTTATGGCTATAACAGTTCTAATAATCTTATTCAAGTAATAGATTATCAATATAATGATGATAATTCAAACTTTGAAATGATAAAAAATATATCATATAACAACGATAACAAAATTTCAAATATTGAAGAAATATTTAATGTGTACAATGCAGATGATGGTACTTTAAATTATCAAAATAACTCAAATAGAATGGTAACATATGGAAATAATTCTATTACTATTATTTATGATGATATAAGTAATCGTATGGTAGAATTAACGTTATCAAACAATTTAATTACAGGAGTCAAAATTTTTAGTTCGAATGAATTAGTATCTGATATGGTATTCTCATATGACGATGAAGGCAATTGTATTTCAGGAAGTGGACCCTACGAACCGGGACTTTATGATACAACTGATATTGATTTAAACGTTATCTATGGTAATAAAGAAAAAAATACACACTTCAATGCTCTTTTTGATTATAATGTTTTGTTTAATAGTAGTAGTTTTTTTCTGTTGAAAGAAGTTCTTGTAAATCAGCAAGGGAATAGGTATCCAGAAAGAATTCAGTGGTATCAATTCAACGGATGGAATTATAGAGATTATATTGATTATTCATTTGATATAAATGGTTACATTATTTCAAAAAGGATAAACATTATTAACACAAATACCTATTCCGAAATCATCACTTATACTTGGGAATAAAAACTGTTTACAACACCGTGTATAATTAATTACTTTGGTCGTTGCTTATTTGGAAAATTCCTTCGGAATTTTCTCGGGTTCGTATTTGTTTACTAAATTAGTTGCTTAACCACACAACAGTTCTTACACTAACCGTTAGCCTTAATTATGACCAACCAATAAACCAATGATAAAATTATTTAGAAAAATTCGGCAACGTCTTTTAACTGAAAATAAGTTTAGTAAATATCTGCTGTATGCTATTGGAGAGATTGTATTAGTGGTTATAGGTATACTTATTGCGCTTCAAATCAATAACTGGAATCAAAAAAAACTTGAACAAGTTGCATTAACCGGATACCTCAATAGCATATCTAAAAATATTAAAGAGGATATTAAAAAAGTAGAATTTCTAAAAACGAATAGAGTTAATGTGATTACCAGAATACCTCATATGACTTGGACTATGATTCGTTCAGACTACTTAGAAAGAACCGATATCAAATTTGCATCTGAAACATTATCTGCCATATCGAATTTTGACTATTTTACTGCAGATTTGAGTGGTTTTGAATCCATTAAAAATTCAGGATACTTAAGGAAGTTGCAAGGTCAGGATATAGAAAATCTAATATATAAATATTATAATCTCGTTCAAGAAATTGTGATTAAAGAAAAAGACTATAATGAAATTCTACGGAATGCATATAGCGATTTTTCCAGTCAAGGATTTGAAAAAATTATCTACATAACTTATCCTGATTATATTGGCGATAAACAAGAATTAACAAACTTGCAACCATACTTAAAAGATATATTATTTCATCCTACTGCCATTGCATTGTACAACCAAACATATTTAAAAGGACCTGCCTTAATTGTACAATTGGAAAATCTTAATATAATTGGAAACGAAATTGTACGCCTGATTGAGAATAATATCAAAACTTTTGATGATAGTACAGCTAAAAACTTAGAGGAATTTTTCGACATTAGTGGCACAGTAGGTTATTCTAAAGTGCTTACAAATGGTGCTGAAAATGGTAAGTTTTTTAATACTGGATATGCATCGGCGGGCAATACACCTTTTGAAATGATTTATGGAATAAATGAGTTCACTATAGATGTTCCAAAAAATGAATGGACAGTTGTATACTTTAGAAATCCTTCAAACGCATTGGTTGAAAGACCTACAAAAGATTTTTCAAGTTATAAGACTCTCAAATTAGAATTAAAAGGTGATAAAGGTGGAGAAACTGTTTCAGTCGCATTAAAAGACGCTGATGCTCCAGATGATGGTTCAGAAACTAAAGTTCCTTTAACCTTATCAAGCAAATGGGAAACTTATGAGATTCCACTTTCAGAATTTAAACCCACAAATCTAAAAGAATTATTCATTGTTGCAAGTTTTATACTTATAGACGATGCAAATAAAATTAGTGTTAGAAACATTGAATACATAAAATAAAAACTAAGGCTAATAACGTGTATAAGTATTTGCTTGTTTCAAGTCTACTAGGAAAATTCCTTCGGAATTTTCTCGGGTTCGTATTAGTTTACTAAATTAGTTGCTTTCCCGATAGCTGTCGGGACAATTTTAACCTGTAGCCATATTTCAGGACAAGACAGCTAAAAAATAGAAGCTTTTTTAATCAGTTAGAAATAAAATAACCACTTTGCTGTAACTTGAACTTTTAGAAAACGAATCAAGAAAAGATGAAAGATAATAAAGCATGCATTATCCCGACAATACGATACAAAAATGCCCGAACGGCGATTGACTGGCTTTGCAAGGCATTCGGATTTGAAAAACACCTCATAGTCGAAGGAGAGAATAATACCATTGCCCACGCACAACTGACATTTGGTAATTCTATGATTATGCTAAGTTCTGAAAATGAAAACGAATATGGAAAACTAGTAAAAACACCCGAAAGCCTCAACGGAAATAACACTCAAGCACCTTATATTGTAGTCGATAAAATTGATGACCATTATGAAAAAGCCGTTGCAGTGGGAGCAAAAATTATAATAGAAATTAGAGATGAAGAATACGGTGGACGAGGCTATACATGCAAGGATACTGAAGAATATATATGGAACTTTGGTTCTTACAACCCTTGGACTGATAACATGTAGTGAAAAGCCAGCACGCAATGAAATCATACACAAACACGTTCCGTGTCGTACCTAAAAACAAAACTCAAAATAAAAATGGGAAAGCCGAAAACCGAACGAAATAGACATTTAACAAAAATAATTATGAAAACAACATTGAGAAGTGTAATAGTATCTCTTGTAGTACTTTCCTGCTTATTTATCAGTTGTCAGTCAAATCAAGACAAAACTACATTGGCGGAAAATGTTATTGAAGCACAAGACGAAAAAATACTGAATCCGGAGGAACAAGAAATAAAAGCCATTGTAGAAAAATTATTGATGCTTGTAGGTAATTCTGACTTTAAGGCGTTAGATTCCATCATTTCAGATAAGGCAAACCTGGCAAGTGCAATAATTCGAGATGGGACCTCTAAAAATTCTGTCATTACAATTGAAGAATATTTTGAATCACAAAAAAATCGAGAACGGAAGCCCTTTTACGAACCCGTGAATGAGTATAAAATCCTCATAAATAAGGGGCAAATTGCTTTTGTGTGGGCTGATGCTACCCTACATTCATATGGTGTCCCACGGACAAATAACATCGACAATTTCACTCTAATAAAGGAAGATGGTGAATGGAAATTCATTAACATCTCATTCACAAATACACGCTTGCCAGAAGAGTTGAAAAAATTTGATTTGGAGATTTTTGCCAAGAGTTACGCCCAAGTGTGGTGCAGTCAAAGACCCAATTTTGTCTCATCATTTTTCGCTGAAGATGGAGTTCTACAGATAAATGATGGCTCACCAGCAGAAGGTACTGAAGCAATAACAAATGTTGTGAAAGGGTTTATGGATGCTTTTCCGGATATGGTTGTTTCAATGGATAGTCTAATTACTAAATCGGACAAAACACGATTCTATTGGACTCTGACAGGAACAAATAACGGAACCAATGGGACTGGGAATAAAGTGAACATTAGCGGATTTGAGGAATGGACGATCAATGCCAAAGGCTTCATTCAAAAATCAATCGGCTACTTTGATGAAAAAGAATATAAGCAGCAACTCGAATTAAGACCGGATTAATAAAAACTGCTTTCAACACCGTATATAAAAAATACTTTCAGAAGGTAAAACAGGAAAGTATCTAAAATATTCAATTGGATATGGATAGGACGGTTTAATTGGTTATGTCGACCACGACAGGAGGCCACCTTGTGCTTTCCCATACAACCATTCTTTGTATATTTAAGAGAGATAAATCAGATTAATAATGCTCTGATGAGTGAAAAAACAAACTTAAATCATGCGAATAATTCTTAAATCACAGATGCTATCAGTGACCGTTTTGGCCGTTTTGCTGACCCTGGGGTCTTCCTCCCTTGCCCAAAGTAATTCCAACTCGGATTCAATTTCAAAAAACGCACCCCATCAGAAACAGGAAGAACATGAAGTGCCGAAGGGGAGCAAAGTACACGAGCTTCCACAGGGATTGCCTATTGCCGCATTTAGCCGCAGGCGGAACAAAAGAAAAAGCATTGGAAGATTTTATAAAGGAACAGAAAGTAGCCGGCTTCATCATTTTACAGGACGGTAAGATACGATTGGAACGTTATGCGCTTGGGCACAGCGAAACAAACCGATGGTCGTCATTGTCTGTTGCAAAGTCAGTAGCGAGTACCCTTGTGGGTGCTGCCATAAAGGATGGATATATCAAAAGCGTAGACGACTACGTAACTGACTACATCGCCGATTTAAAAGGGAGCGCCTACGATAGTGTGAAAATCCGCCATCTCCTTACCATGACTACCGGTATACGATGGAACGAGAACTACACAGCTCCGGATTCTGACATCGCCAGGTTTGATAAAGATTCCATAGAACCAGGTATGAATGCAACAGTAAGTTATATGCGGCGTTTGCCAGCCGAGGCAGAACCCGGTAAAAAGTTTAACTATAGTACAGGTGAAACCCACCTGTTAGGTACCCTTATCAGTGCTGCAACGCAACAAACCTTGTCCCACTACCTGTCATCCAAGATATGGATGCCTTATGGTATGGAGCAGACAGCCACCTGGAGACTGGATCGGACCGGCCAGGAAATGGCAGGCTGTTGTCTTCAGATGCCTCTCCGCGATTTTGCAAGGTTCGGACAATTCGTTCTCGAAGACGGACGCATTAATGGGGAATCCATTGTGCCAGATGATTGGTTCAAGACAGCGACCCAAATACAAGTTCCACTCTGGCCCGGTGGGGGCTATGGATACGGATGGTGGATTTTTTATGGCAGTAGTTTCGAGGCTTTAGGAATCCATGGTCAGATGATCCATATCGACCCTACAAGGAAACTGGTAATTGCTATTAACAGTGCATGGCCTGAAGCCGATAGTAACGTGCGGCATTTAGCTGTCAATAATTTTATAAAATCCATTTCTGACGAGATTGATAAAGAGTAAAAAGCATCGTCCGGATAAAAATTCAATAGATTTTTAATATTTGATTCTATAACGAATATCTGTATGCAGAAATTAGTCAATTTCTCAAATCATTTTTAACGAATTTATTATCTTTTCATTCACAAATCAGAATTGCGTTTAGCTAGGCGCTACCCTTCATTATGACCAACCAATGATAAAAATTTTTAGATTATCGAAACTTAATTCTGCAAAGCAAAATCAAAGGTCTGGTAGACCTTTGGTTGAGATAGCCGCTTGCGGAAAAATAAAATACACATATCATGATTAAGTTCTTCAGACACATACGACAACAGTTGCTTTCAGAAGGAAAAACTGGAAAGTATTTTAAATACGCGATTGGAGAAATTATACTTGTTGTTATTGGAATCTTAATCGCATTGCAATTAAATGATTGGAATGATTCTCGAAAACAATTAAAATTAGAAAACGAATATTATTGCAGACTTTTAGAAGACGCTAAATTAGATAAGGAACAAACAAATAATCTATTAGCCTTAGCCGTAAATCGTCTGAAAGCTTCAAATCAATCTGTGAGGCTGTTACTTCAAGACAATGTTCAAAAGGTAGAAGCTGGAACACAAATTGCTCTTGCAACAAAAGCAATCTATTCGGATTTTGAACCAAATAATTCAGCTTATGAAGATTTAAAATCTGGCGCAAATTTGAATATCATAAGTGATAAATCTATTATCACAGCATTAAACAGGTATTTCAATAAGGTTGAGGAATTGAAAAGTATTATTATGATTAACGGAAAGCATGCTGTAGACATTTCTTTTTCCCATAATGACTATTTTGCTAATGGATCAATTCAGGCATCAATTAAAGATGGCAGATTTAAAACAGGTCTGGATCAAGATTTAAAGGAGAAAATAAAAGCGATCGACCAAAATCAATTTTCGACAGAAATGAAATCTAGGCTTTTAAACGAGTCTTTAGAATATGTTGGAGCAAATACAAGGCAAATTGAACTTTATTCTCTGATGGCTAAAGAGATCAGCTCTTTAGAAAGTCTATTGCAATCTAAATGTCAAGAGAATAATTAATAGCGATATCACAATAAAGAACTGAGTTAAAAAACAAGTGGTTTAAGGCTAATTTTTCAAATATCTCGAACTTTGGCTATTTTAAAAAAGTGGATACCCATTGGTAACTATGAAACGATAAACAGCTGCTATAAATTATAAAATTAAAAAGGCAGCAGAAACCATTGTATAATTAAAATTATTATGCTTTCAAAAAAAATAAGACATCTTGGCTAAGATGCCTTATTTATAATTTTAATTTTAGAAATTATTTATTTGAATTTCTCTTTTCTTTTATCGTTTCAGATTCAGGGTCTAGTTTTCTGTTTATCTGCCCTACTTTTCCATAGGAATTATTTGTTGTTTTATTTTTGCTTCTTTTAAATTTTTTATTCATTATATGTTTTTAAAATTAATTTTCATTTTTCTTGGAAACGACGATGATTATTTACACCAAGAGGTGTACATCCAGTTTCTCTTTTCGAGGTCCCTCATAAAATCAGAAATCATTTGCTCTGTACTGTTATCTCCAGTATCCAACGCTGCAGTTAAGACATCTAGCATTTTATCATGTAAAATTTCAAAGTCTTTAAGTACTTCCCGTACCATATCCATTGCGGTAATCGATTTTTTCATCTCTTTAATTTCTGAGAGATCTAGAGCATCCTCAATACTTAACATAGGTTTTACACCAAATACTCTAATTCTTTCTGCAATTTCGTCGATATTTTTCTTGGCGATATTATAGTCTTGTTCAAAAGCCTCGTGTAATTCAAAAAAATCTGGGCCTTCAACATTCCAGTGGAAACTTCTCAACTTGTGATAATGTATTTGATAATTGGCGAACAGTTGGTTTAGTGCCACCATAATCTCGGCTGTTTCCAAATATGTAAAGCCAAGTTTCTTATAAGGTTTTTTGATTTTTTTACTGCTTTCAGTTTTTTTATTCTTAGTAATTTCCATGATTTAAATAGTTTTATTTGTTATTAATAATATTGTTAGGTCTGTTCGCTTTTTGGCGTACTCTATATACCAAACAATTGGTATATTTTTCCGTAAAATAATGTTGTTTAGAGAGTAATTCTCTTTTGAATGAATTTGAATGAAGAAAAGTCAATTATCTTGACCTAGAAGACGTTTAATGTGATATTCATTTCAAATTCCATATATATAATGTAATAAAATATTATTGAAAATCAAGTGTTTAAGAAGTTTTAACACTATTTATTTCTTAATAATAACATTAACGTTAAATTATGTTACTATATCATTTATGGCCAATACCAATGTACTTTAGATGTCTAATTCTGATATTAATAATTTATTGAATTCTCGGCTAATGGTTTATGAAAAATACCCAAAAATTAATGGTGAATATCTTGTAATTAATAAAATTTTTGAGTACCATATTTAAAATGACAATAGACCTTATTATACATAAAAATATTTCGAATAATTAATTAGAATTTAAAGACTAAACGAATGAGTTTATTAACTGTAGGAGTTTTTGGAACCTCCGAAAAAAAACAGGAAAAAAGAGTACCAATACATCCTGAACAATTGGATTGGATAGATCAGGATATTATAAGTCAATTGTTTTTTGAAGAAGGTTATGGTATACCATTTGGAATGAATGATGGAGAGCTGGCTAAAAAGAGTGGCGGCGTAATAAGTCGGCCCGAACTCTTTCATCGCTGTGACATCATTTTATTGGCTAAACCTGTTCAGAAAGACTTTGATGACATGAAAAAGGGTGCCATCCATTGGGGCTGGCCACACTGTGTGCAGCAGAAAGGTATTACACAAACAGCAATTGATAAAAAATTGACAGTAATTGCATGGGAGTCTATGCATCGCTGGTCGAAACATGGTGATTGGCAATTGCATATTTTTCATAAGAATAATGAAATTGCAGGATATGCCGGTGTGCATCATGCTATGAATTTGATTGGTATAGACGGAAACTATGGTCCAAATCGTAAAGCTGTGGTGATTAGTTTCGGCTCAGTAAGCAGAGGTGCCATACGAGCTTTACAGGCACGGGGCATTCAGGACATATCCGTATTTACCCAA
This sequence comes from uncultured Flavobacteriaceae bacterium, assembly GCA_963827785.1. Classification (GTDB taxonomy): domain Bacteria; phylum Bacteroidota; class Bacteroidia; order Flavobacteriales; family Flavobacteriaceae; genus Site-B1. The sequence continues at coordinate 183,752 of CAWHCT010000018.1, read as the reverse complement.
CGACATTATTTTCTGGTGGCCGATCAAATGGCAGGAGTCAATTACTATCAATTCGATGAAGATGAAAAAGGAAATCTAATATCCTCACATCCCGATTATGAGTCGCGTCCATTTGTGGAAGAATTAGCAGATGCCGATATCATAGTAAACGGTGTCCTTCAAGATACTGATAAACCCCTAATGTTTGTTAAAGAAGATCAAAATGACCGGCTGAAACCAGGTTGCCTGATTGTTGATATCAGTTGTGATGAAGGCATGGGCTTTTCTTTTGCCAGGCCTACAGATTTTGAAACACCAATACTAAAGGAAGGAAAAGTATATTATTATGCAGTAGATCATACCCCTTCATACTTATGGAATTCCGCTTCCTGGGAAATATCCAATAGCCTTATTCCCTATTTGCCAATTGTAATGGGAGGCCCCGAAAAATGGAAGGAAAGTGAAACTATTCGAAGAGCTATTGAGATAAAAAATGGTATTATTCAGAATCCTAAGATAAACTCTTTTCAGAATAGGTCAAGTGAATATCCTCATAATGAAGTTTCTGAATAGATGTAGATTTCATATTAAGGACAGAAAAGAAGCCTAAAAACTCGGTTATCCTGAAAATAACAAATTATTGAAAACCGTTATACTCTAAAACAACCCTAGCTTAATTACAAAACGGTAACCCTTGCTATAACTGATAATATTTAAAGGATTGCGGAGAGGAATTCCAATAAAACATCGCTTGAAACGTCCCCTCTGAAACAAAAAAGCATCCCTATTTTCGGTTAGAAAAAAGGAAAGCTTTCCATCGGTTTGACTAACTTAAACCTCTTCCCATTTCACATAATGAGGAACAACACAACGTCTTTCAGTGTATTAAAAAAGCTCCTAAAATGTTGGAGCTTTCTTACACTTTGCGGTCTGGACGGGACTCGAACCCGCGACCCCCTGCGTGACAGGCAGGTATTCTAACCAGCTGAACTACCAAACCGTTGCTTTATAGCGGTTGCAAATATACATTCCATTTTTTATATCACAAATGTTTTTTTGCTTTTTTATTATGTTATTTCTAAACAAACTTTTGTCTTTCTATCAAAAATGTTGTCAAAATATTATTGAAATCACTATTAACATCAGCCTCAACATATTTGATCTTGTATTGCAAACATTTTAATCGTATTTCCTTAAAATAATCTGCTACCGCTTTTTCATAGTCTTCCTTTACATTTTCAGAATACAAATTTATAAACGCTCCTGTTTCAACATCAATAAATCGTTTGGGCTTATTATCAAAATTAAAATTCAATTCTTTGGTCTTATCAAAAACATGAAATAAAATAACTTCATGTTTGTTATATTTTAAATGCCTCAAGGCTTCAAATAACTTTACCTGATCAGTCGATGTTTGAAACATATCAGTAAATAAGAAGATCATGGATCTCCTATGTATTTTCTCAGCTATTTGATGTAAGTATGTATATGTGTCCGTTTTCTTTCCGACAGGTTTTGAGGCAACGACCGCCTTTAATTGATCCATGATCATGACATGGTGTCTTTCACTGCCTTTTTCGGGAGCATAATAGTCATAAGCATCACTATAAATGCTTAATCCAACAGCGTCTCTTTGTTTTTTAAGCATCTGTATTAAACAAGCAGAAGCCAAGGATGAGAAAGCTATTTTATTCAATTTATCTATTGAAAATGAGCTCATTTCGGGGTAATGCATGGAGCTGCTGTTATCAATAATAATATGACACCGTAAATTAGTTTCATCATCATATCGCTTCGTGTACAGTTTTTCTGTTTTACCAAAAAGTTTCCAATCAATATGTCTGGTACTTTCTCCGGCATTATAAATTTTATGCTCGGCAAATTCCGCCGAAAATCCATGAAACGGACTTTTATGCATGCCTGAAATAAATCCCTCAACCACCTGTTTGGCCAATAGCTCAAGATTTTTAAATCCCGTGGTTTTATTTATTTCCTGTTCCAGTTTCATGATTGTCTAAACTAAAAAAGGTTTGCCATATTGACAAACCTTTTATACTTTCTTTTAAATTGATTCTATAAAAGTGAATCTATTGCTTCTGCATAAACATTCTTAGGAGCTACTCCTACCTGACGTCCTACAACTTCTCCATTTTGGAATACCAAAACTGTTGGAATATTTCTAACCCCATATTTAGCTGCAAATTGCTGATTTGCATCAACATCTACCTTTCCAACAATGGCTTTACCTTTATACTCATTGCTTAATTCTTCAATGATAGGTCCAACCATTCTACAAGGGCCACACCAAGCTGCCCAAAAATCAACCATTACCGGTTTATCACTTTTTAATACGGTTTCTTCAAAAGTCGCATCTGTTATTTCTAATGCCATAATTTTAATTTATTAAGTATTACTACTGATTATTGTACAAAATTAGTCAAAAATTCTGCCAAAGCTTACAACCTGACAATTTGTTTTGCTTATAGCCTTATTGTTGCTTGTTATCGTTGGTTTTGGGCGCATAATTTTGTCCCTTTATGCCGGGCCAAAATGTCAGGCTTTCACAAGTCGCTTTTTTTGCTTGAGACCTTTCGACTACGCTCAAGGTGACAAAAAAGAGCTCCAACAATTGCTCAATCCTTTGCGCTGCTTATAAATTGAATATACTATTAATTCAATTTATAAAACACTTGATTGTTTTCCAGTTCATCCAATAATTCCTGAGAGATCTTTACTTTTTGCTTCCTGCTTGGCATTTGTAATTTAATGTTCTCCTCATTATCATAAATAACAAAATTTAGCATTTGTTTCCCCGGATGCATCTTTACCAACTCTTTTAATGTGGTTATCTTTTCCTTTTCCAGATCGTTTATGTTTAGCTGAATCGAGAGCTTTTTGGCATAGGTATCCATCACATCATGCAATAATTGAAAATTACTGAACTGGATTCGTGGTTCACCTGTTTTTCCCGTTTCCTTGTTGTTCCAGCCTTCCTTAATGAAAGTCCTTACATACACAAAATTATTCTTCATTAAAAAATGCCTGAATTTAAGGTATTCTTCTCCAAAGATCCTGAACTCAAAACTATCCGTGTAATCCTCAATTGTAAAAAGAGCCCAGCCTTTTCCTTGCCTGCTAACGCGGTGCTGAACATCCGTAACTACACCACCAAAAGTCATCTCCCTATTAATATATTTACTTAGATCATTGAACATGCTTAAAGTAGCATTGCAAAATGTATTCATTTCTGTTTTAAAATCGTCTAAAGGATGACCGGATATATATATACCTACCACTTCCTTTTCCCGTGCTAATTTTTCCATGGTTCCCCATTCTTCACATGGCGGAATAATGGGTTCGGCAATTTGAACTTCACTTGAATCTCCAAATAAACTTACCTGAGCCGAATTCTCGTTTTCCTGATATTTATTCCCATATCTTATGGCTCTTTCCAAAAAAGTGAGATCTTCGCCTTCTTTATGAAAATACTGAGCCCTGTGAGTATTCGTAAAACAATCAAACCCTCCAGCAAGTGCAAGATTCTCAAAAGCTTTTTTATTGGCTGCCCGCAGATCGATTCGCTTGGCCATATCAAAGATTGATTTATAAGGTCCATCTTTTTTTCTGGTTTCAACAATGGTCTTTACAGCTCCATGACCTACTCCTTTAACAGCTCCCATTCCAAAGCGGATGGCATTATTCTTATTAACAGAGAATTTGTAATAGGATTCGTTGACATCCGGACCTAATACTTCCATTCGCATGCGCTTACATTCTTCCATAAAGAAAGTAACCTGTTTAATATCATTCATATTATTGGAAAGCACTGCTGCCATATATTCAGCAGGATAATGAGCCTTTAAATATGCCGTTTGATATGCTATCCACGCATAACATGTGGAATGCGATTTATTGAAGGCATAACTCGCAAAAGCTTCCCAATCCTTCCATATCTTCTCCAGTTTTTCCTGGTCCATGCCTTTGGCTGCCGCCTGACCAATGAATCTGGGTTTCATTTTATCCAGAACCGATTTTTGCTTCTTACCCATTGCTTTTCTCAAAACATCAGCCTCGCCTTTGGTGAAATCAGCAAGTTTTTGAGACAAAAGCATTACCTGCTCTTGATAGACGGTAATTCCGTAAGTTTCTTTGAGATATTCTTCCATTTCCGGAAGATCATATTCAATAGGTTCTTCTCCTTTTTTACGCCTTATAAAACTAGGAATGTATTCCATAGGTCCCGGACGATACAGAGCATTCATGGCTATAAGGTCGTCAAAAACCGTTGGCTTCAGATCCTTCATGTGCTTTTGCATGCCTGCCGATTCATACTGAAAAATTCCTACTGTTTCTCCTCTTTGGAACAATTCATAGGTTTTTTCATCATCCAATGGAAAATTGTCAGGATCGAGTTCAATTCCGTGTTTAGCCTTTACGATCTTTACCGTATCCTTGATAAGGGTAAGGGTTTTAAGACCAAGGAAATCCATTTTTAATAATCCGGCTTCTTCAACTACTGAGTTATCAAACTGAGTAACATAAAGATCAGAGTCCTTTGCAGTTGCCACCGGAACAAAATTGGTAATATCATCGGGAGTAATGATCACTCCACAGGCATGAATACCTGTATTTCTTACTGATCCTTCAAGTTTTCTCGCCTGATTTACCGTTTCGGCTTCCAGATCTTCACCTTCGGAAATATTTAAAAGCTGATTCACTTTAGCCAAGTCTTCCGCCCTAAATCTGCCTTGTAATTCTTTTTCATCTAAACCAAATATCTTGCTCAGTTTAGACATAGTAGGGATCAATTTGGCAATTCTATCGGCATCACCCAAAGGCAGATCCAGCACTCTGGCTGTATCTCGAATAGAGGATTTGGCCGCCATAGTACCATAAGTAATAATTTGAGCAACCTGATTAGCACCGTATTTATTGATCACATAATCCATCACTTTACCTCTTCCTTCGTCATCAAAATCAATATCAATATCAGGCATACTAATACGGTCAGGATTCAGGAAACGCTCAAAAAGCAGATCGTATTTAAGAGGGTCAATATTGGTTATCCATAAGGAATAGGCTACTACCGAACCGGCTGCAGATCCACGACCCGGTCCAACAGAAACATCCATATTCCTTGCTTCTCGAATAAAATCTTCCACAATCAGGAAATATCCTGGATATCCTGTTTTTTTAATGACATCCAGCTCAAAATCAATGCGTTCCTTTATTTCATCCGTTAGATCTTTATATCTTTTTTCAGCACCTTTATATGTTAAATGACGTAAATAATCATCTTCATTTTCAAATTCGTCCGGAATACTAAACTTCGGAAGTAATACTTCGCGTGCCAGCTGGTAGTTTTCAATCTTATCAATAACCTCTTGAATATTGGTTATTGCTTCAGGAAGATCCTTAAAGATTTCCTTCATTTCCTCTGAAGACTTGAAATAGTATTCCTGATTTGGCAATCCATAACGATATCCTCGTCCTCGACCTATAGGTGTTGCCTGCTTTTCTCCGTCCTTAACACACAACAAGATATCATGAGCATTGGCATCCTCCTTCTTGCAATAATAATTACTGTTAGAAGCAATTAGTTTTATATTATGATTTTGGCTAAATTTTATTAACGTTGGATTTACACGATTTTCATCCTCCTGATTGTGGCGCATAACCTCAATATAGAGATCGTCCTGAAACTGCTCTTTCCACCATATTAATGCCTCTTCTGCCTGCTTTTCCCCTACATTTAATATTTTACTCGGGACTTCTCCATATAAATTTCCTGTGAGTACAATTAGGTCTTCTTTGTACTTCTCAATTAATGCTTTATCAATTCTAGGAACATAATAAAACCCACTGGTGTAAGCCAATGAAGATAGTTTGGCCAGATTATGATAGCCATTTTTATTCTTTGCTAAAAACACTATTTGGTAGCCATTATCTTTTCTAGTCCTGTCAAGATGATTTTCACAAACAAAGAACTTGCAGCCAATAATTGGTTTTATTTCTTTGGACACAGATTCTTCACCTTTTGCTAATGCCTCTTTGTTTTTTACCTGAATGGATTTGTTATGTGTATTTATCTCCCGAATAAAATGGAACGCTCCCATCATATTGGCATGATCTGTAAGTGCAACTGCCGGCATATTGCATTTTGCAGCGCTGGAAACAAGATCTTTTATGCTTATGGTTGATTGTAATATAGAAAACTGGGAGTGATTGTGTAAATGAGCAAATTTAACACCGCTTAATTCAGATTCGTCAATAATATCACCAAGATCTGACAAGTCTTCTCTCTGAGATTCCTGAAGCCTCTTATTTATTTTTGAGCTTTCCTCTTTTAGATTTATATGTTTTAAACCTATTAGCTGGATCTCTTTTGGATTCGATTCAGAAAATTTTTGAAAGTAATCAGGCTGAACGTCAAGTTCCTCTTTAGTGAATTCTCCCTGACGAATTAATTCAAAAAAGCATCGAGACGTTGCCTCTACATCCGCCGAAGCATTATGTGCTTCATCAAAACTTTTATGGAAAAGAAATTCATATAATTCTGATAATGTTGGCAGTTTGAATTTACCTCCCCGACCTCCCGGTAATTCACATAGCTTTGCAGTCACTTCAGTACAAGTGTCTAAAACCGTTAATTCCTGAAGTTTATTGGCCAAATCCTCGCGAAAGAATTCGGCTCCCAAAATATTCAAGTCAAAACTCAAATTGTGGCCAACAACGAACTTTGCTTTACTCAATACTTCATTGAACTTACTTAGAACAACAGAAATCGGCAATCCTTTTTCCTGAGCTAATTCGGTTGAAATTCCATGGATCTTCTCCGCATCATACGGAATATTATAACCTTCTGGTTGCACCAAATAATCATGCTGCTCAATACAGTTACCCATGTCATCATGCAATTGCCATGCTATTTGAACACATCGTGGCCAGTTATCAGTATCGCTGATTGGCGCATTCCAAACCTTCGGTAATCCTGTTGTTTCAGTATCAAAAATTAGGTACATAAAAGTGATTTTATCCTCAATAAATAAGAATGCTAAAATTAAGAATAAATGACTTTACTTTCCGGAAATGTTATTAACAATGAACTAATAAAAGGCTAAAATAGCTGAGAATTATTAATAAATGCTAATATGGGTTTAGCATCAATAATAGATTATAAAATTACCATTTGTAACCGAAAGGTTATAAGGAAAACCTGTGTTAAATGTAAAACTTGCTTTTATTTTCCTAAATTGAATATCATGCTCTAGTACGGTTAAAGTCCCATATTGAGATGGTGAAATTGTACCGTCAGCAAAAATATAATTGGCATAAGTATCGGAATTATAATTCAAGTTATGTGCTCCTAGACTTATATTTTTAGGAAGGTAAAATTCTATAGAGGAATTATTTGCATATTTTGCGTTAATATATACTTCATTATCACCTAGATTAGTTTCAACATCTTGTATTTCTGTACTGGTAGAATTTATTGAAGCATTAAAAATATTTGATAAGTCTAAATTACTTTCTCCCGGAATGTTTTCAATAGGTATTTTATAAAATATTCCATCAATAAAATTAACCGTTCCGCCACCTTCAGAATAAGAATTGAATTTAAATCTTCCGGAAATTGTCAGATCAACAGCATCATATTCTTCCAAAATTATTTCACCATCACCATTATTACCCGTAGTATATGATTTTAAATTACTGTCCTCAAATGCTGCCGAGTTGATGGATGAAGAACCCAGACCATATGATCTTTCTTCTGTTCCCTCTATTTTGAGGATCAACATTTCGTTCTTATTAAATCCAATGATCCTTATTCCTCCATTTTCCAGGAGAATTGCCTGAATATCTCTTGCTCGCCAATAATTGTAGTTTTTTGAACCTTGCAAGGCAGGTGTATTAAACTCTATATCATTACTGCAGGATTGTAGAAGAAAGAATACAACGATCAGGGATAAAATATTTCGCATTCCAATTTTGATAGATTAATTATATCGTCAAATTTATCAATTGCTTTTTATGCTTGTTTATTAAAGGGTTAAATAGCATTTATATTCGTTTACCAGAAAGGAAGTCACAAAAATATCCGATAAAAATAAAAAAGAAGTAAATGCTCTGTTTTTAAAAAATATATTATCTTTGCGCACTTATTAATAACAGAGGTCGAGAACCTCAACTAATTAATTTATATGCCAGTAAAAATCAGATTACAAAGACACGGTAAAAAAGGGAAGCCTTTTTACTGGATCGTTGCAGCAGATGCACGATCAAAAAGAAATGGTAGATACCTTGAAAAATTAGGTGCTTACAATCCAAACACAAATCCTGCAACTATCGAATTGAATGTTGATGGTGCAGTAACTTGGTTACAAAACGGAGCTCAGCCAACTGATACTGCTCGAGCTATTTTATCCTACAAAGGAGCCATGCTTAAACACCATCTTGCCGGTGGAATAAAGAAGGGCGCTTTAACTGAAGAGCAAGCAGAAAAGAAATTTGAAGTTTGGGTTAAAGAAAAAGAAGCAAAAGTAATGTCAAAAGCTGATAGTCTAGCTAAAGCTAAAGCTGATGCTAAGAAAAAAGCTTTAGAAGCCGAAAAAGCTGTTAACGAAGCAAGAACAGCTGTTCCTCCTGTTGTTGAAGAAGCAACTGAAGAGGTAGCCGAAACTGAAGCAACAACGGCTGAAGAAACTATTGCGGAAGGTGCTGAAAAAGAAGGTGCTGTAGCATCTGAGGAAGTGACCGAAGCAGAAACTCCTGTTGTTGAAAAAGAAGTCTCTAAAGACGAAGCTCCAGCAAAAGAAGTAAAAGCTTCAAACGAAGAAGAATAGAAAATTAATTTTTTATACTTTTAAACTCCGATATTCAAGTATCGGAGTTTTTTGTGCAAAAAGGTTTCTTTTGCATTAAGCTGAATTCATTTTCAGCATCTCAAAGATTTTTAAATCATATGATCCTGAAACTAGTTCAGGATGACAAATAAAAATTTGTCATGCAAAAAACAGATTGTTTTTATTTAGGTAAGATCGTAAAAAAATATAGTTTTAAAGGTGAAGTATTAGCTAAGTTAGATACTGACCAACCGGAACTTTATGAAAATCTTGATTCCATTTTGGTGGAATTGAGAAATAATTTAGTTCCTTTTTTTATAGAAAACTCCCAACTTCATAAATCTGAATTATTACGAATTAAGTTTGAAGATATTGATAACGAGCAAGATGCCGATTCCATTTTAAAATGCGACTTGTATCTTCCGCTGGAGTTTTTACCCAAACTGGAAGGTGATAAGTTCTATTTTCATGAAGTTATTGGTTTTACTGTTGAAGATGTGAATTTTGGTAAAGTCGGTACTATAAAAAGCATTAACGACTCAACAGCACAAGCTTTATTTGAAATTGACAGAAACGGAACTGAGATCTTAATTCCTATGAATGACGAATTCATTCAAAAAGTTGACCGGAAGAGAAAAATCATACTTGTTCAAACTCCTGAAGGACTTATAGACCTTTACTTGTAAAAATGGGAAATCAACCATTTAAATTCAAACATTTTTCTGTAGATCAAGATAAATGTGCCATGAAAATTGGCACTGATTCTGTGCTTCTTGGTGCCTGGGCATCTTTGGAAAATAATCCTGATTCAATTCTTGATATCGGAGCCGGTACAGGAATTTTAGCATTGATGACGGCTCAACGCAGTGAAGCAGAACAAATAGATGCCATTGAAATTGATGACGCCTCTTATGAACAATGCGTTGAGAATTTTGAAAGTTCTCCATGGTCAGACAGACTGTTCTGTTATCATGCTTCTTTGTTGGAATATTCTGAAGAAATAGAGGACACCTACGATCTGATAATTTCTAATCCACCATATTATCTGGAGAATTTTAAGAGCAAAAATCAACAACGAGACCTTGCCCGATTTCAGGATGCCTTGCCTTTTGATCATTTAATAAAATCTTCGGCAAAACTTTTATCTGATAAGGGAACTTTCTCTATTATCATTCCTCATAAAGAAGAAAAGAACTTTATCAAATTGGCTCGTGAAGTTAAATTATTTCCCAACAGGATATTACAACGTGAAAGGCAATCCATCTTCAAAAATTGTAAGAAGTTTAATAGAATTCTCATTTGTTAAATCTGAAATTAAAATTGAAGAAATCGTAATTGAAACAGCTCGACATAATTACACACGGGATTACATCAATTTAACCCAAGATTTCTATTTAAAAATGTGATCAATACAAACTTTGTAATGGTCTGGTCAAACAGCTTGGCCTTCCTCCTATATTAAGCCAATTTCGTCTCTTTTAAACGTTTCTAGTAATATGTCGTTTTCATCATTATTTTTCTCTTTTGTTCCATTTCATTAAAATATAAAAAGGAATCCCCGACAACAACAAAAAGAAACCATAAAACACAGTATCTGATCCTGATCCATAGATGGCGCCTATTGTAAAAATAAATCCCAATCCACCAAGAACCCATGTTTTCACCCAACTATTTGTATGCAACTTTCTTTCTATAACTACCAAAATATAAGATGCGGCTGTTAATAAATATGGTACTAAGGCCACAAAAACAGCTATTTCGACAATTAACTCAAATTGATCCACTAATCCTTTAGTGAAATTCATGAGCATGATAAATGAAGCCAATAAACTGCCAACAATTAAACCCAATGCAGGTGCTCCTTTTTTATTTTCTTTCTTAAAAAATCTTGGGAATAAATTGTCCTTGGCCGTTGCCATAGGCACTTGACCCGTAATCAATATCCAGCCATTTAAAACACCTAATCCTGAAATAATAACTCCAATTGATACAAAAAAACCTCCAAAATCACCTGCTATCAGTTTAGCTGCCTCTGCAAAAGGTGCCGGTGAGTTTTGCAAATCATCCATCGGCAGGATGCCAAAAAGAACTATAGTACCCAATATATATACAATGGAAGTTAAAATGGTTCCTATCATAGTGGCTTTGGGGATATTTACTTTTGGATTTTCAACATTTGCAGCTGGAACAGTGGCACACTCGATACCTAAAAATGAGAAAAATGTTAATGTTGAAACCACTGTTAATGTTGACAGATCACTTTCTCCGGTTAAATTAAACGCAGGGAAGTTATCTATATCAATATAAAATACACCAACTAAGATAACAAACACCAATGGTAAAAGCTTCAAAACAGTTGTTACAACCTGTACTCTACCCGATTCTTTAATACCTCTGGTATTTATCCAGGTAAAAAACCAAATTAAAGCCAATCCAGTACTTACCGAATACAATGAATTAGTTTCTAATAAAGGAAAGAAATAGCTCATTGCACCTACAATTGCAAGTGCAATAGCCCCATTACTGATCCAAGTCTGCATCCAATATCCCCAAGCAACCAAAAATGCTGTGAAATCACCAAAACCTTCACGAGAATAAGCATAAGGCCCACCACTCTTACTAACTATAATCTTACTGAAATTACTGAATATTTTAGCCAGGACCAAAGATCCGGCTGCGGTGACTACCCAGCCAACAAGACTAATGCTTCCATACTTGGCCAGTGTTGAAGGCAATAAAAAAATACCAACACCTATCATATTTCCAATAACTAGCGATGTTGCGGTTATTAGACCAATTTTTTGAGTTTTTGAAGACATCTAATTTGATTTAAAATGAGCTAGGAACAAAACATGTAAATTTAGAAGGGTTTTTAAATATACAATTATAATAATATCATTGGTAAATAAAATTATAATTCGTCCAAATATCAAAATCGAAAACAATTCTGAGAATTAGTATTCAAAATAGTTGAAAAAGAATGAAACTATCATCTATTACTTCATTACCAGAATATTTTAATTTAGTTGATGCATTAAATAATTTCTTCTTTTAATTTAAGTAATTCAATTGCTTTAATTAATTTTGATAACGCTTATATTTTATCAAAAAAGGGGTCAAATTATCCCGAATTGTAAGTTTACAACTAAATAAAAAAGAATGAAACCAGATTTATTCGAAGCACCTGATTATTACAACCTTGACGAACTACTAACTGAAGAACACAAACTGGTTAGAGATGCTGCAAGAGAATGGGTTAAAAGAAATGTTTCTCCAATTATTGAAGAGTACGCTCAAAAAGCCGAATTCCCAAAACAGATAGTAAAAGGACTGGCTGAAATTGGAGCTTTTGGCCCTTATATTCCAATGGAATATGGAGGAGCCGGTTTGGATCAAATTTCCTACGGTTTGATCATGCAGGAAATTGAACGAGGAGACTCAGGTATCCGGAGTACAGCTTCTGTTCAATCTTCATTGGTCATGTACCCTATCTGGAAATACGGAAACGAAGAGCAGCGACAAAAATATTTACCAAAATTGGCTTCTGGAGAGCTTATTGGATGTTTTGGATTGACAGAACCCGATCATGGTTCCAATCCTGGAGGCATGGTTACTAACTTTAAGGATAAAGGAGATCATTATTTATTGAATGGAGCCAAAATGTGGATTTCCAATTCACCTTTTGCTGATATCGCCATTGTATGGGCGAAAAATGAAGAAGGACGAATTCATGGTTTGATCGTTGAAAAAGATTCAAAAGGATATTCTGCTCCTGAAACCCATAACAAATGGTCACTTCGTGCAAGTGCCACAGGAGAGCTTATTTTTGACAATGTCAAAGTACCTAAAGAAAACATATTGCCCAACAAATCAGGTCTGGGAGCGCCTCTTGGATGTTTGGATTCTGCCAGATACGGAATTGCCTGGGGAGCAATTGGAGCTGCTATGGATTGTTATGATACTGCCTTAAGATATAGCAAAGAACGCATCCAGTTTGGTAAGCCTATTGGTGCTTTTCAATTACAACAAAAAAAACTGGCCGAAATGATCACTGAGATAACCAAAGCTCAATTTTTAACCTGGAGACTGGGTGTGTTGAAAAATGAAGATAGAGCAACAACAGCTCAAATTTCCATGGCTAAAAGAAATAATGTTGAAATGGCGATAAAAATTGCAAGAGAAGCTCGACAAATTCTTGGTGGTATGGGAATTACCGGAGAATACAGCATAATGCGTCATTCCATGAATCTTGAAAGTGTCATTACTTATGAAGGAACACACGACATTCATTTATTAATTACAGGACATGACATTACAGGGTTAAATGCTTTCAAGTAATTAGATCGATAGAAAAAAATTATGATTAAGCCTCCTTATAATTGGAGGCTTTTTATATTTTTAAACAAAAATTGATTTTGAAAAAACTAATTCACACTATTTCCTTTAGTTTGTTATTGCTTTCAATTGGCTTCAGTTTATCGTGTAACAACGATGGGGTCAATTCAAACGGGTTCAATAATTATATTGAAGACAACAATTCCTCAGACAATTCCGATAATGGTGAAAACACAAATAATGAAGACAATGATTCCACCGACGAAAATGATACCAGTGATGAAGGTGAAGACAATACTTCACAATCTAATTTCAAAATCCTATCACTTGGTGACAGTTATACCATAGGCCAGAGTGTATGCGAAACCTGCAGATTTCCTGAACAATTAAAGGATAGCTTAACTAATAATATCGAGAATAGCACTTTTGAATTGCAAATCATTGCGCAAACCGGCTGGACTACAACCAGCTTAATAAATGCAATAAATTCCAATGACCCGAGCAATGATTTTGATATTGTCACTCTTTTAATAGGAGTTAACAATCAATATCAGGGAAGGCCATTTTCTCTATACGAACAGGAATTCCCCGAGTTGGTTACAACAGCAATAGAAAAAGCAAGTGGAGATCCTGATAATGTTATCGTAGTATCAATTCCGGATTATGCCTATACGCCTTTTGGCAATGGAAACACAACCATAACTGAAGAATTGGATGTATACAACGAATATGCTCAGAATTATTGCAACTTGAATAACATTGCATTTGTTTATATCACAGATATAACCAGGGAAGGCTTGAACAATCCTGATCTGGTAGCATCTGATGGTCTTCATCCTTCAGAATTGGCCTATTCAAGATTTGTTGAACGTATTCTGCCTGTTGCATTGGAAAAATTACAATAAGCCGACCCAACTTTAATTTTTATATTTATTTTAGATAAAATTAAATCATGTTTTCATCTAAGAAACGTTTAGACAGAGCTTTTAAAAATGCCAAAATAGTTGATTTTGACAATGACAGTAAGTTTATTTTATTCAGTGATTGTCATAGGGGTGATAACAGTTTTGCCGATGATTTTGCCAATAACCGCAACATTTATTTTCACGCATTAAAACATTACTTTTTAGAAGGCTTTCAATATATTGAAATTGGTGATGGCGATGAATTATGGGAAAATCTTTCATTTGAATCCATCTTTTATGCCCATAAGAATGTGTATTTATTGATGAAGCAGTTCCACGATGAGAACAAGTTGCACATGATCTGGGGAAATCATGATATGGTATATCGTGACCCTAAATATGTCGCAAAACATCTTACAACTTATTTCGACCCTAAAACAGCTAAAAACGAAGAACTATTCAGAGGTATTCAATACCACGAAGCCATAATACTTAAACACTGCGAGACCAATCAGGAAATATTTTTGACTCATGGTCATCAGGCAGACTGGTGGAATTATCTGTTTTGGAGATGGAGCCGATTTATGGTTAGGGTGCTCTGGAAACCTCTGAATGTCATGGGAATTGCCGACCCCACGAGTCCGGCAAAAAATTATAAAGAATTAATAAAGGTTGAAAGACGTACGAAGAAATGGATATCAGAAAATAACAATTTGATCACCATAGTTGGTCATACCCACAGACCTCGTTTCCCTGAGCCCGGTGATATTGCCTTTTTTAATGATGGTAGCTGTGTGCATCCACGAAGCATTACCGGAATTGAAATAGATAAAGGGACTATTGCCTTAATTAAATGGCAGATTGCCACTAAAGAGGACGGAACACTTCAAATTGTACGAGTGCTTTTGGAAGGACCAATAAATATATCGGATTATAAAACTGATTGATTTATAAACCATATGGGAAGTAATTCTCCTCCTTAAAAAAAGGAGGAGTGGCTTCAGATTTTAAATATATCTGAAGACGAGGTGGTTTAACCCTTCCGTTTTTAATCTCAAAATATTGAGATAAAATCCACCTTCCCTAAATCAGGGAAGGAATTATTTAAATATTTTTTTCAGAGTGCCTAATATTCAATCGAAGTGACATCAGATCTTAATCACATTTCGCTTAAAGTGAAAACCTTTTACATTTATACTACACTGATCACTTTTACTATTTGAGGTGCATACTTTTTAATGGTCATTTCCACTCCCGATTTTAAGGTCATTTGGTTGACACTACATGATAAGCAGTTACCCTCCAATTGAACTTTCACTAATTTATCATCCTCGATCGAAACTAAAGAAATATCACCTCCATCACTTTGCAGGAATGGACGAATCTCTTCCAGTGCTTTTTCAACGTTCAATCTAATTTCATTTGAGGTCATAATTTAATTTTTAACCGTGGAGCAACCAGCCATGGTAGTGATTTTTATAACTTCAGTTGGTGGCAGATTCTCATTTCTGTTTACCATTTCCTGAACTACATTCTTGGTCAACTCTGTAAATGCCTTTTCTAAAAGCGTATTTTCCTGTAATGCAGCAGGGCGTCCTACATCACCGGCTTCACGTATGCTTTGCACTAAAGGAATATCTCCTAAAAATGGAATTTTAAGATCTGCTGCTAAATTTTTAGCCCCTTCTTTTCCGAAGATATAATACTTATTATCAGGCAATTCTTCAGGAGTAAAATAAGCCATGTTCTCGATGATACCTAGTACAGGAACATTGATGTTTTCCTGCTGGAACATCGCTACTCCTTTTTTAGCATCAGCTAAAGCTACATTCTGAGGCGTGCTAACTATAACCGCACCCGTAATAGGTAAGGACTGCATAATGCTTAAGTGAATATCTCCCGTTCCCGGAGGCAGATCAATTAATAAAAAATCCAACTCGTCCCAGTGTGCATCAAAGATCATCTGATTCAAGGCTTTTGCAGCCATTGGTCCTCTCCAGATAACCGCCTGATTAGGCTGGGTAAAGAAACCGATTGATAACACTTTAATTCCGTAATTTTCTACAGGTAACATTTTTGACTTCCCGTCTACATCAGCTGCCAGAGGTCGTTCATTTTCAACATCAAACATAATAGGTATCGAAGGGCCATAAACGTCGGCATCTAAAATACCAACTTTAAATCCCATTTTTGATAAGGTTACAGCCAGATTTGCAGTGACCGTAGATTTTCCAACGCCTCCTTTACCGGATGCCACGGCAATGATATTCTTTATTCCCGGAATTGGTGTTCCTTTTATCTGATTTACTGGTTCTGCAGGGGCTTCCACTTTTACATTAACGGTTACTTTAGCTTTTTCATAGACCAGATCATGAATAACCTTCATGATATCAACTTCCGTTCTTTTTTTAGCCTGTAAACTTGGATTCTTGATGGTAATATCTACAATTACCTCATCACCAAACGTTATCACGTTTTTTACTGCTTCAGTTTCAACCATATTGCCTCCTTCTCCGGGAGCCGAAATGGTTTCCAATGCCTTATAAATGTCTTGTTTATTTAATTTCATGTTAATTTCCTGCGCAGGCAGGAATCTTTTTTAATTTGTATTCCTTTAAAAAGACCTCAATATTCATTGAGGTTAATTCAACTTTCTGTTTTTAATGCACTGCATTTTTAAAAACAGAGTTTCATTTATTTAGATTAATTCTAAAGAACAAATATACTTAATATTGCCTAAATTTTAATGTATATAACTTAAGATTTTATTGGTTTGTAGCAAATGTTACAAAAGGTGTTCCGAAGGATCCCAAAACAGATTGTCAAAATCCTGAATTTGGTTTTCAAGAACTGTAATTCCTTCACTTTCCAGTAGTTGCTGCATAAGGTTAGTACCTTCAAAATGGTGTTTTCCGGTAAGCAGTCCTTTCCTGTTAACTACCCGATGAGCTGGCACATCTTTAGTATGAGAACCATTCATGGCATAACCCACCATTCGGGCACTTCTGGCAGCTCCTAGATACTTTGCAATAGCACCATAGCTGGTAACACGACCATAGGGTATTAACCTTGCGACTTCATAAACTTTTTCAAAAAAGGAAAGTGTTTCCGGTTGCATTATATTTCTTTAATAACATTGACTAAAGTAACTAAAGCAATTACAGCGGTTATAAGCCCAATACTCAAATTCATATTTTTATGTGAAGTCAGTTTTTGACTTTTTATCTTATCAAAAAAGAAGATATAAATGTAAAGCATGACAAAGGTTCCCATACCTGCTCCTGAGACATAGGATATGATATTTGTCCTCTCAAAATCCATCAATCCAAATGATGACAAGGTGATGCTCATATATGCCTGATAAGGAATGGGAAACATGTTTAAACCGGATAAGAACATGCCAAAGAAAAACCGGTTCCTTTTGCTTCTGTGGTTTAAGTCTTCGTCAGCTGGTGCTTTTTCTTGAGCAATGAACAGAAAATAGATTGAGATCAAAATAAAAATAACCAGAGCCACTCGTTGCAAAATATCTACTATATCCGAATGATTGCTCAAATATCTGGCAAACAATACAGCTATGTACGTTTGGGCTATAACGGTTAAACTAACCCCAATGGAAAAGACAATCCCTCTGCTATGGCCTTCTTTAAGACTTATTTTAGCCGCAGTCATATTTAAAAGTCCGGGTGGAATAACACCTACGAGTGCTACAATAAGTCCTATAAAAAATGTAATGGTTAAACTCAAGCGTCTTTAATTTTAAACCGAATATACGTAATTGGTTTGTTTTGCTCTAAATACTGTTCTTCATAAAAGGTTTGAATTCCGGTAACTTCTTCCGGGCTTCCTTCATTTTTATAGACATCATGATTCGCATAGATAATTTCATGACCTTCTCCTTGTAAGAGACCCAGAGTGTACCCATGCATAAATTCGCTGTCTGTCTTGAGATTAACAAAGCCATCTCGTTTAAGGATCTTTTTGTACCGATTAAGAAAGTTGGAATTTGTGAGTCTATGCTTAGTGCGCTTGTATTTAATTTGAGGATCAGGAAAGGTTATCCAGATCTCATAAACTTCATTTTCAGCAAATGCAAATTCAATAAGTTCTATTTGCATTCGTAAGAAGGCAACATTCGATATCTCTTCTTCTATCGCAGTTTTGGCACCTCGCCAGAACCGAGCACCTTTAATATCAATACCAATAAAATTCTTTTCAGGATACTTTCTAGCCATTTCAACAGAATATTCGCCTTTACCACAACCCAACTCCAATACCAAGGGATTTGTATTCTTAAAAACTTTAGCATTCCAATTGCCTTTTAAGTCGAAGGTTTTACCAACCAATTCTTCTCTTGTTGGTTGATATACATTATTGAAGGCTTCGTTCTCCTTAAATCTTTTTAATTTATTTTTACTTCCCACTGTATTATTTAATCTTGCGGTAAAATTAAGGAAACATTTTAGCTTTATATTTGTTTTTAATGGAATTAAAGAAACGGATTTTAGTAGCTCCATTGAATTGGGGATTAGGACATGCTGCAAGATGCATTCCTATAATCAATGCTTTATTAGACAATAACTTTACTCCTGTTTTAGCGAGCGATGGGTCGGCTCTCGAACTTTTACGATTGGAATTTCCAAAATTGGAGACCATTGAGCTCCCTTCATATAACATTTCTTATTCCAAAAAAGCTAAAAACTTTAGAGCCAAACTTTTAATGGATTCTCCAAAAATGCTAAAGGCAATTAAAGCAGAAAAGAAATTGGTCAAAAAACTGGTTACTGACAACTTAATTGATGGTATTATTTCTGATAACCGATTGGGAGTATTCAATAAAAATATTCCATCTGTATTTATATCGCATCAACTGAATGTCTTGAGCGGAAGCACATCCTGGCTAAGCAGTAAACTACATCAAAATTTCATTAAAAGATTTTATGAATGCTGGGTTCCGGATGTACAACATGAGCCTAGTTTAAGCGGAAAACTTGGCCATTTGGAAAAAAGCAGCCTAGAAATAAAATACATTGGCCCAATAAGCAGGTTTACAAAAAAGGGCGCTTCTGAGGTTTATGATCTGATGGTTTTGTTATCCGGACCTGAGCCACAAAGAACATTATTAGAAGAAAAACTTATGACTGAATTAAAAGAATTTAACGGCTCTGTGATTCTTGTAAAAGGAATAATTGAAGCGGAACAGACCTGCTTTAAAAAAGATGCAATGACCATTTTTAATTTTTTGAAGAGTACTGAGTTGGAAAAAACCATAAACCAAAGTAAAATAGTATTGTCAAGATCTGGTTATACGACCATTATGGATCTTGCCAAATTGGAGAAAAAGGCATTTTTTATTCCCACTCCGGGGCAGTTTGAACAGGAGTATTTAGCCAAACGGTTCGAGGATCTTTGGATGGTTCCAAGCTGTAAGCAAGACGATTTTAAAATTGAAATGCTTAATAAAGCGGATCTTTATCAAGGCCTTCATGCCTATAAGCATGAAATAAATTATAAAAAGTTATTTAGCCTTTTCCAGAGTAAACGAAAATTCACTGCCAACACCTAACTCACTTTCCACATAAATCTTCTCGTTGTGTGCTTCTATAATGTGTTTAACTATGGAAAGCCCTAAACCAGATCCACTTTTTTTTCTTGATCCGCTTTTATCCACACGGAAAAATCGTTCAAACAATCTCGGTATATTTGCCGCCTCAATTCCTTCACCATTATCTGTAACCCTCACAATGGCTTTGTTCTTGATAAGGTTCTCTATACTTATCTCTGTTGTTCCCTTAAAATAGCCGTATTTAATAGAATTCTCAATTAGATTGGTCAAAACCTGTTGTATTCGTTCTTTATCTGCAACTACCAATATGGGAGTTTTATAGTCCATATCAAAAGTGAGTGTTATTTTCTTTTTAGCTGCTTTCATTTCCAAAAGTTCAAAAACATTTTCTACCAGATCAACAATGTCAAAAGTCTCCAATTCTAAACTCAAGTCACCCGTTTCGAGTTTAGTGATCATATCCAGATCTTTGATTATGTAGGTCAGTCTTTCAACTCCTTTGTTGGCCTGGGTCAGGTATTTTTTCAGGATCTTTTCGTCGTGTAAAGCACCATCGAGTAGGGTTGATATATATCCCTGAACCGTAAAAAGCGGTGTTCTTAATTCATGAGATACATTTCCCAAAAATTCCTTTCTGTATTCTTCTCTAACCTTTAAAGTTTCTATTTCCAATTTCTTGTCACGTGCATATTTGTCAATTTGCCTGGTAAGGGTTGCCATATCTGTAGTAATGGGCTGGCTTCGGTATGAACTGGATTCCAGAAGTGTTAGATCATCGTAAATCTTTTTAACCCGCTTGTATATGAAATGTTCTATTCTGTATTGAATAATTGCGAAAGCAATAATATAACTTACTACTGCAAAGGATAGAATTAAAACATAATCAATGTTATAAATGAAATACAAAAAAACACTCAAAATGAGTGTTAAAAACAACGTGATATATAAGGCAGTATAGAATGCAAACTTATACGATTTCTTTAATTTTATACTCATTTCACAACAAACTTATAGCCCACTCCTTTTACTGTTTTAAAGGATTTGTCTCCAATCTTTTCTCGTAATTTCCTAATATGAACATCAATGGTCCTTCCTCCCACAACAACTTCATTTCCCCATACTTTGTCAAGTATGTCTTCACGTTTAAAGACTTTTCCAGGCTTTGATGCTAATAAAGATAATAATTCAAATTCTTTTCTTGGTAAAATTATCTCTTTGCCCTTTAAAGTGATCTTATATTCTTCTCTGTTAATTAGTAAGGTTATTTATTTTAATAATATCTTCCTGACTGTTTTCTTGCTCTTTTAAGCGTCTGAGTAAAGCTTTAACCTTACTAACTAATACCTTTGGTTTGATAGGTTTTGTAATATAATCATCAGCTCCGGCATCAAAACCTGCCATTTGAGAATAATCTTCTCCTCTTGCTGTTAAAAACGTAATGATCGTATCATTTAAATCTGGAATTTTTCTAATTTGTTCACAAGCTTCAATACCATCCATTTCAGGCATCATAACATCCAGATATAATAAGATGTGGTTTTTCTTTTTTTGCCTTTTTTAACGCTTCCTGACCATTTTCGGCAGTTATAATTTGGTACCCTTCTGATGAAAGATTATAGCCAACAATTTCCAGAATATCTGGCTCATCATCAACCAGTAGAATTTTAATTTCCTTTTTTTTCATTGCATTTATGTGATTTCAAACCATAATTTACAGTAAATATAAAATATATGACTTCAATTCGACAAATTTATTAATTCTATACCCACTTCATAACGATTTGTTAACCTTGAATATTCACAAATATGGCATTTCATCGATTTTTAGACTGCTTTGGTACAAAAGTTGAAGTATTTTATATATCTTTATTATACCAAATCAAGTTTCTTATGAAGAAAAAATACATTTTTACTTTACTAATAATTTGTTCTCTCTTTTTGTCGGTCACGTCTTATGCTCAGCAAACCACGAGTACATTTGATACTGAGATCACAAAAGACATTGAGGGCTTAAGCATTTACCCGAATCCTGTTTCTAACGGGAAGATTTTTATAACCAGTACATTGAACCAGGTCAAGGAGGTCAACATTTATGATGTTTTAGGTAAAATGATCATGTCTGAAACCATTATAGGAAAAGAACTGAATGTCTCCAATTTAAGTCCAGGTGTTTACATATTAAGGATACAGGAAAACAAACTATCTGCAACCAGAAAACTGGTGGTTAGGTAAAAATATACTCAATATTATTTTATTGTTAAAAGCAACCATTTAGGTTGCTTTTTTTATTTATTAAGATCAATTCTTTTTATCTTTAAGTTCTTAATTAATTAAATCATTGAATTATGAAAAAACTTTACTTTTTATTATTAACATGCTGTATGGTTTCACTTTCCTTTTCACAAGGAACAGAAACCTTTGATAATTTTGCTGAAACAGGATCTTCCTATGCTGATGGTACTTTTACAGGCCAGGATGGTTCCACTTGGACTTATGTTCAGGCAAGAGGAGACCAAAGTATAACCGGAAAATCAATTATGCTTGGAAGAAATAGAACACCTCAAGCAGAAGTCTATTCAGGAACTATTGCCGGAGGAGTTGGGACAATTACTTTTAATTACCAACAAGCCTTCTCTACTAGTGTTAATCTTAATGTGTTAGTTAATGGAATTGTCTATGGCACTGTGACATCAACAGACCAGACAGTTCAGAGTTCTGGTGCAATCACAGTAAATCAGCCAGGAGATGTAGTTATTAAATTTATTAGTGTAAATAATAGTGATGGTCAAGTAACCATTGACGATGTGGTTTGGACAGGTTATACAGGGTCTGCTACACCAACAATTGCCGTGACATCCCCATCAGATAATTCAACTTTTCCTTCAGGGACTACCTCAGTTGATGTTGAATTTACAACTGCAAACACAAATGCTGGAGATCAAGTAAATATAACTGTTAACTCCGGTACGACAAATACTAATGTGACAAGTCCCTTTAGTATAAATACTACTGACGGTACTTCTTACTCAGTTTTAGTTGAACTTGTTGATTCCGGCTTAAATCTCTTGGACTCCGAAACCGTGAATTTTGAAGTTTTATTCCCTTGTGACTTACAAATTGGTACAATTACAACCGTTTGTGATGCGGAAACCTCTGAAACAGACACCTACACAACTTCAATTGATTTTACAGGTGGGAATACATCCCAGTACACTATAGACACTGGAGGTGTAGGCACATTAGGAGGTGATGATCCAACAAGTGTTGCAGCAGGTACATTAACAATTACTGGTGTTGATGAAGGTACTGATTTTTCTATATCTTTCACAGGCGATGCTGCCAACAGTAGTTGTGACATTACTAGAAATATTTCAAGTCCAACTTGCGTTAGCGTTACTTGTGCTGCACCTGGTAATATATTCATTTCTGAGGTTATGAGAAATCCGGATGCAGTTGGAGATAGTGATGGCGAATATTTTGAGGTATATAATAACACTGGTGGTTCTATTGATATGCTTGGATGGATTATTAAAGATGATGTTTCCACATCTGAGATACATACAATAGCTTCATCAGTTGTCCTACCTGGAGGTGGATACGCTGTTTTTGCAATTAACGGTGATAGTGGTGCTAATGGTGGCATCACTGGGGCATATTCTTATGATGGCGATATTTCATTAGGCAATAGTAATCCAGATGGCATTATCATTGAATGTAGTGGTACCATAATTGACCAGGTGATTTTTGATGGAACTTTTCCTCCAGCATCAGCTGGTGTAAGTATGGAATTATCAAGTACATTTTTTGCAAGGGTAAATAATCTTGATAATGACAATGGTGCAAATTGGGGATTAGCTACTACAGCTTATGGCGCAGGCGATTTAGGTTCTCCTGGAGTTGCCAACGGTTTTACATTGTCTAACTCAGATTTTGAGGCTTCAATGTTCTCAATTTATCCTAACCCAACGAACAAGGGATATGTAAGTATTTCATCATTAAATAGTGATGCAATAGATGCTAGAGTATTTGATATTTTGGGTAAAGAAGTAATGAATGGACGAGTTGAAAACAACCAATTAGATGTCTCTAATTTAAATGCAGGAATGTATATTTTGAAACTGTCTCAAAATAATGCAACTGTCACTAAGAAATTAGTTATTCAATAATTAGATTATACATATATTAAAAGGCACTACTATGAGTAGTGCTTTTTAATTTCTATACTTTTGTAATTGTGATAGATTCTAATAAAATATTTAATATTAAATCAAATTCTGAGTTTGAAGTTCTGGCTTTTCAAATCTTCAGGCATCAATTCGATAATAATTCTGTGTATCGCTCGTTTTGTGATCTACTTTATAAAAATCCCAGTGATATTTCAGCAATAAAGGATATTCCTTTTTTACCTATTCAGTTTTTTAAGTCACATAAAATTGTAAGTTCAGACAAGGATGTAGAACAGGTTTTTACCAGTTCCGGCACCACTGGAAGTGTGACCAGCAGACATCATGTAGACAGATCTAAGCATCTATGAATCCAGTTTTAAAAAAGGATTTCAGCATTTCTATGGGAGTATTTCTGATTATACGATTTTAGCTCTTTTACCTTCTTATCTGGAAAGAACAGGATCTTCATTGATTTATATGGTTGAACATTTAATTAAAGATTCTAAGAAGCCAAAAAGCGGCTTTTATCTTAATAATCTATCGGAATTAAGCGAAGCCCTAAAGAATCTCGATTCAAAAGGTGAAAAGGTCCTTTTAATCGGAGTTTCGTTTGCTTTATTGGACCTTATTGAAGCTTTTCAGTTCGACCTTAAAAACACGATCATCATGGAAACCGGAGGCATGAAAGGCAGACGAAAAGAATTGGTTAGAGATGAGCTGCATAAAATACTTATAAAAGGTTTTGGTGTTGAAAATATTCACAGCGAATATGGTATGACCGAATTGTTAAGTCAGGCCTATTCGCAAGGCGATGGTATTTTTAAATACCCTAAATGGATGCGAATTCTTACTCGCGATACAGAAGATAATTTAACCATCCAAAAAACCGGAAAAACCGGAGGCATAAACATCATTGATCTGGCAAATATAAACTCCTGCTCTTTTATTGCAACTCAAGACCTGGGAAAAGTTTATAATGACAAAACTTTTGAAATTATTGGGCGATTTGACAACTCCGATATTCGAGGTTGTAACTTAATGCTTTTGTAAGGAAGTATATTTTGTTTCGACAACTATCTCAACTATTGAAAAAGAAAAGTACAATAGTTAAATAGTTAGTTTAGTTATTAAAAAAGCCTGAAGTAAATTCAGGCTTTTTCTATTGAATTTTTAAAACGAAATAATTCTTTTTACCTCTTTGTAACAAGATAAATTTATTGTTTATCAAATCTTTTGAAGTTATAGAATAGCTGTCTGATACCTTTTCTTTATTCACAGAAATGGAGTTTTCTTTTAAGGCTCTTCTTGCTTCTCCATTGGATTTTAAGAATCCGCTTTTTTCAGCCAAAGCACCAATTATATCTATTCCATCTTTAACATCTGATAAACTGATTTCCGCTTGAGGCACTCCATCAAAAACATCTAAAAACGTTTGCTCATCCAGTTTTTTAAGATCGTCACTAGCTGAATTCCCGAATAAAATATTACTGGCTTTTACAGCATTCTCAAGATCTTCTTCAGAATGCACCATAACCGTGATCTCTTCAGCTAAACGCTTTTGTAATACTCTTAAATGAGGTGCTTCCTGATGCTTTTTGACTAGTACGTCAATGTCTTCTTTATTTAAAAAAGTGAATATCTTAATATACTTTTCGGCATCTTCATCACTGGAATTCAACCAATATTGATAAAATTTATACGGTGAAGTTCTCTTCGCATCCAACCATACGTTACCTCCTTCGCTTTTCCCAAATTTAGATCCATCGCTTTTTGTGATCAAAGGACAGGTTATGGCAAATCCTTTTCCTCCACCAATTCTCCTAATCAATTCAGTTCCTGTTGTTATATTTCCCCATTGGTCACTTCCTCCCATTTGAATGGTGCAGTTCATTTCTCTAAATAAATGAAGAAAATCATAACCCTGAACCAGTTGATAGGTAAATTCTGTAAAACTCATTCCCTCAGAGTCCTCTGAAGTAATTCTGTTTTTAACAGAATCCTTTGCCATCATGTAATTAACAGTAATGTGCTTACCAACATCACGGATGAATTCAAGAAAGGTAAAATCTTTCATCCAATCATAATTATTGACTAAAATAGCTGCATTTTCCGCATCACTTTCAAAATCTAAAAAATGGGAAAGTTGTTTTTTAATACCTTCCTGGTTGAATCTTAGCGTTTCTTCATTAAGCAAATTTCGTTCGCTCGATTTACCCGAAGGATCACCAATCATACCTGTGGCTCCACCAACCAATGCAACGGGTTTATGTCCGCAACGCTGATAATGCGCAAGCAACATGATAGGGACTAAATTACCAATATGCAAAGAATCTGAAGTTGGATCAAAACCAATATATGCACTTTTCATGCCCTCAGCCAAATGCTCTTCTGCTCCCGGCATCACATCATGTATCATGCCTCTCCATTTTAACTCTTCTATAAAATTCTTTGTCATTCCAGATATTTTTAAACCCTTGCAAAGATATGTTTATAAGATAAAAGACGAAAGACAAAAAACATTAAATTAGCCTTATGATATTAGTCACTGGAGGAACCGGATTAGTTGGTGCACATTTGCTATATAAGCTATCGTTGACCGAATCCAAAATAAGAGCGATCTACAGATCTGAAAATAAAATAGAAAAGACTAGACACGTTTTTCATTATTTTACTGAAGATGTTGAGACTCTATTCAATAAAATAGAATGGATTGAAGCCGATATTCTGGATGTCCCTAAACTGGAAGAAGCATATCAAGGCATTACAAAAGTCTATCATGCTGCTGCATTGGTTTCCTTTGACCCGAATGATTATTACAAATTACGAAAGACCAATATTGAGGGAACTGCCAATATTGTAAATCTGTGTATATCAAATCAAATTGAGAAGCTTTGCTATGTGAGTTCCATTGCGACCTTGGGTAAGGAGGAGAATGAAATTATTACAGAAATGACTGAATGGAATCCTAATGATGACAACAGTGTTTATGCTATAACAAAATATGGTGCCGAAATGGAAGTTTGGCGTGGTACTCAGGAAGGATTGAATACAGTTATTGTAAATCCCGGAATTATTTTAGGAGGTGGATTCTGGAAATTGGGCAGCGGAGCGTTATTTAGAAAAATTCACAAAGGAATGGCCTATTACACCAAAGGATTACTCGGATATGTGGATGTAAATGATGTTGTGAATGGCATGGTAAAACTCATGAATAGTGACATTAGGAATGAACGTTATATCATGGTCGCTGATAATTGGAGTTTTAAAGATTTTTCAATTATGGTTGCCAATAAATTGAATGTAAATCCACCAAAAAAGGAAGTTAAACCATGGCAATTACAGCTGGCCTGGAGACTGGATTGGTTAAATTATTTTTTTAAGCGTAAATACCGAAAATTCACTAAACAAATGGCCAAATCAGTAATGAATAATTCTGAATTTAGCAGTGAAAAACTGAAGTCTGCTTTAAAATTTGAATTTAAATCTATTGAAGAATCTATTTCCGAAACCTGTGAGTTATTTATTAGAGACTTGAAGAGTTGAGCTTATTCAGGTCTTTTGGGCAATTTTTCCTTTAGTTGTTTAATTTTCTTGTCCTTATTCAAATTTAAGTTTTTAACAGAATCTCTTTCCTTTTTTTTAGCCTCCCTGATAGAATCCTTTTCTTTTCTTTCAATTTCCTGTAGTCTGGTAATTTCCGCTTTTTGCTTTTCCAGCCCTTCCTTTGCTTTTAAATAAATGTCTTCATATTTATTTATATCATGAGCATAATAGTTATTACTTTCAGCAAACTGGATACTATCAATATTATACTTCTTGTAAATATAATTTAGCGGATTTATATCATTTTCTTCCAATAGGGTTTTATTGATCCCTTTTGCAGCATTCATAAGGCTTATATCTGCTATAATATTTGACATTTTATCTCTAGATATTAAATTATCAGGTTTCCTTGGTTTTTTAATATCGTTACAAGATAACAACATCAAGATAACTAATATGGAAGAAATTAATCGATTCATTATCTGTTAAAAGTTAATTGTTTGGCTGCTTTCACTTCGTTGAATTTGAAGTTTTCAAATGCTAAAACGCCATTGATAAATGTATGAGTAACTCGGCTTTTAAATGTTGTTCCTTCAAATGGTGACCACCCACATTTGTATAAAATATTTTCTTTTTTTACCGTCCAGGGTTTGTTAAGGTCTACTAAAACCAAATCGGCAAAATAACCTTTCCTGATATATCCTCTTTTTTCAATCTGAAATAGAATTGCAGGATTATGACACATCTTTTGAACTATCTTTTCCAAAGAGATCCGTCCCCTATGATACATCTCCAACATAGCCACCAGAGCATGCTGAACCAAAGGGCCTCCTGAAGGAGCTTTTGTATATACATTACTTTTTTCAGCTAAAGTGTGTGGTGCATGATCGGTTGCAATGACATCAATTCTGTCATCCAACAATGCTTTCCAAAGCGTTTCCTTATCCTTTTTGGTTTTTACGGCCGGATTCCATTTAATTAAAGTTCCTTTAGTTTCATAGTCTTCGTCAGTAAACCAAAGATGATGAATACAAACTTCAGCTGTGATCTTTTTATCTTTCAAAGGTATTTTATTGCTGAATAGATCTGTTTCCTTTCCTGTTGACAAATGAAAAACATGAAGTCGAGCTCCTGTTTTTTTAGCCAGTTCTATTGCTTTTGATGATGACAAATAGCAAGCTTCTTCGCTTCTGATCTTAGGATGAAATTTTACGGGAATATCCTCTCCATACCTTTTTATGTATGAAGAAAGATTATTTTGAATAGTTGCTTCATCTTCACAATGGACTGCTATCAGCAATTTGGTGCTTGAAAAGATCTTTTCTAAAACCTTTGGATCATCCACTAACATATTTCCTGTTGATGATCCTAAAAACAATTTTAAGGCTGCCACTTTTTTAGCATCTACCTTTAATATCTCATCAAGATTATCGTTGGTTCCTCCAAACATGAATGAATAATTGGCGTAAGATGATTTGGAAGCTATCTCAAACTTTTCATCTAGTTTCTCAATTGTAGTTGTTTGGGGGTTTGTATTTGGCATTTCAATAAACGAAGTAATTCCACCGGCTAAGGCGGCTCTAGATTCCGTTTCTATTGTTGCCTTATGGGTTAAACCCGGTTCTCTAAAATGGACCTGATCATCAATTATTCCAGGTAAAAGATATTTTTCTTCAGCATCAATTATGCGTATATCAGCAGATTTAGCGCTTATGGACTCGTCAATGTCAATGATAACATCGTTTTCAATCAAAACATCTCCCAAAAAGGTTTTACCCTCATTAACAATATTAGCGTTTTTAATAAGTATGGTTCGCATTGAGAATTAATGTTTCCTAAAAATACTATTTATTTTCATTTTTATAACACCAAAAACTGCTTCAGATATTATTCCCTTACTCAGCTTGGATGTACCTCTTGTTCTGTCAGTAAATATAACAGGGATCTCCACTATTTTGAACTTATTTATAAAGGTTCTAAATTTCATTTCTATCTGGAATGCATAGCCAATAAATTTAATTTTATCTAAATCCACACTTTCCAAAACCTTACGTTTATAGCAAATAAATCCGGCAGTTGTATCCTTAATTTTCATTCCGGTTATAACTCTAACATAAATAGACGCTATGTAAGAAAGGAGAACTCTGGACAAAGGCCAGTTTACAACATTTACACCTTTTATATATCGTGAACCAATTGACATATCAGCCCCATCAATATGACATGCATCGTAGAGTTTTATCAAATCTTTGGGATTATGCGAAAAATCGGCATCCATTTCAAAAATATAGTCATAGTTGTGGTTTAAGCACCATTTAAAACCATGAATGTAGGCGGTTCCCAACCCGGCTTTTTCTGTTCTCACTTCCAGATTTAAATTATTAAACTCTTTCTGTAGTTCCTTTACTTTTAAGTTGGTCAAGTCCGGAGAGTTATCATCAACAACCAATATATCAAATGATTTTTCCAGAGAAAAAACAGCCCTTATGATGGCCTCAATATTTTCAATTTCATTGTAGGTTGGAATTATGACAATGCTATCGCTCATTTAATCGGAAAAATTTTAGCAAATGTAAGTTATTTCATTAAGAAATAATGTCCGCATTTATAACATGATTTTATAAATTATGATAATTTAGCGTTGTGTTAAGAAATATAATCATTAACGATTGGTATACGGTTTTAATTGTTGTTTGCATGGTTTTTATTGCAGCTGCAAAACTACTGTATTCATCAAGGTTTAATGATTATATTGAGATCATAATCAATTCAAATTATTTAAAGATCTACATTAAGGATCAAAAGTTCATCAATACTTTTGACGGGCTGTTATTCATTAATTTAATTATCTCAATAAGCATTTTCATTATTCTATCTCTAAATAGCTTGGGAAATAATTTTCAAGTACAAAATAGTCAACTTTATTATAAATTAATAGTTGGAATTGGGTCTATTTTGATAATTAAAGTATTATTAGACAGGCTGATTGGAAGTCTGTTTGAAATTGATGAATTGATGAATGACTATCTTTTTCAAAAGATCACTTATAAAAACTATTTGGGCTTAATCTTATTACCAATAAATATATTTTTAATTTATGTTATCGCACCAACTAAAACTTTGATTTTTGTTGCAATATCCATTTCTATTCATCGTTAATTTTTTAGGATTCCTCGAGTCTGTCAAAAGCCATCTTAGTCTAATTAAAAGCAACTTATTTTATTTTATTTTGTATCTTTGCGCTCTTGAAATAGCACCTTATCTTATTTTATATAAGGTTTTAATCAACAATTAAGCGCCAAAATACAGTCTGAAGTATGAAAGTTAAAACCATTTTAGTCTCTCAACCAGAGCCAAAAATTGAGAACTCTCCTTATTTTGATTTACAAGAAAAACAGCATGTGAAAATAGACTTTCGTCCATTTATTCATGTTGAAGGAGTTCCATGTAAAGAGGTCAGGCTGCAAAAAATTGATCTTACTAAATTTAGTGCCATCATTTTGACCAGCAGAAATGCTGTAGATCATTTTTTTAGAGTTTCGGAAGAAATGCGTTTTAAAGTGCCGGATTCAATGAAGTATTTTTGTCAGTCAGAGGCTGTTGCATTCTATTTACAAAAATATGTTGTTTACAGAAAACGTAAAATTTACGTAGGCAAAAGGACCTTTGAAGAATTAACTCCATTGATCAAAAAATATAAGGACGAAACATTTTTATTACCTTCTTCAGATAAATCGAATGATGAAACTCAGGAAATTTTAGTTGGTTTAGGTGTGAATTGGAAAAAAGGAATATTTTATCGAACTGTTACCAGTGACCTGTCAGATCTGGCAAATGTATCGTATGACATTCTTGTGTTTTTCAGTCCTTCAGGTATTGAATCATTGTTTAAAAATTTCCCTGATTTCAAGCAAAATGAAACAAGAATAGCTGTTTTTGGGGATACCACAATTCAGGCTGTTGAAGATCATGGCCTAAGAGTGGACATAGCGGCACCTACGCCTGAAACTCCATCAATGTCCATGGCGCTTGAAAAATATATCAAGGAAGTCAACAAGAGATAAATTATAGTAATTATAAAAATATAAGCGTGATCTTCAAAAGGTCACGCTTTTTTTTATTCCTTTTCGAATTTGTATTTTGTAAAACTAATTAACAGGACAATCCAGGAAAGAATAAGCAGCAAACCGCCCATTGGGGTCACAAAAGCTATTGTTTTAAAATCGAAACCAGTTAGTTCATTTGTCGCTAATCCATAGATCGATCCCGAGAAAAGCAATATCCCGATAAGAATCAAATAGAAAATAATATTTTTGTTTTTTAATGACACATAGGAGGTCATTCCTGTGAATAAAAGCAATAGAGCATGGTACATTTGGTAACGTACTCCTGTTTCAAATGACTGAAGGGAATCCAATGAAATTAACGATTTAAGCCCATGAGCTCCAAAAGCGCCCAAAACAACACTTAATAGCCCAAAAATAGCAGCAGTAATAAATATTTTCTTATTCATATAAATAATGGATTACGTACATAAAATACAGTTTCTATTTAGTAAATTCGTGTAAGTAAAAATACTCAACAAATCTTACTATGCGAAAGATTTTAGTCATAGGTTCCGGAAAATCTACTTCTTACCTTTTAAAATATCTTTTAGATAAGTCCGTTTCAGAAAATTTATTTATCACAGTAGCTGATATTGATACTAGAAATGCTAAAAAGTTAATTGCCAATCACCATAATGCCAAAGCTCTGGCGTTAGATGTTTTTAATGATAAGTCCAGAAAAGAAGCCATTAAAAACTCCGATATAGTTATTTCCATGCTTCCTGCAAGGTTCCATATTGAAGTGGCAAAAGACTGTATTACCTATAAAAAGAATATGGTTACCGCTTCCTACGTGAGTAAAGAAATGGAGGCTCTTAACAAAGATGTGAAAGATAAAGGATTGGTTTTTATGAATGAAGTTGGAGTGGATCCCGGAATTGACCATATGAGTGCAATGCATGTGATTGATAGAATTCGTGATAAAGGTGGGCAAATGATCTTATTTGAATCCTTTACCGGTGGATTGGTTGCGCCTGAAAGCGACAACAATTTATGGAACTATAAATTCACATGGAACCCAAGAAATGTGGTCATTGCAGGTCAGGGAGGAGCAGCAAAATTCCTTCAGGAAGGCACTTATAAATACATACCTTATCACAGACTTTTCAGGCGAACTGAGTTTTTAGAAATAGATGGATATGGCCGTTTTGAGGTTTATGCTAACAGAGATTCACTAAAGTACCAAAGCGTTTATGGACTGGATGACATAAAAACATTGTACAGAGGCACAATGCGACGAGTAGGATTTAGTAAAGCATGGAATATTTTTGTAACTCTAGGAATGACGGATGACAGCTATACAATTGATGACAGTGAAAATATGAGCTATCGGGATTTTGTGAATGCCTTTTTACCTTATAGTCCTTCAGATTCGGTTGAATTAAAACTAAGACATCAACTTAAAATAGATCAGGATGATATAATTTGGGATAAGCTTGTAGAACTGGATATTTTTAATTCAGAAAAGATGGTTGGCCTTAAAAAAGCGACTCCTGCAGAAATACTTCAAAAAATATTAATGGATAGCTGGACACTTCAAAAAGAGGATAAAGACATGATCGTTATGTATCATAAATTTGGTTATATATTAAACGGTAAAAAACTCCAAATAGACGCAACAATGGTCACTATTGGAGAAGACCAAATTTATACCGCAATGGCTAAAACGGTTGGGTTACCTGTGGCAATTGCAACCCTTCAGATCTTAAACGGTAAAATTAAAACACCAGGTGTTCAAATACCTATAACTAAGGAAATCTATGAACCAATTTTAAAAGAGTTGGAGGAATTTGGAATTGTTTTCAATGAGAAAAAGGCTCCTTATTTAGGCTATAACCCGTTAAACAACTGAAGGATACCAACTATTTCAGATTTATCTCTCCATAAATTACACATTTAAGGCTTTTTAGTATTTTTACCTTTTAATTTATAATTTAATTTTAAATGAAGCTTATAAATCAAAACTTGATTATAGACGGAATTGACAAACAAATACTTAGAGCTTTAATGGAAGATGCTCGTACACCTATTCTGGAAATTGCTAGACAAGTAGGAATATCTGGAGCTGCGATTCATCAAAGATTAAGGAAACTGGAAAAATCTGAATTGGTCTCCGGATCAAAATTTATTGTCAATCCAAAAGTTTTAGGATACACTACCATGGCATTCGTTGGAATTTATTTAGATAAGGCCATGAATAATCCGGACGCTGTAAAGCAGTTGAAAAAAATTCCGGAAGTATTGGAATGTCATTATACTACAGGAAACTGGAGTATTTTAATAAAAATCCTGTGTAAGGATAATGAGCATTTAATGCATGTTTTGAATAAAGAGATACAAACAATTGAGGGTGTTTCCAGAACCGAGACTTTTATTTCCCTTGATCAGCAAATTGACAGACAGATTAAAATATAATTGTCAACTCGAGTGACATATATTTAATAAAAGTAGCCGCTGAAATTTCAGCGGCTAGTTAATCATTATGTATTTTAAACTTATTAGTCTCTTCCTCCAAACACCTGAAGTGCCCAATATAACAAAGAAGCCAATGCACCTATTGCAGCAACCAAATAAGTTCTTGCTGCCCATTTAAGAGCATCTTCAGAGCCTTTATATTCTTCTGGAGTTACCATGTTTTTAGCCTTTAACCATGCCAATGCCCTGTTACTGGCATCATATTCTACCGGTAATGTAATAACACTAAAAAGTGTAGCAAAACCCATCATTCCTAATCCGGCAACTGCCACCCAATAACCTAAACCAAGTCCTGCAGCAGCACCTAAGATCAAACCACCAATTACTAACCACTGCGACATACCCGAAGTAACACTAACAACAGGCACCAACTGAGTTCTCATAGTTAACCAACTATATGCCTTTGCATGTTGTACTGCATGACCACATTCATGAGCTGCTACAGCTGCTGAAGCAGCATTACGCTGATTGTAAACAGCTTCACTAAGGTTAACCGTTTTGTTCTTTGGGTTATAATGATCTGTTAATTGTCCTGCAACAGAAATTACCTTAACATCATAAATACCATTATCTGACAACATTTTTTCTGCAATTTCTTTTCCACTCATACCATTACGCAATTGTACTTTTGAGTAGAAAGCAAATTTCTTTTTTAATTTATTGCTAACTAACCAGCTAACTAGAGCTATTGCTCCTATTAATATATAATATCCAAACATTCTTTTTCTAATTTAATAGTTTTGATTAATCTAATATATCAAAAAATGAGCCAATTTTTAATAATAAAATGTTAAGTCGTTTTGTCAGTTTTAAGATTCTAAAGAGGCCAATTTGAACCATTGGAAATAACTTCCAAATCCTTCTCATGAGAATTGGTTAATTAATACTTTTATAAAGGATTAATCAATACTAAATTCCAAAGGCTGTGGAGATTTCATCATAAACAACTTCACCAAAAACAATGTTGAGTCCTTTGTGCAAGCCTTCATCTTCTTGGCACGCTTTTTCCCAACCTTTATTTGCTAAGTTTAAAACATATGGCAAAGTCACATTTGTTAGTGCTTTAGTAGATGTATAAGGAACAGCTCCAGGCATATTCGTAACACAATAATGCACAACATCATCTATAATATATGTTGGATCTTCATGCGTTGTTGGCCTTGTGGTCTCCATACAACCTCCTTGATCTACAGCTACATCCACCAAAACTGTTCCTGCATGCATATCTTTAAGCATATCTCTTTTAATAAGTTTAGGGGCTTTTGCACCTTTCAACAAAACACCTCCAATTATTAAATCATGAGTTTTTATGTGTTTTCTTATATTATATTCATTTGAAAACTCGGTAACAACATTACTGGGAAGCACATCGTTTACATAACGCAATCTATCCATATTAACATCCATTATAGTTACATGTGCTCCTAATCCAGATGCCATTTTAGCGGCCTGAACTCCAACCACACCTGCTCCTAAGATAAGTACTTTTCCAGGTTTTACACCTGGAACACCACCTAGCAGAATACCTTTACCTTTAATAGGTTTCTCTAAATATTTTGCACCTTGCTGTACTGCCATCCTTCCGGCTACCTCAGACATTGGCGTTAATAATGGTAAGTTTCCTTTTTTATCTTCAACGGTTTCGTAGGCAATACAAACAGACCTACTATTTATCATGGCTTTAGTTAAAGCCTCGCTGGACGCAAAATGAAAATAAGTGAATATAATTTGACCTGCCTTTGTTAAACTGTATTCCAGTTCTATTGGTTCCTTAACCTTAACAATCATATCACTTTTAGCATAAACGTCCTCAATGGAAGGCAGAATAATAGCTCCTGTTTCAATGTACTCCTTATCTTCATAACCACTTGCTATACCTGCACCTTCTTGCACATAAACAGTATGATTGTTATTCACTAATTCAAAGACACCTGCAGGCGTTAATGCAACACGACTTTCATTGTTTTTGATTTCTTTTGGTAGACCGACTATCATAATTTTTTAGATTTGAAGTATAAAAGAAATGAAAGCATATTATAATTCAAACGAATTGTATGAATTTTCGACAACAGTTGGTTTTAAGCTGATATAATAAAGTTTGCTATATCACTTCATCGACAATATGGAACATTTTAATTTTTTAAGGCAACAATCTGACTGAGTAAGGAAATATATCTAACCCACGATATTAACAATTTTTCCGGGAACAACTATTACTTTTTTAGGTTCTCGCCCTTGCAATTGTTCCTTAGTTTTGTCGTATTCTAAAACAGCCTTTTCAATATCTTCTTTACTCATGTTTAATGGTAATTCCAAAGTGAATCGCATTTTTCCATTGAATGAGATAGGATAATTTTTACTGCTTTCGACCAAATATATTTCATCATAAACCGGGAAAGGAGCAGTAGAAATTGATTGGTTATTTCCTAAAGCATTCCATAATTCTTCCGCAATATGAGGTGCATAAGGTGAAATTAATACTATTAATGGTTCTAAAATTTCCTTGCTTGTACATTTTTGAGTTGTTAGCTCGTTGACTGCAATCATAAAGGTAGAAACTGATGTATTAAACGAGAAATTTTCAATATCCTCCTCTACCTTTTTAATTGTTTTATGAAGTGTCTTTAAATTATCTTTTGTTGGTTCTGTGTCATTGACTTTAAGACCATTGTCATCAAAATACAACTTCCACAGTTTTTTAAGAAAACTATGAACTCCAGTAATTCCTGCAGTATTCCAGGGTTTGTATTGCTCTAAAGGACCAAGGAACATTTCATACAAACGCAAACTGTCTGCTCCATATTGATGGCAGATTTCATCAGGATTTACGACGTTGTATTTGGATTTGGACATTTTTTCTACATCTCGGTCTACCTTATAAACTCCAGATTCCAAAACAAACTCAGCATCCTTATATTCAGGTCTCCATTTCTTGAAAGCTTCTATGTCTAACTCATCAGAGGCATTCACAAATGACACGTCTGCATGAATTTGTTGTACATTTTTATCTCCAACTAAACCTTTAGACAGGAATTTGTTTTTTCCTTCAACTCTATAAACAAATGCACTCGTCCCAAGTATCATTCCTTGGTTTATCAACTTTTTGGCATATTCATCAAAAGGTACTAAACCTTTATCAAACATAAATTTTTGCCAAAAACGTGAGTACAGCAAATGCCCGGTCGCATGTTCATTCCCACCAATGTACAAGTCCACTTGCTGCCAATAGTTAATGGCATCCTGTGAGAATATCTCCTCATCATTATGAGGATCCATATATCTGTTAAAATACTGCGAACTACCTGCCCAACCTGGCATGGTGTTGAGTTCGAGAGGGTAGACTCCATTATCCTGAGATGCTTCGACAGGCTCAGCATGACAAAGGTCGTTTGATACAACTTTGTTGTTTTTTGTATCCCATGACCAATGTGTCGCATTGCCTAATGGCGGTTCACCAGTTTCGGTTGGCAAATATTTTTCTACTTCTGGTAAGGTTAGAGGCAAATATTTTTCATCGATCATTTGTGGCATTCCGTTTACGTAATAAACCGGAAATGGTTCTCCCCAATATCGCTGTCTGCTAAATACTGCATCGCGTAGTCTGTAATTGGTCTTTCCTTCTCCTTGCCCTAATTGTTCCAATTCGAAAATAACCCGTTTTGTTGCCTTTTTGTAGTTCATTCCGTTGATAAAATCGCTATTAGCAATTACTACATTATCTTTAGACGCAAACGCTTCTTCAGAAATATCGACACCTTCAAAAATATTCGGAATCGGGATATTAAAATGCTTCGCAAAATCGTAATCACGCTGGTCGCCACATGGCACAGACATGACAGCTCCTGTTCCGTAACCAGCTAAAACATAGTCACCAATCCAAATAGGAATCGGCTCTTTGGTAAATGGATGTTCGGCAAAAGCACCTGTAAAGGCTCCTGAAATATGCTTTACATCGGCCATTCTGTCGCGTTCACTGCGTTTTGCAGTTGCCTTAATGTATGCTTCAATTTCGGCTTTGTACTCTGGAGTTGTGATTTTAGATACTAATTCGTGTTCCGGAGCTAAGGTCATGAAAGACACTCCGAAAATAGTGTCAGGTCTTGTAGTGAATACATCAATCTTGTACGATTCCTCGTCGCTACGCTCTGTCGGAATGACATTGAAGGTAACAGAAGCACCAACCGATTTTCCAATCCAGTTACGCTGACTTTCCTTTAAAGAATCTGACCAATCAATTGTTTCTAATCCTTGCAACAACCTTTCTGCATAAGCAGAAATACGCATCATCCATTGGGTCATTTTTTTCCTGATAACAGGATGTCCTCCACGTTCTGAAACTCCATTGACTATTTCGTCATTAGCTAAAACTGTTCCTAATGCCGGACACCAGTTTACTTCTGCTTCAGCTAAATAGGTTAGTCTGTATTGTAACAATATTTCCTGTTGTTTTTTAGATGAAAAGGAATTCCATTCATCAGCGGAAAATGCTTCAATATCATCATCGCAAGCCGCATTAATTTTTATGTTTCCCTCAGCAGAAAACACTTCTATCAATTCAGAAATTGGTCGTGCCTGATCTGCATCTTTACAGTAGTATGATTTAAATAACTGAATGAAAATCCATTGTGTCCACTTGTAATATTTTGGATCACTAGTTCTTACTTCTCGAGACCAATCAAAAGAAAAACCAATTTGGTCTAATTGTCTTCTATATGTTTTTATATTAGCTTCAGTAGTGATTGCAGGATGCTGCCCTGTTTGAATAGCGTACTGCTCAGCAGGTAATCCAAAGCTATCATAACCTTGCGGATGCAACACGTTGAATCCTTTATGGCGCTTATATCTTGCGTAAATATCTGAGGCTATATAACCTAAAGGATGTCCAACATGTAAGCCTGCTCCACTTGGATAAGGAAACATATCTAAAACATAATACTTAGGCTTATTGCTGTAGTTTTCTGCTTTAAACGTTTGGTTTTCTGCCCAGTATTTTTGCCATTTGGCTTCTATTTCGTTGAAATGGTACTTCATGCTATTGCCTGCGAAAGCAGGTATCTTTTTAATTCTACTTCTATTAATTTATTTTCTCTATTCATTTTCTTTGCTTTTCCAAAGAAAACGAACCAAAAGAAAGGACACTTTTCCGAGGAATTTTTTCCGATTTACAAATCTGAAAAACCTTTGCCAAAACTTTGCGTTCCGCATGGCTTCACATGAATTCCAAAGTTTTGTCGACACATTCTGCGGAAAAGAGGTTCGATGCTTCGCATCGACTTGTCAATATTAAATGGAGTGACTGTTTACTAAAAACTGCTACTGCCAACTTTTACAAGTGCCAAATTTAAGGTTTCTTGCACTAAGGAAAAAACTTTGACCTTTAATAAATTAGCCATTCAAAAAATAGGATTTGGTTTTAAAGTGAAGTAATATTACTCTTTTAAAACCCACCGAAATTGCAGCTAAAAGGCAACATCTTTAAAGCTCATTTGGCACTACTTGGAGCCAATGTGATCTATGGGGCAAACTTTTTAATAGCCAAAGGAATAATGCCTCATAAAATTGGCCCTTCGGCATTTATCTTAATTAGAGTTATTGTTGGAGTTTTACTATTCTGGTCGGTTAAACAATATATTAAAGAAAAAATTGACAAAAAGGATTATTTTAGATTGGCTGCATGTGGATTTCTGGGCGTTGCAGCCAACCAGTTATTTTTCTTTCATGGTTTAAACCTTACCTCTCCAATTGATGCTTCAATCATAATTACATCTGTCCCGGTAATGGTAATGGTATTCAGTTTTATTATTCTCAGGGAAAAAATCACCTCAAATAAATTATTAGGATTAATTATTGGAGGCCTTGGTGCCGTTTTTTTAGTATGGTACGGTAAAAAAGCTGAAGGAACAAGCTCTATGCTTGGAAACTTATTTGTCTTTTTAAACACTTGCGCCTATGCATTATACTTGATTTTTGTAAAACCTTTGATGAAAAAGTACAAACCAATAACTGTTATAAGCTGGGTGTTTTTGTTTGGCCTTGTTTACGTATTTCCTATAGGAATTCATGATTTGATTACTACCGATTTTTCATCTTTTGATCTAAACACCTATCTTGCTATTGGTTATGTTGTGCTTTTTACTACATTTTTAGCTTATTTGTTCAATACTTTCGCGTTAAGTCATGTTTCACCAACTGTCACCGGCAGTTATGCTTATGTGCAACCTGTAGTTAGCTTTATAATGGTTAGTGTTTATGCGTATTTATATGTTCAAAGCGAATACTCAAAAGACATTGACTCCTTAAAAATAGTTAGTTGTATTTTAGTTGTGATTGGTGTATACTTGATAAGTAAACCAGAAAAAATCAGCTCAACTTAAAATGAAGAATTGATTCACAACAATGTTCATATGTTTGAGTTATTATAAATGATAATCGGAAATTACTTTTTATTTTTGCATCGTTAATAAAAACCCATGAGTACATCATTTGATAAATATCAAAAACGAAAACTGATCTCTTCATATATCTCAGTGGTAATCAGCATTGCATTGGTATTGTTTTTATTGGGGTTGCTTGGCATGTTAGTATTAAATGCTAAAACCATTTCTGATAATTTTAAGGAACAGGTTGTTATGACTATTTACCTGAGTGATTCTGCCAAACAGGTTGAAATCAATCAGTTGGAAAAAAGTTTAATTATGTCAGATTACGTAAAATCAACCCAATACGTCTCTAAAGAGGATGCCGCAACTTTGATGAAAAATGAATATGGTGAAGATTTTTTAGATGATGTTGGATATAACCCTTTGCAGAATTCCATTGATGTCCACTTAAAAGCAGATTTTGTTACTGAACAGCATTTAGACAGCATATCAAATGCCGCATTAAACAAAAATTTTATAGAAGAGGTGCGTTATGACAAAGATCTGGTGTCAATCATGAACAATAATGTAAAACGTATTAGCCTTTGGATATTGGTGATAAGTGGCATATTTACTTTAATTGCTGTATTACTAATTAATAGTTCAATAAGGCTTGCGGTTTACTCTAAACGATTTATAATTAAAACCATGCAAATGGTAGGTGCCACCAAAAAATTCATTCGACGCCCTTTTATTTGGAAAAGTGTCAGGCTGGGAATTATTGGTTCTATTATAGCTCTTATCGGAATGGCCATTGTATTTTATTATATGAATAAAACCTTTCCTGAAATCGAATTATTAAACAACCCTGTTCTTGTCGGTTCATTGTTTTTAGGAATTCTTATTTTAGGAATTTTAATTACCTGGATTTCAACCTTTTTTGCTACACAACGGTTTTTAAATCTTAAGACTGATCATTTGTATTATTAATCCCATGAAAAAATTATTTTTATACCTATCAATGATTGTTTTCATCTGCCTCACTGCTTTTAGTTGTGTTATTAATAATCCGAGACCGGAAGATTGTCAAGTACAAACTGAAACCATTATTAGGATAAAGGAAGGTTCAACTTTTGATATTGTATTTAGTGATACTCATGGCGACCACTATTACATTAACAGAGGGCTTGAGATGGGATTAAATTTAGATTCTCTTAACGCAAAGGTTTTAAATAAAACTGTTACTTTGCATTTACCAAAACTTTTGGGTGGTTTAGTGACATCAGAACATATTGCACAATTAAAGGTTGGAGATGACATAATATTTACAGAATTTAAATAGAATTATGGGCGAACAAAAAAGAAAAGAGGAGAATAAAACTGAGTTTATTTTTGGGAAACGAAACTATAAATTTATGTTTATTGGCCTTGCATTTATAGCTATTGGTTTTATTCTAATGTCCGGTGGAGGCAGTGACGACCCTAATGTGTTTAATCCTGACATATTTTTAGCTGGAGGAGAATTCGATTAGCTCCGACTTTAGTTTTAATTGGATTTGGCTTCCAGATCTATGCTATTCTGATAAATCCGAAAAAAAAGGATTAAAAATTAAATTTTAATTATCCTTTAGTTTTTTAGCGAAATTCTTAGCCATTTCAAATACATACACCTGACTATTGGCAAGGGCATCATCAAAATTCCTGGCATAGTTCAAAACCTCATCGATGTAAGAAATCCCGAATTTTAATGATTCCTTATCATTCAATTCTGATTTTCCGCAGAAGGCAGCAACTTTAATATTGTTTTGTCTTGCAGAATCTATAACACCCTTAATTGTTTTACCCGACAATGTCTGATCATCCAATTTGCCTTCACCTGTAACAATCCAACTAGCTCCTATAATTTTATCATCAAAATCAATTAAATCTTTAACTAATTCAATTCCAGATTTTAATTCCGCTTTTAAAAACACCCGAGAACCTGCTCCCATACCTCCTGCAGCTCCTGCTCCATCTATTTTTTGAACATCTATATTAAATTGCTTTCCAAAAATATTTGCTATATTTCTTAACCCTTTGTCTAACTCATTAATTTCATTTCCGGAAGCTCCTTTTTGAGGACCGTAAACATAAGCAGCTCCATTTTCTCCATACAAAGGATTTGTAACATCGCAGGCTACTTTGAAATCAATAGATTTTAGTGCCTCAATTACATTGGCAGTATTAATCGTTTCGATATGAGACAGATTCTTGCCAACAGGACTAAGTTGTTTGCCATTTTTATCTTCAAACTTAAAGCCTAAAGCAGATGCCATCCCCATACCGCAATCGTTAGTTGCACTACCTCCTATTCCTAATATAATAGTTTTTGCCCCTTTATTTATGGCGTCTAAAATAAGCTCACCAGTACCTAAAGTCGTGGTGTAAAAACAATTTTGCTCTTCAGGTTTTAAGAGATACATACCTGAAGCCTCGGCCATTTCAATAAATGCCGTTTTTATGGTATCCATATAGAAATAAGAGGCCTCAATTTGTTTGAATAATGGATCGTTCACTTTAACTATGGCACGCTTTCCCTTTAGGTGATATTCCAAAATATCAATAGTTCCATCACCGCCATCAGATAATGGCAACTTAATAATTTCTGCTTTTGGAAAAACTACTTTAATGCCTTCTTCTACCGCAGTACAAAATTGCAACCCTGTTAAAGAGCCTTTAAACTTATCTGGTGCTATTACTATTTTCACAGTACAAATTATATTTTGTTATTTTTAGCATAACACAAATATAGTTTAATGGAAATATTAATCGCTTTGGTAGTAGTGGTAATCTTAATGGTAATTGCTGCCTCTAAATTTAAATTTCATCCTTTTCTATCACTATTGTTGGCTGCTATCGTCATGGGCTTTGTTGGTGGATTAGATCAATCTGAAGTAACAAAAACTTTAATGAATGGCTTTGGTAAAACACTCGGCAGTATTGGAATTATTATTGCCTTTGGAACTATAATTGGAGCTTATCTGGAAAAAAGTGGAGGTGCTAAAACCCTTGCTAATTGGGCCCTAAAAACAATAGGTAAAAAGCATTCCATTTTAGCTATGAACATTACAGGTTTCATTGTTTCTATACCTGTTTATTGCGATTCCGGCTTTATTATTCTTTCGTCTTTGAACAAAGCTATCAGTAAAAATTCAAAAATTCCTTTAGCAGTTTTAGGAGTTTCTTTAGCTGCCGGATTATATGCTACACATGTTTTTGTTCCACCTACTCCAGGTCCATTAGCTGCTACTGCAGCTCTGGACGCCGACCTGGGACTGGTAATTCTGCTTGGACTGGTCGTTGCCATTCCAGTTGCTTTGTCGGGGTATTTCTGGGCGAAA
Organism: uncultured Flavobacteriaceae bacterium; assembly: GCA_963827785.1. Taxonomy (GTDB): domain Bacteria; phylum Bacteroidota; class Bacteroidia; order Flavobacteriales; family Flavobacteriaceae; genus Site-B1. The sequence goes on along the minus strand of CAWHCT010000018.1, from coordinate 140,095 downwards.
ATCCTTGAAAAACGTATAGATTATGTTTCCAAAGACTTAAAAGAAAAGGAAATTGTTAATGAAAGATTACCCAAAACAAGTATATCATTTCTCCCAATTATTATACCTATAGTTCTAATCGCCTTAAAATCCATTTCCAGCTATCCAACTCATCCCTTTGGCGAAGGCGTAATTGCAGGTGTTTTTGACTTTATAGGAAACCCAATAATAGCATTATTTGCTGGAGTATTTTTAGCGTTCAATCTAAAACCAAGAAAGAGTAAAGAAACCCATTTTGCTTGGGTAAATAAGGGCTTGCAAGAAGCAGGAACAATAATTTTAATAACTGGCGCTGGAGGAGCATTTGGAGCAATTCTTCAATCTACTGGTTTAGGAGACATTATTGGAAATAGTTTTTCAGATTTAAATTTAGGATTGCTTTTACCTTTTATAATTGCAGCTACTCTAAAATCGGCACAAGGATCTTCTACAGTATCAATAATTACAACAGCCGCAATAATGGCTCCAATTTTAGAATCTTTCGGATTAGATTCGTCATTGGGCAGAGCTCTAACTGTATTATCAATTGGCGCTGGAGCAATGACCGTATCACATTTAAATGATAGCTTTTTCTGGGTAGTAGCTCAATTTTCAGGAATGAATACCACAACGGCATTAAGAAGTCAAACAATTTCAACTTTAATCCAAGGGTTAACAGGAATTATTATTGTATTAATTATGGGCTGGATATTCATATAATAATTTAAAAAACTGAATTTAGATTCATCTATTTTGATACTTTTGCTTCATGGAAATTATTGATGCAATAATACTTGGGATTGTTCAAGGTCTGACTGAATTTTTACCTGTTTCATCCAGTGGGCATTTAGAGTTAGGTAAAGCTATTCTTGGGGATAAATCAATTCCCAGCGATAGCCTTTTATTCACGGTTGTGCTTCACTTTGCAACTGCATTGAGCACCATTGTTATTTTCCGAAAAGATATTTGGCATATTTTAAAAGGATTATTTAGTACAACATGGAACGAAGACAAAAAATTTGCTACAAAAATCATAATTTCTATGATTCCTGCCGCTTTAATCGGATTTAAATATGAAACCCAATTTGCAGAACTTTTTGCAGGAAATATTTTATTGGTTGGCTGTATGCTGGTAATTACAGGATTGCTGCTTTATTTGGCTGATAAAGCAAAGAATACCAGAAAAAAAGTATCATATAAGGATGCCGTTATAATAGGTATTGCACAGGCTATTGCGATGCTTCCGGGAATTTCCAGATCTGGAGCTACCATATCAACTTCTGTTTTATTGGGTAATGATAAAACCAAAGCTGCACGTTTTTCATTTTTAATGGTTGTTCCTTTGATCTTTAGGAAAGATTGGAAAAGACGTTATGTCCGGTGAAATAAGTTATGAAAGTAATAATTTCACCGCTTTGACTGTTGGATTTCTTGCTGCATTTCTTTCAGGATTATTTGCCTGTACATGGATGATCTCTTTAGTTAAAAACAGTAAGTTATCTTACTTTGCTGTTTATTGTTTTGTTGTTGGATTTGTTACTATTTTAATAACTTTTTTGAATTAATATGGCTATTGCCGAAGAATTCCTTTCAGGAAAAATCCTATTAATAGATAAACCTTTGAATTGGACCTCCTTTCAAGTGGTCAATAAATTGCGTTGGAAGATCAAAAAAACCTTTAACCTTAAAAATATTAAAGTTGGTCATGCCGGAACTTTGGATCCTTTAGCTACAGGATTATTAATAATATGTACTGGAAAAATGACCAAACAACTAGATACGTTTCAAGGTCAGGAAAAGGAATATACAGGCACAATTACTTTAGGCAGCACAACTCCTTCCTTTGACATGGAAACCAAAGTTGACAAATCGTTCCCAACAGATCATATAACTGATAAATTAATTCAAGATACTACCAAAAAATTCCTAGGGACAATCAACCAGATTCCTCCTGTATTTTCTGCAATCAAAAAAGACGGAAAACGATTATACGAGTTTGCCAGAGCTGGCGAAGATGTTAAGATAAAATCAAGAACCATTACAATTAATGAATTTGAAATAATCAATATTGATAAAGAAATACTCACTTTTAGAGTGGTTTGCAGCAAAGGAACTTACATTCGATCTCTTGCACATGATTTTGGTATAGCATTAGGTTCAGGTGCTTATTTATCTTCTTTAAGACGCAATAAAATAGGTGAATTTAACGTTGATAACGCACAGTCCATTGATGACTTTATTCAAGAGTTAGACGTCCAGTCAAACTAAAATATCGTATATAAAGTAGCCCAATTATAATAAATTTACTATTTTTCCAACGTATTGACCTTAGTATCAAAACATAAAGCCCTAATTTTAACCACTTTAATTGCTGCAATTATTGTGCTTTCTTTGTTCAATTTACACTTATCAAAGAATATGGTGTTGATTACTGAAAGTTATTATGAACTGGAACCGGAAGAGATAATCAAAGAGCAGACAGAAGATGAAAAGTCCATAACAAATCCTTCTCAACAAACCAATCTAGCTTTTAACGAAACGGCAGATCTGAAAAATATTGATGATGACTATCTGGATAAAATTAAGGAGCATTATGAGAAATACGCTCAATCGACTCAGGAAGAAGAGTCAACCCTTAATGATGTTAATGATATAAGAAACATAGAATCGGATAATGACCAATCTGATGATGAGGCTTATTCAACATTCAATAGAATCAATAACTTACTGGCTTCAAAAGCTAAAAAGCAGAAATCAACAAAAAGTAAAGGGGATAACTCATCAAAAGAAATAAGTATTTCGACTGGTGCCAACAAGAACAGCACTATGTCATATTCATTGGTGGGCAGAACCCATAAATTTCTACCAACTCCTATTTATTTATGTGAAACAAGTGGGAAAATAGTCATAAATATTACAGTTAATGACCGCGGAAAAGTAACCGAGACATCCATTAATGGTTCATCAACCTCAACCAATGAATGCCTTATAGATCATGCGCTTGAATATGCTACAAATGCAAGATTTAGCGTTGATCCATCAAGAAGTTCGCAAATAGGGACTGTTACTTTTAACTTTATCGGAAAAAATTAATCCAGTAAAAGATTCTGCAGTTCTGAGATTGTATTTTGCCCCTTATCCTTGTTATACCAAACTTGCAGATCTTGCTTAAATTCAGGAGTTAGGGTTCCAAATTTCTCCTTGTATTCATTAACCAGTTTTATTGCTTCAAAAGGTCTTGGTCCGAAAGTATTGATCACATTTCCAGTTTCCTTTTCAATGGCAATTAATTTTGGTATTGCTTTACCTCCATTGGTCAAGAACATATTCATCAAGTCCTCATTTTCATCTCTTAATACTAATCTTAAATCAATATTCTCATTTATTTCAGCTACTTTATTGATTACCGGAACAATATGTGCGGCATCACCACACCAGCTCTCTGTCAAAACAATCCAAGTTAGTTTTTTATTTATAGCCTTAATACTTTCCTGAGTTTCCTGTGAAATTTTTAATGTCTTATCCCAGCGTTTCATGCGCTTTTCATTAAGCTTTGTATAATCGGCCAATGCTTCTGATTTATCATTTCCTGTAGTTGAATTTTGAATAGTTAATTCTTCTACAAGTTTTCTGTATTCCGAATAGCTTAAACTTTTTTTCAAACTCTCTTCAATTGTTTGATTTATATCTATATCCTGCAAGATTTCCATGTTTCAAATTTTGTCAAAATTAATTTTAAAATAAAATGTTTATGGTAACATTGATTACATTAGTAGAACAAAATTAAAAACCTTACACATGAGTAAAAAAAGATGCGGCTGGTGCATTGGTGATCATTTGTATGAGGCCTATCATGACGAAGAATGGGGAAAACCCGTTTTTGATGATGACACGCTTTTTGAGTTCCTGATTCTAGAAACCTTTCAGGCAGGATTAAGCTGGATAACCATTTTACGTAAGCGTGAAAATTTTAGAAAGGCCTTTGATGGATTTGATTATAAGAAAGTTTCGGACTATGATCAAAACAAAATAGATTCCTTATTGCAGGATTCCGGAATAATACGAAATAAACTAAAGATTCATGCCACTATAACCAATGCACAAGCCTTTATGAAGATTCAGGAAGAGTTTGGCAGTTTTAGCACTTATATCTGGGCTTTTGTTGATGGAAGACCCATAAAGAACAATTTTAAATCCATAAAGGAGTTACCTGCCAATACTCCTTTGAGCGATGCTATTAGTAGGGACCTTAAAAGCAGAGGGTTTAAATTTGTAGGATCAACTGTTGTTTACGCGCATATGCAGGCAACGGGAATGGTAAATGACCATGAAACCAGTTGCTTTAGGTATAACGAAATTTAGATATTATTCTCCTTCCGTGACATTATATGGAATTATATCCAATATGTGTTTAATCACTTCCAGTCTTGCTGAACTCTTTCTGTTAGCCTTTATGATTATCCAAGGTGATAATTCAGTATTAGTTCTTTCAAACATCTTTTTCTTATAATCTGTGTATGAATCCCATAAACTTAAAGCTCGTTGGTCTACTTTGCTGTATTTCCACTTTTTTATCGGACTTGATTTGATGTCTTTAAAACGTTTTGCCTGTTCGTTTTTTGAAATAGAGAAATAGAATTTTATCAATCGGCATCCAGATTCAATGATCATTCGTTCAAATTCATTCACCTGATTCATAAAGATTTGATATTCTTCTTCTGTACAAAATCCATTTACGGGTTCAACCACTGCTCGATTGTACCAACTCCTGTCAAAAAATATAATTTTACCTTTTCTTGGTAAATTGTTTATATAACGCTGAAAATACCATTCTCCTTTTTCTTCTTCCGTTGGTTTAGGCAATGCAACAACTTTAAACTCTCTAGGGTTTAAATGTTGAGTGATCCTTCTTATTGCTCCTCCTTTACCTGCAGCATCCCTTCCTTCAAAAAGTATAACAACTTTCTCGTTCTCTGACTCAACCCACTGTTGTAATTTAATAAGTTCGGCTTGTAGTTTTTTTAATTTATCCTCGTAGTTCATGATACGCACCGCCTTTAAAGGGGTCATATTCGGTTCCCTTAAAAAGTACTTTATTCCTTTTTTAGAGTTTAATTGCTTTAAGCTTTTTTCTGATAAATTATTCATGAACTAATCGAATTGTTTTACTAATCTATGATAGCGTTCAGCCACATTAGGGTCTGGTAACGTTGTAATTCCGGCATTCCCTTTTCCTTCGTACTCAAATTTAGAGAGTACATATCTAATTGATTCCAATCTTGCTTCTTTTTTATTATTGGTCTTTATAATAATCCAAGGACTAAAAGCAGTATGAGTCTTACTAAACATTTGCTCTTTATAATAAGTATATTTGTCCCATCTTATCTGACCTTCCTTATCGACTTCACTGAATTTCCATTCTTTTAATGGATTTTCTAACCTTGAATTAAAACGTCTTTCCTGTTCATCTTTAGTTATTGAAAACCAAAATTTTATTATAATAACACCATCTTCATACAGCATGTGTTCAAATTCCGGAACCTGAACCATGAATTTGTTATACTGTTCGTCATTACAAAAACCCATGACTGGTTCAACAACTGCTCTATTATACCAACTCCTGTCGAAAAATACAATTTCACCCGGATTTGGTAATTCTTTTATATATCGTCTAAAATACCATTGCCCTTTTTCAACATCGGTAGGCTTTGTTAAAGCCACAACACGCATAGATCGAGGATTCAAGTGTTCTGTAAAACGCCTAATAGCTCCTCCTTTACCTGCAGCATCACGTCCTTCAAAAATTAAACATACACGTTTCTTTTCTTTAGCTACCCATTGTTGCAGATCAACTAATTCTGCCTGTAATCTAATGAGTTCATTTTCATATTGAACAGAGTACATTAAACTATCATAATATTCCTTAGAAAATTTAGATATTATTATCTTTTTAAATTCTTCCGGATTATTGCTTTTTTGAAAATCTTCAGTTGTCAGCATAACATTGTATATAATTAGCTAATATCATTATTTTTTTAATTTATCAAAATTTTTTAACCACTAATTAATTTAATAAACTCAGCTCTTGGTATTTCTTCTGCCCCAAACCGTTCTAAATGTTCAGTGAAGACCTGGCAGTCAATTAAATGATAATCAGAATTCTGGATAAAATTTACAAAGCCCACTTTGCTTGCATTACTAACTTTAGAAAACATACTTTCCCCGCAAAAAATATTGTTGCCAAGGTCAACCCCATATAACCCTCCTACCAAATTATCATTTTCCCACACCTCGACAGATTTGGCAAAACCTAATTTATGTAATTCAATATAGGCCTGATTCATTTCATTGGTTATCCAGGTTCCAGGTTGATTTGGGCGAATGGCTTCAGAACATTCGTTAATTACACGGTTGAATGCTTTGTTCTTGGTCACTTTAAATCTATTATTTCGTAAAACCTGTTTCAGACTTTTTGATATTTTAAGTTTTTCGGGGAAAAGAACGAACCGAGGATCAGGAGACCACCATAAAATAGGCTGATTATGAGAATACCATGGAAATATTCCTGTTTTGTAGGCAAGCATTAACCTTTCAGGGCTTAAATCTCCACCAATTGCTAATAAGCCTTCTTTTGAGGCCTCATTCAAAGGCGGGAATTCTAATTTATCTGATAAAACTTTCAATTCTTATTAATATATAGAGCTTTTAAATTACTAATTAATTTGATTTTTGTCCATTTCTCGCCATTTTTCAAAAGATCTATGTTGAAAGTTTTTTTATCATGGCTCATATAATTTACTGATGATGATCTACCTAAAACCAAAATAAGAAGCCCTAATGAAAGTTAGGGCTTTTTCTGTTACAAGAACTAAATTTATTTCCTACAGATTAAAATGGCAGATCGTCATGATCTTCCTCATTAAGGTTTTCAACAGGTTCAAAAGCATCAGCTGGTGGCACTGGAGGTATGTCTCCGGCCTGAGCATCTTGTTGTAAATTCTCAATTCTCCATCCCTGAATTGAATTGAAATATTTTGTTTCTCCTTGCGGATTAATCCATTCTCTTCCGCGTAAATTAATACTAACTTTTACACTTTGTCCAACCTGATAATTATTCAATAAATCTGATTTATCCTGAACAAATTCTACCAAAATATGTTGTGGATATTGCTCCTCTGTTGTGACTACCAATTCACTTTTCCTAAAACCATTCGCTCCAAAAGTTTGTGTTTCTCCTATGAATTTTACTTTTCCTTGAATTTCCATTTAAAATTTGATTTATAATTTATGACAATAATAATTTTAATGCACTTTGTACGTCACCATAACTTAAATAGTTTTGGGCTATTTTGTGCTTTTCTCTATGTGTTGCATTCTTTATGATTGGATATCTTTCAACAACTTCCTCAATAAACTTTTCAATTTCTTTTTTTGATGGTAAAGCTTCAACATTACCTAACAAACCAAGATCATTCCCGGTCAATATCATACTATTTCTGACATGCTCAGGCAAAGAATCGACACCAATACCCAAAGCGGATAATGGTTTAGGGATTTCAAAGAATCCTGATTTTGCCCTTGTATAATAATTGCCGCCAGCTCTGGCAACCAGATCCAGTTTTTCCTGATTTATACTTTTATCTTTATTTATTATATCTTCAGAAATGTGAATTTTAACGATCTCACAAATTATTAAATTCCCTGCTCCTCCTTCTGTTCCTAACTTAACAATTTCGTTCACCTTACATTCAAACTGTACTGGCGATTCACCAACTCTATATGGCCTTATATTATGTGAGTCCAGCATCGTAAATCCGGCTTTTTCAAATTCATTCACATCTTCAGGATAGTCTGCACTGCATAAGGACATTTGATGAACCATATCATAAGTGACCACATTTATAACAACTTCCTTTGTAGCCTCAACATTATGTAATGTGTGCTTAGTTGTATTATCTCTTACTCGTCGTGCAGGAGAAAAAATTAAAATAGGTGGATTGGCACTAAACACATTAAAATAACTAAAAGGAGACAAATTAGGAAGACCCTTCTTATTTAAAGTACTTGCAAACGCAATTGGTCTTGGTGCTACGGCACTTAACAAATAATTGTGTAATCGGCCCGTTGATAGATCTTTAGGTTCAAAAGATTTCATTTGCTATTAATTTTGACCAAAGTTAAGTATTATGTATTGCATGAAAAAAAAAGGTTACTAACATATAAAACAATAATATTAACATAATTGCATTATATTTAAAATAGAAATTAAAATTCATTAATGATATTTTCTGAAAATAGGAATTTAATCCGTTGGATTATTATAATTGCATCCTTTGTAATAATTTCTTTAATTCTTTGGAACACTTATATTTTCTTCCAAAACTTCAAGGCAGAAGAGCGCACGAAAATGGAAAACTGGTCTTTTGCTGAGACTGAACTTGTTAAAAGTGACACTAACACAAATCTTGATCTAACTCTCCAGATATTGAGCAGCAACAGGACAACACCAATGTTAGCAATCAATAAAGATGGAAGTCTGGGGACCTATAATAATATTGATGAAAAAAAGGTAAAGGACACGGCATATGTAAATAAACTGATAGAACAATTTAAAAAGGAAAACACACCTATTGAGATTAGATATAAGAATGAAGTGTATCAAACTTTGTACTATGGTAATTCTCCGCTACTAAATAAATTAAAATATTATCCTTTAGCGCTTTTACTTATCATCTTTTTGTTTGGGGCCGTAGTTTACTTTTTTTACCGAAGTTCTAAAAATGCGACTCAAAATAAACTATGGTCCGGAATGGCAAAAGAAACGGCTCATCAAATTGGAACGCCTTTATCTTCATTAATTGGTTGGACAGAAATTTTAAGAAATGAAAATGTTAATCCTGATTATATTATAGAAATTGAAAAAGACATAAACAGACTACAAACAATCACTGACAGATTTAGTAAAATAGGCTCAATCCCTACCTTGGAAGAAGCTGATATAGTAAAAGAAACTTTAGATTCATATGACTATGTAAAAGCTCGTTCTTCAAAATTGATACATTTTGAAATAAGTGCTCCAAAAGAAGAAATAAGGGTTAACTTAAATAAGCAATTATATAGTTGGACGATTGAAAATTTAGTTAAAAATGCAATAGATGCAATGAAGGGTAAAGGAGAACTCAAAATAGAAATTCTACCATCAGATAAACATGTTCACATTACTATAACTGATTCAGGTAAAGGAATATCCAAACAAAAATTCAACAAAGTATTTGAACCTGGTTATACCAGCAAAAAACGCGGTTGGGGATTAGGTCTTTCGTTGGCAAGAAGAATTATAGAAGACTACCATGACGGGAAAATAAAAGTTTTGGCATCGGAAGTTGGAAGAGGGACTACTATGCAAATTTCTTTAAAACGTTCTGCTTAAAGATGGCTATTTATAGACTTTGCTATTTCTTTAAATTCTGTCTGCGATAATTTTACTTTAGTTGTAAATCGAGCATCTTCCATAGTGTGTAAAGGAATTAAATGCACATGTACATGAGGAACTTCCAAACCAATAACAGAAATTCCAACTCGTTTACATTTTATTGTTTTTTCAATAGCTTTTGCTACTTTTCTTGAAAAGCTCATTAATCCATTGTAAGTTTCTTCATCAAGATCAAAGATCTTATCGACTTCTTTTTTAGGAATACAAAGTGTATGTCCTTTTGAATTAGGATTCATATCCAGAAATGCTAAAAAATCATCTGTTTCTGCCACTTTGTAACAGGGAATTTCACCATTAATAATCTTTGTAAAAATAGATGCCATAATTCTTGTATTGCTATATAGTAAATATAAGTTTTTTTGATGGAAGTATGAAGTATGAAGTTTCTTATCGACTTATTTCAATAATATCAAATTTCATCACACCATTTGGAACTTGAATTTCGGCAATATCACCAACTGATTTACCCAGTAAACCTTTTCCAATTGGAGAATTTACAGATATTTTTCCTGATAGCCAAATCTGCTTCACCATCAGCAACCAATGTATAGATCATTTCCATACCATTGGTTTGATTCTTTATTTTAACTTTAGATAACACAAGGGCTTTAGAAGTATCCAATTGAGACTCATCTATTATTCTAGCACCGGCAAGAGTTTCCTCTAATTTGGCAATTTTCATTTCCAACATACCCTGTGCTTCTTTAGCAGCATCATATTCTGCATTTTCACTTAAATCTCCTTTATCTCTTGCTTCTGCAATAGCCTGAGACGCTTTTGGACGTTCTACATCCTTTAACTGACTCAATTCTTCTCTTAATTTTTTTAATCCTTCTTCCGTGTAATAAGATACTTTACTCATAACTTCATCGTTTTAATAGTAATGGTTTTTGTTTAAAACAAAAAGATTCCGAGAAATTATCGGAATAAAAAAATCCCGCTCGCACGAGATAACATTTGCAAATATACAAAATTATTTAGTGTAATTTACTTTTTGTCGTAAATTACAATCCTAAATATATTGAAATGAAGATTCGTCTTTTTATAACTTTAATTTGCTTGTTTTTAGCTTCTTGCAGCAAAAATAATGTAAATAATAACAATCCATTTTTACCTGATTATTCCTTTGATACTGGGAATGCCATTAATACATCCTTACCACAATTCAGTAATTTACAATTCCCTGGAAATTATATTATTATGGGTAGTAATTATGGCATTAATGGTTTTGTAGTCTATTATTCCGGTATTTCCTATACTGCCTTTGAATTAACCGATCCTAACCACACATTACAGACATGCTCAAAACTAACCGTACAAGGAGTTATTGCCACCTGTGGTTGTGAAGATGGAAATTCTTATGACATTTTAACGGGTCAAGGACAAGAAGGAACAAATGGCCAATACTTGTTAAAACCATATTTTGTAGAAGTTAACGGCAATATTATTAGGGTTTTTAACAACTAAAACTTGAATGTAGCTCCCATTAAAAAATTAGTTGTTGCCTGCGGATAATATCCTGCACCTTCTATAGTTACAATTTCTCCAGGTGTTGACCAGGTATCATCATAAGTATAGAAATATCCGTTAGACACATATTTTACATTATAAATATTGTTTACCAATGCTGTTAAAGTGATACTTTTAAAAATGGAATTCGTATCAATTTGATAGTTCAAATTAAAATCATTTACAAAATAACTGTCCAGTTTTGAAGATTCTGCATCAAAATTACTCATGTACTGTTGATCAACAAATTTTGACAGTAAAGCTACTTTCATATTTTTTAATGGTTCATATACAAGTGCATTGCCAATTATTAAATCGGGTGAAAAGGAAATATTAGTATTTCCCAGATCAACCAATTCTCCATTCAATGGTCTGGTAAAATCGATGTTCTTATTTGAACTAAAAGAAATATTAGGAAGTGTGCTAAGATATTCTGATATTCTTATTTTGGCATCAACCTCAATACCTAACCTATAGCTTTTACCACTATTGGCTCTTATTGGCGCTCCAACATCATCAATAGCACCTGTTAAGACCAATTGATCATTGTAGCGCATATAATATGCATTAGCATTTATAATCAGATTTTCTTTATTCAATCTCCATCCTAATTCAAAGTCGTTTAATTGTTCTGGTTTCGGACTTCCATTTTCATAATCGGTTCTATTAGGTTCTCTGTTTGCTCTCGCAAATGAAGCATACAGACTGTTCTCTTCATTTAAATTTGTAGTTCAAACCTATTTTTGGATTAAAAAATGTAAAATCATCATTGATAACAAACGGATTAAGATCTGAGTTGATACCATTTGTCTTATAATCTATTGAACGGATTTGAGCATCTGCATATAAACTTAATTTCGAATTCAATTTAAAAGTTCCTTTTGTGAACACATTGAATTCGTTTTTATTCCTGTTGCCATCATAATATCGATCTCTAATTTCACTATCACTGGCATATTGAGCCCAAATAACTTCACCAAAATGGTCGCCTTCATATTTATTATAAGCTCCACCAAGAATTATATCTGATATTTCGTTTTTATAATTTACAGAAAATGTTGTACCATAAAAATCATTATCTAACCATCGCCTTCTTATAACATCCGTAGTTTCAACTAACTTCGCCATTAACAGTTATGGGTTCAAAACCATAGGTTTCAAAATCATCATCTTCTTTGTATTGTTCAAAATAACCTCTCCCATAGGTATAATGTAAGGCCAAATTTGTGGACCAGTGATTATCTAGTCTTTCATTCCAAAGTAACTGGTAGTGGTCCTGATTGTAATTATCTACTTCATTGTCATAAAATCTGGTATTTCCTTCATCATCAGTATACATTCCTGCAGGATTAAAAGTTCTGTCATTTTTAAGGTTTCTGCATCAATACCAAACCATGCCTGATAAGTTCTTTCAAATCCACCAAAAGCAACAGCTTTTATTAAAGTATTATCATCAGAAAAACTTCCTTGGAGAAAATAAGATTTCAATTCAGATTCTGCTCTGTCAATATATCCATCACTAGTAATTTTTGATAATCGGCCAGAAATTTCAAAATGATCATTAAGTTTTCCTGTAGTGAATTTTAAAGTATTCTTGAAGGTATTGAATGACCCAACAGATGAAGATATTTCGGCACTTGCCTTTTCTGAAACTAGCATCAGTTAAAATATTTAAACTTGCTCCAAATGCTCCAGCACCATTGGTGATGGTTCCAACTCCTCGTTGTAACTGTAAACTCTCTACTGATGAAGCAAAGTCACCTAAATTCACCCAAAAGGTTCCATGTGATTCTGAATCGTTATAAGGCATTCCGTTTATAGTAACATTAACTCGAGTGGCATCACTACCTCGAACTCTAATTCCGGTATATCCTACTCCTGCACCAGCATCAGAAGTTGTTACAACATTTGGTAAATAATTCATTAAAATTGGTATATCCTGCCCCAGATTTCGTTGTTCTAAATCTTCTTTTGTAAGATTAGAATGTGTAATTGGTGAATCAGCATTAACTCTTATGGCCGTAATAAATACCTCATCCAGTTTTTGAATTTTCGTTGAGTCTTGCTGTTTTTCCTGTGCATTCAAAGATAAAAAGCTAAAAATATAACACAATCAATACAATTGAATTTTTCATTCCTAAAAAATATAGCGAATAAAAAGAGGTGATTATTCTGGTTTTAAATTTCCTAAACAGCATTACCTGTTCCAGGTTCAATGGGTATGATCTCAGCCGCTTTTAGGCACCCCTTTATTGAGAACGATGCAAAGATACTTCAGATTTTTATCTTTCTTAATCTAAATCCGGTTTTTTTCGCTCTGCTTTCTTTTCAGATCGAATTCGTTTACTTTTTAAGCGTTTTCTTATTGCAGACTTTGGAATTTTTGTTGGCTTTCGTTTTTTAGGAACAATTAATCCTTTTTCTATTATTTTTAAAAAACGGTCAATTACTAATTCTTTGTTTTTATGCTGACTTCTTGATTCATCACATTGTAATATGAGTTCGTTGTTGTTAGTTAGTTTAGTTTTTAACCTTTTTAATAACAATAGTTTCTGGGAATTAGTTAATGCGTTTGAGTTTTCAAGATTAAAATGCAACTCAACCTTTGAAGAAACTTTATTAACATGCTGCCCACCACTACCAGAACTTCGCAGTGCTTTGAAGGTTAACTCTGATTTTAAAAGTTCTCGATCCAAACCTATTTTATTTGGTGAGGATCTTTTAAAAGATCGTTCACTGTTTTCACAGGATTAAATGTAATTAAAGGAACCTCAACAAAAATGGTGTTCCAAAAAGCCATACTGCCATTCCAAAGTCCCGGCAATTCAAGAGCTTTAAGTTTTTTACCAGATTTTGGTTTTAGTTGTTATAAATCCTGTCTGATGGTCCACAAACTTTTTTAGATCATATTTTTCACCCTTGTAATTCTTAACTCCACAAACCAGATCAACAGGGTTAAAATGAGTTGAATTTTCTAAAATTGATTTTTGATCCTTATTATTTTTGTCGATTTGAGCCGATTCAACAATTTGAAGGGAGATCTCATCCCCTTTACGTACCCAAAACGGACCTCCTCCCGGCTCTCCTTCATTTTTTACCATTCCGCATACACGTATTGGTCGGTTAATTTTAGTTTTTAAGAATTGTATTTGTGATTCCTGAGACCAGTTAGAAAAATCTTTATCCAGAACTACATTTAATTTATCAGAAACAAATTGCGAAATTAATTGAATGTCAGATTTAGGCAAATCACCATTTTCCAACTGTTCCTGAAATTTAAATACTTTGGATTGGATCTCTAATAAAACCCCAGCCAGCATCTTCTTGTATTTGGCGACTTCTTCTTCAAATTTAAATACAACAACATTATCTATATTTTTAATAAAGATTATATCGGCATCTAAATCATTCAAGTTCTCAAGTAAAGCACCATGACCGGAAGGCCTGAATACCAGTTTGCCTTCTTCATCCCTTAATGGCTCATTATCCATTGTAACTGCAATTGTGTCAGAAGATTGCTTTTGAAAAGAATACTTGATATTGAATTGAGTATCTGTCTTTTTTTCAACAATCTTCTCGATCCGGTCAAATTCATTATCAAATTTATGGTTGTGCTTTTCTGAAACTGTAAAATGTAGATCTGCCTTACCATTCGCAGAGGCGTAATGTGCTGCTTCAAATAAATGCTCTTCAAAAGCCGTTGCAATATGGTCTTTATACTGATGAAATGGAAAAAGACCTTTGGGATAATTCCCATAGTCCAATTTGTCTTCATCAAGCATAGTTTGAACGAATAGTAGTAGTTTTAAATTTAATTTCAAATCGTCAAAATCTTTGAATTCCTGATACAATTTTTGTTTAACAATATAATAGAATGGAAAGCTTTTGATGCCCACGAAAAACATCGCAAGATCTGAAGCATTGTGTCTATTTACATAAGCATTGATTGTCTCTTCCTGAATTGAAAATATTTTTAAAAAGTCGAATAGAAACTTGAACATTCTTGTAGCCGCTCCCGAAGCCGGAACAAATTTTATAAATGAAACCCCGTTTCTTTTATCCTCAAAATAATTTATATAATGCTCAATTTCAGAGTCTGAAAAGTTCAATATTCCATTTCCAACAGTTGCTGCCGATTCAATATTTACATAAGGCAATCCTTTTTTAAAAATTTCTATTTGAGCATTAACCTGTTCAACTGTTAATCCTTTATTTTGAATTTGTTTTATGTCTTTCCCTGATAAACTCAATGGTTTACTTTTAATAATTTATCAATATGTTTAATTGCTTTTTCCAAACGTTTCTGCTTATTGCCTTTTAACAAAACATAGGGTCTTTTATACTTTATTAGTGCATCTTCAAAAGCTTTAAACATTCGCAGTCTTTCATTAGGCTTATCCCTTAAATCATCAGCTTCCCAAGGTGTATCAATATAAGTCAAAAAATACAAATCATATGTGTTTTCCATGGCATATTTCTCCAAGATAGGATCACAGGTCCCTGTGTAATAAGCTTCGGAATAAACTTTTGTCTCCAACAGATCTGTATCACAAATTAAAACAGAATCCGTCTTTTTTGCCAAATCATTCTCTAATTTCATTTGTCCATAAGCAATTGGCAACAGATCTTTCGCTTCACAGGTTTTTCGCTCATTGTTCCACTTATCCTGAAGATATTCTCTCGCATATTCGGGTACCCAAATAGAATTGTAATGTCTGGCTAAATGTCTTGACAGGGTTGTTTTCCCGGTAGATTCAGGACCAAACAAAACTACTTTTATGCAATTTGCAGGTTGTTGTTTAAGGTTTTTTTCCATTCTATATATCCTTGTATTGCTAAAACTGTAAATACTAAATACTGTAATGATAACATTCCTAAACCTCTATAAGCATAAAGAGGAATTGTAATAAGATCTCCAATGATCCATAAAGTCCAGTTCTCCAATTTTTTGTTTGCCATATACCACATGGCAGTAAAGAAAATTCCCGATGTTACAATGTCAATATAATTAGGGATCTGCATTTCATATCCATATGCTTTATAGACAATATAGGTAACGATCATTGTTAAAACAAAAAACAGAACCCCAATCAATTTTTCTTTTGAATTTGTCCGGGAAATTGGAACCAACGGCTTATCTTCCCTTTTTCTGGACCAGTTCCACCAACCATAAATGCTCATAACGGAATAGTAAAAATTCATCATCATATCTCCATAATACTCGCTGACATTTAAAATATAAACCGTAATAACAGTACAAATAATACCTGTGGGATAAACTAATATATTTGCATTTTTCGCATAATAAACACTAAGTATTCCAAATACAAAAGCAATAGCTTCCAGGACTATTAAATGAATTGGAGTTCCACGATATGCATCAATGAAGAAATCTATTATTTCCATTATCACCTAAAAGTGTTTATATCCATTTTTTTTAGTTCATTGAAAAACGAAATGTCTTCTTCAAAAGCTGTTCCAATTACGACAATATCAGCTCCGGAATTATACGCATCTGATAGCTGATTGACACTTTTAATGCCACCACCGACTATTAAAGGGATTTTTAAGTTCTTTTTTACTTCATGTATTATTTCAGATGTAACTGGTTCAGTAGCTCCACTTCCAGCTTCCAAATAAATAAGCTTTAAGCCTAAAAGCTGACCTGCATTTGCAGTATCAACTATTTTTTTGAGATTCTTTCTTGGTATCGGTTTGGTCTTTGTCACTTTTTGAACCGAAGTTTCCTTACCATTTTCAATTAAAATATAACCTGTTGGAATAACTTCCAAGAGAGGTTTGTTTTAATTTTGAAATTGATTGGACATGCTTATCAATTAAGTAATCCGGATTCCTGCCTGAAATCAACGATAAAAATAATAAGGCATCAGCTTTATTTGTAATTTGAGTGATGTCACCTGGGAAAAAGAACAACTGGTAATTGTGTATGTTTTTTTATTTCAGCAACAACTGTATCGCAATCTTTTTCTTTAACCGCACTTCCGCCAACAAAAATATGAGTCGCTATTGAATCATTTACTTTTGCAATAAAATCGGGTAAACTTCTCTACTTTGATCTTATCAGGATCTATCAAAACAGCTAAAAGCTTTTTACCTGTTTTAACTGGAATTCAATATGTTTTGATAAAGTTCATTCATTTATTCTAGAGCATAAGCACAGGTAAATCCTTCAAATTCTGTAAAATGGATATTATATCGTTTTTTTTGTGATTTATAATCTATCCAACTAACGGTTGATCCTTCTTTAATTGTAAACGGAATTACTAAAATATGCTGTTTAAAACTTAGTCCTTGAGTTGCAAATAATTTGAATAAAGACTCCTTTGCACACCAAATAACCGTTAATTCCTTCACATAATCGTCCTGATCTGTTCCTTTAAATATTCAAATTCATAACCCACAAATTTTGAGGCAATTTTTGTTATAATGGGACGCTGTTTTTCAATATCAATTCCAACTTTATTCTCACTTACGATTATTCCGCTAAAGTTAAATGAATGTGTAATTGATATATATTTATCATCTTTTAAATGAGGTTTGCCAAATTCATCATAGAACAAATCATGCATCAGTATATCCAAATTCTGCCAGTAAATGTCGAACACTTAAAAACCCGCATTGATGTATTTCAGATTTCATCCTGGACACTCTATTCAGACTTTCAGGTTTCAATGATATTGGTTGTATCAATTCATCAAAAGACTCTGAAATCTTCCAAATTTTAACAATAGTTTGTGAGTTAGGATTAATGGTTTTGTAAAGAGGCATTTAATATTCTGAAAGTTATTAGTTATCTTTGCGCTTTAAAAATTTGATAGACAAATATACAACTATGAATACAAAAACAATTGCTTATGTTCCTTATAAAGTGAAAGACATCTCGCTTGCCGCATGGGGAAGAAAAGAAATAGAATTAGCTGAAGCAGAAATGCCCGGATTGATGAGTTTGCGTGAGGAATACAAAAATTCACAGCCACTTAAAGGAGCTAGAATTGCAGGTTGTTTACATATGACCATTCAAACAGCAGTTTTAATAGAAACTTTACAAGCTCTTGGTGCTGAAGTTACATGGAGTTCATGTAATATCTTCTCAACCCAAGATCAGGCTGCTGCTGCAATTGCTGCTGCTGGAACTCCGGTGTATGCATGGAAGGACATGACTGAAGAAGAATTTGACTGGTGCATTGAGCAAACACTTTTCTTTGGTGAAGACAGAAAACCATTGAATATGATCCTTGATGATGGTGGTGATCTAACCAATATGGTTTTGGATAAATATCCGGAACTAGCCGCTGGAATTAATGGACTAAGCGAAGAAACCACTACAGGAGTTCACAGGCTTTATGAAAGAGTAAAAAATGGAACTTTACCTATGCCTGCGATCAATGTGAACGATTCAGTGACAAAAAGTAAATTCGACAACAAATATGGATGTCGTGAAAGTGCCGTAGATGCGATTCGTCGCGCCACAGACTTAATGTTAGCCGGAAAAAGAGTAACTGTTTGTGGTTATGGCGATGTTGGTAAAGGTACAGCTGCATCATTCAAAGGGGCAGGAAGTATTGTGACTGTTACTGAAATTGATCCTATTTGTGCGCTACAAGCTGCCATGGATGGATTTGAAGTAAAAAAACTAGAAACAGTTGTTGGCAATTCTGATATTATCATAACAACTACAGGAAACAAAGACATTGTTCAAAGTCGCCATTTTGAAGCGATGAAAGACAAAACAATAGTTTGTAATATTGGGCATTTTGATAATGAAATTGACATGGCATGGTTGAACAAAAACTATGGCAACACCAAGGACACTATCAAGCCACAGGTTGACAAGTACACTATAAAAGGTAAAGATATAATTGTTCTTGCCGAAGGTCGTTTAGTGAATTTAGGATGTGCTACCGGTCACCCAAGTTTTGTAATGAGTAACTCTTTTACAAATCAAACCCTGGCACAAATTGAATTATGGACCAACAGAGATTCCTATGAGAATAAAGTTTATATGTTACCTAAACATCTTGATGAAAAAGTAGCAAAACTGCATTTAGCTAAAATTGGAGTTGAATTGACCGAACTTAGAAAAGACCAGGCAGACTATATTGGTGTTAAACAAGAAGGTCCTTTTAAACCTGAGTATTACAGATATTAAACTATTGTCATGCTGTCCCGGATAGCTATCGGGATTTTCAGTGTTTCATTATAATTTAAACCCTTGCATAATATGTAAGGGTTTTTTATTTGGGCAATTCCTACGACGCAAAAGCGACGTAGCACCACGCTTTTCGTTTCTAGTTTTGCAAAACCTCAGAGCCATGTTTTACAAAAGCTATTCACTGCAATCGTTATTGCAAACCGTATAAAGCAAAACCCTTTCTGTTTCCAGAAAGGGTTTCTATTTTTGAAAGAATATCAATCTATTTCTTAAGCCTCAAAAGGCTCAACAGAAACATATGATTTATCATCTTTTTTCTTAGTAAATTTTACAATACCATCAACTTTAGCATGTAAAGTATGGTCTTTTGAAGCATAAACATTCTCACCAGGGTGATGTTTAGTTCCTCTTTGTCTTATGATAATGTTTCCTGCAACAGCAGCTTGTCCACCATATATCTTAACACCTAAGCGTTTCGATTCTGATTCTCTACCGTTTTTAGAACTACCAACTCCTTTTTTATGAGCCATTGTCTTAAGGTTTTATTGTTAATACTAGCAGTCAGAAATATTATTTCTTACCACCATCTAATTTATCTTGTAATGCTTTTAATTCGTCCCACTTACCATCTGCAGCTAATTTAGCTTGTTCCGGCCAAGTGTCAGGAACGTGATTACCACGAACGCCTTCAATAATCTCAGAAATTTTAGCCGGTTTAGTTTTTGACAGATCTGCATAAGTTGCAATTCCTGCGGCTACTAAAGTTTCAGCAATTTTAGGACCGATACCTTCAATTTTCTTCAAATCATCAGCTTTCCCTGTTGCTTTTTTTACAGCTGGCTTCGCTTTAGGAGCTTCTTTTTTAACTTCAGCTTTAGAAACTTCTTTTTTTGGCGCTACTGTTTTTGGTGCTGCTGCCTTAATTTCAGGTTCTGCTTTTTTAGCTTCTTTTTTAACCGGAGCAGCTTTCTTTGCTCCTGAAGCTATGATGTTTTCAATGATAATTTCAGATAAGGCTTGTCTGTGACCATTCTTCACACGATAACCTTTACGTCTTTTCTTCTTGAAAACGATTACTTTATCACCTTTTAGGTGCTTTAAGACTTTCGCTCCTACTTGAGCTCCGTCTATAGCCGGGGCGCCAACAGTAACTTTGTCACCATCTGCTAATAAAAGAACATTGTCGAAAGATACTTTCTTTCCTTCTTCTTCAGCTAAACGATGAACAAACACCTTTTGGTCTTTTACAACTTTAAATTGTTGCCCTGCTATCTCTACAATTGCGTACATAGCGTAACGTTTTTATTAATTAATTTGTTCAAAAATGAGTGCAAATATACAGCTAATTAATTAATCTACAAACGATTTATTTATTTAGAAGGTGAGTTTCCGCTATTTTTAAAATATTGCATAAATGTAAAGGTCAGAACTACGGTTGTAGTGAAACCCATAATTGCAACTACAAAAGTGACCATACTTGCACCTACTTCATAATCACCTTTAAAAAACTCCAATAATTCCGGAAGAAAATCTTTATTGATCTCAGTAACATAAAACAAAAAGAAAACAGTAAAAATAATAGTAGCAACAGCACCTGCAATAATTCCTGCTATAAATCCATTTGAGTATGAAAATTTATCTGCCTGTTCTAATTTGGAATATCGTATTGTTTCAAAAATTCCGAATCCGGTTATTACAACATTCAGTAAACTGTATAAAGGATTTGTATGCGCGTTAAATAATGCATGCAATAAAAATGATGCAATTAATCCGCCACTAATTGCTATTCCAAAACGTAAGGGCAAGGATAATTTTTTCATGGTATTTATCATTTAATTAGTTGGTATGTGATTTAAAGTTCGTAAAAAAATTGCCATTTTTATAATTTGATGTTAAATATTTAGCATTTAAACTATTAAAAGTCATTTAGATTATTATTTTTGTTCCTTCTTGTAACAAAATAAAAATGTTACAGACTCATATTAAGTTATAAAACCATAAAACACTTTTAAGAATGAAAAAATGCTTATTTACCTTAGCTTCTTTTGTGTTGCTTTTTGCAACTGCAACCGCCCAAGAAGTTAAATTTGAAGAGTACGATTTAGATAACGGAATGCACGTTATTTTGCACCAAGACAACACTGCTCCAGTAGTAACAACATCAGTCATGTATCATGTTGGAGCTAAAGATGAAAATCCGGAAAGAACCGGATTTGCTCACTTTTTTGAGCACCTGTTATTTGAAGGAACTGAAAATATTGACCGTGGTGAGTGGTTTACAATTGTAACTTCAAATGGAGGAAGTAACAATGCTAACACTACTGATGACAGGACTTATTACTATGAAGTATTTCCTTCTAACAGTTTAGAATTGGGTCTTTGGATGGAATCAGAACGATTAATGCATCCAATAATCAATCAAATTGGAGTTGATACCCAGAATGAGGTGGTAAAAGAAGAAAAACGTCTTCGTGTTGATAACCAGCCTTACGGTAGATTTATCGAATATGTAAAAAAGAACATGTTTACAAAACATCCTTACAGATGGACAACCATTGGCGAAATGGACCATCTAGATGCGGCCACTTTAGAAGAGTTTCAGGCATTCAACAAAAAATTCTATTCACCTAATAACGCTGTATTGGTTGTAGCGGGAGATATAGACATTGCCAAGACCAAAAAAATGGTTCAGGACTATTTTGGCCCAATACCTAGAGGCCAAGAAATTGTTAGAAATTTTGAAAAGGAGGATCCAATAACTGAAACCATTACTGCTAAAGCTTACGATCCTAACATTCAGATTCCTGCGGTTGTAGCTGCATACAGAACTCCAGGTTTTAAAGAAAAAGATGCCTACGTTTTAGATATGCTTTCTACTTACTTGAGTGACGGTAAATCATCTAAACTTTATAAAAAAATAGTGGATGACAAAAAAATGGCACTACAGGTTGGTGCATTTAACATCAGTCAGGAAGATTACGGCATGTATATTCTTTATGGATTACCATTGGGTGAAAATTCATTGGAATCTTTAATTACTGAAATTGATGAAGAAGTAGTTAAGGTTCAAAATGAATTAATCACAGAAAAAGACTATCAAAAGCTTCAGAATAAATTTGAGAATCAGTTTGTCAATTCCAATTCAAGTGTTGAAGGCATTGCAAATTCACTAGCTAGATACCATATGCTATATGGTGACACCAATTTGATAAATAATGAGATCAATATTTACAGATCTATCACTCGTGAGGATATTCAAAATGTGGCAAAAAAATATTTGAATCCAAACCAAAGATTGATTCTAGAGTATCTCCCTGAAGCAAAAGATCAATAATTAAAAAAAGAAAACAAACACAAATGAAAACTAAAATATTTGCAATAATTACATTGTTTTTAATGTCATTGGGAGTAACTGCTCAAATTGACAGGTCTCAACAACCAAAACCGGGTCCGGCTCCAAAAATTGCTTTGGAAGTTCCTAGTGAGTTCCAGCTTAAAAATGGATTAACAGTAATGGTAGTTGAAAACCATAAATTACCAAGAGTATCTTACACATTAACTATAGACAACCCTCCTATCATTGAAGGCGACAAAGCCGGAGTTGCCAGCTTGTTAAGTGCTATGTTAGGAAATGGAACAACAACCATATCCAAAGATGATTTTAACGAAGAGATAGATTTTCTAGGAGCTAGTCTCAATTTTGGTTCTCAAAGCGCTTATGCCAGGGCTTTAAGTAAATATGCTGACAGAGTTATGCAGTTAATGGCCGATGGCGCTATCAATCCGCTTTTGACCGAAGAAGAATTCCAAAAGGAAAAGGACAAATTAATTGAAGGATTAAAATCTGAGGAAAAAAGTGTTGATGCAGTGGCAAATCGTGTTGGAGGAGCCTTATCATATGGAGTAAAACATCCATATGGCGAATTTGTAACAGAAGAGTCTGTTAACAAGGTCACTTTAGATAATATCAGAGCTTTTTATCAAAAGTATTTTACACCAAACAATGCATATTTAGTTGTAGTAGGTGATGTAGAGCTTAAAACTGTTAAAAAACAAGTGAAAGACTACTTTAGTGGTTGGGAAAAATCAATTGATGTATCATCTCCTATTCCTGCACCAAGCAGCAATGTTCAATATACTCAGATCAATTTTGTGGATATGCCTAATGCAGTGCAATCCAACATTTCATTGACAAATAACGTAGACTTGAAAATGAATCACCCTGATTATCACGCTGTTTTACTAGCAAACAAAATATTAGGTGGTGGATTCAATAGCTACCTGAATATGAACCTTCGTGAAGAGCATGGTTATACTTATGGAGCCAGATCTTCTGTTGGGGCTGATAAATACGCTGCAAGATTTACTGCAGGGACTGCTGTCAGAAATGCAGTTACGGATAGTGCCGTTGTAGAGACATTGAAAGAGATCAATAAGATAAAAACAGAATTGGTTACCGCAGATGAGCTTAAAAATGCAAAAGCTAAATATACAGGTGACTTCGTTCTGGCTTTGGAAAGACCTGAAACAATTGCCCGTTATGCGTTAAACATAAAAACGGAAAACCTTCCTGCTGATTTTTATACAACCTATTTACAAAAGATAAATGCTGTTACTGCAGAAGATGTTAAACGTGTTGCAAATACTTATTTTAAACCACAAAATGCACGTGTAATAGTTGTAGGGAAAGGAAGCGATGTAATTGGAAATCTTGAAAAAACAGGAATCCCTATCAAATATTTTGATAAGTATGCAAATGCTACTGATAAGCCTGAATTTTCAAAACCAATTCCGGATGGTGTTACAGCACAAACTGTACTGAATAATTACATCAACGCCATTGGTGGCGCAGATAATGCAAAAGAGGTTAAATCCTTTCTTGTTTCAGCAGATGTAACTATTGAAGGTGTACCATTGCCATTAACTGCAGAAATGAAAGTCATGGCTCCTAATATGGAATCTATGGAAATGTCTGCAGAAGGTATGGGAGTGATCATGAAACAACGTTTTAACGGAGAAACAGGATATGCTGAGCAACAAGGGATGAAAAGAGAAATGACCGAAGATGAAATTGCCTCAAAAAAAGGTGAAAATTCTATCTTCCCGGAACTATATTATGACATGTCTAAAGTAAGTCTTGAAAGCATTACAACCATAGATGGAAAGGATGTTTATAAGGTTAAAGTTGATAGTGGAAAGAATCCTACATTTAAATATTATGATGTAGAAACCGGCTTATTGAATCGTACTGAAACTACTGTGGAAGCTCAGGGACAATCCATGACCTCTGTTGTGAACTTATCTAACTATTCACCTGTAGGCAATGTACAGTATCCTTATAATATGGCTATAAAAGCTGGACCACAGACCATTTTAATGAACATTTCAAATGTTAAGGTCAATGAAGGAGTAACAGCTGAGGATTTTAATTAGAAACATTAATTATAAAATAATTTTTAAAAATCCGGAGCTTAATACTTCGGATTTTTTATTTCCTATCTTCATGATTTCAAATCTGATATTAAATAATTTATTAGATTTGCAGCAAATAAAAAGATATAATATCCGTTTAGGACTTAAACAAATTAAAATTTATGAAAACACTTAGAAATATCCTTGCTCTTACAATGATGGTTGCCTTTGTAATGGCTTGTAAGAATGATGCAAAACCAGAAGTTAAAACTGTAGAAACAGAAACTACTGAGGTTAAAGAATTAAATCCCGATGCAACATATGCTAAAGCTGAGTTTACTGTAGAAGGTATGACCTGTGCTATTGGTTGTGCTGCAACCATTGAAAAGAAGATCGCAAAAATGGAAGGCGTAAAATCTGCTAAAGTAGATTTTGACAAGAAATTAGCCATGGTTGAATATGATGTAGAATTAGTAAATCCAGACCTTTTAATTGAGACTGTTAAAAAGACTGGTGACACCTATTCTGTGAAGGATATGAAAACAGTTGAAGAGTTTGAAGCTGATGACAAAAAAGTTGACCAGGCAGAAGCGAAGGAGACCACCGGAAAGGAAACAGCCTGTAAAGCCGACTGCAAAATGAATTGTTGTGCAAAAGAAGCTAAAGCTTAGTAAACAATTTATATAGATTAAAAAACCCACTCTTGTCCTGAGCGTAGTCGAAGGAGAGTGGGTTTTTTAATTCTATGAAACACTCGTTGCAAACGTGCGCTAGCTGGTTGGTAATTACTCTACTCCTTCCAATTCATATGTTTCAATTTTTCTTTTGTTCTGAATTCCATGTTCAATTTTGATATAAAAATTGGGATATTTAGTTTCTTTAATTTCCAAAATTTTAGGAGTATATAAACCTTTCATTTTATACAATTTACTGTCTATATTTTTGGAGTATAAATCACTAGATCTGATGGAAATTATATAACTTTCCAAAACATCATAACCGTCAGTGGGAGAAAAATCTTCAGGTGTTCCATGTGGGTCAAGTACTTGATAAAAAGTAACGTAAATGTTCTGATTATATAACTCATGTGTTGTAATTTTATTTTTATCTATAAATGCAAAAGTATAATTCATTAAATGCTCTCTCGACAAATCTTCCAACAAAGGTTTTTGTGCTTTGCAATTGGTAAATAATCCAATGGTTATAATTAATAGTATCTTTTTCATGATTGTTTTTAGTTTCTTACAGAAATATGAATGTGGTCCCCTACGCTGGCGCTCGTTTGCAACGAGTGCTACAATAATAATTGTAATGATTAACCAATAAAACCAGTATCATCAATTTTTAAAACAGTGTGGTCGTTTTGAAAATTTCTTGCACTTGAGTACTTCCATTCTATTGGTTTGGTTACGAATCCAGCTTCTACCGGATTGTTATGAATATAATCTATCTTTTGTTTTATCACTTTTTCACTCCATAGTTCTATAGGTTGGTTATTATGCTGCCAAAACTGATAGGTACTTATATTTCCCTGCTTTTCCCCTGCGCGTTTAAACATCCATAATAACCAATCTTTTCGGCTTTCTTGTAGATTACCTTGTATGGCATCTATTACTCTTTTTGCTGTATGTTTTTTAAAATCTCTCAGGAGCTCCATTGGTTGGTCTTTACTAGACCTAAATATTAAATGAATATGACTTGGCATAAAACAATAGGCATATAGCTCCATTCCTTTTTTTGCCCTACAGTAATTAACACTCTCCACTAATATATTAAAATACAGTTGTCTCGTAAATACATCAATCCAATTTACGGTTGCAAAACTTACAAAATATAAACCAGCTTTATTATGAAATTTATATTTTCTGCTCATGTTTCTAAAATACAAAAAGCTATTCTGATTTGTAAGAATAGCTTATGCTTTTTTGAATACTTGAATACACTATTGCACTCGTCAAAGACGAGCGCTAGCGAAGGTTTTTTAATTCTTTCCACTCAACCGTTTCCATAATCCGTTTAATATCCTTCTTTAAATAATCTGCAGCAGGTAATATGGAATCAAAATTAGGTTTTGCGTAGAAATACAATGAGCCTATTAGAAAGTGTTTGACACTATCAGTCACATAAAACTGTGATTGTGATGCTGCGTTACCACCAACCTCATAGAACATGCCATACACCTTTCGTGAGGCGTCTTCATAGACCTGTTCTACAATCTCATCGGCTTTTTTGGTATGCTCCTGTGTAAAGTTTTGGGCATCTCTTAAATACCTTACCAAATCTTCTCTGTTTCCAATCTTTTTATAAGTTAAATAAATGGTGCCCTTAAGTTTGGAATATTCAATATTGAGTCCATAGCTTTCTTTTGTGCTTTCTAACCTCTTGTTTGTAAGTTTTGTAGCTAAACCATTCTTCTCAAAGGTAAATGGCAGTTCGGTTTGGGTCCTTGTGTACATTGCTTCCGGATATTCTAAACTCAAAAAAGCTTTTGGCTTAGGCAAAGGATCGTCTTCACAGGATGTAAATACCAGAAATATTACTATTATAATAGCTTTTAATGAAAATATGTGAACATTGGTTTTTAACATAAATTGTACAGTTCTCAGTCGTAGGATTCAGTCTGCTGCTGAAATTTCTTGTTTAGGTTCTCGATTCTTTTGTCTAAAGTCTCTTTAAGGAATCGTCACTTTTATGCGTTTTAATCTTTTTTTATCAATAGACTCTATAACAAAAACGTAATCTTCAAAAATTATTTTACTGTCCTGCTTTGGAAATCCCCGAGATATTTCCAACACAAAACCGGCAAGGGTTTCTGCTTCACCTTTTTCTTCCTCAAAAACTGAGTCGTCTTCCAACTTTAAAACCCTGTAAAAGTCCTTTAAGGCTGTTTTGCCTTCAAATACATAATTCTTACTATCCAGCTTGCTATAAACTAGATCTTCATCGTCAAACTCATCACTAATTTCCCCCACGATCTCTTCAATGATATCTTCTAAGGAAACAATCCCACTGGTCCCTCCATATTCATCAACCACAACAGCCAAATGGACTTTCTTTTCCTGAAATTCATTCATAAGGTCGTCCAGTTTTTTATTTTCAGGCACAAAAAACGGTTCGCGCATGATACTGGTCCATTTGAATTGCTTATTATCTATATATGGCAACAGATCTTTAACATATAAAATTCCAACTACTGTATCGATATTCTCCTTATAAACAGGAATTCTTGAAAACCCGTTCTTTATTATTTCGGGAATGATATCTTCATATATCATTTCTTCATTCAACGCAAAAATATCTATTCGAGGCCGCATTACCTGTTTTGTATCAGTATTACCAAATGATACAATGCCTTGAAGAATTTTTTGCTCTTCTGTTGTTGTATCTTCTTCACTGGTCAATTCCAGGGCCTGTGACAATTGGTCCACACTTAAATTGGATTTTTCCCTGCCTAAATTTCTGTGAATGGCCAGAGTGATACTCCTCATTGGCATGCTTAATGGAGAGAATAATACATCCAGCACCTTTAATGGATATGCCATAAAGTTTGCGAATTTTATGTGATTTCTACTGGCATAGATCTTTGGAAGAATTTCACCGAACAATAAGATCAGGAAGGTTACAATAATTACCTCAACAACAAATTTTATTAATATAGATGAAACCTTACTGAATATATCATTGCCTAAATAGGCAAAGAGAATTACAATTCCTATGTTAATGAAATTATTTGCAATAAGTATAGTGGCTAAAAGCTTCTTTGGTCTTTCTAATAACTTTGAAACAATTTTTAAACGTCTGAAACCATCATCAATACCCTTTTCAATATCAGATTTGGTTAATGAAAAAAATGCAACTTCAGCACCAGAGATCAACGCTGAACAGAACAACAAGACAAAAAGCAGAACTGTACCAACAATTAAAGAAACATTAATTGCTGATAGGATTAATAAAAAACTCGAGGGTTCAGGGTCCAATTTTGAAACGCTTATTTAAACATTATTAAAAAGGAAGATCATCGTCATCATCACCAATTGGCTCATTTACAGTATCCTGAAGTGATTGTGTTTTTTGAGTTTTCTGATTTTGATTTGATTCATTCTCTCCACTTTCTTTTTTAGTTGTTAAAAATTTAAAGTCGGTGCAATGTATTTCAGTAGAGTATCTGTCATTGCCCTTTTCATCCTGCCATTTTCTGGTCTTTAATCTCCCCTCTATATATACACGGTCACCTTTACTTAAATATTTCTCACAAATTTCTGCAGCTTTATTTCTAACCACAATATTGTGCCATTCTGTATTAGTGACACGTTCATTGGTTTGTTTATTGGTATAAGTTTCGTTCGTAGCCAACGGAAACCGTCCAATGCATCCACCACCCTCAAAATAATGCATTTTTACATCTTCTCCTAAATGCCCTATTAGCATTACTTTATTTAATGTTCCTGACATAGTTCTAAAAACTTTAGTTACGAAGCAAAATTAACGCTTTGTTTCACACTAGTCTTAAAAATAATAAAAATTTATGACTGATTAAAAATTAAACTCGTTTATAAAGTTATTTATCAAGGTTGGAAATGGATAATTTTTAACCTTCTTTACCGGCAAACCTTGTCCCGGTAATTTGTTTAAGGTTATGATCCAAAACTTGGTGTACAAATGCTGGTGTGACAGTTTATGAACTATGGCCTGATCATTAAAGACCGAAATTGCATAGGTCTTGCCCCTGGTTAATTCTTTGAATCTCTCCTCTTGCCTAAGTACTGCCAGATCAATCTCTTGAGAAGTTTCTATTAAAGGGAATTGATACAACTTTTGCCAAATACCTTTCCCGTTGCGTTCTTCAATAATGGTTTTTTCATCCTCAGAAAGAAAGACCAGA
Organism: uncultured Flavobacteriaceae bacterium; assembly: GCA_963827785.1. GTDB lineage: Bacteria > Bacteroidota > Bacteroidia > Flavobacteriales > Flavobacteriaceae > Site-B1. The sequence continues at coordinate 110,608 of CAWHCT010000018.1, read as the reverse complement.
TAATTGAAATAGCGCTTCTTGACTTTTTTAGCTTTAATCTTAACAGGTAAATCTTTGATCAAATTCTTTTGAAGAGCAACACAACTTTCATTAAACGGACAATTTGTGCAATCCGGATTTTGAGGTTTGCATTGTCTGGCACCAAACTCCATTATTGCCTGGTTGAATTCAGAAGGATTCTTTTTATCTATTAATTGCTGTGCCAATGCCTTAAACTCTTTATTGGCTTTTGATGCATTGATAGGTGTTTTAATGCCAAAATATCTGGATAAAAATCGGTAAACATTTCCATCCACAACTGGAGTTGGTTGGTCAAAGCAAATAGATGCTATGGCGCTTGCCGTATAATCTCCAATACCTCTCAGTTTTAACAGATCATCGTAATTGTCGGGAAATATCCCATTTAATTCATTTGAAACATGTTTGGCCGTAACATGTAAATTTCTTGCTCTGGAATAGTAACCAAGTCCCTGCCATAAGTTCAAAACAGCAGTTTCATCGGCCTTTGCTAGGTCAAAAACAGTAGGAAACTCCTTGACGAAAGCTAAATAGTAAGGTAATCCTTGTGTAATTTGAGTTTGCTGTAAAATAATTTCTGAAAGCCAAATGTAATATGGATTCCTTGTCTCTCTCCAAGGTAAACTACGCTTGTTATGTAAGTACCAATTAATCAGAATATTACTGAAATCCATATCACTTTTCATCAATTAGCTAAAATAAAGGTTTAATAATTTAAATTTTAATGAATTAGGTTTGAAATATTGAATATAAAATAATTATATTTGCCCTCCCTTAGAGTTAATATAGATAACCCAAAAAATAATTAAGTAATGACTAAAGCAGATTTAGTATCAAAAATTTCTGATAAATTAGGAATTGAAAAAGGAGATGTTCAAGCAACTGTAGAATCATTTATGAACGAAGTAAAATCTTCTCTTGAAAGTGGAGACAATGTTTATTTAAGAGGATTCGGGAGTTTCATCGTTAAAAAAAGAGCAGAAAAAACAGGTAGAAACATTTCAAAAAATACTACCATTAAAATTCCAGCTCATAATATACCGGCTTTTAAACCAGCAAAAGTATTTGTTGAAAGCGTAAAAACTGGCGTTAAAGTAAAATAATTAAAACATAATATTAATTTAAAACAAAACTAGCATATGCCAAGTGGTAAAAAACGTAAAAGACACAAGGTAGCAACGCATAAGCGTAAAAAAAGACGCCGCGCAAATCGTCATAAAAAAAATAAATAACAGAAAAAGTAGTTTTTTTAACTACTTTTTCGGTTTTTAATATAAGTTCTTTGAAAACTAGGTCATAAATAATTCTAATTCCTTGATTATTTAAGATCTAACCGGATTTATAAAATCCTGTGAAACAAGCCAAGATGAATCAAGTTGCTTGCAACCTAATTAATTTTGGTGAATGACATCTGATTTCAAATAAAATGAAACAGATGAAAAAAATGTATAATCCATCTGTACTTAATTGTATGGATAAAAATTAACAAAATGAATAAAGAATTGATCATTCGTTCTGGTTCTAGCAATGTTGATTTTGCCTTATTAAAAGATGGAAAACTAGTTGAATTACATAAGGATGAAGATGATAACAATTTTTCGGTTGGCGACGTGTTTATCGCCAAAATAAGAAAAACTGTTCCTGGTCTAAATGCTGCATTTGTAAATGTAGGTTATGATAAAGATGCGTTTTTGCATTATCATGATTTAGGACCAAAATTACCTTCCCTATTGAAATTCACAAAACGTGTAAGCACAGGTAGACTTAAAGATTATTCTTTAAAAAATTTCCCATTTGAAAAAGATATTGAGAAAGACGGAAGCATAGCTGAAATCTTAAAATCAAATCAATCACTGCTGGTACAAATAGTGAAAGAACCAATATCAACTAAAGGACCTCGCCTAAGTAGCGAGCTTTCCATAGCTGGTAGATATATTGTTTTAGTTCCTTTTTCTGATAGAATTTCTATTTCTCAAAAAATAGAGAGCAGAGAAGAAAAAGAACGTTTAAAACGATTGGTGAGAAGTATTACACCTAAAGGGTTCGGAGTAATTATTCGTACAGTAGCAGAAGGCAAAAAAGTAGCGGAACTAGATAAAGATTTACAGAATTTGCTTAGTCGTTGGACGGCAATGTGTAAAAAGCTACAGAATGCGCATCATCCATCAAAGGTATTAGGAGAGATGAATAAAGCCTCTTCAATATTAAGAGATATCTTCAATGATACTTTTTCAAGTATTATAGTAGATGATGAAACGCTTCACATTCAAATTAAAGATTACGTGCAACAAATTGCACCAAAAAAAGAATCAATTGTTAAGTTGTATCAAGGCAAAATTCCTGTTTTTGAAAAATATGGAATTGAGCGCCAGATAAAAACCTCTTTTGGTAAAACCGTTTCAATGGCAAAAGGTGCCTATTTAATTATAGAGCATACAGAAGCATTACATGTTATTGATGTAAATAGCGGTAACAGATCTAACAAAGCTAAAAACCAAGAGGATACTGCACTGGAAGTGAATTTGATCGCAGCAAGTGAAGTTGCCCGACAATTACGGTTACGTGATATGGGTGGCATAATTGTTATAGATTTTATTGACCTGTCTAATGTAGAAAACAGAAAAAAACTATTTAATCATTTAAGAGATGAAATGAGTGATGACAGGGCGAAACATAAAATTTTGCCTCCTAGTAAATTTGGATTGATACAAATTACAAGACAGCGAGTAAGACCGGAAATGAACATTAAAACGCGAGAGGAAGATCCCGACGCAGTTAATGGGCAGGAAGTTGAAGCTCCTATTGGAATTGTGCCTAAAATTAGTCACGATTTAGAACAACTTATTAAAAAAGACTATAAAAAGTTGACTTTAAACACACATCCTTTTATAGCGGCCTTTTTAACAAAAGGCATTCCATCTGTACGTTCAAAATGGTTTTTTGAACACAAAAAGTGGGTGAAAATTAGACCTAGAGATGCTTACACATATTTAGAATATCATTTTTTTGATAAAAATGGTAAACAAATTAAATAACTAAAAAGCCTTTACTTCCGAAATTTTGGAATAGTAAAGGCTTTTTTATTTTAAGTATTTATACTAATTATTTAAAAACTTCTTGATTAGTTTCTTCCTGTCAGCCGTTGTAACATTAAGAATAAAAACTGAAGTACTTAATGAAGAAGTATTAAGATTTACCAATGTATTATTATTACTTTCAATATCAAAAAGTTCTCTGCCCAGCAGGTCATAAATTTTAACATTGGAAATTTGAGATTTCCCTTTGGTAGAAATTTCAATGTTATTTTCTCCATTATTTGAAATCACCAATTCTTCTGATTCTAAATTCAAATCATCAACAGAAAGAGTTCCTGAGAAAAATATCTCAAACCTGGAATTATATTCTCCTGCTTCTGATGAAAATGTATACCCTGAATCAGATAAATTGTGCTCAATATTTAAAAGATTATCCCTTAAATAAATAGCATTAGTATTCATAAATTCACCTTCTAATTCAGCAATGGCAATATTAAATTCTAACTCAGAATTTATAGTGCTTTTTACACCTATAGGAATAATATCATTAACATTCATGCTGTTAATATCTCTTCCCTGAATTGCAAATTTTCTTGAACTATCTTCGATTACAGAATATATAATTGCTGCAGCTCCTGATGACAGATTTCTTGGTGCATCATAATACATTTCATCCTTTAAATTTGTTGCTCCTTCTGCATAACCAACCAACATCTGATTAAAAATACCATTATCTGTGGTTAATTTCAAGTGCAAACTTATTTTCTTCTGAACTCATTAAGTCCTGAAGAATTGATCATTATTTCCTGTTACCCTCATGGAATTATTAAATATTACATTGCCCGTGGAATTTGGTATTGAATCTGTATAAGCAACAAAAAATCCTTGTCCTGAAGGAATATATCTACTTGGAATGAATATAATCATCTCCTCACCTGTTCTTGCTGCAGGAATTTCTCCAATTCCGTTGATTATTGCATAATCAGAAGTAGCAAAATTCTGATTTTCATTTCCATTATTATGTTCCAGCAGGAGGAGTATTTTGAGACCATAAGTAAACTGCACCAGTTAATGTTCCGTTTGGATTTGTTGACGCATCAAAATTATTTTCAGTAAAAAACAAATCGACATCAATTGCTGAAGGATATGGGTTTCCGATTAAATTCCAATTAAGGTCATCAGTTATTTCGATATCATTTCTTACAACAGGAACTGGAATTATTCCATTATTAAATGTCCCTTCAAAATATATTTAAATCGGTATGGAGGGTCTGTTGGAGGACCGGAGGAGCTATGAAATAATCTTCAGAGTGTGTGCAGCATAACCCACTCCAGGAGTCATATATCCGTATGCAGGTGCATATCTGCCAATCATCTCCATTATCATCAATATCATCTTGATCTCCGGAACATTAAGCTATTATCATTATTAGTTCTCGGATTAAGCATCTACAAAATTATCTGCATCAAACCAAAAACGTCTATCTGGATCTGATTCGTTAAGCCGTTTCCAATAGTTTCATCTGAAACCGGTGAACTCCAATAGGTATATTCATACCAGTTACATAATAGGGAGCTGTTATGTTTTCTCAACTGTAGCGCATTCCTGTAACATGTGGCATTATCATTCACGTTGAACTAACTGAGCCCTCGTTGTAATAAGACAAATTACCATTGTTTATGTAATATCATTTTGACCTTTATAAAATCATCCTCTTATATTAAAGTATCATTTACAATTAAGCTACAACACTCAAAACTGTCTTCACCATTGCTCCGATAGATATTATAATTGCATTATGATTGCCGTGTCGTGCTATCTGGTAATCCAGGATTCCAATTCATGCCATCCCAAGTAGTTGTTGAAGGACATGTAATTGTCAAAACACCAGAAATATAAGTTACACCATCCCAAGCACCTCCCGCTGTTCCATCTGCCATAATTCCGCCATAAACATAAGGATCTGCATTGTACTGAAAATACTTGCGTAATAATAATTCCGTAAATGGTATAGAAGGACCTATGTTTGCTACAAATTCATCATTATTTCCAGCATCTACATTATAATTTGCAGGAATCCAATCCGTCCAAGTATTTGGATTAGTATTTGTCGAACTAAACCCAATCCATGCAGAAATTCCGGGTCCTGGTGCTACATTATCTAAATCCGTAACTCCCGCTTCATAAACTTGAGCGTACACATCGAAATCTCCTCCTTGGATTTGAGTTCCAGTTTCGGAAATTGCAAATTATAAAATGTTTGTGAAAAGCCAAAAAAGTCGAGCATAAAAATGTTACGACCAGTAACAGGTTTTTATTGTTGAGGGCAATAGTTTTCATAGATTAATTGTTTATTGATATGAGATCCTAAATAATTAATTACATAAATATAAAGGCTAAAGATTTAAATTTGTATTATTTTCGATGAATGCACAATAAATTGATACATACTGTAGATGAGGCACTTATAAAACTGGAAAACTATTGCGTTTATCGAGAGCGTTGTCATAAAGAAGTAGAGATTAAGCTAAATGAAATGAGAATGATCCCTGAAGCAAAAGAAAAGATAATTCTGCATTTGTTAGAACGCGATTTCTTAAATGAAGAACGATTTGCAAAAGCTTTTGCAAGAGGTAAATTCAGGATAAAAAAATGGGGGAGACAACGTATTATCAGAGAATTAAAATATAAAGGGATATCCAAATACAATATCGATACTGCTTTAAAAGAAATTTCCGATACTGATTATTTAAATACCTTCCACGAACTCGCAGATAAAAAATACCAATCAATTACGGAATCAAACAAGAACAAAAAGAAGAAAAAATTAATTGATTATTTGCTTTACAGAGGCTGGGAAAGTCATTTGATATATGATAAGGTAAACGAGCTTTTTAAGTGATCCCATTATATTTATTTGTCCTTAAAATAGCTTGTTTATTTTTCCAGTCTATCCATTTCTGACCTTGAATGCGTCTCATGGCATTATCAAAATTTCGCATGACAAAAACATTGTAGATCGCTTTTCCTAAATTTATTGGATTTCGAGCAATAGCCCTTAAGCTCATAGAAAATCCCGGAGTTATATACTTCATGTAATGCCAATATCCTTCCGGCATGTACAAAACATCGCCATGGTTAAGCTCAGCAATATATCCCCTTGCATGCTTTAATGCCGGCCATTTTTCAAAATCGGGATTCGAAAAATCGATATCCTCTCTGGGAATAAGAGAATGCGGAATTTTATATAAATATTTGCTTTGCTCCTGATCAAACAAAATGCATTGCTTTTTACCTTCAAAATGAAAATGAAAAATATTAGCCAGATCAATGTCATAATGCATAAATGTATGGGAGTTCTTTCCTCCAAAAAACAACATTGGCAACCCTTTCATAAGTTTCAAACCAAGATCAGGGTACTTAAAATCCTTTTGAAGGACTGGAACTTCTTTTAAAATATTCCAAAGAAAGATCCTGTATTTTGTTGGTTCCCTTTTAAGCAGATCGATATATTCGCTCATCTGCATTTTGGCATGAGCTTCATTGAATCCATCATTATAATCTACCGGACGATCATCATATAAAGGGACTGTTTTGTCTCCGGCAACTTCCTTTATGTAATCAAAATTCCATTTTGAATAGGCCGGCCAATCTTCAATAAGAGACTCAATAACCACCGGCTTTTGTGGTTTAAAATAGAGCTTGATAAAATCCTCCTTACTGATTTTCTTTACCCGAGGAACATTTTGAAGATTGAGTTTCAATTATCTAAATTTTAGAGGAAATCAAAGTTAATAAAACAAGATGAGATTTTTACTGTTGAGTTTTAATAAGAACATTAATCTATACCCATAAAATCTTCAAAAAGGGCAAAGAATTTTTCAGGTTCTTCCAAATATGGATTATGACCGCTTTGTTCAAACATTACAAATTTTGCCTGTGGCATAAACAATTTATATTGCACTGCAAACTCAGGTGTTGATACGCCATCATATCTTCCGGCAACAACTAAAGTTTTTGCCTTTACATTCTTAAGTTGTCTTCTGTAATCCTGATTTATCATGCTTCCGCTTACATCAAAATCTGCATCTTTGCCCAGAATAGCAACATAAACATCATTACTAAAACCCCTATATTCAGTTTTAGGCATATTCTGTGTCAATTTGGTATTATGATAATAAATATACTTGGTTGGAAAATTACCATAAATTGATTTTAGAGGTTCTTCACTTGAGAGATACGCCAAAGCCCTCAATGAATCTACCTCCTTCCATTTTTCAGGGAAATGTGTTTTTGCATAATGGTTATAGCTATCGCAGTTAGCCTGCCACATGGCACCACTATGAAACCCATTTATTAAAACCATCTTATCTACATTGTCCGGATATTTAATAGCATATGCTTGAGCGGGAATTGTTCCATAAGAATGGCCAACTAGTGAAATTTTATTGAACTTTAACTTAAGTCTAAGTTTCTCAATCAAATCAACATCATATTCAACTGAATATTCGGAAACATCCTTGGCATCATCACTTTTTCCTCTGCCGAGCCAATCAAAAAACACGACTGTATTTGATTTGAAATATTGACCAAAATTCCCTTGCATATAATCATGAGAATTACCCGGACCACCAGGTAAAAAGAAAATTGGTTCTCCCTCACCTTTTACCTCAATATTTATTTTATATCCGTCAATTTCAATGAATTGCGAGTCGAATTTATCAAATATTTTAGGGTCTTGTTGTGCATGTAGATTCGATATAAAGGCAAATAATATTAAGAACAAAGCTGATTGAAAACGATACATATAAAAGAATTTGATATAAATATAAATCAATAACCCGAAGAAGTTTAACAGAAAAATTAAAAACTACTTAAATCTGTATTTTAATCCGAATAGAAGATTACCTTTTGGCATAGGAACTAAGTTTGTTTCTGTGTACTCTGTATTAAATATATTGTTTGCTATTGCCGATATTTCCAAACTAACAATTTGAAGAGTTGCACTGGCATCCACCACCGTATAACTGTCACCTGACGTCCTTTCGGCATGTTTTAATGTTATACTTTGAAACAGGTTTTTAATGAATTGAGATTTTAGTGTAACCGTTAAGTGATGCCTTAAAGAATTGATCGAGTACCTGGAAAAATTGACATCCAGTTCCTTGACTTCATCTTCAATAAAGGTGTATCCCAAATTTATTTTCTGATCAAAACCACTAATACTAAAATTGTAAGACCCGTTTAATTCAAATCCAATAGTGCTTAATTTTCTAATATTGGTTGCTTGCCAAAGATCATCTTCATTCTCTTTGACATAATCGATCAAATTACTTGAATCCCTGTTAAAAAAAGCAAACGATGCATTTAAACTAGACCCGAAATACTTTAACCCTAACTCTTGTGAAATGGCTTCCTCAGGATCTAAGTTTTTATTGCCAAGTGTGGTGGGATCGCTATAAAATAAATCGGTATATGTTGGAATCCTGTAGGTATACCCTAAATTACCATAAACTTTGATCTTGTCATTAATTTCATATCCTAGATCAATTCCAGGGAACGCATGAAATTTAAAATCTGAAAAATAATTGACCGCAATACCGGGAGTAATATCCATTTTATCATCCAGTATTTTAAATTTGTGTTCCAGAAAAACATTTATCATTTCTCGCTCCCGATCACCCAAATTATTACTCCTTAAATAAACTTTAGCTACATCTATTCCAAATCCTGTTATCCCCAGTTTTGATTCATACGAAGTATTTATTTCTGCTCCAACCTTATTCGTAATATGAAGGTTTCTGTAAATAGAAGGGTTTTCTCGAACAAAAACATACATGTCCTGATTACGTCTCCAGTATATCCTTGGCTTTATTTTAAACTTTCCTGTTTTGTAAGAAGTTGAAATACCTATTAAACTGGTCTGGGTTTCTTCATATTGATTGATTGCTGAAGGTGATGCATAAAATCCGTTAGCACCAAATTTTCGTTCAGTAAAATAGGCTATTAAGTCTATTGGATTTGTGCTTTTATTGATGCTGCCTTTTATAAAATAATTCTGATTTTGAAAATCAGTATTGTACCTATAACCATCAGAAGTATTTGCAGATGCATGACCTATTAATGAGCTATTCTTAAAATCTTTGCCTAAGGTTCCTTCAGCATTTTGCTGTCCAAATGAACCAAGCTGGTATCCCAAAGCATTTACATTATCTCCGTTTTTTTTCGTTATAATGTTGATGGCTCCTGTAAATGCATTTTGCCCAAAAATTCTTGCTGCAGGGCCTTTTATTATTTCAATGCGTTCGATAACTTCTATAGGTAATGCCATATTCATGGTGTGATGACCTGTTTGTGAATCCTCAACCTTAATACCATCAATAAGCAAAAGTGTCTGATCAAAACTTCCACCTCGAATATATAGATCGGATTGCATTCCGGTTGTGCCTCGGCGCCTGATATCTATTCCTGCATATTGCTGCAATAGATCGGTCACATTTGTTACTCCGCTAGTTTGGATATCTTGAGCTGTAATAACAGTAATTGTTCTTGAATTTTCAGAAAAGGGTATGTCAATTCTGTTTGAAGTTATAATAACCTCATCTAATTCTTCGGGTAAATTGTCCTTTTGACAGAATGTTAAGGCACCCACTAAAAGAAATAGCAATAATGAAGCTTTCTTAATCATATAGCTGGTTTACAGGCAGGCTAATTTATGAATTACTGCTATAAATTATTTATTATTTGGAATTATTCTAAATATTTAACAATATAATTTATTTAAGGATGTTGTAATCCATTCCTTTTAAAAATCAATTAATGAAAAAGTTCTTTATTATTTATATATTTCAACTGAAATTAATTCATAAGCCATGTCGGAACCAACGATTAAAAACAACAAAAATCTTATTCCAATTTTAATAATCGCAGGATTATTCTTCATTTTCGGATTTGTTACATGGATAAATGGAGCTTTGATTCCATTTATGAAAACTATAAATGAATTAACTGAGGCACAATCCTATTTTGTAGCAACCGCTTCATACATTTCATTTGTTGTAATGGCACTTCCTGCATCTTATATCTTAAAAAAGATTGGTTACAGAAAAGGAATGTCTCTTGGTCTAATTGTAATGGCGATAGGTGCTTTAATTTTTATCCCAGCTGCCGGAGCCAGAACTTACTGGGTGTTTTTAACTGGAATATTTATTCAAGGTACCGGGATGACTATTTTGCAAACAGCTGCAAATCCTTATATAACAATACTAGGGCCTATTGAAAGTGGTGCGAAACGAATTGCTATTATGGGCATTGCGAACAAAGTAGCAGGAGCATTAGGGTCATTAATATTTGGTGCACTTTTATTATCGGGAATTGATGATATTAAAGATAAGTTAACCACTGTATCTGTTCAAGAAAAAACACAGCTTTTAGATACAATGGCTGACAGTGTTGTAACCCCATATATTGTTATGGCGGTTGTTTTGGTTCTGTTAGGGCTATTGATCAGAAAAGCACCATTGCCTCATGTTGAGGCTGAACCAATTGAAGAGCCAAAAGCTGGAGTAATCTCAAAATCAAGTATTTTTCAATTTCCACATTTGTGGTTAGGGGTGTTAACACTTTTTGTCTATGTAGGAGCAGAAGTTATTGCAGGTGACACGATAATTGCTTATGGAATCTCATTAGGATTTTCAGGAGAAGATGCCAAATTCTTCACTACGTTTACCTTAATGGCCATGGTTGGCACTTATGCCATAGGTGTATTCTTAATTCCAAGATATATTAGCCAGAAAAAAGCCCTAATTGTTAGTGCTTTATTAGGTATTGTTTTCTCAATTTGCATTTTACTTACAAATGGATTTACATCTGTACTTTTTGTAGCAGCACTTGGTATTGCAAATGCTATGGTTTGGCCTGCTGTTTGGCCTCTGACTTTAGATGGTCTTGGTAAATTCACAAAAACAGCATCCGCTTTATTAATAATGGCCATCTCAGGTGGGGCAATTATTCCTCCTTTATATGGTAGATTGGTAGACAATAACAAACATGAATTAATTGCCAATGGGTTGATGGAGTCTGATGCCTTAGCAACTGCTTCAACAAATAGTTATTGGATTTTGCTGCCTTGCTATGCTATAATTTTATACTATGCCATTGCCGGACATAAACTCAAGAAAAAAACATCACGGAAATAAAACCTATAACAAAAAGAATCCTGTCCTAAACTAAATAATGATAATTAGAGAAGAGCTCATAGAAAAACTCAATTCTGAAAACGAATGGGATGTTATTGTTGTTGGTGGTGGAGCCAGTGGTTTAGGTGTTGCATTAGATGCCATTAGCAGAGGATATAAGACTGTACTTTTTGAAGGATCAGATTTTGCAAAAGGAACATCAAGTAAAAGCACTAAACTGGTTCATGGAGGCGTACGATACTTGGCACAAGGAAACATCGGTCTTGTTGTTGAAGCTCTTGAAGAAAGAGGAATACTTGCAAACAATGCCAGTCATTTATTTAGTAATCTAACGTTCATAATTCCTAATTACAATTGGTGGAAAGGATATTATTATGCCATCGGATTAAAACTCTATGATCTTCTTTCTAAAAGATTAAGTTTAGGTAGTTCAAAATTGATCAACAGAAAAGAAACGATCAAAAACCTACCAACCTTAAAAATAAAGAATCTCACAAGTGGAGTCATTTATCATGATGGACAGTTTGACGATTCCCGATTAGCAATAAATTTAGCGCAAACAGTTTTGGATCATGGCGGAACAGCTATTAACCATATGAAGGTAGTTAATTTGATAAAAACTAATGACTTGGTTAATGGGGTTTATGTTGAAGATCAGGAAACAGGACGAAAATTTGAAGTAAGATCAAAAATAGTGATCAATGCTACAGGTATATTTACAGATGATATCCTATCCTTAAACGATAATGATCACGAACGATCAGTAGTTCCCAGTCAGGGAATCCATTTAGTCCTGGATAGATCTTTCTTGAAAAGTGATAAGGCCATTATGATCCCAAAAACATCTGATGGCAGGGTTTTGTTCATAATTCCGTGGTGTGAAAAAGTTATTGTAGGCACTACAGACACCCTTATTGAAGAACATAATCTTGAACCTGTTGCTTTGGAAAGTGAGATTGAATTCATCTTGAGCACAATGGAAAACTATTTAATAAAAAAACCGGCAAGAGAAGAAGTCTTATCCGTTTTTGCTGGTTTAAGACCTTTGGCCGCGCCAAAGGATAAAAATGCGAAGACCAAAGAAGTTTCCCGTAGCCATAAAGTCTTAGTGTCAACAAGTAAGCTAATTAGTATCATTGGCGGTAAATGGACTACATACAGGAAAATGGGAGAAGACGTAATAGATAAGGCTCTTGAAGTTCATGGTTTACCTCATAAAAAATCTGAAACTAAAGATCTGAAAATTCATGGGCATATGATTTTAGAAAAAGCAACATTAAAAAATCATTTATATATTTATGGAACAGATATGCGTGCAATTCAAGCACTTCAAAAGGAAAATAAGAACTATTCGGAAAAAATACATCCAAATTATGATTATACTGTTGCCGAGGTTATATGGAGTATAAGACACGAAATGGCAAGGACTGTTGAAGACGTCCTGGCAAGAAGAGTGCGATTATTGTTCTTAGATGCCAGAGCAGCTATTGAGGCCACTCCTTTAGTTGCAGGCATAATAGCAAAAGAACTGAACAAAGATGCAAGCTGGATAAAAAAGCAAGAAATTGAATTTACTAGTCTGGCAGGAAACTATATTTTAACTTAATAAACTGATTATGTCGAAAAAGTATGTATTGGCCCTTGATCAGGGAACTACCTCTTCAAGATCCATATTATTTGATCATAGAGGAAAAAATATAGCTATCACCCAAAAAGACTTTCGGCAGATCTTTCCTAAACCGGGATGGGTAGAACATGATCCAAATGAAATTTGGTCTTCCCAATTAGAGACAGCTTTGAGCATCTCAAAAAAGGCTAAAATTTCCCCGGATGAAATTGCTGCTATAGGAATTACAAATCAAAGAGAGACAACTATAGTCTGGGATAAAGAAACCGGCGAACCTATATACAATGCAATAGTATGGCAGGACAGAAGAACATCTAAATATTGTGATAATTTAAAATCTCTGGGGCACATTGATAAGATAAAACAAAAGACCGGACTACTTCTGGATGCCTATTTTTCAGGAACAAAATTAAAATGGATCCTCGATAATGTTAAAGGTGCCAGGCAAAAAGCAGCCGAGGGTCGCCTTTGTTTTGGGACTGTAGATACCTGGTTGATATGGAAGCTGACAAAAGGCAAAACATTTGTAACGGATGTGTCCAATGCAAGCAGAACCTTGCTTTTCAATATTCAAACTTTGGAATGGGACAAAGATTTGCTAAAACTTTTTGATATCCCTAAAGGTATTTTGCCCGAAGTAAGTGAAAGCAGTGAGGTTTATGGCGAGACAGATCTTGATGTTTTCTCTGCAAATATTCCCATTGCCGGAATAGCAGGTGACCAGCAAGCAGCTCTTTTTGGTCAGCTATGTACAGAAAAAGGCATGGTTAAAAACACCTATGGGACCGGTTGTTTTTTGTTAATGAACACAGGGAATAAGCCTGTTTTTTCAGAAAACAAATTATTGACAACCATAGCTTGGAAAATCAATGGAAAAGTTACCTATGCCCTTGAAGGAAGCGTTTTTGTTGGTGGTGCTGCCGTGCAATGGGTGAGAGACGGATTAAAATTAATTAAGAATGCCAAAGAAATTGAAACATTAGCTAAAAGTGTAAAGGATAATGGCGGAGTCTATTTTGTTCCGGCACTTACAGGATTAGGAGCTCCATATTGGGATCCTTATGCTCGAGGTGCAATCATGGGATTAACCAGAGGCAGCACTCAGGCTCATATTGCACGAGCAACATTAGAAGGAATTGCTTATCAGGTATATGATATTGTAAAAGCCATGGAAGCTGATGCCAATGCAAAGGGAACGGAACTTAGAGTGGATGGTGGTGCTTCTGCAAATAATTTTTTATTACAATTTCAGGCTGATGTATTTAATTTCAATGTTGTAAGACCAAAATTCCTGGAGACAACAGCGCTTGGCGCTGCTTATCTGGCTGGGTTAGCAGTAGGTTTCTGGAATGGCTTAGAGGACCTCAAAGATCAATGGGCCATAGATAGAGTCTTTAAACCAAAAATGAAGCAGGCAGTTGCTGAAAGCTTTTTAAAAGATTGGCACAAAGCCGTATCCCGATCAAAGAATTGGATAGAAGAATAACTTAAAGTGTAAAATATGTCACCATTTACAGCGGAATTATTAGGGACTTTTTTGTTGATCCTATTGGGGAATGGGGTTGTGGCCAATGTCGTATTAAATAAGACTAAAGCTAATGGAGCCGGATGGATAGAGATAACAACGGCATGGGCACTGGCTGTTTACGTTGGTGTTCTGGTAGCAGGACCATATTCAGGTGCACACCTCAATCCTGCCGTAACAGTTTCTTTAGCAATAGGTGGATTATTTGAATGGTCCAATGTTCTTACTTATATTTCTGCTCAAATGTTAGGCGCTATGTTAGGCTCCTTGTTTGTTTATTTGACCCATAAAGACCATTATGATCTGACTGATGATGTAGAAGGTATAAAAGCCTCATTTTGTACGGCTCCGGCAATTAGAAATTATCCCGTTAACTTTTTAAATGAGGTTGTTGGTACGTTTGTCCTGTTGTTTGCAGTTTTCTATATCGCAGGTCCGGAAATAAGCCTGGAATCTGAACAAGTGGTTAATTTTGGACTTGGCTCATTAGGCGCCATTCCTGTAGCATTCGTGGTTTGGGTCATAGGATTATCCTTAGGTGGAACAACAGGCTATGCTATAAATCCGGCAAGGGACTTAGGTCCTCGAATTGTATATACAATCTTACCTATTAAATATAAACGGGATAGTGACTGGAGTTATGCCTGGATTCCTATAGTTGCTCCATTGATTGGTGGTGGAATAGCGGCTTTGCTCTTTATTCTTTTAAAGTAAATATACTAAATTAGATTTTTCACAATTTTTATGTTATTTCGTCATTATAATGGCAGCATAATTATATTTTTATTAAATTTTTGCATAATATTATGTTAATTATTTATATATTTATAAAATAACCACCAACTAACATTATTATGAAGATCAATTACGAAGCAACAAAACTGTCCCAAACTTGCGACTTTGCTTGCTTAATCATTTCCGCTATTATCGTTTATTTTTTTAGTGATTTTGTAATTAAAATAGTAAGCTCGTTTAGTAATGAAGTTTATACCAGCTTTGCTAGTGGATTGGCAAGTTTATAGATTTAAACAACAATCCAAATTTTAAGAAATAAAAAAAGCTTCAAGTTTTCACTTGAAGCTTTTTTTATATTATAAATGTATTTTAATCCGCTAAGACTATAACTTTATTGTCCTTTAATTCAATTGTACCTGAATTGATCGCCAGCCAAGTTCCTTTATTTTTCTTTTCAAATTTATCCTGGACTTTCTCATTTAACTTAATATCACCATAGATCTTAACGAAACCTTCCTTTAATATTGAGATAATAGGTGCGTGATCCTTTAACATTTGAAACTCACCACTTACTCCCGGAACGGCCACCGATTCCACTTCTCCACTAAATAAGGTTGCTTCCGGTGTTACAATTTCTAAGAACATATTCTTTTAAGTTTTTCTTAAACGTCAGCTAACATTTTTTCACCGGCTTCAATAGCTTCCTCAATATTCCCCTTAAGGTTAAATGCTGCCTCAGGCAGATGATCTAATTCGCCATCCATGATCATATTAAATCCTTTGATAGTATCCTTAATATCAACTAAAACCCCTGGAGTCCCTGTAAACTGTTCAGCAACATGGAAAGGTTGTGATAAGAAACGTTGTACACGTCTAGCCCGTCCAACAGCTAACTTATCTTCTTCAGATAATTCTTCCATTCCAAGAATAGCAATGATATCTTGTAATTCTTTATAGCGCTGCAATAACTCTTTTACCTTTTGTGCACAATCATAATGTTCTTTACCTAAAATATCAGCTGTCAAAATTCTGGAAGTTGAATCCAATGGATCCACAGCAGGATAAATTCCTAACTCGGCAATCTTTCGAGATAATACTGTTGTTGCATCCAAATGCGCAAAAGTTGTTGCAGGTGCCGGATCTGTTAAGTCATCTGCAGGCACATAAACCGCTTGTACTGATGTGATCGATCCTCTTTTTGTTGATGTGATTCTTTCCTGCATTTCACCCATTTCTGTCGCCAATGTAGGTTGATATCCAACAGCAGATGGCATACGTCCTAATAGGGCAGATACTTCAGAACCGGCTTGTGTAAATCGGAATATATTATCAATAAAGAATAATACGTCTTTTCCCTGACCTTCACCGGAACCATCACGGAAATATTCTGCAATTGCCAATCCGGATAATGCCACTCGTGCACGTGCTCCCGGAGGCTCATTCATTTGTCCAAAAACAAAGGTTGCTTTTGATTCAAGCATGGCTTTTTTATCAACTTTCTTCAAGTCCCATCCGCCTTCTTCCATGGAGTGCAAGAAATCGTCTCCGTATTTTATAATTCCTGATTCCAACATTTCACGAAGTAAATCATTACCCTCACGTGTTCTTTCTCCCACACCGGCAAATACAGATAATCCTCCGTGGCCTTTGGCAATATTATTAATTAGCTCCTGTATCAAAACAGTTTTTCCAACACCGGCTCCACCAAATAAACCAATCTTACCTCCCTTTGCATAAGGCTCTATCAAGTCGATTACTTTTATCCCTGTAAATAGAACTTCAGTAGAAGTTGACAGGTCTTCAAATTTAGGTGCTTCCCTGTGAATTGGCAGTCCATTTTTCCCTGCTTTAGGCAAATTTCCAAGTCCATCTATGGCATCACCAATAACATTGAACAAACGGCCATAAATATTTTCCCCAACTGGCATTTGAATAGGAACGCCGGTTGAAACAACTTCAGTACCTCTACTTAAACCATCAGAAGAATCCATGGCTACTGTTCTAACAGTATCTTCTCCAATATGAGACTGAACCTCCAGTACTAATATTGAACCATCTTCTCTTGTAATTTCTAATGAATCATGAATTCTTGGAAGTTCTGAATCACTACCAAATTCAACATCAATTACGGGACCTATAATTTGCGCAACTTTACCTGTAACTTTTGACATTACTATATTTTGTTTATTATTTCCTTATGTTTTAACATGAAAAACAAGCTTACCCAATCAAGTTGAGTGCGATGGTTTTTCGCGTGCAAAGATAATTTTTTTAATTTAAAATGAATAGCAAATCCTTGCTTTTTTACACAAAAAAACGCCTTCATTTCGAGGTTTCGGAAGAAGGCGTCAAAATTGATTTTTTATTGTTTTCTACTGGAGCATTGGAGAATAATTTGTTGGATAATCTCCAATATCGACTAAATTACCAGATGCTTCAAAATTAGATCCATAAGTTGCGTCAATAGCTCTCATAAATTCATTAGCTATTAAAGCGTACCCTCTTGCAGTAGGATGAACACCATCTAGTGAAAAAATACCTCCGGTTACTAAACTGGATGTAGGCGAAAAATCCCCAGAAGTCAATTCACCTATAAATAATTGTTGTAACAATAAGTTAGCATCTACAAATGCTAAACCAGCTTGTGAAGCAGTAGCTTGAATTGTAGCGTTAAAAGCATCAGTAGCATCTTTAATTTCTTGTTGTTCACTTGGTAATAACACCCACTTATCTGCTAAAGGCAATGACACACCTTCTACCGAAAATTGTCCTGCTAAAGCCTGTGATAATCCCTGAGACATTAAAAATCCTAAATTTTCCATATTAACAGTACCAATAACTGAACTACTCGGTAAAACAAAAAGATCTGTCGCTGTCGCTTGTCTGGCTTGCCCATAGATTTGCCCTAATAAATAAGCAACACTTGGTGCTGCTTCAGGTGGTAAACCAAATTGTCCTAATAAAGCTGCAAAATTTGGATTTGGCCCTAAAGCCCCAGCTATTTGAGCAGAAAAATCAGCTAAACTCTCATCTTTTATAACCACGGCGCTAGCCTCAGTTTCAGAGAAAACAATTAAACGAGCTGTTTCCCCATAGGCAGAAAAAACCTGATTCAGTGCCCCAAAAATCATATTAAGCGTAGGGATTTGTGGCCCGAAAGCCGGATTAGAAGGATCCAGTGGATTATAAGGAACCGTTGTAAAATGTGGTATTGTAGTAACATCAGGTATATTCGCTACAACACCTTCTGCCCCACCAGATGTTAAAGTGGCTACTAAGGCTCCATAGGTTTGATCGAAACCAACTCCCGGTGGGCCTTCGCTTGGTGTAATAGGGTCGCTACCATCGCCCCCAGAAAGCGCATATCCTAATACATCATTTTCACCTGGCCATAAAGAAAAGAATGTTGGGTTTTGCGCTACGGCATCCCCTAATATAGTTGCATTTGGTGCAGATGCCATTCTAATAAAATATGGATTTGCTAAACCTAATAATAAGTTAGCAGGATTTCCATATCCATCATATAACAAGTGGTAACTTTTTGCTCCAGGCACTCCCATATTATTAAAAGGACCTGTTGGATTATTAAGCGCTAAATCGGTTGTAACAGTTACAGGGCCAATTATAGACTCCAAGGGCATAGGGCCAGCAAGAGGATTACTTCCAAGGACTAATCTTGGCTGTAATATTCTATTACCTCCTAATGCCATACCTCCAATATTATCATTCATCATTGGTTGGGAAAAACTTCCACCACCTACTAAAGCAAATTTTTGAGATAATATGTTAGGCATTGAGTTTAGCTGTCCTGCAATAAATAAAGCATTATCCGTAAACCCAGCTGTTAACGAGTTTCCTAAAGCAACATAATTTGAAAAGTCTGCAGTTCCGGATGTCAATTCCGGCAATGGTTCATCAATAATAATTTCGGCATTATTATCTGCCAAAATATCTTCAACGTCGTTACATGCTGTTAATCCTATAAGGATAAATAACAGCCATAAATATTTTGTATTTATAATATTCTTTTTCATAATTTTTATAAGTTGTTAATTGTCCATGAAACATAATACATAGATCCTATAAAGCCAGTACCGTAAGCAGTATAATATTCTTGACCGGTTAGGTTTGTTCCTCCTACTTTAAAGGTTGATTTCAAACTTGGCACTATATAGTTTATTTGAGCATCAAGCACATGATATTCCGGCACAACACCATCACCAAAAGTCGCTTCCCAATAGTAATCATCACTAAATCTATATGAAACATTAAACCCAAAATTGTCAAATAAATTAGCATTACCAAAAGATGCTTTAAATTTGTGCTCCGGTGTATTGAAGTTTGTTACAAAATCCGGATACTTTTCCTGATCGAAATCCAGTTTTGCATACGTGTAACTTCCACTTCAAATCAAAATTACCAAATACCTTTGTAGACAATCCTATAGATGCACCATAAGAATTAACATCAGCCTCTGCATTTGTATAAGTTCCATAAACTTCATAATCCTCATTGGCTATGGCTGCAACAGATAAACTGCCATCACCAACAGTACCATAAAAAGGAGCAATAACTCGTCCCTGTGAGATAAAATCCTTGTATTTATTGTAATAAGCACTAAAGTCTACTATTAATTTATTGAATTTTCCTCTATAACCAACTTCAGCAGAACTAACCTGCTCTGGTTTAATTATACTTGGATTCCCTACTTCCAAAACCGCAGGATTTCCGGTTGCTCCAAAAGCTTGTACCGAACTTAAAGTATAGGAATTTGTGTAAGCAACACCACCTGATTGAGTAATGGTTGCGGGTTGCCCTAAATTCTGTTGCGCAGCTTCGCTTATTGGATGAGGTTTCGTAAACCGATTTAAATTATCCGGTGCTGAACCTACTAAAATATACGCTCCGGTATCTAAGCCAATAAACAGATCCTGTGTTGTTGGATTCCTGAATCCTGTTTGGACTGAAGCCCTGATATTATGATCTTGATTAACCGTTAAGCCAGCAGAAATTCTAGGGGAAACGAAGCCATCAAAAAATTCAGACTTATCATATCTCACTGAGCCAGTAAGTTTTAATTCCAAGGCATCGCTTAATTCCAATTCTTTTTGAATTTGAGTATAAATTCCATATTCTGAATAATCGATTGGACCATCTTTATCTGTATAAATAGTCCCAAAAGAATTCAAACTGTATTGTCTGTATGACCCTCCAACTTGTATGTCTGCAATATCAGTTAAATGACTGAAGTTATAATTACCATCGGCATGATAGTATTTTGAAGCATCTTTGAATTGTGAACCAGTTATTATGTTCGGGTCGTTTATACTTCTGTTAAATGCCGCAATGAACTCTGGAGACCCAGGTTCAAAACGACCATTTTCTGCCGCTGCTCTTGCCGCAGCATGTGCTTGGGCATCTGTTGCGCCTCCAAAAGCAGCACCGGCATACGTACCAATATAGTCTCCAAACCATTCAATATCACCCTTCCAGGCTCTATTAATTTGAATTGCCGTGGCTACCATATCATATGAGTCACCAGCTTTATCACTAACAACATAACCTCTTAAAAAGAAATTACTGTTTTTTACTTCAAGTTTATGCTGTTGTTGTGTAAATCCATCAATATAATACCTATTGCTTCCCTGATAAATGGTTGAACCTGTACCAGCTTTTCCAACATACGATATTTCAAAGTCATCTTCAAAAGGTCTGTAATACAAGCCCCAATCGGCTTTTACACTTTCTGCATTATAGTCAGTTAAGTCACTTTCATCATATCCTGTTCTACTGACAGAGACATTTGGAACAATACCCAGCCCACCTGAATTAGACCTTAAATTTGCTGAGACTATGTCACCATAAACGTTTAAACCGTCATAGTTTATATTGTTGGCTCTTGTTCCGCCTTCCATATTTTTATCTACTGTACTGTTGGCAGCCCAATCGGTTCCTTGCAAGTAGCCAAAATTTACTTTTGCAGCAAACTTTTCAGAGAATTTGTGAGCCATTCTGATACCAAAATCTGTATAAGGATTATCTCCCGCTGCTTCCTGTGATGTAATACCACGTTTTATGGAAACACTAATTCCTTGATCATCAAATGGATTCTTACTCCTCATAAATAGGATTCCGTTAAAAGCATTTGCGCCATATAAAGCAGAAGATGCACCGGGAAGAAGCTCGACACTTTTAACATCTGTCTCAACCATACCAACTAAGTTTCCTATTGGGAAGTTAAGAGCAGGTGTAGAGTTGTCCATACCATCAACCAATTGCATGAATCGGTTGTTAGCAAACGTAGCAAAACCCCTCGTGTTAACAGATTTAAAAGTTAAACTGTTTGTATTTACATCAACACCTTTTATGTTCTCTAAGCCATCATAAAAATCGACAGAGGCAGTGTTTTTAATATCTCTAAGTCCGAATCGTTCTACGGTTACCGGTGATTCAAAGATACGTTCCGGAGTTCTTGAAGCAGAAATCACTACTTCGTCAAGGATATTACCTTCTCTAAGAACAAAGTTTAAAATTTGATTGTTTTGAGTTACCTCAATTGAAATAGCTTCAAAACCCACACTACTAGCCTGGGCACTAAAGGGAGGCTCTTGATTTACATTCAAAGTAAAATTTCCATCGAAATCAGTCACAGCTCCGGTAGAAGTACCTAAAATAATAACAGTAGCTCCCGGAAGGGGCTGACCGCTATCATCTGTAACCGATCCTGAAATTGTTGTTTGTGAAAATGCTATTCCACAAAACAGCATCAACAAAATTGAAAGGGATTTTCTCATTGTATAGTTTTAGTTAATTTAATTTAGCAATATACGTTTTTTAACGAAATGTTGAATAAAACGATAAAAAAATTACTAAAATTATAATTTCTACTACTCTACAGTGACTGATTTTGCCAAGTTGCGAGGTTGATCGACATTTCTTCCCAGCATGACAGCAATGTGATAAGAAAGCAGTTGTAATGGAATAGTTGTTAATAAAGGAGTAAGTGATTCCACGGTCTCAGGAACTTCAATGACATAATCCGCCAACTCTCTTACAATCTTATCACCTTTGGTGACAATTCCTATAATTATTCCATGTCTTGACTTGATCTCCTGAATATTGCTGACAATTTTATCATAATGCACATTATTTGTGGCAATAACCACAACCGGCATTTGTTTATCTATCAATGCAATTGGACCATGTTTCATTTCAGCAGCCGGATATCCTTCAGCATGAATATAGGAAATCTCCTTAAGTTTTAAAGCTCCCTCGAGAGCTACCGGGAAATTATATCCTCTTCCCAGATATAAAAAGTTACGGACATCTTTATAAATGTCAGCTATCATTTTTATATGTTCGTCAGATTCTAATGCTTTGCTGACCTTATCAGGAATCATTTGTAATTCAAGTAAATGATGTCTGAATTCCGAACTTGAGATAGTTCCTTTTGCTCTTGCCAATCTTAAAGCCATTAGATACAACAATGTAATTTGAGTTGTAAAGGCTTTTGTTGAAGCTACACCAATTTCGGGTCCTGCATGCGTGTATGCGCCGGCATCTGCCTCCCTAGAAATAGAAGAGCCTACTACATTACATACTCCAAAAACAAAGGCACCTTTTGATTTCGCTAATTTTATTGCGGCCAAGGTATCTGCCGTCTCGCCGGATTGAGAAATAGCAATAACCACATCATTTTCTGAAATTACCGGATTCCTGTATCGGAATTCTGATGCGTATTCTACTTCAACCGGGATTCTGGCCAAATCTTCAAATATATACTCAGCAACCAATCCGGCATGCCACGATGTTCCACATGCCACAATTATTATACGGTCCGCATTGAGAAATCTTTTCATATTGTCCTCAAGTCCAGACAGCTTTATAATTGCATTCTCTACTGATAGTCTTCCTCTGTATGTGTCTCTAATAGCATCTGGTTGCTCATAAATTTCCTTGAGCATGAAATGTTCAAAGCCTCCTTTTTCAATTTGTTCCAGATTTAACTGAAGTTCCTGAACGTAAGGATCCACTAATGAATCATCTTTTATCTTTCTAACTTTAATACCCTTGTGTCTTCTAACAATTGCCATTTCCTCATCTTCTAAATAGATCGCCGTTTTGGTGTATTCCAAAAAAGGTGAAGCATCACTGGCAATAAAGAACTCATTTTCGCCTACTCCTATAGCCAAAGGACTTCCTAATTTAGCAACGATTATTTCGTCGGGTTTATTTAAATCGAAAACAGCAATAGCATAGGCCCCTACAACCTGGTTCAAGGCTATTTGAACAGCTTGTCCTAATTTAACCTTTTCATTTTTTTTGACGTCTTCAATTAGGTTTATTAGAACTTCTGTATCTGTATCTGAAGTAAATGTATAGCCCCTTTTTACAAGTTCTTTTTTCAATGAATCATAATTTTCTATGATTCCATTGTGTATAATCACCAACTCTCCTGAATTTGAATAATGAGGGTGAGAATTCACATCGTTAGGTACTCCATGAGTAGCCCAACGCGTATGACCGATACCTACATTTCCAGAAGTGGGTATTTCTCTCTCCAATTTGTTCTGCATATCTGCAACCTTTCCTTGGGTCTTGGAAAGCTTTATTTCCGTTCCGTCAAAAAGAGCAATTCCGGCACTATCGTACCCTCTGTATTCTAATCTTTTTAAACCTTCCAGTATTATAGGATAAGCTTCTCTGTGGCCAATGTATCCGACTATTCCACACATAATTTAATTGTTTGGGTTCGTGTAATAAATTTCTAATTTAACTTTTTTGTCAGAAAGTGAAGAATTATTTCCATATACTACCGTTCCTTTCGGTGAAAGGACAGTTCCCGTTGGTATATCCTTGACATCATCACTTTCAGTTACACCTAATAAGCCAGAAGTATCATAGGAATTAACGTTAGATGATATAGTTAAACCAAGTTTTGTATTAGTTGAGTCTTTTAAAAGAATATTATTGATGTGCTCTGTTATTCTAATCTTGAATTTATTGTTCCCCTGAGCATCTGTATACCTATTACCTAAATGACTTATAATTGAATAGAATGGGTTAATTGTGGACTGTGAATCTCTAAAATAATCAATAAGTGGTATATTATTATCTAAATCATAAACAAAAAGCCTGTCATTCTTATGATCTTCATCAGTTATGATCGATTCGTCTTCATAAAAGATCAGATTCGCTTCATTTATTATCCAGTCGTCTTGATGAGACTTAAATTCTATAAATTCCGGTGATTCAATTCCACCAAACAAATCAATAACTGCCATTGAACCTTCTCCTCCTTTTAAATATAATTTTTCATCACCATCTACAGTATTTGCGTTCTCTATTTCACTTAGAATAGAACTGTTAAATCCGCTATTGTCAAATATATTGACTCTATTTCCATTTAAATTGAGCACAATTGTGTTGCTGTTTACAGCCAAAACCTCATCATTTATCCCATCTGAATTAATATCCAGAACATCTTCTTCAATAGTGCCATCACCATCAATATCGGCATCAGCAGTATCTTTAATTCCGTCTCCATCTGTATCTAAACTATCTTCATCTATATTTCCGTCTCCATCAATATCAGCATCAGCAACATTTGGAATACCATCACTGTCATCATCATCAAACTCAGCAACACTGCTGAAATAAACTGTCACATTTGATGTTGATGAGCTTATATTCAATAATATCATTGGTGAATCCACTCCATTACTTTCAACTTTAAAATAAAGCCCTCTAAAATACTCCTTAAAATTATTTGTATTGCTTAGTTCTGGTTCTCCAATTTTATCTATTATGTTTTCTTTCCAAAACAAGCTGTCAAGCTTTAATCTTAAAGCAGGACTTAACGTTGATGTTATTTCTTCATCAATTTCACTATCAGAATAATTATTTGTAGTTAATCGAATCTCATTTTTATCAAAAAATAAAGAGTCGTTTTGATAAATCAATTCTGATTCCATTTCAGACACTGATATAGGGCTACCCAAAGATGTTTCTCCACTTGAATAATATTTTTGACTTTGTGCAAAATCGGTGTTAGGGTCAAAATCTCTTAAAAAATAATTATTCTTATAAATTGAAAGTTTTAAGGGTGTTTCGGCATTACCATAAATAGAATCTAAAAGATAATTTGTGTTTCCATTTTCATCTGTGGACTCATCTGGATCCACTCCACTGAAATAAGGAATTGTAAGCACAATTGAATCTAATCTAATATTAACACCGTAAGTTCTATTTTGCGAACCCGTAGCCAAATTCAATTGACTTAATAAATTAGCTGATGTTATTCCGTAAACGGGGTCATTATAAACACCTAATAAGTTAGATGTCAGATTATTAGTTTGTACCGGTTTTATCTTACTATTAAATGTAATTACAGGGTAACTAATACTATTAGTTTCGAAATTATTATTGCCTATTACATCTACTCCTATTGAAGCATAATCTTTGTCACAAGCATTAAAAACCAAAATTAAAGCTAACAAAACAGTAATAGCCTTAATACTATTTAAAATCTTCGTCATTCTCTTTTTAAAAAATTAACTTATTAATTTTGTGCTGTAGAACTCTTTATATTTCTCTGCAAATTCTTCTTTACTTTGAAATTCTAAAACTGGCTTTTTGCATTTCTTTAAGTGTTCTGAAAGCTCTTCCGGAATCTCTTCAGAGCCAACGATAAGTGCATCAGAATGGTCTATTGCAACTTTCATTAAGTTTATATAGGAAGGTTTTTTAAGGATACCTATTGCATCCTCATTTATATTATCAAATTTTACTTTATCAACCATACTGAGAGTTTAACGTCCCTTTGAATCCTTGATTGTATATACTAGTAACTATTTTACTATCTGAAAACAAAGGTTCTCCTTTGTAATACTCTTTTAGATAAAGTGGCAGTAAGGAAGCCAGCCAACCATGAACATGAATAATATCCGGAGACCAGTTTAATTTTTTTACCGTTTCTATAACACCCTTTGCGAAAAATATGGCACGTTCATCATTGTCTGAGAATAATTCTCCATTTTCATCTGTTAAAGTGGCCTTTCTTTTAAAGTATTCTTCATTATCAATAAAATACACCTGAATTCGTTCCTTAGGTATGGAAGCGACTTTTATGATAAGAGGCATATCCAGGTCATTAATTACCAAATTGATTCCGGATAATCGGATCACTTCATGTAACTGATGTCTTCTTTCATTAATATTCCCATATCTTGGCATGAAAATCCTAATTTGCCCCCCACTTTGATTGACCATTCTGGGTGCCTCAAAAGACATAGATGATATTTCGGTTTCTGGCAAATAGGGCACTACTTCGGATGATACGTACAATATCCTCTTATCTTTCATATATTAGTTTTCTTTTGAGAATTCAGACTAAAAAACATGCAAAATTACAAAATTTTATGCAGATTAGTCTTTTATATTTAAGTTTGCATGCTGTTAAATTTTTACTAAAGTGAAAGTATTTAAACAAAAACGTGATCTTCAAAAGGAAATCAAGTCCTTTAAAAGGGATAACAGAACCATCGGTCTTGTACCAACCATGGGCGCTTTGCATGAAGGTCATCTGTCTTTAGTAGAAAGAGCGTTAGCTAATAATGATGTGGTTATTGTAAGCATATTTGTAAATCCCACACAATTCAATAATCAAAATGATCTGCTCAAATATCCGCGAACTCTACAAAAGGATATCGATCTGTTAGAAACAGTAGATAGTAATATTTTAGTATTTGCGCCAAGTATAGAAGATATTTACAGCAACAAGGTAAATGCCGTAAAATTTGATTTTGATGGGTTGGAGAATGAAATGGAAGGTGAGTTTAGAGAAGGTCATTTTGATGGTGTTGGCACAATTGTAAAACAATTGCTTGAAATAGTAAAACCAAACAACGCTTATTTTGGTGAAAAAGATTTTCAGCAATTACAAATAATAAAGAAACTTGTCGAAAAATTCAATATTCCTGTAAAAATAGTTGGCTGTAAAATTCATAGAGAATCCAATGGTCTGGCTATGAGCTCCAGAAATACAAGATTGAAGTCTAACTATAAAAAGGCAGCTCCTTTCATCTATAAAACCTTAAAGACTGCCAAAATCAAATTTGGCACAAAAAGTGCTGCTTATGTTTCGAAATGGGTTAAAAAACAGTTTGCAGATCAAGACCTTTTAAAATTAGAATATTTTAGAATTGCAAATGTTGATACCCTAAAAGAAGTTAAACGAAAATCAAGTAACAAAAAATATCGTGCGTTTATTGCCGTTTATGCTGATGATGTAAGATTAATAGACAATATCGCATTAAATTAATATCTTTGCCTCATGCAAATTCAAGTTGTAAAATCTAAAATCCACAGAGTAAAATGCACTGGTGCCGATCTTAATTATATTGGCAGCATTACTATTGATGAAGATCTGATGGATGCCGCCAATATCATTCAGGGCGAAAAAGTTCAGATTGTCAATAACGATAATGGAGAACGTCTTGAAACATATGTTATTCCCGGACCTAGAAACAGTGGTGAAATAACATTAAACGGAGCAGCAGCCAGAAAAGTAAGTGTGGGCGACACTCTAATATTGATCACTTATGCCTTTATGGATATTGAAGAAGCCAAAACATTTAAACCCTCTTTAGTTTTCCCGGACGAAGCTACCAATCTTTTAAAATAAGATCTTGGACAAGCGTTTATCAAAAATTTTAAAGATCATTATTCCTCTGATATTCGGAATATTGATTGGCTGGTACTCCTTTTCAAAAATTCCATTTTCCGAAATATTACCATACTTTAAATCGGTAAAATATTCATGGATCTTTTTAGGTCTGTTTTTTGGACTTTTAAGTCATCTTTCCCGTGCTTACAGATGGAAATTCATGCTGGAGCCCTTAGGATTCAAGCCTAAAATTCAAAACAGTATTATGGCTGTTTTTATAGCTTATCTTACAAATTTCGGTATTCCAAGATCGGGAGAAGTTATGAGGGCCGTGATTTTTACAAATTATGAGAACGTGCCTTTTGAAAAAGGCTTCGGCACAATTGTCGCGGAGAGAGTTGCCGATTTGCTTGTAATGCTCCTAATTGTTTTGACTACATTATTTCTTCAGTATGATTTTATCAGCGGTTTATTAATAAAAAACTTTAACCCTCAAACTTTAATAATAGGCTTGATAGGCTTAATTATCCTTGGAGCTATATTCTTTTCGTTAATAATAAAGGCAAAATCGGGAATCGCATTTAAAATTAAAAACTTTATTTTGGGAGTTATAGAAGGTGCAACCAGCATCTTTAAAATGAAGAAAAAATGGGCCTTTATTGCACATACCCTTTTTATATGGCTCATGTATGTTCTTATGTTCTATGTCACCGTTTTTGCCGTGCCTGAACTTAAGCATGTCCCTTTGGCAGCCATTTTAATTGGATTCATTGCAGGTGGATTTGCCATTGCGGCATCCAATGGAGGACTGTTTGTTTATCCCGCAGCAATTCTGGCTGCGTTTACACTTTTTGGAATTGAACAAAACCCAAGTTTTGCATTTGGATGGATCATGTGGACTGCTCAAACAGCCTTGATTTTATTTTTTGGTGCATTATCGTTTCTATTCCTTCCCATTTTTAATAGCCGAAAATAATTTATAAATTGCCATAATAAATCTCAAATCTTTTTACCATGAAAAAATCGATCCTTTTAATTTTTGTTCTTTTACTTTCCACTACCATTTATTCTCAGGTCATAGATCAGGAAATTGAATCAACAAAGCTTGGAGAAACACGACAGATCAAAATCCAGCTTCCCAGAGGATATGAAAAAAATACAGAACAAAGATATCCGTTATTCATTGTTTTTGATGGTGATTATCTTTTTGATCCCGTAGCCGGGAATGTAAAGTATTACTCCTATTGGGAGGATATCCCGGAAGCAATTATAGTAGGCATAGATCAATCCAGAACCAGAGATTATGACACAATGTACTCAGAAGAAAACTATCTTCCCATAGAATCAGGTGCAAATTTCTTTGAATTTATAGGATTTGAACTGCTTCCTTTTATTGAAGAAAATTACAGAACTGCCAATTTTAGAATTGCAGTTGGCCATGGTAAAACTGCAAACTTCATTAACTATTACCTCTTTAAGAATGATCCGCTATTTAAGGCCTATATTTGCATAAGTCCGGAGTTAGCTCCCGAAATGGAACAAAATATCACCGAACGATTCCTTCAATTTGAGGATAAACATTTCTACTACCTTGCTACAGCCTCTAATGATCTAAGAAAAGTAAGACAAGGCGTTGAAGTTCTTAATATAAATTTGTCGTCCATAACCAATGAATCCTTCTTCTATAGCTTTAATGATTTTGATGGCCCAACGCATTATTCAGTTGCAGCCCATGCAATTCCAAATGCCCTGGAAAATATATTTAGTGCCTTTCAGCCAATAAGCAAAAAAGAGTATCAGGAAAAAATACTAACTCTTGATTATTCCCCTGTGGACTATTTAACAGAAAAATATCAAATGGTTGATGAGCTTTTTGGAATCAATAAAAAGATCTTGATCAATGATTTCAGAGCAATTTCATCGGCTATTGAAAAAAATGAATTATATGAAAGCTACCAGGATTTAAGCAAACTGGCGAGTAAAGATTATCCTGAAACTCTATTAGGAACTTACTATCTAGCCAGATATTATGAGGAAATGGGAGAGCCTAAAAAAGCATACAAAACTTATAAATCCGGATATGTTTTAGATGAAATTGCAGGAATCTCAAAAGACCTAATGTTGGAAAAAGCAGAAGAAATAAAAGCAGATTTTGGCTTTTAAATTTAACTAATGTCAAAAGTAAAAACTTCTTTTTTTTGTCAGAATTGTGGAAGCCAGTTTGCAAAATGGCAAGGACAATGCACGACTTGTAAAGAATGGAATACTATTGTAGAGGAAATTATTCAGAAGACTGAAAAATCAGATTGGAAACCAACCTCCGGAACTGCTAAAAAACGAAGCTCAAAACCTCTAAGGATCAATGAAATAGATTCGTCTGACGAGGCCAGACTAAAAACCTCTGATGAAGAGTTCAACCGTGTTTTAGGTGGTGGAATTGTTCCCGGATCATTGATTTTGCTTGGTGGCGAGCCAGGAATAGGGAAAAGTACACTGCTGCTTCAGGTGGCCTTGAAATTGCCTTATAAAACCCTTTATGTATCAGGCGAAGAAAGTCAGAAACAGATAAAAATGCGCGCTGAACGCATCAATCCAAACAACAATAACTGTTTTGTGTTGACCGAAACCAAAACACAAAATATCTTTAAGCAAATTCAATCCTTAGAACCTGAAATCGTTATTATTGATTCAGTACAAACACTTCATAGTGAATACATTGAATCGTCATCAGGCAGTATTTCTCAAATAAAAGAGTGCGCTGCAGAATTCATCAAATTCGCTAAAGAAACATCTACTCCTGTCATCCTTATAGGTCACATTACAAAGGATGGTAATATTGCAGGACCAAAAATTTTGGAGCATATGGTTGATACTGTATTGCAGTTTGAAGGAGACAGAAATCATGTGTTCAGAATTCTGAGAGCAAATAAAAACCGGTTTGGATCCACAAGTGAATTGGGCATATATGAAATGCATAGTTCGGGCTTGAGAGAGGTTTCAAACCCCTCAGAAATTCTCATTTCCCAAAAAGATGAAGAATTGAGCGGTAATGCCATTGCGGCTACTATTGAAGGCCTAAGACCCATCATGATACAGATCCAGGCGCTGGTAAGCACAGCTGTGTATGGAACACCTCAACGAAGCACCACAGGATTTAATGCTAAAAGGTTAAATATGCTCTTGGCTGTTCTGGAGAAAAGAGCAGGCTTCAGACTTGCAACAAAAGACGTCTTCCTTAATATTACCGGTGGAATTACTGTTGATGACCCTGCTATTGACTTAGCCGTAATCGCTGCCATTCTATCATCAAATGAGGATACAGCCATTCCAAAGGAATATTGCTTTGCTGCAGAGGTTGGTCTATCGGGAGAAATTCGACCTGTGCAACGCGTTGAACAACGTATTCTTGAAGCAGAAAAACTAGGCTTTTCTGCAATATTTGTATCTAAATACAATAAGATCAGTCTTAAGAACCCTAAGATCAAAATTCAACTAATATCCAAAATTGAGGATATCTTACAATTTGTAAACTAAACTTACCTGGAACTGGATTAGCCTTATGTCATTGTATCTCAACGATTAAATTGGCATATCACTTCATTTTATCGAACTTCGACTAGAAAACAACGAATTTATATGGTTTAGAAAGTGTGATGGACTAAATTTATTAAACTATTGTACTGATTACCAAAACAATAATTGATTGATCCCTAAAAAGAACTAAAATTCCCTCAAAATGAAAAATATTATAAGAATACTTTTTTTAATCTTTCTTCTTTTTACAAATTACATGTTATTTGCCCGAGTGACTTCTCCAAATGAAGTACTTGATATAAAAAATTGGTCCAATGGACAAAATTCATCAGCTGATGAAACTACAGTATCAGAAACTCAAATTCTTCGTTTGGAGTTTCGAGTTTCAAGTGGAGCCAGCAGAAGTTTTGTAATAGGATTTACTGAAGACGCTACAGACGGCTACGACTATGGATACGATACCGTAATCTCAAGCCCTGAGACAGATGATATGGGCAGTCTCTTGAACGGTCAGCAATGCGTGATTCAGGGCTTAGCTCCTATAACTCCTGATAAAGAAATAGACCTTGTGTTGCATGCATCCGGTGAATATACATATACTTTAATATCGACTGAGATATCAAATTTCCCTGAAGATCAGGATCTGTTCCTAAGAGATAACTTAACGGGAGAACACATTAATTTGAGAGATAAGGATGGTTATGATTTCACTTCAAAAGCAGGTTCATTTATGGATCGTTTTCAGGTCATTTTCCAGGATCCCACACTTTCTAATGAAGATTTTACAGAAGATAAGACCGTTATCTATGTAAACCAAAATGAGGGCAAATTATATGTTAGAGATTTGTTTGAAAAGGTTTCCCAATTAAGTCTAATTAATATGTTAGGGCAGACTGCCGTCTCATATACTGGAATTAATAACCAAACCTTAGAGAATGGAATTAATATCTCTGACCTAAATACGGGAGTTTATATAGTACACATAGAAACATATAATAATCTATCAAGAGACAGAAAAGTGATTATTAATTAAGGGTTAATAATTAATTTTGCAGTGAAAAGCGCAGCCAAATGGCTGCGCTTTTTTGATTAAATTGGCTTGGTTTAATATTGATTATTACGTAATAATCTTCTAGAAATGTGTATTTCATCCTAATAAAAATACACTTAATCGATGTATTTCATCGAATATTTCTCTTAAATCCTTGTTTTTTAGTGTTTATATGTTATGTTTGCTCTACATACCCAAATTAATTGACTTATGAACTTAAGATTACTCTCGAATTTCGTATGGTTTTTTGCATGCATGCTTTGGTCATTTTCGAGCCAAGCTCAAACCTGTAATGGGAATGTATTCAGTTCTCCGGGAGCACCTGCTACCTGTACCTACAGTTATACAGGCTCACAGTGGGAAGACCAGTTTGGCAACCCTATATCAAAACCTAACTCTGTATCGGCTTCAGAATCTGTTTGTATTTTAGCTAATAATTCTGATGACTTATCCTTCAATTTTTACGGAACGTTTTATGTAGCTCCTGGTGTCACGTTCTCCGGCTCTGTAAACTCATTCAGAGATGCAACATTAGTAATAGAAGGAATTGCAAGCTTTTCTAATAATCCGGGTTTTAGGGATGTTACCACATATGTTCATCCTACAGGCGAAATTAATATACCAGGTGATATGACCACCGACAACACCTCGTTTCTTTACAACGCAGGTATAATTAACATTGGAGGGAGTTTAGCCCTTGGTGGCGGATCAACTAATTATATCTATCCTAATGCAACTTTAATAGTTCAGGGTAGTTTAAATGTGAATACTGATTTTTATAATTGCGGATTGTTGGAAATTGTTACAGGATCTTTGCAAGCCGGTGGAGGCAGTAACTTGCGTAATTTTTGCACCACCTATGTACACAACCTGTTTAAGCTCAATAACAACTATACCAATGAAGGCTTATTGGTTGTAGATGGCACGCTGGATTTTAATGGTAAAAACTTGTATAATGAAGATACCATTATTGTTGAGAACATTGTTTTGAATACAAATAGTTTAGTAGGTAATTATTACAGTTCTATTCTAATTGTACGCAATAAAGCCCAATTAAAAAACGGAGCCTCCGTAACCGGACACTATTATTTTGACATGAATAATGGTGGTGGTTTCGATTCTGTTTGTGGTTTTGTGTAGAGGATATCATTATTTTAGACAACGTTGTCGTTCCTGCAGACCCTGCCCTTCTTAAGGCCGATTGCGGAATAAACATTGTATTGGACTTCCCTTTCTGTAAAACAGTAGAAGACGATAATACAATATACGGTCCTGTGTTTAATGACTATAACAAAAATGGCGTTTACGATTCCGGAGAACCGCTGGAAGAAAATATTACAATAAACCTGTACTCCGACCTAAATTCCAATGGTATCATAGATGTTGAAGATAGTCTTGTGCAAACAACACTATCCAATTTAAATGGACAGTATACCTTTGGCGTTACACCAACAATTCTTATAAATGAAACCTTTTCAAAAAGAGTAGAACTTGGGTCTGACGATGCACAGCAGGAAGGCAATGCCAGTGTAGTACTTAATAATGCCGATTACAGTTTTAATATCGGCGATCCATTTGTTGGTATTCGTATCAATGATGTGGACATTCCACAAAGAGCAAAGATCAAGAATGCCTTTATTTATTTTTACTCCAGCGATGATCAAACAGGACTTTTAAGCTATGAAATTAGTGGGCAGAAAATAGATAATGCACAGACCTTTGTATCTGTAAACAATAACCTTTCTAACCGTTGGGACGACAGCAACAAGGTGTCATGGTTAAACATTCCCGATTGGTCTCAAAACACCGAATATGATACGCCAAACATTAAATCTATTTTACAAGATATTACAAGTAGGTATGGCTGGGAACGTAATAACAGTATGGCATTCATTTTCAGGCATTTTGATGGAGACGCAGAAAGAAATGCCGTTTCATTTGAAGGTGACAATACCAATGCTGCCAGGCTCGAAGTATTTTATGATGCCGCCGAACCCGCTGCGTATATCGTACAAATAGATGCTTCAGCCATTCCCACAGGTTACAGTTTAACAACCCCTAATAATTACGCGGTTCAATTCCCTTCCGTAAACGGAATAAGTTGTAATAATGACTTTGGATATGCTTCTGCTTGTGATGATCCTTCAGGAACAGATACCGATGGCGATGGCGTAAATGATCTTTGCGATCTGGATGACGACAACGACGGCATACTGGATGTTGATGAATGCCCGGATCTGGGGAAACCTAAAATTATAGATTCAGATTTTGAATATTTAAACATCGTGTCATCAGGACTAGATGATGGTCCAACAGATGCTGCATCAACTTCAACAGGAATATGGAAAGGGGATGCCGATTATTATCCTTATTGGGAAAGTGCCGATCCTGGAACTAATCATCTGGAAATATGGCAAAATGGTAATACTTCTGGATCTGATCCAGGAGGATCAGCCTATTCAGGAATACAGTGGGTTGAACTTAATGCTTCCGCCAATTTCGGTTTCTATCAGGATATTGCAACAACTCCGGGAGACTTGCTCCAATGGTCTTTTGCGCATCGTAAACGAGGAGAAGAAATAGGAAGTGCTCCAGATCAAGATATTGTGGATCTGTTGATAGGAGACCCTTCCGGATCTATGGTATCACAAGGCACTTTTGCTTCCGCTGACGATGCTTCCTGGACTTTGCATTCAGGCACGTATACCGTACCTCCTGGCCAGACTACGACAAGATTACGACTTACAGCAGATAATACTATTGCATCATCTGGGGCTGGTAATCATATAGACAATGTACAGTTTTATGTCATTCCTAATTGTGAGAATACAGATGGTGATGCTTATCCAGATTATCTGGATATTGATAGTGATGATGACGGGATTCCGGATAATGTAGAAGCACAGGCAACTTTAGATTATGTGCCACCTGTTGGTCCGGTAAATGCAAATTCAGGCTTGTACCCTGAATATTCCGGCGGACTTACACCAATAGATACCGATGGGGATGGTATTTACGATTTCAGAGATCTGGATTCCGATAGCGATGGAACTCCTGATATACAAGAAAACGGAATGTCTGATGTTCCGGGTCTGTTAGATACAGATGGTGATGGTTTAAAAGATCTATTTGAAACAAACGGTATACTGGACGCAACATGGGATGTTAACGAAGATATAGAAGATCCGCTAACCGACCTGCCGGACGCAGACAACGACCGTTTACTTGGAGGGGATGTAGATTTCAGAGACCTGCTGGATGCCGATATTCCAGATCTTGCAAAAATTGACTTTGATGGCATAGATGATTACATAGAGTTAAAAAAGAGTTCTCCAATTAATTCCGTAGATGAATTTACCATAAGTTTCTGGCTGAAACTGGACGAAGTATTAACCGCTCCATTTCCTGCTAAAACCTTTGTTGGCGGTCAAAAAGACATGTTTGAGGTGAGTGTTGGTTTAAATGCCTCAGGCGATCCTCATGTATACACATCCCACTATCATGATGACGTATCTTCTCCACAAAGTGAAGGTCATCCCATAGACAATATCAATTGGTTTCATTACACAGCTGTTGTCAATTACATTACCGAGTCAATTATTGTGTATATAAATGGTGAACAGGTGAACGTATTAGACATTACAGGAAACCCCAGAGAAACGAATGCAAATCCATTCAGGCTAGGTTCTAAATTAGCGATTCAGCCAGATCCGGACTACCAAAACTTTAAAGGATGGATCGATGAACTAAGAATATTTAATAGTTCCCTGACAGCAAGTCAAATTCAGCAAATGACCTACCAGGAAATAGTAAATAATTCCGGTATTGTAAATGGCAGTGTTATCGATAAGGACATTTTCGATCCTGCTGTAAAGGCAATTCCCTGGTATAACCTGGTTTGTTATCACCCCATGAATTTCATTGTCAGTGGTGATCTACTCGATAGCTCTCTGTATGGCAACGATGGCAGACTGTACAACATTTTAAGTGTTGAGCCTCAAAATGCGCCTTTGCCATACGAAACAAATGCAGATGGCTTCTGGACAACTGAAGCGACATGGGAACATGGCGATGTCTGGGATATTGAAGACATCCCAAACAATAAAGACTGGAGCATTGTACACATTCATAACAACGTCACAACCACTGCGTCACACACACAAATGGGATTGTTAATCGATGCGGATAAGACCTTATCTGTTTTGGGCGATAACGCAATAACCAATAACTGGTACCTGCAACTCGATGGCACTATAGATCTGGCCGATGACTCACAGCTTATACAAACAGAAACCAGTGATCTGGTTACGTCTGCTACCGGTAAAATTCTGCGTCGTCAGGAAGGCAATGCCAACAGTTACTGGTACAATTACTGGTCATCTCCTGTGGGTAGTGTTGGCAGCCACAACTTTAACTGATAACAATGGAGCAATAACAATACCAATAACACCCCTTTTAATCTGAATATGCTCAAGGATGGATGCAGGTGTAGATATTGCAGTTTACAACGGCTTTATGAAGAAGCAGGTAAAATAAGTACTGAATGGTTATATACATTTCCAAAATGGATTGACTTATTACGACTGGAATCAATTTACATGAAAGTTACTGCCAATTGCACCCGGGATTTGGATATACCCAAAAAGGAACCGGAAATGCCGGAACTGAACAACAGTACATCTTTGAAGGCAAACCAAATAATGGAACCATATTAATTGCTGCCGATGATGTTGATGGCGATGAATCCGGTGTTGGAGAAAGCGTGCAGGATGTCACCTTTACAACTTCGCTCATAGGAAATCCATATCCTTCTGCACTCGATGCTGAAGAATTCATTCGCGATAATATCGATTTCGATAATGGTTCTGCCAATCCAATCATTCAGGGGACCATTCTGTTATGGGAACAATGGGCTGGGAATTCGCATTATCTTAATGAATATGAAGGTGGTTATGGGTATATCAACCTGACCGAAACAGAACGCGCCTATCAGCATCAGGATATCGTAATATCAGACCCTACAAACCCGGATAACAGAGGCATCAAAACACCTACTGCCTTCATTCCTGTGGGTCAGGCTTTCTTTGTGGAAGTGGTCAATGATGGAAACATAGTCTTTAATAACGGACAACGTGTGTTTAAACAGGAAGATCTTGGTGAATCTTTATTCTTTAGATCATCGAGTACTGAAAATACAGAATCCAGTACTGAAGAAACAGCTGCTGAAACACAGATCCTACGATCTAGAGTTTGGAGTATCCAGTGGTGCCAGCAGAAGTTTTGTCATTGGATTTAGTGAAGATGCTACTGATGGTTATGATTATGGTATGGATGGAGGATTGATCAACGATCCACCGGATGATGATATGGGAAGCCTTTCTCAATGGCCAACAATACGTCATTCAGGCCTTTGCGCCTTATACACCTGATAAAGTGATCGATCTGGTATTACATGCATCCGGTAATTTTACCTATACATTTAAGTCAACGGAGATCTCCAATTTCCCGGCAAGATCAGGACCTGTTCTTAAAAGATAATTTAACGGGGCAAAATTACGACTTAAGAAGTACTGAACCTTACAATTTCACATCTGTTGCCGGATCTTTTACAGATAGATTCCAGGTGATCTTTCAGGATCCTGCAGCCCTGTCAACAGAAGAATTCATAACTGACAACACACTTATCTATGTGAATCAACCCGAACAAAAATTACATGTAAAGCAATTGACCGATCAGGCTAAGGAACTAAGCATTTCAAATATGCTGGGACAACGGATCAAATACATCAATTCTGTCAATAACCAGACTCTGGAGAATGGCATTGATATTTCTGATCTAAGCAGTGGAATATATATTATAAGCATAAAGACAGAAAACGATCTGTCAATAGACAAAAAAGTGATTATTAATTAGAATCTAAACCCCTCTAATTAAACTAAAGGCCGGGAACATGAAGTTTCTGGCTTTTTCTTTACATTGAATCTGATTAAATTTTATAAATACTACAGTGTTTTATCTGAATTATTTGTGTTTTATCGATGCATTTCATCGAATAAATTTCATAAACCCCTGATTTCTAAGGTGTGTTTAATATATTTGTGTGTTAGGCCCCAAATCCCTTAACTATGAAGCTAAAATTACTATCAATTTTGCTTTTGTTTTCTTTCTCATTGCTTTCCTATTCTGGATACTCTCAGGATACAGATGGTGATGGTACAGCTGACAATTTAGACCAGGATGAAGACAATGATGGCATTCCGGACAATCTGGATGGATGTTCAACGATAGATATTGCCAATACCATTGGCATTGATACACCTATAGTTTCTAATTCCAGTTATCCTATAGAGGAAACGACCCTTACTTATACAACAACCCATGCCACTGCCTTTTATGGATATGTTGCTGGTAATCAAGGAGATGCTATTCGTTTTCAGGGTCCTGTTACAAACGAACAGCTTCAATTAAGTTTTTCGACACCTGTAAAAAATGTAACATTCAAAGTAACA
This sequence comes from uncultured Flavobacteriaceae bacterium, assembly GCA_963827785.1. GTDB lineage: Bacteria > Bacteroidota > Bacteroidia > Flavobacteriales > Flavobacteriaceae > Site-B1. The sequence continues at coordinate 71,707 of CAWHCT010000018.1, read as the reverse complement.
GATTTCGATGAAAATGAACAACTCACTGTTAATGCATATGATGAATTAAATAATTTAATCAGTCTAAGTCCAGCTAATGTTCCTTTTATTGGATCTATAGTTGGCAGAACAGGAAATCTTATTGAGAATACTAACAGTGCTCCTGAAAGTGATGGTGATGATGAAGCAGATGATGCAGTTGGAGCTGCTTATTTTTATTTTCCCGGTCAAATAAGCAGAATCGTTTTTATTTATAATACAGGTTCCGGTCAATCCCTAAGATTTACTGAACTAAACTATTGTTTAAAGGATTCTGATGGTGATGGCACTCTGGACTACTTAGATATTGATTCTGACAATGATGGTATTCCGGATATTGTTGAAGCAGGTGGTGTTGATACGGATGGGGATGGTTATGCGGATAATACAACAGATAATAATGGGAATGGAATCCCCGATATATATGACTTTAGGTGTACTAATGCACCTGCAGCCAGTGGTTGGGCGACTTCGGTTCACAATTCAGTAAATACCAGTAATGCAAACGATGCTCTTGGCTCAGGCACTTTTTCTTATGCCGATATTGGAGTGGGAGGATCTTTGGAGCTAGGTTTTACTGATGTTATTCCTGCCGGGAATAATACTACTATAAGACATGTCAGGCAATCCGGAATAGGTCAGTTATCTTTTAGGGTAGAACGGTCAGCCGATGGTATCATGTATTCCAATGGTGAAAATTTCTTAACAAATTTTGATGGTACCTATTCAGTATTAAGCTACCAGCTTTTAGGTGGAAATACTCAGTATATAAAAATAACCAATTTAAGCTCAGAAACCTTGGGTATTGATTTTGCCAAATACAATTTCGGGCTAGGTGCCGATTGTAGTGGTATTGATGGATTGCAGATCAGTAATTTGGACATTGATAATGACGGCTATTCTAACTCTCAGGATCTGGACAGTGATGGTGATGGAATTTTTGATGTAATTGAAGCAGGTTTATTAGATTCTGATAATAATGGGTATGGCGATGGTTTTACTGATACAGATGGTGATGGATTCAATGATAATTACGATGGCGATGTGGGCAATGATGGAATTGCAGAGAACACAGCCTCAGCTATTTATACAGGAACAGATACAGATTCTGATGGTGTCCCTAACTCCTATCCTACTGCTAATTTCGATAATAACGGATTTCCAAACCCATATGATATTGATTCTGATGACGATGGTATTCCAGATAATATTGAAGCTCAACCAACAATTGGTTATATTGTTCCTGCAGGTACTTTCAATTCTAACGGGACCAATACAGCTTATTCAAGCGGAATAACTCCTGAAGATACTGATGGAGATGGTACTCCAGATTATCTTGATACAGATTCTGACGATGATGGAACACCTGATATTCAGGAAAATGGAGACGCTAATAGTATAAGCAATATTGATATAGACCTTGATGGATTGGACGATACATTTGATAGTAATACAACAAATTTTGATGTCAATGACGAAATCACAACAGGAACTGCAGCCAATTTAACAGCTTCATTCGGGGATGTTGATGGTGATCTTCTTACTGGCGGCGACTTAGACTACAGAGATTTGTTTGCTATTAATCCACCTGCTTCAGCAGCCATGGATTTTGATGGAATTGACGATTACTTCGAAATTGCCACATCTCAAATTAACAGTTTAGACGAATTTACATTAAGCTTTTGGATTAAACCTGAGTTCCTTCCTACAGGGAACACTTTTGACACTCGATTCATTATTGGACAAAAGGAAATGTTTGAAATCATTCTCAACCCTGGAGGAGATAACACCCCAAAAATTTGGACCAAGCATCATTATGGAACTGGTCTTTCTGCTAATGGTACAGGACTTATAATTAATGATACAGATTGGATGAACTATACTGTTACTGTAGATTATGTAACTGAAATCATTAAAATATATGTTAATGGCGCTTTCATTGCCAATATGGGTATGAATGGCTCAAGGGTAACGAATTCTAATCCATTTAGAATAGGTTCAAAAGAAAATATTCAACCAGCTATTGGAGAAAATTTTGAAGGTTGGATAGATGAAGTAAAATTATTTGACACGGTATTAACAAGTGATCAGATCCAGCAAATGATCTATCAGGAAATCGAAAATAATGCCGGAACTGTTCATGGTTCTTTAATTGACCAAGATATTTCTGATAGTGTTTCTAATGCAACAATTCCCTGGTCAAATTTAATTGGGTATTATCCAATGACCAATATTCAAAGTGGTAGGATTCCTGATGAATCCACAAATGGCTATGTAGCTACTTTGCATAATATGAATACATTTCAACCTCAATCCGCTCCAATGCCATTTGAAACTAAAGCTGACGGAAATTGGACAGATGAAGCTACCTGGCTTCATGGTGATGTCTGGGATATAGAAGATTTTGAGGCATTTTTCACTCAGGCATATCAAAAAACTCCTGAACCATATAGTATAGTAAAAATACATCATAATATCACTACTTCTAAATCTCATGAAGCTCTGGGAATGTTTATTGATAATAATAAAACCTTTGTTGTCAATGGAGATAATGCTATTATCAATAATAGGTATCTGCAATTAGACGGAACTTTAGACCTGGCCGATGATTCTCAATTAGTACAAGGCCCTTATAGTGACCTGGTCACTTCAGCTACCGGTAAAATATTAAGAAGACAGGAGGGCACCACTAATGTATACAGGTATAACTATTGGTCATCTCCCGTTGGTAGTTTAGGAGCTACTTCTCTTATAGATAATAATGGTTCAGGGAATAACCCTAATAATTCTCCATTTAGTCTGAATATGCTTAAAGATGGTGCCGGAACTAACATGGAGTTTACAAATGCCTTTGACGAAGTTGGTAAGATCAGTACAGAATGGTTATACAACTTCCAAAATGGGATCACATACTTTGACTGGACCAATATAACCCCAAGTACAACAATACAACCGGGTGTAGCATATACACAAAAAGGAACAGGCACTGCCGGAACAGAACAACAGTATATCTTTGAAGGAAAACCTAACAATGGTACTATTTTAGTGGCAGCCGATGATGTCAGTGATGCCATGGAAATAGTTGATGGAGAAAGTAAAAAAGATGTAACCCTTACTACAACACTTATCGGTAATCCGTATCCTTCTGCATTAGATGCCATTCAGTTTATCAATGATAACAAACCGGGAACAGGAAATGGTACGATTAGTGGTACTATCATACTCTGGGAACAATGGGCCGGAGATTCGCATTACTTAGCAACCTACCAAGGTGGGTATGGGTATATTAATACCTTAACTACGGTTCGTGCTTATCAGCATGCTGATATTCCTATTGCAGATCAGGTAATAACAGAAGGAATCAAAACGCCTACTAATTTTATTCCCGTTGGACAGGGATTCTTCGTGGAGGTCATTAAAGATTCCGGTGATATAGAATTCAACAACGGACAACGTGTCTTTAAAAAAGAAGATCTGGGTGAATCATTATTCTTCAGATCATCAAATACTGAAAATGCAGAATCCGGCACAGAACAAACAGCTGCCGAAACATCAGATCCTGCGTCTCGAGTTTGGAGTATCCAGTGGTGCCAGCAGAAGCTTTGTGCTTGGCTTTAGTGAAGATGCCACAGACGGTTATGACTACGGTATGGATGGTGGATTGATCAATGATCCACCTGACGATGATATGGGTAGCCTTTTAAATGGCCAACAGTACGTCATTCAGGCCTTTGCACCGTATACATCAGATAAGGTCATAGATCTGGTATTGCACGCATCCGGTAATTTTACCTATACATTTAAGGCAACGGAGATCTCCAATTTCCCGGCAAATCAGGACCTGTTCTTAAAAGATAATTTAACGGGGCAAAATTACGACTTACGAAGTACTGAACCTTACGATTTCACATCAGTTGCCGGATCTTTTACCGATAGATTCCAGGTGATCTTTCAGGACCCTGCAGCCCTGTCAACAGAAGAATTCATATCTGACAACACATTGATTTATGTGAATCAACCCGAACAAAAATTACATGTAAAGCAATTGACTTATCAGGCTAAGGAACTAAGCATTTCAAATATGCTGGGACAAAGGATCAAATACATCAATTCTGTCAATAACCAGACTCTGGAGAATGGCATTGATATTTCTGATCTAAGCAGTGGAATATATATTATAAGCATAAAGACAGAAAACGATCTGTCAATAGACAAAAAAGTGATTATTAATTAGAATCTAAACCCCTCTAATTAAACTAAAGGCCGAAATAATTATATTTTCGGCTTTTTTTTATTTAAAATCACCCAATTAAGTATAAATCATTAATTTTGCACACTTAATTGTAACGCAAGAAAAAATAACACTATGTTTCCTGAATATAAAGGACTTGATTTACCAAAGGTAGCCGAAGACATATTGAAATACTGGCAGGATAATTCCATCTTTGAAAAAAGTATTTCAACTCGAGAGGGCAAAAAACCTTATGTATTTTTTGAAGGTCCGCCATCAGCAAACGGATTGCCTGGTGTGCACCACGTACTTGCAAGAACAATTAAGGATATCTTCCCAAGATATAAGACCATGAAAGGCTATCAAGTAAAACGAAAAGCCGGCTGGGACACACATGGTTTACCTATTGAATTAGGTGTAGAGCAGGAACTCGGAATCACCAAAGAGGATATCGGTAAAAAGATCTCTATTGAAGAATATAATGAGGCTTGTAAAAAAGCAGTCATGCGTTATACAGATGTCTGGAATGACCTCACAGAAAAAATGGGATATTGGGTAGATATGGATGATCCATATATTACCTATAAGTCAAAGTACATGGAGACTGTTTGGTGGTTGTTAAAACAGATCTATGACAAAAATCTGATCTATAAAGGCTATACCATCCAACCCTATTCTCCTAAGGCAGGAACCGGATTGAGTTCTCATGAATTGAACCAACCGGGAACCTATCAGGATATTACTGATACAACAGTAGTAGCTCAGTTCAAAATATTACCACAAGAAAAACAAGCTCAAGTCTTCCCCTTAGGGGAAGATTTAGATGGGGCTTTTCTGTTGGCCTGGACAACGACACCATGGACCTTACCGAGTAATACGGCTTTAACCGTTGGAAAAAAAATAGATTATGTGTTAGTTGCGTCTTTCAACCAATACACATTTGAACCAATAAAGGTGATTTTGGCTAAGAACTTGATTAATTCTCAGTTTGATGGAAAATTCATAAAAGCTGAATCAAGAATTGATCTGGAAAATTACAAACCGGAGGATAAAAAAATACCGTTTTTAGTTTTAAAGCAATTCAAAGGAAAGGATCTTTTGGGTATAAGATATGAGCAACTATTGCCATATGCTCTCCCTAATGATAATCCTGAAAATGCATTCAGAGTGATCGCAGGTGATTTTGTCACTACTGAAGATGGAACAGGAATCGTTCATACAGCTCCCACTTTTGGTGCCGATGATGCCATGGTTGCAAAACAAGCAAAACCCGAAGTGCCACCAATGCTGGTAAAGGATGAAAATGGTAATCTGGTCCCTTTGGTTGATCTTCAAGGTCGATTCAGGCCGGAAATGAAAGAACATGCCGGGAAGTATGTAAAGAATGAATATTACAAAGATGGTGAAGCTCCTGAGCGTTCAGTAGATGTTGAATTGGCCATTAAATTAAAAGAAGAGAATAAAGCCTTCAAGGTTGAAAAATACAAACATAGTTATCCTAATTGCTGGAGAACAGATAAACCAATTTTATATTATCCATTAGATTCCTGGTTTATAAAAGTAACTGATGTTCGCGACAGAATGTTTGAACTAAATGAAACTATCAACTGGAAACCAAAATCAACCGGTACAGGTCGTTTTGGGAATTGGTTGGCAAATGCAAATGACTGGAATTTATCACGTTCCCGTTTTTGGGGAATTCCATTGCCAATTTGGAGAACAGAAGATGGTAAAGAAGAGTTATGCATCGGTTCTGTTGGAGAACTAAAGTCAGAAATGCAAAAAGCAGTGGAAGCCGGATTCATGAAGGACGATATATTTGCATCCTTTGAAGTTGGCAACAATTCCGAAGAGAACTATGACACGATAGATCTTCATAAGAATATTGTAGATAGTATTATTCTAGTTTCCCCTTCAGGAAAACCTATGAAACGAGAGTCAGACTTAATCGATGTCTGGTTCGATTCCGGTTCTATGCCTTATGCACAGTGGCACTATCCTTTTGAGAACAAGGATTTGATTGATAAACATAAATTCTTTCCTGCAGATCTGATAGCTGAAGGAGTAGATCAAACCAGAGGTTGGTTCTATACCTTGCATGCCATTGCAACCATGGTATTTGATTCGGTTGCCTATAAGAATGTGGTCTCTAACGGTTTGGTTTTGGATAAGAACGGTCAGAAAATGTCCAAGCGACTGGGTAACGCGGTTGATCCGTTTGAAACTTTGAGCAAATATGGTGCGGATGCTACTCGATGGTACATGATAGCCAATGCCAATCCCTGGGATAATTTAAAATTTGATCTGGATGGTATAGAAGAAGTTAGACGCAAGTTCTTCGGAACACTTTATAATACCTATTCATTCTTTACTCTTTATGCCAATATTGATAAGTTTGACTATTCAGAATCAGATATTCCACTAAATGAAAGACCTGAGATTGACCGTTGGATCTTATCAGAATTACACACGCTTATCAAAAAAGTTGACGATTTCTATGCTGATTACGAGCCTACAAAAGCTGCAAGAGTTATATCAGACTTTACTCAGGATTATTTAAGCAACTGGTTTGTTAGATTAAGCAGAAGAAGGTTCTGGAAAGGCGATTACCAAAAAGATAAAATATCGGCATATCAAACATTATATACTTGTTTACTAGCTATTTCAAAATTGGGAGCACCAATTGCACCATTCTTTATGGACCGACTATATCTGGATCTGATCAAAGACACTCATAAAGAATCGTTTAGCAGTGTTCATCTGGCAGAATTCCCTAAATATGACCAAAAATTTATAGATAAAGTTTTAGAGCGAAAAATGGAGAATGCCCAAACAATATCCTCATTGGTATTATCGTTAAGAGCTAAAGAAAAGATCAAAGTGCGTCAACCATTGCACAAAATAATGATCCCTGTTGAGAACAAGCAGCAAAAAGAAGAAATTCTGGCTGTTTCAAACCTGATCATGCATGAAGTGAACGTTAAGGAAATCGATCTTTTAGAGGACGCATCAGATATATTGGTAAAGCAAATAAAACCCAATTTTAAGGTTCTTGGACCTCGTTTTGGCAAGGATATGAAACTGATTGCCAATGCCATAAGTTCGTTTTCTGCTGATGACATCAAAAAAATCGAACAAAATGGTGTTTTTGACGTTGAAATTAACGGAAAAAATATTACATTACAACTTGAAGATGTTGAAATTACATCTCAAGACATTGAGGGGTGGCTTGTTGCAAACGAAGGTTCTATTACAGTAGCTCTTGATGTTACCATCACAGATGATTTACGAAAAGAAGGGATTGCTCGTGAGCTCGTTAATCGCATTCAGAATTTACGTAAAGATTCAGGTTTTGAAGTAACAGATCGTATTGATGTGATGCTTCAAAAAGATGAAAATATCGTTAATGCGGTAAGCAAGAATATTGAATATATCAAGGCTGAAACATTAACAGAAGAATTAGAAATATTAGAAATATTAAATAGTGGTATAGAAATTGATTTCGACGATGTCCATACTAAATTATTTATTCAAAAACATTAAATTATGAGCGTAGATACAAATAACAGATATTCAGATAAGGAATTGGGAGAATTCAAAACCCTGATCACAGAAAAAATAGAAAAAGCCCAAAGAGACCTGGAACTTATTAAAAGTGCCTATATGAATGATCATAACAATGGTACAGATGATACGTCTCCAACATTTAAGGCTTTTGAAGAAGGTAGTGAAACTATGAGCAAGGAAGCCAACTCCCAATTGGCAATAAGACAGGAAAAATTCATACGTGACCTGAGAAATGCCTTGATCAGAATTGAAAACAAAACATATGGAGTTTGCAGGGTTACGGGTAAACTAATCAATAAAGAGACGACTTAAAATTAGTCCCTCATGCAACACTTAGTATTGAAGCTAAAAATATGCAAAAATAAATTTTAAATCTTGTAAGGTTTAACGTCTCAATATAGTATATTGGGACGTTTTTTATTCCTGCAAAAACAGGAATCTCGTTGAGCAACCACTAACATATGTCCTTGAAAAAAGCTTCTCTTTTAATTATAATAATTTTACTTATTGATCAAATAAGTAAAGTATATATCAAAACCCATTTTGCCTTAGGAGATAGCATTAAAGTATTTAATTGGTTTGAGATCTTATTTGTAGAGAATAAGGGAATGGCCTGGGGAACTAAATTAAGTGATTTTATAACTATAATCTCGGACAGGTCCGCAAAAGTATTTCTTACTGTATTTCGTCTAATTGCAATTTTTGGAATTGGTTACTGGCTTTTAAATACAATTAAGCACCAAGGTTCAAAACTGCTGATCCTGTCAATATCATTAATTTTTGCAGGCGCACTTGGAAACATAATTGATTCTGTATTTTATGGTGTATTGTTTAGTGACAGTGTTGGACAAATTGCGCAGTTTCTTCCTGCCCAAGGCGGCTATGACACCTTGCTCCATGGTAATGTTGTTGACATGCTCTATTTTCCCTTATACAAAGGTTTTTTACCTGAATGGATCCCATTCATTGGCGGGGATTATTTTACTTTTTTCGAACCTGTTTTTAATATTGCTGATATGGCCATTAGTACCGGTTTCATCATGCTTATTGTGTTCAATAAAAAAGTGTTTCCTAAAAATGAAGCTAAAACTGAAACGTCTTAAACGGAGTGATGCACATATCCAACTTGACATCATTATTTGATATTCCCACTATAATCTCCTCAGGCTCAAAAAAAGACAATCCTATTTTCAAAGTTTCCGGTCTACATTCTCTAAGGAAATTATCATAAAAACCTTTGCCATAGCCAACTCTGTTACCCTGTTTGTCAAAAGCTAATAGCGGTACAAAAACAACATCTATCTTTTCCGGTTTGATCTCAATGCCGTCAACAGGTTCTGGTATGTTCCAGCTATTCGTTTTAATTTTTGTGTTGTCAGTTAATAAGAAGTGTTTCATTGAAGTTGTTTTGAACTCGGTTTTAGACAATACAATATGTTTGTCTTTTCCTGAAAGTATGCTCAAAATGGGTTCTGTATCCACTTCCTTCAGTTGTTCTATAGATAAAAACACATGGTAAAATTCTGCGTTCCAAATGGGTAATTTTAAAATTTCATTAGCAATGGCAATGCTTTTCTTATTTATATCTTCTGATGAAAGCTGAGTTCTTAACTCTTTATATTTAGCTCGTAGCTCTTGTTTTGTCATGGGTTAAATTTAGTTGATAAAACTGTTAAAAACTAAAACAGACAAGTCTGTTTTGCAAATATGTATAGCGTAATTTTATAATATATATAATAACCTTATGAAAAATCAAAAACCTGTCAAAGAGCGATTAATCGAAACAGCTTCAGAATTGTTTTACCAAAACGGCTATAATAATACCGGAATAAATGAGGTTATTGAAAAAGCCAATGTGGCTAAAGCCAGCTTATACAGTCATTTTAAAACTAAAGATGCTCTGTGCATAGCCTATTTGAACCATAAGGAAGAACAGTTTTATAATAAATTGGCTGTCTTTTTAAAAGATAAGCAAAAAGGAAAAGTAAAAGTCTTGGCTATTTTTGATTTTTTAAGGGAATTGTACAGAGAACCTGATTTTAAAGGTGGCTGGAGCCAGAATATTTTAGCCGAAATCGATAAACAAAATACAGTCATTAAGGACGAAATATTTAAAAATAAATCAACTCTACGCAATTATATCACTGAACTGGTCTCTCAAAATTTAGATGTAAAACATCCTGAAAAACTGGCTTCCAAATTATATCTGTTATTTGAAGGGGCTTTGATCGAAAGTTATTTACAGCAAGACAGCTGGCCAATTAAAGATGCAAAGGAAATTGCATTGAGCCTGATCTAGACATCCTTTAATTTCGATGCAATATGAAAAAGTGCATCTCCCTGGTAGACTAAGGGAGATTCATTGATATTAAATACGTATCCTGAATATTCCGATTTTACAAAATGGTTGAATTTTCCATATGGATCTGTAATATTGCCTATTAAACCGCCTTTTTCTACATAAGAATTAAGTGCTACTGACGCCTTAAACATTCCTGAATGCTTTGCTCTTAACCATTTACTCTCCTGAACGAAAAGTGACTTTTTCTTTGGTTTTGAAACCTTGAATTTCCCCTGAAGCATACCCAGATTGCTCAAAATCCGTTTACAACCATTAACTCCCGTATTGGTCACAATAGGATCAATATTAAAGGACTTTCCTCCTTCATATAATAATATTGGTATACCCAGTTTATGACATGCACTTCTGAAAGACTTTTTGATGTTTTTGGTGTAAAGCACAAAAGGCGCCCCAAAGATCGATGCCAGATTTTCTAAAGCTATATCATTTTCAGCTATTCTGATCTGAGGTGAATTAAACCGATCGGCTCCTCCTGTATGATAGTCCAAAATAAGATCTGTATGAGGCACGATTTCCTTTATTAATTTATGAGCCACTCGGCTTGCCAAAGAACCCGATTTACTGCCGGGAAAAACCCTGTTTAGATCACGCCCATCAGGAAATTCTCTTTCCATGTGAATAAACCCAAAAATATTGATCACAGGTATACAAATGATGGTTCCTATTTTTGGCTTATTGATGCCTTTTGCAATTATTTGTCTTACAATTTCAACTCCGTTGACCTCATCACCATGAATACCTGCAGTAATTAAAACGGTTGGTCCCGGTTTTTTAGAACGACTGATTATTACCGGAACTTCTATCGGATTTCTGGAATGTAATTTTGCAACATCAAAGCTTGCCTCTGCACTTTCACCTAAGCCAACTTTCTCTCCCAGTATATTAAGAATCTCTGCTTTGCTCATTTACTTGACATTTCTTTCAATAAACGTAATAATAGCTCTGGCAATATTTTTATTGGTTGCACCTTCTATTCCTTCCAATCCCGGAGTAGAATTCACCTCTAAAACAAGTGGTCCTCTTTCAGACTCTAACATATCAACACCACAAACAGGCAATTTTAAGGCCTTTGCTGCTTTTAGGGCAGCTTTTATTTCTTCCGCATTTAACTTTACATAATCGGCACTGCCTCCACGATGTAAATTGGACCTGAATTCACCATCTTTCCCTTGTCTTTTCATGGCACCTACAACCTGATTATCCACGATTAAAGCCCTAAGATCAGATCCTTTTGCTTCTTTTATATATTCCTGAACTATTACTCTAGCCTGTAATCCATTAAATGCTTCCAAAACAGATTCAGCTGCATTCTTACTCTCTGCCAAGACGACTCCTAAGCCCTGTGTGCCTTCAAGAAGCTTTATAATTACCGGGGTTCCGCCAACATGACTAATTACCTCTTCTACATCTCTGGAGTAGTTAGTAAAAACAGTCTTTGGCATTCCAATACCCGCTCTGGACAGTCTCTGAAAGCTTCTTAATTTATCTCTGGAACGCAAAATGGCATCAGAGGTAACGGTAGTAAAAACATGCATCATTTCAAACTGTCGGACAACTGCGCATCCATAAAAGGTTACAGAGGACCCAATTCTGGGAATTATGGCATCGACATAATCCAAATACCTGTCTTTATAATAGATCGTGGGTTTTTCCTTTTCTATAATTAAATCGCATTTTAAAGGATCTATTACCTCTACTTTATGACCGCGTTTTTTTCCTTCTTCAACAAGCCTGTTCGTTGAATAAAGATTTGAATTTCTTGAAAGAATTACAATATTCATTTATAAATAACTACAGGTGCAATATAGCAAAAAACAAATTCAATTTTTTTTAAGTACTACTATTTAATATACCTTTGAAGTTATGAGTAATCCTACCTTGAAATTGCAATTGCAGACCCTTCCGGACTCTCCGGGAGTGTACCAGTATTTTGATAAAGAGGGTACAATAATTTATGTAGGAAAAGCCAAGAACTTAAAAAAACGAGTAAGTTCTTATTTTACTAAAACATTTGATAACGGAAAAACTAGAATACTTGTAAAAAAAATTACAAACATAAAACACATAGTCGTAGAAACAGAAACCGATGCTTTGCTGCTGGAGAATAATTTAATTAAAAAGTATCAACCCAGATATAATGTGATGCTTAAGGATGACAAATCCTATCCCTGGATTTGCATTAAAAAAGAAAGATTCCCAAGAGTATTCTCAACACGGCGAGTCATAAAAGATGGTTCAGAATATTTTGGCCCATACACCAGTGTCAGGACTGTTTCAACCTTGTTGGACCTAATTAAAGGGCTCTACCAATTGCGTACCTGCAATTACGACCTGTCACCGGAAAAAATAGAATCAGGGAAATATAAAGTGTGCCTGGAGTATCATTTAGGAAACTGTAAAGGAGCTTGTGAAGGTTTTGAAACAGAAGAAGAGTATTTTGAAAATATCAAGGCAATTCGTGAGATATTAAAAGGAAATTTTAAGGACTCTCTGCAACAATTTAAAAAGCAGATGAAACAATTTGCTGAGGATATGCATTTTGAAGATGCTCAAAAAATTAAAGAGAAAATTGAAATTTTACAAAATTACCAGTCAAAATCAACAATTGTCAACCCAAAGATCAGCAATGTTGATGTGTTTTCAATTATAAGCGATGAAAGCTATGGTTATATAAATTTTTTGCAATTGTCTTATGGCTCAATAATCCGTTCACACACTTTAGAAATAAAAAAGAAGCTTGAAGAAACCGATAAAGAATTACTGCAATTAGCCATTGTCGAACTCAGGCAACGATTTAATTCAAATTCAAAAGAAATATATGTGCCATTTAAAGTTAGAATTGGAGAAAATGTAAAAGTGACGGTTCCAAAATTAGGTGATAAAAAACACATCTTGGACCTTTCCATTAGAAATGCTAAATACTACCGAATGGAGCGTTTCAAGCAAATTAAGATCACAGACCCGGACAGACATGTAAACAGAATTATGGCCCAAATGAAAAGCGATCTGCGTTTGAGCGAAGAGCCAAGGCATATTGAATGCTTTGATAATTCGAACATACAAGGAACACATCCTGTGGCGGCCTGTGTTGTTTTTAAAAACGGCAAACCGAGTAAAAAGGATTACAGACATTTTAATATAAAAACTGTTGAAGGACCTGATGATTTTGCCTCAATGGAAGAAGTGGTATACAGACGATACAAACGACTTATAGAAGAAGGCCAGCCTTTACCCCAATTAATTATAATTGATGGAGGAAAAGGACAACTATCTTCAGCATTAAAAAGTCTGGAAATACTTAGATCTAAGAGGTAAAATTGCCATTGTTGGGATTGCAAAAAAATTAGAGGAATTATTCTATCCAAACGATCCAATTCCCTTATATTTAGATAAAAAAAGTGAAACCTTAAAGATCATCCAACAATTGCGTAATGAAGCACATCGCTTTGGAATTGAGCATCACAGGAACAAAAGAAGTAAAACAGCTTTAAATACAGAACTTGAAACCATTCCGGGGATTGGAGAGAAAACCATAGTGGAATTATTAAAACATTTCAAATCGGCAAAAAGGATAAGTGAAGCTAATTTCGAAGATCTGGAAAAAGTAATCGGTGCTTCAAGAGCTGTTAAAATAATGAACCATTATCAAAATAAATAAATTTGAAAAAACTTTTTATCATCTGTTTTTTAGCGTGCATCCCTGTCTTTTCGCAGGAAGCACCACAAAATGACCTAAAGGTTGGTTTGGTATTAAGCGGTGGTGGAGCTAAAGGTCTTGCTCATATTGGAGTTCTTAAAACTATTGATAGTTTGGGTATACGAATCGATCATATTGCCGGAACAAGCATGGGCGCAATAATTGGTTCTTTATATGCTTCAGGTTACTCTGGAAAACAACTGGATTCTATTTTTAATGGTTTAAATTTCGACGACCTTATAAACGATAATATCCCACGAGCTGCCAGAACTTTTTATGAGAAAGAACAGACAGAGAAATACGCCATAACTTTACCGTTTAACAAATTTAAGGTCTCATTGCCTTCTGCAATTTCTAAAGGTCAAAATGTATTTAATCTACTTTCAAAATTAACTTTGTTTGTTTCAGAAATTGAAGATTTTAATTTGCTGCAAATACCATTTTTCTGCATGGCTACAGATGCCGAGACAGGTCAAAGCGTGATCTTAGATTCAGGCAATTTAGCACAATCTGTTAGGGCCAGTGGAGCATTACCATCATTATTTCAACCGGTTTACATCAATGGCAGGATGCTTATTGATGGCGGTGTGACAAATAATTATCCACTAAACGAACTCAAAGCAAAAGGAGTAGATGTCATTATTGGTGTAGACGTTCAGGATGACCTTCTCGATAGAGCCGGGTTAAAGTCAGCTCCTGATATTTTACTTCAGATCAATAATTATAGAACGATTAGAGATATGAGCTTGAAATCAAAATTGACTGATATCTATATTAGACCAAACATTGAAGATTTTAATGTTGTGTCTTTTAATCAAGGGAAAAAAATCATATCAAATGGTGAAAAAGCCACTCAGCTGCATAGTGAGAAACTAATTGAAATTGTCAAAAATCAAAGTAAAAAACCATTAAAAGGTATCAATCCTCCTCAATTGGATAGCTTAAAGATCAAAACAATTACACTAAACGGAAATGAAAAATATTCCAGATCGTATATACTAGGCAAATTAAAATTTAAGAACAATCAAACTATTAGTTATAATGATTTCATTAATGGTGTAAACAATTTGGTCGCAACCAACAATTTTGATGACTTGTCTTATCAATTTAAACTTGATATTGATGGATATCATTTAACAACAAATATTAAGGAAAGTGATACTAAAACGCTTTTAAAGGCAGGTGTGCATTTTGACGAACTTTACAAAAGTGCTGCCTTAATTAATTTGACACATAAACGTTTGTTCTTTAATAATGATCTTACATCTATCGACTTAATTTTAGGTGATAACATTAGATATAATTTTGAATATTACATCGATAAAGGGCTTTATTGGAGTATTGGCGTAAATTCCAGATTAAACACTTTTAATAGAAATGTAAGTGCTGCACTTCTGCTTTCGCCTGAAGATCTTGAAAATACAACATTGAATAAAATAGATGTCGAACTCGTTGATTTTACTAATCAGGCTTATTTGCAAACGCTGTTTAAAAAAGATTTCAGACTCAGGATTGGAGCAGAATTGAAACATTTAAATTATGATTCCGAAACCTATGTTGAAAACAGCAATGAGGATAAAACCGTCTTTGAAGACAGTGACTTTTTTAGTTTTTTCGGAAATTTAAAATACGACACCTACGATAATAAATATTTCCCTTCTAAAGGCTTCTATTTTAATGGCGATTTTAATTTATACCTCTTCTCGTCAGACTTTAACAATAATTTTTCAGAATTCTCTATAGCAAAAGCAGATATAGGTTATGCCTTTAAACTCTCTAATAAGTTTTCCGCTCACCTTAGTACTCAAGGAGGATTTCAAGTCGGAAATAATTCTGTGAATTCACTGAATTTTGTTTTAGGAGGATATGGAAATAACTTTATAAACAATTTTGTTTCATTTTACGGTTATGATTTTATATCATTAACAGGAAACAGTTTTGTAAAAGGCACGATTAATTTGGACTATGAAATCTTTAATAAGAACCATATTATTTTTTCTTCAAATTTTGCGAATGTAGCAGATGATATATTTGAAAACGCTGAATGGATTACAGATCCGGATTTTACGGGTTATGCTTTAGGATACTCACTGGAAACCTTTTTAGGACCAATAGAGGGGAAATATTCATATTCACCTGAAACAAAGGAAGGATATTGGTTTTTCAATTTAGGTTTGTGGTTTTAACGCTTTTTAACAAGAAAGAAGAATTTACTCCAAATTTCACGATATTTGTATGAG
Organism: uncultured Flavobacteriaceae bacterium; assembly: GCA_963827785.1. GTDB lineage: Bacteria > Bacteroidota > Bacteroidia > Flavobacteriales > Flavobacteriaceae > Site-B1. The sequence continues at coordinate 55,592 of CAWHCT010000018.1, read as the reverse complement.
ACCAATTAAAGTGAATAAAAATATAATAATCCGGATAATTTAAAATATAATTCTTATGCCATTTTATCATAAACTGGGTAAAATTCCGCCTAAAAGACATACACAATTCAGAAAACCCGATGGTAGTTTATATTATGAACAACTTTTTGGAACTATTGGTTTTGATGGAATGTCGACAAACAGTTATCATGAACAACGCCCAACTCAGGTCAAAGAGATCAAAAAACAATATAGCGTTGCTCCCAAAATAGCAAAGGCTAACAACATGCAATCATACAGATTCAGAGGATTTCAGGTCAAACCTGAATCAGACTACCTGTTAAGCAGAAAAGTGATTTTAACAAATTCCGATTGCAACATAATATTGGCCGCTCCTAAGGATTCCGTTAAAGATTACTTTTACAAGAATACAGATGCAGATGAATTGATCTTTATCCATAAGGGCAGTGGCAAATTACGAACCATGTTTGGGAATTTAGATTTTAAATATGGTGATTACCTAATTATTCCCAGAGGCATGATCTACAAAATAGATTTTGATTCAACGGACAACAGATTATTTATTGTAGAATCGTACAGGCCTATTTACACCCCAAAAAGATACCGAAACTGGTTTGGGCAATTGCTTGAACATTCTCCTTTTTGCGAACGAGATATCAGGAGACCAGAAGAACTGGAGACTTATAACGAAAAAGGTGAGTTCCTTATAAAAGTCAAAAAGAAAAATGAAATTTTTGACATGATCTATGCATCTCATCCTTTTGATGTCGTTGGTTATGATGGCTACAACTATCCCTATGCATTTTCCATACATGATTTTGAACCAATAACAGGACGAATTCATCAACCGCCACCTGTACATCAAACTTTTGAAACAGATGCTTTTGTGGTGTGCAGTTTTGTTCCAAGACTATATGACTATCATCCGAATCCATTCCTGCACCTTACAACCATAGTAATATTGACAGTGACGAAGTATTGTATTATGTTGATGGCGATTTTATGAGTCGTAATGATGTAGAGGCAGGACATATTTCGTTGCATCCTGCCGGAATACCTCATGGTCCTCATCCCGGAGCTACTGAAAGGAGTATTGGTAAAAAAGAAACAGAAGAATTAGCAGTTATGGTGGATACATTCAAACCACTTCAAGTTACAGAAGATGCCTTAAAAATAGCTGATAACGATTATTATAAATCCTGGTTACAATAAAAATTATTTCACAATGAGTAAAGATATAAAATCCGTTGATTACGGTTTAGAAAAAATATTTGAAGGAGCACAAGATTTTCTTCCCCTTTTAGGCACAGATTATGTCGAGTTTTATGTTGGAAACGCAAAACAATCGGCGCATTTTTATAAAACTGCATTTGGTTTTCAATCATTGGCCTATGCAGGATTAGAAACTGGGGTTAAGGACAGAGCAAGTTATGTTTTAAAACAAGATAAGATACGATTGGTACTAACTACTCCATTGAACAGTGGCTCACCTATCAATGATCATCTTAAAAAACATGGTGACGGGGTAAAAGTCATTGCCCTTTGGGTAGAAGATGCAAAAAAAGCTTTTGAAGAAACCACCAAGCGAGGGGCAAAATCTTTCATGGAACCAACAGTTGAAAAAGATGAATCAAGGAGAAGTAGTAAGAGCCGGAATCCATACATATGGTGAAACGGTTCATATGTTTGTGGAACGCAAGAATTACAAAGGAATATTTTTACCCGGTTATAAGGAATGGAAATCAGATTATAATCCGTCGTCTGTAGGCTTGAAATATATTGATCATATGGTGGGAAATGTTGGCTGGGGCGAAATGAACCATTGGGTGAAATGGTATGAAGATGTGATGGGATTTGAAAATTTCTTATCGTTTGATGACAAACAAATCCATACGGAATACTCAGCACTTATGAGTAAAGTAATGAGCAATGGAAATGGTAGAATTAAATTCCCTATTAACGAGCCTGCTAAAGGAAAGAAAAAATCTCAGATAGAAGAATATCTGGATTTTTACGAAGGATCTGGAGTACAGCACATAGCTGTTGCAACAGACGACATTATTGATACAATTCGTGAATTAAAAGCAAGAGGAGTAGAATTCTTGCCTCCGCCACCTCAGGCTTATTATGACGAAATTCCAAAACGATTGGGAGAACATAAGCATATGTTAAAAGAAGATATCAAAGAGCTTCAAAAGCTTTCGATCCTGGTTGATGCAGATGAAGAAGGATACTTGTTGCAGATCTTTACAAAACCTGTTGAAGACAGGCCAACCTTATTCTTTGAGATTATCCAGCGCATGGGAGCTCGCGGATTTGGAGCAGGGAATTTTAAAGCCCTTTTTGAATCTATTGAACGCGAACAGCAACTTAGGGGCACACTTTAACAAGTACTTAATATAACTTTTTAAAAACTCCATTATATTTGATGGAGTTTTTGGTTTTTAACTTTTGGAACAGTAATTGTAAATTATAATAAAAAATGATTTAAGAAGTTATAAAAGATTGATTTTACAAATGAACAAGACACTACTTACAATAGCAGCTATTTTCTTATTTCAAGGTTCCTTTCCTGAACAGGAATCCTCATATGAAGGGGGTGAATGGTTCAGATTCAGAATGAGTTACAGTGGATTCCTTAAAGCCGGGAATGCAACTTTATCGGTGAGAGACTACAAATATAATGGCAAAGATGTTTATCACATTCAAGGCATGGGATGGACAACAGGAGCAATAAAATGGTTCTTTAAAGTAAAGGATGTCTATGAAAGTTACATTGATAAAGTAACAGGAGCTCCTTATAAATTTATTAGAAATATTGATGAAGGTGGTCATACCAAGAATATCGAAATTGAATTTGATCACGTCAATAATAAGGCCTTTGTTCATAACAAAAAAAGGAATGTCAAGAAGGTCTTCACTACAAAAGAAAATATACAGGACATGGTTTCAACTTATTATTATCTGCGCAATAGTATAGACGTGGACAACTTAAAGATTGGCGATGAAGCTTCTGTCAACATGTTTTTTGATGAAGAAAATTATGGTTTTAAACTGAAATATTTAGGAGAAGAATTAATAAATACTCAATTCGGAAAAGTAAACACTTTAAAATTCAGACCCTATGTCATGGCCGGAAGAGTTTTTAAAGAAGAAGAAAGTTTAACGCTTTGGGTTTCGAATGACAAAAATAAAATACCTTTGCGCATAAAGGCAGACCTGGCTGTAGGATCGTTACGTGCAGATCTGGAAGCATTTAAAGGATTAAAATATCCTTTTGAAATATATATTGATAATTAATGAGTGTTGAAAAACTAACCAAACAATTAAAAGAAAAATACAATAGCATTGATCAGGATCTGGAAACCCATCTTGAAGGATTACTGCATAGCAAACCAATAAATTATTGGGATTATATACACACCGATGCGCTTTTAAATCTTCAAATTCAACGGACAACGCTTCCAGACGAGATGGTGTTTATCATGTATCATCAAATCAATGAATTGATTTTTAAAATGGTTCTTTGGGAGATTGAACAGGTTGCCCGCCAGGAAGATCTAACAGCTTCCTTTTTCTCAGAAAAACTCAGACGGATAAGTCGATATTTCGACATGCTTACCTCATCATTCAATATTATGAGAGATGGAATGGAGGTTGAACAATACATGAAATTCAGAACCACATTAACTCCGGGAAGCGGTTTTCAAAGTGCACAATACAGGAAAATTGAATTTGCCTCTACCGAACTAATTAATCTGATCGATAAAAAATTCAGAGCAACTATTGACAGAGAAACTCCTTATGAGCATGCCTTGGAACATTTGTATTGGCAGGCTGCCGGTAAAGATTATAAAACAGGCAAAAAATCATATTTATTAAAAGCTTTTGAAGCAAAATATAAAGAAGAATTTATTAGTTTTACAAAATATTATAATACCAGAAATCTGTGGACCAGATTTAAGGAATTACCGCAGAAAGTAAAGACAGATAAAGATTTGATTGGTGCAATGAGGCACTATGATCATACTGTAAACATTCAATGGGTTATGGCTCATTACAACGCCGCAAATCATTATCTCAATATAAATGGTGAAACAGCTGAAGCTACTGGTGGAAGCGAATGGGTTAAATACATGCATCCAAGATATCAACGCAGAATATTTTTCCCGGAAGTTTGGACCAAAGAAGAACTTGAAAATTGGGGAATGAATCTTTAAAACCATAATCTAAGAAATTGAAAAAATTAATAGCATTATTTATACTAATCATAAGTTTTATTGCATGTAAAAAAGAAGTGACTCCTTTGGAAATACCGGTAACACGGTTGGTTGAACCTATTAAAGTTCCAAGGGTTGAGTTCGGATTTAATTTCGACGATTTTAATGTAGTTCAGGATACTATTAGAAATGGTGATAGTTTTGGTCAATTGCTATTCAACAATAATTTAAGTTATGGTGAGATTGCCAATATAACTACAGCTATTAAAGACAGCTTTGATGCCCGAAAATTGAATGTCAATAAGCCATACACCATTTTAAAATCACCTGATTCCCTTAACAAACCGCAGGTATTCATTTATCAACCCAACAGGATTGATTATGTTGTTGTGGATTTTAGAGATACCATTGTTGCGCACAGAAAGAGTAAACCCCTGAAAATTGTTGAAAATACTGCAACCGGAGTAATAAACAGTTCACTGTCGGAAACAATTAAAGAACAAGGGTTAAGTTATAATATAGCCAATGACCTGTCAACTATATATGCCTGGACCATTGACTTTTTTAAACTTCAGAAAGGGGACAGATTTAAAATAGTTTTTACAGAAAAATTTATTGATGACACGACTTATGTTGGTATTGATCAGATCAAGTCGGCATATTTTGAGCATAATAACAGACCTTTTTATGCTTTTCAATTCGTGGCAGACACCATTAATCATATTCCTGATTACTTTGATGAGGAAGGAAAAACGCTTAGAAAAGCATTTTTAAAGGCTCCTTTAAAATTTAGCACAAGAATTTCATCTCGTTTTTCACGAAATAGATTTCATCCGGTTCAAAAAAGATGGAAAGCACACAAAGGGACAGATTATGCAGCCCAAAGAGGAACTCCAATCATTACTACGGCCAATGGAACTGTAACAAAATCGGGATATACTATGGGTAATGGTAATTATGTAAAAATTAAGCATAATGCCACTTATTCAACCCAATATCTACATATGAGCAAACGGAAGGTGAAAGTAGGCGATTTTGTGAAACAGGGAGAAGTTATTGGTTTAGTTGGCAGTACAGGTCTTGCATCAGGCCCGCATGTTTGTTACAGATTTTGGAAAAATGGTGTTCAGGTTGACCCATACAAGCAAAAATTACCGGAAGCCAAGCCAATGGATGTGAATATGAAACCAATCTATTTTGAGTTTATAAAAGATTTAAAAAGCCAAATTGATAACATTTCCTTTTCGGAAACCAATCTATAAAACATGTCTTTAAAAAGTATCAACCCAACCAAAACCAAATCCTGGAAAAAATTATCGGAACATTTTAAAGAGATAAAGCAAGTTCAAATGAAGGATCTTTTTAAAAAGGATTCGGGAAGAGCGAGTAAATTCACTATAAAATGGGAAGATTTTTATGTTGATTATTCAAAGAACAGAATCAATAGATGAAACATTAAAATTGTTGGTTGAACTTGCAAACGAGGTTGAATTAAAGGATGCAATTAAAAAATACTTCTCCGGAGATATAATCAATCAAACAGAAAACAGGGCCGTTTTACATACGGCTTTAAGAGCTCCAAAAACAGAAAAAGTTATTGTTGATGGTGTTAATGTGATTCCTGAAATATTTGAAGTAAAGAAAAAAATTGAAGATTTTACCAATAAAGTTGTCAAAGGTCAACTTAAGGGATACACCAATAAAGAATTTACAGATGTTGTTAATATTGGTATTGGCGGCTCAGATCTTGGACCTGCTATGGTAGTTGACTCTCTTCAGTATTATAAAAATAGATTAAAAACACATTTTGTGAGCAATGTGGATGGTGATCATGTAAATGAAATTATAAAAACATTAGATCCTGAAACAACATTGTTCGTAATAGTATCTAAAACATTTACTACTCAGGAAACCCTTTCTAATGCAAATACTATTAGAAACTGGTTTTTAAAAACTGCCAATGAGAAGGCTATTGCTAAACATTTTGTGGCTGTATCCACTAATATTTCTAAAGTTAAGGAATTCGGTATAGAAGAAAAGAATATTTTCCCAATGTGGGACTGGGTTGGCGGCCGATTTTCACTTTGGAGTGCCGTAGGATTAACCATAAGTTTAGCCGTTGGATACAAAAATTTTGAAGCTCTTTTGGATGGTGCAAACAAAATGGACCTGCATTTTAAAAATGAACCATTCGAGTCCAATATTCCAGTGACATTAGCACTTATAAGTGTTTGGTATAATAACTTTTTTCATGCTGAGACCGAAGCGATTATTCCATATTCTCAATATTTGAATCAGTTTGCAACTTATCTGCAACAAGGTATTATGGAAAGTAATGGCAAAAGTGTGGACAGGAAAGGTAAGACAATACCCTATCAAACAGGAACTATCATTTGGGGTGAACCGGGAACGAATGCACAACACGCATTTTTCCAACTCATCCATCAAGGCACAAAATTAATTCCGGCAGATTTTATTGGATTTGTGCATAGTTTACATGGAAATAAGGACCATCAGGATAAGTTGATCTCAAATTATCTGGCGCAAACTGAAGCACTTATGTACGGAAAAACCGAAGAAGAAGTGTTATCAGAATTAAAATCTACAAATTTATCGCAATCAGAAAAAGATATTTTATTACCATTTAAGATTTTCGAAGGAAATAAACCAACAAACAGTATTTTCATTAATAAACTAACACCTGAGAGTTTAGGAAAGCTAATCGCCATGTATGAGCATAAAATATTTGTGCAGGGTATTATCTGGAATATTTTCAGCTATGACCAATTTGGTGTGGAACTTGGAAAAAAGCTTGCTTCAACTATTCTCGATGAAATAAATGGTAAGTCTTCAAATATTCATGATTCTTCAACTAAAAATCTGCTAAAGCATTATAAAGAAGTAAATTAATTTGCTAGACCCCACTCCTACTGGAATATGACCATTGTCATGTTAATAAAATTAACATTTTGTATATTTGTCGCGTAGAAATTCTTAACCTTTTATTAATGTTTACTAGTTAATAATATCAGAATTTTGCACAGAATTTTATTTTTAAATATTAATTAATCCAATATTGAAATGAAAAAAATTACTCATTTAATTACAGTAGTGGTAATGTTATTTACTGCGCTGGCTTTTTCACAAAGTACGGTAACAGGCACTATTATGGATTCAGGCTTGAATTCTCCCTTACCTGGTGCGAACATTGTTGAAAAAGGAACAACCAACGGAACTACATCAGATTTTGACGGTAATTTCACATTGAAAACCAGATCATCTTCTGGACAGATCGTTATTTCTTATGTTGGTTACGTGAAACAAACTATCGCTTTTTCAGGCGATCAAAATCTGGGAACTGTTAGTTTAGTTACTGATAACACGCTTCAAGAAGTTGTTGTTATTGGTACAGGAATTATCGATTTAGCCGAAGGAAGAGAAACTCCGGTTGCCGTATCTACCATTCAAGGTATTGATATCCAATTGAAAACTGCCGGTAACATGGAATTTGGTGAATCATTCAAAAACACACCATCCGTTTATGTTTCTGATCAAGGTGGGGGATTTGGTGACAGCCAGATCTTTTTAAGAGGTTTTGACCAAACCAACACAGCATATCTATTAAACGGGCAGCCTATAAATGGTATGGAAGATGGTAGAATGTACTGGTCTAACTGGTCTGGGATGGCAGATGTTGCCAATGCCGTTCAGGTACAAAGAGGTCTTGGTGCTTCTAAACTTGCTATCTCTTCTGTGGGTGGTACAGTTAATATCGTATCTAAAACCACCGATAGAAATCAAGGTGGTTTTGTTAGAGTTATGGGCGGTAATGATAGCTACGTTAAAACTACAGCAGGTTATGATTCAGGTCTTAACGACAAGGGTTGGGCATTTTCAGTATTATTAGACCACTGGCAAGCACATAGAAAATATTCTATTGGTACTGCCGGTCAAGGACAAAATTATTTGTTCTCCGTAGGATACAAGGCAAGTGAAAAGAGCGAGTTTAACTTTTTAATTACTGGAGCACCACAATGGCATGACCAGAATTTCTCAGATGATCTTGAGAATTATGAGGCATTTGGTGAAAAAGCTAATGATAATACAGGGTTCTTAGATGGTGAACGCTATACTGAAAGACGTAATTTCTATCATAAACCGGTTGCAAACTTAAACTGGGATTTAGATATCAATGACAAATTAGATCTATCTACAGTGCTTTATGCTTCCTGGGGACGAGGTGGTGGAACTGGTAATGTTGGAGCAGGTCGTGTAAGAACTGCTAATCGTGAGATAGACTTCGATCAAATCGTTCTTAATAATATTGCTAATGCAGATGCTAATGGTAATGGTAGTTTCGGAGGCTCATATATTAGAAGGTCCTCTGTTAATGCGCATAACTGGTATGGGTTATTATCTAATTTAGAAATAAATGCTAGCGAGAACTGGTCCTTAAATGTTGGTATAGATGGCAGAACCTATAATGGTATTCACTTTCGCCAATTAGAAGACTTATTAGGATTGAATGGTTATGTAGATAATTTCAACGTTCCTGAACGTCCTTCAGATTATGTAATTACAGAAACTTTTAAAGCAGACCCATGGGACGCCTTATTTAACAGAGCGGATGATGACCAAAGATATGATTATAACTATGAAGAAGTTATTTCATACTTAGGTACATTTGGTCAGGCGGAATATAGCAACGACAATTTCTCTGCATTCTTCCAGGGTGCTTTGTCAACTCAATCTTATCAAAGAGAAGGGTTCTTTTCTGGTAGAGGTGGAGATGGTTTAGGAAAATCTGAGAAGGTTAATAAAGTAGGATACAACCTTAAAGGTGGTCTTGGGTATAAGATTGATGAAAAACATTCATTCTTTGCAAATGCAGGATTGTATTCTCGTCAACCGTTCTTAGATAATATCTTTTCCAACATCAGATATAGTAATGCACTGGCAGAACCTGATGTAGACAACGAAGAGATTGTGGGTATTGAAGGTGGTTATAGATTTCAAAATCAAACCCTTAGACTAAATATTGATGTATACAACACAACTTGGGGTAACAGATTTTTAGCTGTTAATGGCCCAGAACAACCTGGTGATGATGGTATATTGGATACTGGTGATGATGAATTCAGTACTTACAGACTAACAGATGTCACTCAAGTTCACAGAGGTTTTGAATTTGATCTTGAATACAGACCTTTAGCTGCAAGCTGGAGTCTGACAGGTTATGGATCCATAGGAAACTGGAAATATGATGGCGCTACTCCTTATACCTTACAAAATGATGATACTGGTGTATTCGTAGTTAGTAATGGAGAAGTTGATATCACAGATGTAAAAGTTGGAAATGCACCGCAAACGTCGTTTGGTTTTGGTGTTGATGTTGACCTTGCTGAAAACCTATCTGTTGACATGCGATATAACATATATACAGATCTTTATGAGTTTGTTGATGTTCAAGATGTTGCAGAAGCTGCTCTTGCCGGTTCAAAATATCAATCTAATAAACTACCTTCATATTCTTTGGCCGATGCCGGATTTACTTATAAATTCAATGTTGGTGAAAATAAGGTGACTTTGAGAGGAAACGTTTATAACTTATTCAATGAAGCTTATATTAATCAAACGGATGCCTTCGGTACTCGTCTTGGTATAGGCAGAACTTTTAATGCTAGCTTGCGTTATAATTTCTAAATCAAAATAATTTTTGTAAAAAATCCCGGCATAATTTGTCGGGATTTTTTATTTAATCAAATTGCAGAGGAATTTGATAAATAATTAGCTTCAATTTATTAAATGATATCAACAATAGGCCTGCTGGAAACCCTATAATATACTGTAATAAAGCGTTTTAACAGTTGAATTGACCTGGTAAAATAAAATAACTAGTCTACTGTTAATAAATTTAACATTTTGTACATTTACCGGGTAGAAATTCTTAAACTTCTGTTAATATTCCCCGGTTAATAATTTATGGATTTTACGAAAAAATCAAACATTAATTAATCCATTTTTGTAATGAAAAAAATTACTCATTTATTTACAGTCGTGGTAATGCTAATTACTGCACTGGCCTTTTCTCAGAATACAGTAACAGGAACTGTTATGGATTCAGAAATGAATTCTCCTCTACCTGGTGCGAATATTGTTGAAAAAGGCACAACCAATGGAACAACATCAAATTTTGATGGAAATTTCACATTAAAAACAAAATCCAATTCAGGAGATTTAGTAATATCCTATGTTGGTACTACCTCTAAAACAATTGCTTTTAGTGGCGATCAAGATTTAGGTACAATTATGTTGGAATCCAGTGAAGTTGGTTTACAGGAAGTGCAAATATTTGCTTCTGTGGCAGTTGACAGAAAAACCCCTGTCGCTGTTTCAACAATTAAAGCCAGGGATATTGAATTAAAATTAGGAACTCAAGAATTTCCTGAAATTCTAAAATCAACTCCCGGTGTTTATGCCACAAAATCAGGTGGTGGATTTGGAGATGGTAGAATTAACTTAAGAGGATTCCAGTCAGAGAACGTTGCAGTATTGATAAACGGTGTTCCTGTAAATGACATGGAAAATGGTCGTGTTTACTGGAGTAACTGGGCAGGACTTAGTGATGTAACAAGCTCGATGCAGGTTCAAAGAGGTTTAGGTGCTTCAAAAGTAGCAGTACCGTCTATCGGAGGAACGATAAACATTTTATCTAAAACCACTGATATTGAAACTGGTGGAAATGTATATACATCATTAGCTAACGATGGGTATAAAAAGTTTGGAATGACATATTCTACCGGCTTAATGGATAATGGTTTTGCCGCAACTGTTTCCGCTGCAAAAACAGACGGAGATGGCTATGTAGATGGAACTGAATTTAATGCTGTTTCTTATTTTGTTAATATTTCCAAGGAAATTAATATGGATCATAAATTGTCTTTAACAGCTTTTGGTGCTAAACAACGTCACGGACAAAGACAAAACTCTCAATTAATTGAAGTATTCAGAAATAGTGAGAGAGGTATAAGATATAATGCTGATTGGGGTTATAAAAATGGTCAAATAACAAACTCCGAGGATAACTTCTATCACAAACCTCAAATATCGTTAAACCATTATTGGACAATTAATAGTAAAACAGAATTATCTACTGCTGCTTATGTATCCTTTGGGTCTGGTGGTGGAGGCGGAATCGCCGGTGAAAACAAATTCTCAGTAGGAGCTAATGGAATGAGCGACTATAGAATAGGAACTTATGGAACCATAGATTTTGATAAAATTGTTGAAGAAAACGTTGCTAATGGTGCTAATGGTTCAGAATCTGTTCTTAGGGCTTCTCGTAACGATCACAAATGGTACGGAATTTTATCTACCTTAAAAACAGATTTAACTGATAACTTAGTCTTATTGGCAGGACTGGATCTTAGAGATTATAAAGGTATTCACTTTACTGAATTAACTGATTTATTAGGAGGCCAATATTTTGCTGATGACAATAATGTTAATGATCCAACTGCATTAGTTCAGGTTGGTGATAAATATAATTATTACAATGATGGTCTAGTAGGTTGGTTAGGTGCTTTTGGCCAATTAGAATATTCTAAAGATAAATTATCGGCATTTTTATCATTATCTGCTTCAAATACATCATATAAAAGAGTAGATTATTTTAACTATTTAGACAGCGACCCATTACAGGAAACCGATCGATACAATTTCTTTGGGTATATGACAAAAGGTGGAGCCAACTATAATATTGATGCCAATCACAACGTATTTGCTAACTTAGGATACTTTGAAAAAGCTCCGGGATTTGATGCTGTTTTCATTAACTTTAATAACACAGACATAAATGCAGATGCTGAAAATCAAAAGATTTTGAGTTTTGAATTAGGTTACGGTTATAGAGGAGAAAGATTGTCAGCAAACTTAAATTTATATAGAACAGCCTGGAGAGACAGAACCGAAACAGTTGGTTTTCAACAACCGGATGACACAAGAGCTTATGCAAATATTTTAGGAGTAAATGCAATCCATCAAGGTATAGAATTAGATTTTGTTTATAAAGTTACAGATGCCTTAAGATTAACAGGTATGGCCTCTTTAGGAGATTGGAAATGGGAAAACAACATTGAAAATGTAAATATTGTAAATGAAGATCAGGAAATTGTGGATACCGTTAACTTGTTTATTAAAGATCTGCATGTTGGAGATGCAGCTCAAACAACTTTTGCACTAGGGACTAATTATAAATTAGGTGAAAAAACAACTTTTATAATTGACTATAATTATTTTGATAATTTATATGCAAATTTTGATCCTAGTGCCCGTGGAGAAGAAGGACCAGATGCATGGAAAGCTCCTGCTTTTGGAATATTCGATACTACGATAAGTCATGGTTTTGATTTTGGGCCTTTTGACGCTACTTTAACTGCAAGAATGAATAATGTTTTTGATACTAAATATATTTCTGACGCATTTGATGGTTCAAATTCAGATGCTTTTACAGCCAGAGTCTATTATGGTTTTGGAAGAACGTTTAGTGTTGGAGCAAAACTTAATTTTTAAAAAAATTGTAATATGAAAAAAATAGTTTATTTATTAGTAATTGTGGGAGCAATATTTGTTGGTTGCAACCCTATGGAAGACATTAATGATGTTATTGATGCGAAGGTCAACCCAGTTGTAGGTAGTGCAGAATATACATTAACAGCAGATGATTATGAAGCTTTTGATTTAGGTTATGGAAGTTTTAATTCTGAACAACAAGCTAAAGATTCCATTCCTGATTTTTTAGCAGAAATGTACCCTTATTGGGGTGAAGGATCTTCAGTAGTGATTGGTTATAACTTGTATATTGGTTCCGCCGAAGGCGTAAGTGATTTCACAGGAGCTGACGTTTACTCATTATCAAATTCAGACTATGCCTTAACAGGAAGTGACGCTTTTGGATTTTACCCAAATGTCGATGCAACTTCTCAAATTCCAGACGTTTTAGCCGCACAAATAGCTAGCCCTGCCGAAGGACAATTGGTTTTGGCTAAATACAAACAATACTTTCAAGACCCAATTGTTGGACTAGCAAATATTGTTGAATACAACTTTGCCGGTAGTTTTGAAGGATGGACCATTGGTGAAGAATTTGGAGGAGATGCCGTTTGGACATCACAGTCAGGCTATGTCCAAGGGAATAGCTATTTTGGAGGTCAAGTTGCCAATATTGAATGGTTGGTTTCTCCCTTAATTGATTTATCAGCAGAGAGTAATCTTAAATTCCAAATTACTCAGGAACTTGATTATGCAGGTGATGCTTCATTACTTAAAATTTTAGTTTCAACTGATTATACTGATGATATTTTAACTGCTACTTGGGATGAAATTACATTAAGTTCTCCTGCTACCGGTGATATGGCTCCATCTGAAGATTATGATTTTTCAGCTTATGATGGACAAACAATTACCATTGCCTTAAAATATGAATCTACTGATACGGATGCAGGCAGATGGAGAATTTCAAATTTGGCGATCAAAACACTAGGAGCTACTGGAGCAACAAATTCGAAAGGTGAATATTTTATGTATTCAGGAGGCAGTTGGGAAGCAGTTGATGGAGTTTATTATTTAAGCTCTTCGGATTTTGATTCAATGGGAACAGGATCTGGGCAACCTGGACAATATAACAACTTTAGTAGTTCACTATCACCGGACAATTATTTACCGGCCTTTATGGGTATAACATTCCCTTATGGTCAGGAAGATGAAGAATTATTTGTTATCTATGATTATTATTCAAGTTCAAGCGGAGCTCAAATAAGAGGTAACTTATATACTGTAAATGATGGTGCATGGGCAGGTCATCAGTCTACAATAGCTACAACATTACAGTTTGGTTATGAAGATGGTGCATGGGTTCCGGATAACACGATCAGATACACGTTATCAAATGCTGATTACGAATACATTGGCAACACTTTAGAGTCTGATCCTGAATACACTAATCTTGTTGGAACACTTATTCAATATCATGATTATGATTATAACTGGACTCAAGAACAAATCATTTATTCTCTTGGAGTTCTATTAGATCATATCGATCCTAATGCTGCTGAAGGTCAAAAGTACATTATGAACTATCTACTATATGATAATGGTTTAGCTGAATTATCAGCCGGCCTTATCAAAGAAGGTGGTGTTTGGGTAGCAAACTAATTAATTGATACTTATTCATAAAAATCCCGTTACAATGTATCGGGATTTTTTTATTATAATATTTATTACATTTGCCTTTCACTAACTAAATTTACATTATTATGTACGAAACCATTCAAATTCTACACTCATATTGGGCTTATTTGGTCCTGCTTATTTTAACTCTGGCTACGTTCAATGCACTTTTTAAACTTATTGGAAAAAAAGAATTTAATAATAACGATCTTAGAATCTCATTATTTGCGTTAGTTGTAGCACACATTCAATTAGTTATTGGACTCATACTTTATTTTGTGTCTCCATTAGGCTTAGAAAGTATCAAAGTTAATGGAATGGGAGGGTTGACATCCTTTGCAAGACAAGTTGCAGTCGAGCATCCTTTTGTTGGCATCCTGGGAATCATATTTATCACAATAGGATTTTCAAAACATAAAAAGAAATTAACGGCAGCTAAAAAATTTAAGTCAATTACCATTTTCTATATGATTGCCTGGTTACTTATTTTATCCCGAATTCCGTGGAGTATTTGGTTTAATTAATATATAAAAAAAGGGACTTTAACAAGTCCCTTTTTTGTTTTTCTTAATCAACTTCCTTAATCACGTAGACATAAACCGGAAAATGGTCACTATATCCATCAGTGAAATTTCCATCGGCAAAACTTCTATTTGGATATCCTTTATAACGACCTTTTTTATTGGTTAAATATTGTTTATTAAAAATTCCTGCTTTGTAAAACCTGTATGACGAAAAATCCCGTTCCAATAAGGGTTGAGTAAATAAAATTTGATCAAACAAACTCCATGCATCTCTGTAAGCATTGGAACCCAATCCTTTTTTAAACATATTTTCCATTGGATTATAAATTCCTTTCAATCCAACATCTTCAATATTATTTTCAGCCTTCAGTACATCTTTTAAACTGGAATTTGTAGGATCATCATTTAAATCTCCCATTGTAAATATTTTGGCATATGGATCAACTGCTTGTAAAGAATCTATTATGCTCTTATTTAGTTTGGCAGCGGCAACTCGTTTAGGCCTGCTTCTTGCTTCTCCACCTGTTCGTGAAGGCCAGTGACTAACTATAAAGTGTAATATTTCACCATCAAACTTTCCGGTTACTAATAACTGATCTCTGGTATAAACTCTTTTTCGTGAAATATCATCATAAATTTTAAGCTCATGTTTGCTTGTAGTGGTTGGTGTAAAAATTGATTTTTGGTATAATAAGGCAACATCAATACCACGAGCATCTGGAGAGTCATAATGTATAATACCATAATCCTTATTTATCAAATTTGGATGATTGACCAGATCATGAAGAACTTTTATGTTCTCAACTTCAGAAACACCAATAACAACAGGAGAATTCTTAGAAACTTCATATCCTATATCAGCAATAACCTGAGCCATATTTTCAACTTTTTTCAAATAAATCTCTTCCCTGTTAGCCTTTATTTCCATTATTGGGCTTGCCTCATCAAACTTATTTGGGTCATTCTCAGTATCGAACAAATTTTCAAGATTATAAAAGGCAATAGTTTGGACCTTAAATTTCTTTTTTTCCTGTGCATTACCAATCATAAAAAAGCATAATCCAATCAGTAACACAAGGTTATTAAAATATTTCATTTTAAGTGTATTATATATTTGTTTGTAGAGGTACAAAACGTATTCCAAAAGTAAATATTAATTAGAAATAATGTAAATTTGTGTGCATTAAATAATGTTATTTTTAATTATTATTTAATCCTGCAAAGACTATCAATTTTAACTTAAGATATGAAAAAATATTTCTTTTATTTTTTATTCGGAATTTTCTTTGTTTTTACGGCATTTGCGCAAGAAACCATTGTCAAGGGAAGCGTTATTGATGCTGCATCCAACAATCCTATTCCGGATGCAACCGTTACCATTGAGGGGACAAATCTATCCACAACCACTGATGGTTTTGGTATGTTTAGCTTTAGTGGTAATATCCCTCTTGGAGAACAAATATTGAACTTATCAAAGCAAGAGTACATCACAAATCGTTATCCTATTGTGGTTAACGAAGGTCAAACAGTAAACATTACAGATATGACCTTGGATATTGATGTTTCTGAATCTACCGATCTTTTCACAATAACTTTAGCAGATGACGAATTGAACAGTGATACCAGTGGCGCTGATAATATTTCCGGGCTTCTATCTGCCTCTCAGGACCTGTTTTCCAGAACGGCAGCATTTGAATTTAGTTCTTCTTTCTTTAGGGTAAGGGGGTTAGATTCAGAAAATGGATCTGTTTTGATCAATGGAATAGAAATGAACAAACTCTTTAACGGAAGACCTCAATGGAGTAATTGGGGAGGACTCAATGATGTGGTTCGAAATCAGGAGCTTTCAATTGGTC
Organism: uncultured Flavobacteriaceae bacterium; assembly: GCA_963827785.1. Classification (GTDB taxonomy): domain Bacteria; phylum Bacteroidota; class Bacteroidia; order Flavobacteriales; family Flavobacteriaceae; genus Site-B1. Next base: position 38,765 of record CAWHCT010000018.1, on the reverse strand, counting down.
TGGCTCCTTCTGCTTATAATTTTGGTGGAATTTTAGGAACCACCAATATAAATGTTAGAGCTTCTCAATACAGAGAAGGCGGTCGTGTCACCTATTCTTCATCTAACAGAAGTTATACCAACCGTTTAATGGCAAGCTATTCATCAGGATTAATGGAAAATGGATGGGCTTATACTATTTCTGCAGGAAGACGCTGGGGAAATGAAGGGTATCAAGATGCCACCCTATATGACTCCAATTCATTTTTTGCCTCGGTAGAGAAACAGATCAATGATAAACACAGTATTAATTTTACTTCAATTTATGCACCTAACAGACGAGGCAAATCATCGCCAAATACTCAGGAAGTATATGATCTAAAAGATATAAGATACAATGAATATTGGGGTTATCAGGATGGTATAAAACGAAATTCAAGAATAAAAGAAGTAGTAGAACCGATATTGATGTTGAACCATTACTGGGATTTAAACAGTAAAACATCCGTAAATACGAACGTTGCATATCAATTTGGAAAGTTAGGAAACAGCCGATTAGATTTTGCTGGTGGAGCTAATCCAAGCCCATCATATTACCAGGAATTACCTAGTTATTTCTTAGCAGATTCAAATGGCCCTGATTATGCAGGAGCTTATGTTGCTGAGCAAGAATTTATTAATGATGGCCAGATAGACTGGAACCGGATCTATGATGCCAATTTAACCAACAACATTAATGGTGATTCTGCTGCTTACGCATTGTATGAGGACAGGTCTGATGACAAACAATTGACCGTGAATTCTATTTTAAATACAGAATTGAATGATAATATCATATTAAATGCTTCATTGCGATACAGTAATTTAGAATCAGAAAATTTTGCCGAAATCATAGACCTGTTTGGGAGTACAACCGGATATTTGAATGTTGATGCTTTTGACGGATATCAATTTGACCTTAATAATCCCGACAGAATTGTTCAGGAAGGTGAAAAATTCAGATACAACTATAATTTATATTCTGATATCTTATCAGGGTTTGCACAAGGTGTTTTTAAATACAAAAAGATAGATTTTTATCTTGCAGCAAGTGTGACCAATACAAGCTATCAACGAGAAGGATTATATGATAATGAAGCTCAGCCAAATTCATTTGGAAAAAGCAGAGAGCTTACGTTTACCGGTTTTGGTGGAAAAGCAGGCTTTACCTATAAATTAACAGGTAAACATCTGTTTGATGTCAATGCAGCTTATGTAACAAAAGCTCCGTCTTTAAGAAATACATTTTCCAATTCACGAGAGAATAATGATATTGTAGGAGATAGAAGTGGAATTGATATATCCGAAGAGAAAATATCATCAATTGATGCAAGCTATATTTATCGTTCACCAATAGTCAAAGCTAAATTAACAGGTTATTATACAACCATGAAAAACGCCAATGAGATCTCTTTCTTCTTTGCTGATGGAATTGGAGGTGATAATACGGCATTTGTTCAGGAGGTATTGCAAGGTATAGATAAGAAACATATTGGTGCAGAGCTTGGAATTGAAGCTCAGGTGACTCCTACATTAAAATTAAAAGGAGTTGCTTCAGTTGGGGAATTTACCTATATCAACAACCCAAATCTATATTTAACCTCTGATGATTTTGACGAAGGATTTGTAAATTTTGGTCAGGCCAATTTAAGAGATTATAAGATTGCAGGAGGTCCGCAAAGGGCTTACTCAGTTGGATTTGAATATCGTGATCCTGACTACTGGTGGGTTGGTGCCACGACAAACTTTTTTTCAAACACTTATATAGATATTTCTCCATTAACCAGAACCGAGAATTTTTATTTGGATGCAGATGGATTACCTTTTAATGATTATGATGTTGATGTAGCAAGAGAACTCTTAAAACAGGAGAAATTTGATGACTATCTGGTTGTTAATGCTATTGGAGGTAAATCCTGGAAAATAGATGATTATTATATTGGGTTCTTTGCCAGTATTAACAATCTCCTGGATAAAGTGTATAAAACAGGAGGATTTGAACAAGGCAGAGATGCTAATTACAGATCTCTTAGAGACGATTCAAATAACCCTCAGCGCGTTTTTGGATCAAAATATTGGTATGGCCGCGGAACAACCTATTTTGTAAACGTATATTTTAGATTTTAAAAATAGTTATGAAAAAAATAATATTCAACAATATGAAATTCGAAGCATTCAAGAATTCAAAAAAAAATAGAACTGTTATGAATAAAACACCTAAATTATTAAATATCATACTGGCTGTAATAGTTAGTATTGCATTCTTCTCTTGTGTAGACGATGATGATTTTTCTGTTCCTGAAAGTCTTGGTACTGAGGAGAACCAAGGCGTACAAGAAATATTAACTGCCATCGCTAATAATGAGTTGACTGAAATAAGTATAACTGACTTAAAGAATCTTTACAATGGTCAGGCTACATTAATAGAGTCTGATCTTGTTGTCAAAGGCTATGTGACCTCATCAGACCAAACCGGAAACTTTTATAAGGAATTTTATATGCAGGATGCACCGGAAAACCCAACAGCAGCTATTGGAGTTGTTTTAAATCAGGTTGACAGCTATAATCAATTTAACCAGGGGCGTGAGGTTTATTTTAAATTGAAAGGGCTTTATGTTGGTCTTAACTCATCAGATGTACTAACTATAGGTGGTCAAGCAGATGGAAGTGAAGTAGGTGAAATAACAGCAAATCAAATTCCTGATTTTGTATTTAGATCAAGCACTACGGCAACAATGGTTCCTTTTGCTGCCAGTCCATCAGATATAAACAATTCACACATGGGCATGCTTGTGGCTTTGCAAAATGTTCAATTTCCTTCCAGTTTAGTTGGATCGACTTTTGTTGATGCGTATGACGATTTTGATACTCAATATCCTCTTGTGAGTTGTGAAAATGGTTCAGAATTATTATTAGAAACCAGCTCTTTTGCTACATTTAATCAGGTGCCGTTACCTTTGGATGGAAGAGGGATAATAGTTGGGATAATTTCAAGAACATATGGTGGTAGTAATATTGTTATGGTTCTTAATTCTACAGATGATATTGCATTTAATGAAAACCGATGCGATCCTGTATTTGAAGAATCCTTTAATTCGGCTGTTGATAATACAGATCTAAACTTACCTGGTTGGATCAATTATGCAGAAGCAGGTTCTGTAATATGGACAGAACAGGTATACAGCGGTAATGGATATGCCGAGTTAAATCCTTACAACTCGGGTGATGTTTCAAACATTGCCTGGTTAATTACGCCGGGAATTGATATGGATGCACAAGATGGAGAATTATTGTCTTTCCAAACAGAGCATGCTTATCCTGATGCCGGACATGAACCACTTGATGTCTTGATCTCTACAGATTTTGATGGTACAGAGGCAGGAATTGCATCTGCAACCTGGACACCTTTAGATTTTATGGTAAGTTATATAGTAGACTACAACACTTGGTTTAGTTTTACCAGTTCAGGAAATATTGATCTGTCTTCATATACTGGTACGGCATATATTGCCTTTAGATACACAGGAAGTGATACTGCGAATCAAAACATGACATTGCATGTAGAAAATGTAATAGTGACTGTTCCTTAAAAATTTTAATAATTGAATTTAAAAAAGCCTGCTAATTAAAAAAATTAGCAGGCTTTTTTATTCCGTGTAATAGTATTTACTGAGCTTCCGGTTTTCCGCTAATTATAATAAATTCTGAACGTCTGTTCATTTGATGATCTTCTTCAGTGCACTGAGAACTGCATTTTACTAAAAGCTCCTTCTCTCCTTTTCCTTCTCCGGAAATTCTTGAAGAATCTATCCCTTTAGAAATAACATATTGAACCGTTGTCTTTGCTCTTCTGTCTGATAAAGCTAAATTATATGCATCACTTCCTCTGCTATCTGTATGTGACGTTGCATTTATAACCAGTTCAGGATATTTTGTCATAATTTGAACTAATTTATCCAATTCAAATGCAGCTATTGAAGTAATATTGGATTTATCAAAATCAAAGTAGATAGGATTCAGAACAATTTGATCTTCAACAATCAGCTTTTCAATTGGATCCAAAGTGACATTAACCATAACTTCTTCATCTCTGGTTCCTGATAGTGATACATTCTTGCTTTCATAATCCTGCAAAGCCACTTGTAATTGAGTGTCTGTTTCGCATTCAATCATAAATTCAGAATTTCCTTTATCATCGGTGTTCTTGGAGCTTAATGTATTATTTGAAGCATCTGATAAATTAACAAATGCACCGCTAAGTGACTCTCCTGTTTTTGAATCGGTTACATTAACTGTGATTAAAACATCGCATATAGGCTGTAATTTCTTAACTGCATAAATGTCATCACTTCCTCTTCCTCCCATTCTGTTTGAAGAAACAAATCCTTCGCCCGAATCGTTAATTGTAAAAGCAAAATCATCGGCATTGCTGTTTACCGGTATTCCTATATTTCTTACTGGTGCCATTTTTCCGTCTATTTCTTTCGAGAAAAACACATCCAGTCCACCAAGACCCAGATGGCCATCTGATGAAAAGTATAAAGTTCCGTCTGCTGCAGAATAAGGAAATCTTTCCTGACCTTCTGTATTGATCTTTTGACCTAAATTAACAGGATCGCCATAAGCACCATTATCTTTGATCTCTACTTTATAGATATCTGCCAATCCGAATCCTCCAGGCATGTCTGAGTGAAAGTAAAGCGTTTTACCATCTTTACTCACACTAGGTCCACTTGTGTTGTATCTACTACTGTTGAATGGCAGAGCAATTACATTATTCCAAACACCATCTGTTTTACTTGCTTTGAATAAATTCATAACACTGAATTTATTATTTGTAATCGAATCCTTTTCGTATAGATTTTCATAGAAACTTTCCCTGGAAAAATACATGGTCTTTCCATCCGGACTGAATGAAACAGTCCCCTCATGGTATTTTGTATTGATTTTGCTTCCCAACAAATATGCATCTCCAAAAACACCATCTGTCCTAACCGGAATTTCCAAAATATCTAAATAAGGTTCTTCATTCCATCCATAGGTCTTGCGAGCATTATTTCTAGCCGAAACAATGTATAACTTACCATCTTGCAATGTGCCTCCAAAATCTGAATTCTCTGAATTGAACTCCAACCCCTTAACATTGAATTTTTTTCCTTTTTCTAATATTTTAGGCAGGTAGTCAGGATTAGCTTTAAAAGACAAGGCTCTAATGTCTCCCGGACGCATCTTTGCAAATTTTGACATCCACTCATTAGATTGATCAAATTTACCATTTGCCTTTAACATTTGTGCATATTTATATATGGTCTCTGGGTTTTGAGAATCTGCCAACGCCTTTGAATACCATCTTTCTGCTTCAATAGTATTAAATACATTGTAATAACAATCTGCCAGACGGGAATAAACGTAGGGGTTTGCTTTTCCGTTCTTTACCAAGTCCAAATAATCCTGGGCAGCATCAACATATTCAAATCTTGAAAAATGCTTGTCAGCTTTTTTTGTGTTTTCATTCTGAGCAATTAAGCTTAAACTACTAAGAATTGAAATAGTGAAAAGTATGTATATTTTTTTCATAATTTTTAGCTTAATGGATTAGAAATATCTTGGCGAGCGTGAAACTTTTTTAGGAAAATTCAGATCAAACAAAACCATAAATTCATGCGATGAAGGAGCATATGCTTTAATGTCTGATGTCACGCTATCATAGGCATATCCTATTCTTAAACTAGGTGAGATCGCGAAATTGATCAATCCTGAAAAAGAATCTTCCAGTCTGTAAGATGCGCCTATCTCAAATTTTTCATAAAACAACGCATTTAAATTAACGTCAAAAGATGTTGGCGCATCAAATGCCGATTTAACCAAGAAGGATGGTTTTAACTTAGTATTCTCTGATAATTGGAAGACATATCCACCTGTTACAAAGTAATGTGCAGTTTCGGATCCTATATTATTCCCATTAGCATCCAGATGTACTGAATCCAAAATATTAGGTGCGGAAACGGCTAAATAATAATTATCTGTATAATAAAATGCTCCTGCCCCTATATTTGGTGTCGTCGAATTGATGTTTTCACTAAAGAAAGGATCATTGGCATCAATAAGATCAAGTCCGGACAAACCAATATCGTGAAAGGTTGCTCCTGCTTTAAGACCAAAAGCCAATTTATGTTCACCTCCTAAAGATACTGTATATGAAAAGTCGGCATACACATTAGTTTCTTTCACGGGGCCAATTTCATCAGAAATAACTGAAAGTCCCAAACCCACATTCTTGCCTACAGGAGAATGACCAAAAAATGTCCCTGTTTTAGGTGCTCCATCAAGTTCCTGCCACTGAGTACGATACAGTAAACCAAAAGATAAATTCTCTCTTGATCCGGCATAGGCCGGATTAATGACATTCATATTGTACATATATTGAGTGTATTGAGGGTCTTGCTGTGCACTTAACCGCAATGCCAGCAAGAATACTATTATTATATATAAGTTTTTCATTTATAAATGTTATTAGTTTAGTAGTTTAAGTAAATCCAGCTGGTTCTTGGTTCTTTTGCTTTGGTATAGATAATATAAAAATAAGTTCCCACAGGTAGTTTTTTACCATCCTGATCAGTGCCACACCATTGATCGACATACTCATTTAATTCATAAACTTTTACACCTAAACGGTTAAATATATCAATATGAGTTACATCTTCTTTATCATCCAAATGATCCAGAATCAGGCAATCGTTATCACCATCGCCATTAGGGGACAGGCCTTGTGGCAAGTCAACACAATAAGAATTTTCATAAAACTCAACAAAAATCTGAGCCTCCGCACTACATCCTGTTACATCATCTGTAACTAAAACGCTAAACGTACCTTGTTCTTCCGCTGAAGCTGTTAGTAAATAGGTGTCGCTATCGCCAGATTGGACTTGATTTCCATTTAATGACCAGGTGTAGGTTAAACTATTTAAATCTGCTGTATTGGCCACATCTAAATCCAGAGTGTACTCTTCATTCGCACATTTAATAATACTTGGCTCAGGGAATGATGGTTGTGGAACCGGGAAGAACTCTATTAAAACATCATCGGTGAATGAACAATCTGTATTATCTATAGTAATTATTGCACTGTAAATGGCCGTATCTGAAACAGCTAAGGTTGTTGATGTTTCACCTTCAATTAAATCACCATCAGCATACCAGGCAATGGTTGAATTTAGAGGTAATATTCCCGCATCAAGAACTATTTCATCTCCTTGACAATTTGCATTACCTGATGTTAATAACACATCTTCACCCAGATCCAATGTCCCAATATCAAAACTACCTGCTGCTATGAAAACCGCAGAATCGAATAATGTATCCTGATCATCGGCAATTACAAGTTTGATATGATATTGTGCGTTAGGAATTACATCCGCTAAGGCAGTCAAAACAACTGTACGGCCAATAAAATTGGTTGGATTTGTTAATGACGGTAAACCTCCATTTCCATAATAGGCACCAAAATATTCTGGATTAACCGAAGGACAACTGGAATTATATGCCTCATCCCTTACGTTCAATACAGAAATAGGATCTGTTGTTCCGGGTACTAAGGCAATGTTTGTTGTGACACCGTCAGGATCCGTCAATAAGAATGCAAAGGCATCTGTAAAGGTGCATTGGAAAGTTCCATACTCCTCAGCTGCAAAAATAAAATCGAAACTCATTTGCTCGATAACCGGAATGAAGTCGAATTCCAGTACAGATGCATTGTTAGTCACTCCGGGGAATAATCCCGGAATAGCGTTTTCCAGATCTATATCACCAGGCCAGCCAAAACTTCCATCAGAAATGGTTCCGGTTTCCGGTCCGGGAGCATTCAATACATCCCCTGTTGTCATGATTAGCCCACTCTCAAAAGGAAAGGAAGAACCATTTGCTTCAAAATATCCGATCCCGTTTGTAGAACCGAAATCAGTCCCTGTGGAATAAGTTATATTGGATACTAAAGAACATTCAGAATCAATTAAGACATCTTCAACCAGTTGTTCTACAGTATAAGTTGTGTCATTTGTAATTATTGGAGGTGGTACCGTGAATACACAAATATCAAAAGTTACATCTTGTAACGGATTACCGGTCCAGGAATATACTCTCACATAATAAGTGTTTCCTACTGTTAATCCACCGGCTACACTTTGATTTGGATCACTGCAATATAATTCAGTTAAACTTCCACAATCAGCCCCTTCATATAGTACGTGATAAAGATCTTCTGTATCTCCCATTATATTGGAAATATCAATTGCATGGTCTTCAGATACTGCTTCAAACTGGAACCAGACATCATCATCTGCTGTTCCGGAACAACCGTTTGTTTCCAAAGAAGGAGTTGCTCCATAAACAGTTCCTGTTATAATATTTGTACAATTCTCATCTGTATTGGCAGTTAGAGATTGTGGCAGATACACAGTCATCATTAACAGGTGGATCAGGAGGAGCCACACAACTTATGTTAAATGTATATTCACCGGTATCTGATCCAAAACCGAAAACATAAATGTAATATGTAGTACCTGATACAGATAATATATCTACTTCTGACTGGAAGCTGCAACTGTCATCATTACCTGCTACACAGGATAATGAACCACAAGAGCCTTCATATACCTGAATTTTTGTATCGAAAGACGAACCACATAATGAAAAAGTCACAATATCTCCAGTTCCTGTATAGGTATACCAGACACCTGGTGCGCCTTCACCAGTGCCGCAAAAATCGGTTAATTCATCATTTTCGGTAGCGTCTGTAGTGTCTCCTGTTACAGTGTCATCACAAAATACCTCAATAGCATCTGCACACAGATCATTCTCCGGTGGACAAGCCGCCAGATTGAACACATCACTTGTTATTACACAGTTTACATCATCTGTATTAGATGCGGTTAATACTATATCGGTTCCATTCGCATAAGGTCCTAACTGCGCTGTTCCCGGAGCTGTCAAATTTAGCAGTCCTCCTATTCCGTCTTCAACATCAATTGATGTTGCTGATCCCAGATCAGTAACATCTGCAATTACAAAAAACTCTTCTCCTACGTCACAATTATCCAATAAACTGAAAGTTACAGTTGGATTGGTACATGTTGAGCATGCAACATTTAAATCTATTGAGGTATATCCCTGGCTAACACAATCAAAACTTGAATCTGCATTTACTTGAACGGTTAGGTTATCTCCTGAAGATTGAAAAATCAATCCAGTCAAATTTCCCGAATTTCCATATGGGGTTGCAGCATTTAAATCGGTTACTCCATCAGAATCTAAAACAATGAATTCATCCCATCCACTCTCTACCTGTCCAGCATTAACAATTAAAGTAAGTAGAGAACCATCATCACTTGTATATGAATATTCTGTTACAGTACCACTAACATAGCAAAACGTTGTATTAACAGGCCCATTTGCACAAATAACCGTGGTGTTTGGATTGGTTTCTGTAGTGAAACTGCTTGAAGTACATCCTGTTGCTAATCCAACACCATTGTACGGTGTAATCGTTATGAAATATTCTGTATTGTAGTCAATTAATCCGGTAGGATCATAAGTCAGACCTACTCCACTATCATATGAATCCAAGACATCAGTTCCCCCATCTGTTGTTCCGATAGACAAGAGATATCCTTCCGGAAACCCTGTTGCTGCCGACCAGGTTATTTGTGTATCTAAAGCTACTTCTGTTGCTCCATTGGAAGGCGTTGAAACAACTGAATCACAATTTGGAGCCATTGCACCAACTGAAACAATTGCCGGTTCCTTAATACACCATCCCCATTGCCAGCCATCGTCATCATCATAAGCAAATCTATATTTAAACCCTGACAATTGTGTTGCGGTAAAAGAATCTATGACTAATCCAACTTCAAAGGGTTGCATATTGGAACAAGTTGAATAATCTGATCCGGAACCGTTATTTGGAAAATCAAATAATGTCGTCCACGTGCCGGAATCCGCATCAAAATAATCCAGAGTTAGGGATCCGCCAATATTTCTATGATTATAAGTTCCGGAAAACAGGACTTGTGTTTCGCCAGCAGTATATGCAGCAGTTATATCTATAACAGGTGATTCCGCTATAACATCGTCATCTGAAGCACTTCCGGCTGCATCGTCATTAAATGTAAATGCATCACTGGTAGTAGGATTATTTATTAAAGCACTTGCTGCATATGTCCCTGTTACAGTCCAACTTGGATTAGGCCAGTTTGCAGGCTCGCTTAAAACCTGAGCAACTGACACATACGAGAAACACAACAGAAAAATCAGGAAAGTAATTTTCTTCATGGGAGATGATTTAAATTAATTAGTTTGTTTAGCTATAAACCAAAAACATATGTCGCTCAAAGAGAAGATGTTAGGGAATATAATCTTAAAACTTAAAATTTTGTTAAAAACGGACGGAAATATACTTAAAATAGAGGTTAACCTTAAGCAATATTAACCATAATAGGTGAAAAGTAATATTATTCGATAAAGTGTATATTATGCTAATTTTGCCTTAAATGTATGTAAACAGGAAAATGATCACTGTATCCACCCTTATATTTTCTTCCAACAAAGGTCCTGAATGGATTTCCCTTGTATTTACCTTCAAATTGAGTTAAAAAGATATCATCAAAAATATTGGCATGGCCGAAGCTATGTTTGCCTTCCTCAGTTTGAAAAAAATTGGTGGTAAACAAAATCTGATCGAATAAATTCCAGTTAAACTTGTAGCTTAAACTTCCTCTGGTAAATGACAATAAAGTTTCCATAGGATTGAACAGATTATTGTTCCCTAATAAATTCTTTAAACTTTTACTCGAAGGATCATCATTAAAATCTCCCATAACTATTATTTTAGGGTCTTTTTCAATTTCATTGACCTCTTTTATGATCTCGGTGACCTTCTTGGATGTGATCAACCGTTTTTCTTCTGTTTCATCCTTTCCACTCCTTCTTGAAGGCCAATGGTTTACAATTACATGAATTTTTTCATGATTAAAAAGACCTGAGACCAGCAATATATCCCTCGTGTGATCAATACCTCCAAATTCATCCTGTAGCTCGATCTTGTAATTCTTGGAATTCAATTCAGTGAACTTAGTAGTGTCATATAATAACGCCACATCAATACCTCTTTCATCAGGGGAATTATAAAGGATATAATTATAGTTCTTGTTTTTTAAGTGTTTAGAATGAATCAGATCCGTTAATACATTCTTATTTTCCACTTCTGCCAAACCTACTAAGGATGGTGGCTTTCCTGAATGTTTCGTTCCAATTTTAGAAATCGCATATCCTATTTTTCTGATTTTTTTTGAATATTTCTTTTGATTCCAATTTTTGGCAGAATTTGGCAGAAAATCATCATCATTGGTCAAGGGATTATCATATATATCAAATAAATTCTCAACATTATAAAATGCTACTGTGTAAACATTTGCCTTTTTTTTCTATTAAAAAACATTCTTGAAATGCATAATTTATTGGCCTAAAGTAATAAAAATAAGAGCAATCAATTGTGTAACTTTGTCAATTATAAGTAAACATGATCGAGAAGAAAAATATTGAGCTGGAAAAAGTTGTGTTGATCGGTGCCATAACGAAAGATCAAGATGAACAAAAGTCAAAAGAATATCTTGATGAGTTAGAGTTTTTGACCTTTACTGCAGGTGGCGAAGTTGTAAAACGGTTCACTCAAAAAATAGATATGCCCAATCCTAAGACATTTATAGGAAGTGGTAAAATGAGTGATGTTGAAAAATTTATAGAAGAAAATGAAATTGGCACTGCAATTTTTGATGATGAGTTGTCTCCTGCTCAGGAACGAAATATCAGCAAGATCCTAAATTGTAAAGTCCTTGACAGGACCAATTTGATCCTCGATATCTTTGCACAGCGAGCTCAAACAAGTTATGCCAGAACACAAGTGGAGTTAGCCCAATGTGAATATTTATTACCACGACTAAAAGGAATGTGGACTCACCTGGAACGTCAAAAAGGTGGTATTGGAATGCGTGGACCCGGTGAAACAGAAATTGAAACCGACAGACGTATTGTTCGTGATAAAATATCGTTGCTAAAAGAAAAGATCAAAACTATTGACAAACAAATGGCAGTTCAAAGAGGGAACAGAGGCTCCCTGGTCAGAGTTGCTTTAGTTGGTTATACCAACGTTGGAAAATCTACTTTAATGAATGTAGTAAGTAAAAGTGAAGTTTTTGCCGAAAATAAATTGTTCGCGACACTGGATACTACTGTGAGAAAAGTGGTCATCAAAAATTTACCTTTTTTGATGAGTGACACTGTTGGATTTATAAGGAAACTACCTACTCAATTAGTTGAAAGTTTTAAGAGTACTTTGGATGAGGTTAGAGAAGCCGATCTGTTATTGCATATTGTTGATATTTCACATCCTAACTTTGAAGAGCACATTGAGTCTGTAAATAAAATATTAGGCGAAATAGACTGTGGCAACAAACCAACAATTATGGTGTTTAACAAAATAGATGCCTATCATCCTGAACGTATAGATGATGATGACCTCACAACTGAACGAACAAAGGCTCATTATTCTCTTGAAGAATGGAAAAAAACCTGGATGAATAAAGTTGGTGACAAAACTCTTTTTGTATCAGCTTTAAGTAAGGAGAATTTGGAAGATTTTAAAAAAAGAGTATATCAGGAAGTAAGGCAAATTCATATTACACGTTTTCCATATAATAATTTCCTATATCCTGATTACGATGAGAATATGGCATAAAAAAAACTCGCTAATTATAGCGAGTTTTTTTTATTAATTCTTGAAGAATTACAATTTATAATTTAAACCAACCATCCAGTAGGTTTGCAATTTATTGTCAACATCGTTAAAATCTGTTGCAGTAGGAGGAGCCTGTGCCAATGAATAATTAAGTGCCTCTTGTTTGTTACTTCTTAATCCGAAGTCAAAACCTACACCAATCATTTTCCATAACGTATATCCGAAAGAGTTTGTCCAGGTCCAGTTGGAATAGTCTCCACTTTTATAACTCTGGAACATTGATAAATTGGTTTTAAAATTAACTGCACCAATTTGCCTTGTATAATCAGCAACGATTTTTGCACCCAAAGATGACTCAAAAACGCTGTCTCCTTTACTGAAAACAAAGTTGTAGTTAATTGGATGTATAACCACAATTAGATCAGTAATAGGTGTCCATGTAGCACCAACACCCACATCTAAATAACCAGGATCATTAAAGTTACTTAATATGGTAGTTCTATACTCTCCTAATGTTGAAATAGCAAACTTTTCGCTAAGTTTTCTACCATAAAGAGATGTAATATTAAACACATCTGTAGCTTCTCTAAATTTATCGCTGTCATCTGGATTATCCTTGTCATCAAGCTTTACCCAAGCCAAATTGACATTGGCAGAATTTCTCCAAAAGAACTTTTCTTGAAGATTGTTTGCAAATGCATTTACCGTAAATCCGATATTCCCGGATGAATTATTAGGTGATCCCTGAGAATACCAGTTACTGAATTCAGAAATAGTTCCGCCAATAGTACCGAAGGCGCCTTTTCTCCATCCCGGAAGGGCATCAATTTGAGCTTGTAAAGCATTGGCTTCTCCCTGCAAGGCGTCTGCCGCTGCTTGCTTCTCTGCTTTCTGAGATTGCAATTCTTCTTTTGTCTGTGCATTTATGGAATTTATCCCAACAAATAATGCAAGTAATAAAATTAATTTTTTAGTCATTTTAATAAGTTTTAATTAACGTTTAAGTTCAATGTTAAAATTTTGGCAAATATATATCTAAAACTCATTTTGACAAAATCAAGCAAATGTCATAAAGTACTGTATTACAGATATTTAATAAATTGTTGAGTTATCGTTTCTTGAAAAGTGGCACTGCAGAACACGCTTCACCATACATAATGGATTTAGCCAGTGGTTTTAGCTTGTTTATGAGCATAACATAAGCATTTGCAGGCACTGGCTTATGACTGCACCCTTTAATTATGACAGGCTTATCTTTGTAATCTGAAGTTTTTAATTGACTGATAATGTCCTGATATATTGAAGTCTCTAATGCCTCCAGGTCCCCAATTATAGCCTTTTCGACAAAAGGTTCTAAATAAACGACTAAAAGCATATAAGCCCAGGCAGGAATGGTAGCTTCAGTAGAACAAGTTAGAGCAACATAGCAATTTTGGTACTGAGACCAGTCAAATGATTTGGCTTTTTCTCTGAAATCTTTCTCTCGCAGAACCAACCCTTCTAATAGCCAATCCTTAATATCGAACAAAATCCGCTTCCCATCTGGGTAGTAATCTTCGAGATCAATGGTTACTAGTTTGCTATTCGCAACGCGATTTACTATTTCATCAGCCATATTAAAGCATTCCTAATTCCAACTTGGCCTCTTCACTCATAAGATCCTGAGTCCATGGTGGATCAAAAGTAATTTCTACTATCGCACTTTTTACTTCGTTTATAGATTTAACCTTTTCCTCAACTTCAAGAGGAAGTGTTTCTGCAACCGGACAATTTGGGGTTGTTAAGGTCATTAATATTTTTACATCAAGATCTTCATTTACAAAAACATCATAAATCAATCCTAATTCATAAATATCCACAGGAATTTCAGGATCATAAATCGTTTTTAGAACTCCTACGATCTTTTCTCCTAGTTTATTAGTATCTATCTTTGTTTCGCTCATTATTGCAATTGTGTTTGGTATGCAATGGCATACATTTTAAGTTGTTTGATCATACTTACCAATCCGTTAGCACGAGTTGGTGACAAATGTTCCTTTAAGTCCGATCTTATCAATGAAATCTGTATTGGCATCAATAATATCCTTAGGATGCTGATTTGAAAACACACGAATTAAAATAGCGATAATACCTTTGGTTATGATTGCATCACTATCTGCAGTGAATACCACTTTATCATCATTCATTTCAGCATGAACCCAAACCTTACTTTGACAACCTTTAATAATATTATCTTCCGTTTTGTATTTTTCATCAATCAAAGGCAATGTTTTACCCAGATCGATCATGTACTGATAACGCTCCTCCCAATCTTCAAACATTGAGAATTCATCAATTATTTCGTTTTGTATATCTTCTATTTTCACCAGTTCTATTTTTATTAAAAATACAATTTCATTATTTCACTTTCAAATCATTCCAGATACTGCACTATTTTGTTGCAAAGTTGGCTTTATTTCTTCAGGCGGAAAACCATGATCAAAACTTGCAGTAGAATAGATTTTACCATCAACGGTTATTTTAAGTGTTGCATGGGCCGCACCATCAAATAATCGTTTTTCTGTCGGGGCTTTTAATTCCGGTAACAAAGTGATATCAATCCCATCCAGTTTATTCATAAGATCTTCCCTCATCTCATTATTTAATTCCGTAACTAGTGGTTTTGAATTTCGATCCTTTTGAACTGAAATACTGTTATTGCTTATTTTAACTTCATTAAATATCCCTCTTGAAATAGCTGAATATTCAATGATGTAATCTTTTTGTTCTTGAGAAACTTTATCAGAATTCACGATTTCAGTTTTATTAGCATCACGAACTGCATTCTTATTTTCACATTCCTTTGTGGTTACTATTAAGGCTAACAGGCTAAACAAAATTTTCATACTCTATTAATTTTATTATAATATTACAAAAAAGAGGCCAAACTATTAAGACAGCATCATTTTTGCTTTCTTAACTGCATTTACAAGTGCATCGACTTCTTCAATTGTATTATAAAATGCAAATGACGCTCTAACTGTTCCGGGAATTTTGTAAAAATCCATTATTGGTTGTGTGCAATGATGACCCGTTCTTACTTCAATACCCATTTTATCCAAAATACTTCCAACATCGTAAGGATGAATTCCTTCCAGATTAAATGAAATGACCGATGTTTTGTTTTTTAACGGACCATAAATTTTTAAACCTTCAATTTTCAACAATTCCTTAGTCGCATAATTTAAGAGCTCATTTTCATAAATTGAAATATTATCAAACCCAATGGAATTCATATAATCCAGTGCTGCTCCAAAAGCAATTCCTCCACAAATATTTGGTGTTCCTGCTTCAAATTTATAAGGCAAATCTGCATAAGTTGTTTTTTCAAAGGTCACTTCAGCAATCATTTCTCCTCCTCCTTGATAGGGTGGTAATTTTTTTAGCCATTTTTCCTTACCATAAAGCATTCCAATTCCTGTTGGTCCACATAATTTATGAGCTGAAGTCACATAAAAATCGACATCTAAATCTTGCATATCTGGAATTAAATGAGGGCAGGCTTGTGCACCATCAATTAAAACTGCTGCTCCAACTTTATGTGCTTTTTCTACAATCTCTTTCACAGGGTTTATAGTTCCTAAGGTGTTCGAGATATGATTGACAAATACTAATTTTACCTTATTGGAAAGTAATTTTTCATATTCAGCCAATATCAATTCGCCTTCCTGATTCATTGGTATTACTTTCAAAACAGCACCAGTTCTTTCACAAAGCATTTGCCAAGGCACAATATTACTGTGATGCTCTAATGCTGAAACAATTATTTCATCTCCTTTTTTTAATATCGATGTAAATCCGTTAGCAACCAAATTTATTCCATGAGTAGTTCCTGAAGTAAAGATGATCTCATAAGGATGCTTAGCATTAAAATGCTTTTGAATCTTTTGTCTTGCCAGTTCGTATGCATTGGTAGCTTCCTGACTTAAAGTATGTACACCACGATGAATGTTGGCATTGTAATTACTATAATAGTCAACTATAACATCTATAACTTGTTGAGGTGTTTGAGAAGTTGCTGCATTATCCAGATACACCAAAGGATTTCCATTGACTTTACGAGATAGTATTGGAAAATCTTTTCTTATTTTATCTACGTTAAGCATAAAATTTATGTAATTGAGTATATGAATTTATTACAGATCAAATCCAATGTTCACTTTTAATTTTTGAGCAATTAATTTGTTGATTCTACCTTTTAATTCAGGAATTTTTACAGAATCCAATACATTATTTGCGAATGCATAGGTCAAAAGGGCTTTTGCTTCTTTTTCCGGTATCCCTCTGGTCTTTAAATAAAACATGGCATTATCATCCAGCTGTCCTATGGTACAACCATGAGAGCATTTAACATCATCGGCAAAAATCTCTAATTGTGGTTTTGTATTTATAGACGCCTTATCACTTAACAGGATATTATTATTAGCCTGAAATGCATTGGTTTTTTGAGCTTCCTTATTTACTACAGACCTTACCATTGAAAACACCGGTTGAATTTTCTCCAAACACACCTTTATAATCCTGATGGCTTTCACAATTTGGTTCAATATGATGAACTAAAGTACTGTGATCAACATGCTGATTATCTTCAATAATCGTAATTCCTTTTAATATTGAATTTATTCTTTCTCCTTTTTGATAGAAATTAAGGTTATTGCGTGTTAATTTTCCACCTAAAGAAAAGGTGTGGACAGAACAATGACTCTCCTGTCTTTGATTAATAAATGTATTGTCTATTAAAGAAGCATTGTTGTTATCATTCTGTATTTTATAATAATCGACTATGGCACGTTTCTTTGCAAATACTTCGGTCACACTATTGGTCAATACAGGATTGGACGTTAAACTTTGA
The DNA here is from genome assembly GCA_963827785.1 of uncultured Flavobacteriaceae bacterium. Lineage (GTDB taxonomy): Bacteria > Bacteroidota > Bacteroidia > Flavobacteriales > Flavobacteriaceae > Site-B1. The sequence goes on along the minus strand of CAWHCT010000018.1, from coordinate 21,070 downwards.
TGACGTTCAATAATTTGCAAATGAGAATTTTCCTCAACTACGATCAGATTTCTTGGCTGATTCATTAAAGCCGATTCGTCTCCAGTTGAAAAATATACAATCTGAATTGGTTTTTCAACTACCTTGTTCTTTGGTATATGAATATAAGCTCCTTCATTTGAAAATGCCGTATTCAAAGAGGACAAACCGTCCTTTGTGGCTGCTTTATTAAAATAATTATCGATCATCAGCCTGTACTTTGGTTTATTTAAAGCGGCCGACATTAAACAGATATCCATCCCATCATGTGTGGTTTTGGATAGATTAGATGAATATTTACCATCAATAAACACCAATTTATAGGACTCGATATCATGAATAAAATATCCCTTTACATCACTATATTCAAGTGAATTATCCTGTTTTGGAAAAACGCTGAAATCTGTTTTTAATATTTTATTTAAAGAGGTATACTTCCAGGCTTCATCTTTTTTTGTTGGAAATCCTTTTTCTTCAAATGTCTTGATCGCTTCTGTCCTGATATCATGTACCCTTGAAGTAACATCAACATTATTCTCAAAAGCCATAAAAGAGGATACTAGTTTTTCTTTTAAATCCATTTTGTTCAGTTTTCAATTTTCATTCGCAGCATTCAGTAATTCTGAAAAAACAGATAACTATGACTGCGACTGCCCACTTATTTTATGCGTTCACTTCTTCTTTTATCCAGTCGTACCCTTTAGCTTCCAGTTCATGAGCCAACTCTTTTGTTCCAGATTTCACAATTCTACCATTGTGCAGAACATGAACAAAATCAGGGACAATATATTCTAACAACCTCTGGTAATGTGTTATAACCACAACTGCGTTATCTTTACTTTTAAGTTTGTTAACACCATTGGCAACAATACGAAGCGCGTCAATATCCAATCCTGAATCAGTTTCATCTAAAATGGCTAGTTTAGGTTCTAACATTGCCATTTGAAATATTTCATTTCTCTTTTTTTCTCCTCCTGAAAATCCTTCATTTAACGATCGGGATAAAAACTTCCTGTCTATTTCCAATAGTTCTGCTTTATCGCGGATCAGTTTCAACATTTCATTTGCAGGCATGTCATTTAACCCTTTTGATTTTCTGGTTTCATTGATCGCAGTTTTTATGAAGTTAGTTACAGAAACTCCCGGAATTTCCACGGGATACTGGAATGATAAAAATATTCCTTTATGAGCTCTTTCCTCGGCTGCTAAGTCCTCAATATTTTTGCCTTCAAAAAAAATGTCGCCCTTAGTAACCTCATATTCTTCTTTCCCTGCAATTACAGAAGCCAATGTACTTTTGCCTGAACCGTTTGGCCCCATAATGGCATGGACCTCTCCTGCTTTGACTTCAAGATTGACTCCTTTTAAAATTGATTTACCTTCAACACTAGCGTGTAGATCTTTTATCTTTAACATATTATTATTCTACTAATTTAATTACATCTTGTTTATTAGGATCCGGTTTTTCAACCTTCAATATTTCTTTTATTTCCACGCGAAATGGCCAACCTTCTTCATTTTCAGGTTTTTCAAATCGGCGAACTTTTACAGTGACGGAAACCATATCTGTCACTTCATTTTTCAGCGGTTTGACAACATTTTCCAGCTCATGCATTTTATCATCTATGACAACCCCATATATTTCTTTTGGTGTTTGCAGGACCGCGGCATCTGCATAGTAGATAAAATCTCCAGTCATGGTTATTAATTCACTCTCTTCCGGAGCAACACTTTTTTCTTGTTTTGAATCTGATTTACAGCTGAATGCTACTAAAGAGATCCATAAAATGAAAACAACTTTTTTCATATTAATAATCCGTTATCCTACTGAACCTTCTAAACTTATTTCCAATAGCTTCTGAGCTTCCACAGCAAATTCCATTGGCAACTTATTTAATACCTCCTTGCTAAAACCATTGACAATTAAAGCAATTGCTTTTTCTGTGTCTATTCCTCTTTGATTGCAATAGAATATTTGATCTTCTCCAATTTTACTTGTAGTGGCTTCATGCTCAATTTGAGCAGTTTTATTCTTTGCTTCAATGTATGGAAATGTATGTGCCCCACATAGGTTGCCCATTAATAAGCTGTCACACTGTGAAAAGTTTCTGGCATTATCTGCTCCCGAATTCACTTTAACCAATCCTCTGTAACTATTTTGAGAATGTCCGGCAGAAATACCCTTACTTATAATTGTTGACCTTGTGTTCTTTCCAATATGGATCATTTTAGTACCTGTATCTGCCTGCTGATAATTATTGGTCACAGCAATTGAATAGAATTCTCCGATAGAATTATCACCTTTTAAATACAAGAAGGATATTTCCAGGTCACAGCACTTCCCGTTTCTACCTGAGTCCATGAGATCTTGGAATTAGTTTCACACAATCCCCTTTTTGTAACAAAGTTGTAGACGCCTCCTTTTCCTTCGGCATTTCCAGGATACCAGTTTTGAACTGTGGAATATTTTATTTCGGCATTATCCAATGCAATAAGTTCTACAACAGCTGCATGCAACTGATTCTCGTCTCTGCTTGGCGCGGTACATCCTTCAAGATAACTTACGTAACTACCTTCATCAGCAATAACCAAGGTACGCTCAAACTGTCCAGTTCCTGCCTGATTGATCCTGAAATAAGTTGATAATTCCATTGGGCAACGTACACCTTTTGGTATATAACAGAATGATCCATCACTAAAGACGGCTGAATTCAAGGCAGCATAAAAGTTGTCCTTTTGTGGCACAACAGTTCCCATGTATTTTTTTACTAGTTCAGGATGTTCTTTGATAGCTTCAGAAATACTCATAAAAATGATTCCTTTTTCAGCTAGTGTCTTTTTAAATGTAGTGGCAACTGATACTGAATCAACAACTACGTCCATTGCTACTCCGGCCAATTTTTTTTGTTCATCCAAAGAAATTCCAAGCTTTTCAAAAGTTGCCAGTAACTCCGGATCAACCTCATCAATACTATCATATTTTGGCTTGCTGTTTGGAGCAGAATAATAAGAAATTGCTTGGAAATCGGGCTTCACATAATGAACATTTGCCCATTCCGGCTCTTCCATTTCTTTCCAGGCCTTAAAAGCTTCCAGTCTCCATAGGGTCATCCATTCGGGTTCTTCTTTCTTTTTAGAAATAGCACGAACAATATCTTCGTTTAGACCTATAGGAAAGGTATCGGATTCGATATCGGTATAAAAACCGTATTCGTATTCTTTAGATTTTAATTCTTCTCTTAAATCGTCTTCTGTATATTTACCCATAAAAGTTTAATGTTGTAAAGTCTAAAGTTAAAAGTTGAGTTTAAGTATTTTATTAAACCACTTATTAACTTAGAAACTTCATTTACTTTTAATTTTTTAACTTTTTAACTATAATGAAAAGGATTCTCCGCATCCACATGTTCTGTTCGCATTTGGATTATTGAAAACAAAACCCGCTCCATTCAATCCGCCTGAATATTCCAATGTTGTGCCAATTAAGTATAAAAAGCTTTTTTTATCTACAATAATTTTTACCCCATTATCCTCAAAGACCTTGTCTTCTTCCTGTTGCTGATTATCAAACTTTAAATCGTAAGATAAGCCGGAACATCCACCGCTTTTCACGCCAACACGAATATAATCGGTCGATGGATCAAAGCCATCATCCTTCATCAATTCAACAACTTTTTTCTTCGCTGTTTCTGAAACTTTTATCATATTCCTTAAATAGATTAATTCTAAATAGAGTGCAAATATACAATATAACCGCTGTTTTGCAATGCACGATAACATTATATTAGCATATAGTTTTATAAGTGATTTCTATAATTATTTGTCGGTCTTCTATAACATCCAAATGAGCATTCTTAATGGGGTTAAGAATTTTAGTTGTAGATGTTTGATAGGTTTTTGTTATAAAAGAATATTAAATTTGCAGCATGGTAGAAGACAAAAATCAAGAGTTTACAAAAATCAGTGATCTAGGTGAATTTGGACTTATAGATCATTTAACTAAGAATTTTGAGATCAAACAAAAATCCACAATTAAGGGTGTAGGAGATGATGCGGCTGTTTTAGAATTTAAAAATAAAGTCATCTTGACAACAGATCTTTTGATTGAAGGAGTCCATTTTGATCTTAGCTATATGCCTTTGAAGCATTTAGGATATAAAGCTGTTATGGTGAATCTTTCTGATGTTTATGCCATGAATGCTGAAGCAACTCAAATAACGGTTTCAATTGCTATATCAAACCGATTTCCACTTGAAGCGGTTGAAGAATTATATGCCGGGATCGAACTGGCTTCCAAAAATTATAATGTTGATATTGTTGGTGGAGATACTACAAGTTCAAATAAAGGCTTGGTTATTTCAATTACGGCAATAGGTGAAGCCAGATTAAAAGATATTGTCTACAGAAGCGGTGCCAAAGAAAATGATCTATTGGTTGTTACTGGCGATATTGGAGGCGCTTACATGGGATTGCAAGTGCTTGAAAGGGAAAAAGAAGTTTTTAAAGTCAATCCAAACAATCAACCGGATTTGGATCCATACAGCTACATTATTGAAAGGCAGCTGAAGCCCGAGGCCAGAAAAGACATAGTGAAACTGCTTAAAGACCTTGAAGTAAAACCTACATCAATGATTGACATTAGCGACGGACTTTCATCAGAAATAATACATCTCTGCAAGCAAAGTAAAGTTGGCTGTGATCTTTACGAAGATAAAATTCCATTGGATCCACAGGTCATTTCAACTTGTGAAGAATTTAAAATTGACAGTACGACAATTGCTTTAAGCGGTGGTGAAGATTATGAATTGTTAATGACAGTCTCACAACAAGATTTTCCAAAAATAAAAGGCAACCCAAATTTAACTGTCATTGGATATATGACAAATCTCGAGAATGGCATGCACCTCGTTACCAGAGCGAATGAAAAAATTCCATTAAAGGCTCAAGGCTGGAATTCTTTTAGCGATCAAGAATAAGAGTTCTTTTCGATAATTTTTTAGCGTGAATACGGTTTAACACCGCATTAATTTCTTTAAACTTTGGTGTTAATGGAATTAAATTGCCATTACTATTAGTTGTCCATTGCTTGTTACAATAAGTACATCTGTACTCCTTTACAAAATTTGTAACACTTTTTGAAACTACATAATTATGACCAAATACAGTACAATGTAAATGCTTCATGAGGGAATTATTTTATTTAGTTTTTTAAGAGGAGCGTTAAGGTAGTGAATAAGAGTAAATTTATTATTATACCATTCTAAATAATCGATGAAACGTTAGATTTATTCTGCAAACGAAGCTTTCTTTTGTTATGCACTCGTTCTAACACCGAATTTATTTCTTTATACTTAGGAGTTAAATCTATAAGATCACCATTCACATTTGTAGTAACTTGTTTTTTACACGATTTACAGGTGTATTCTTTTATGTGATAAGTAACTTTTTTTGACAGAAAATAATTATGCCCAAAAAGAGAGCAGTAAAGTTTGGCTGTTAATTTTGAGTTGTTAGAGTTTTTCATTGAATTGACAAGTAGGTTATCAGGGAATGAAAATAAACAAAAAAATTAAAACTACGATTAAAAGTTATATTTATTCGATGAAATGCATGATTACTGTCAGAAAATCTGCTTTGTTTTCTATATGACTCATGTGCCCGTCCGGAAATTCTACTATTTGTATGTCAGTATTTTCTGTTTGATTAATCAATGCTTCATAATCTAAAACAGGATCGCGCTTCCCAATTATCATCATTTTTTTACATGTCAATGTTTGTAATACTTTCCTCCTGTCTTTTCTGATCTTCATACCTTTTAAGGCAGCTGTAATTCCTTCCAGCGGAATTTTTAATGCCTCATTTTTAACCTGTTTTAATTCCTTAGAAAAGATGGTTCTGTTCTTTGGACGGAACAGATTGGTTACCGAAATTCTGACAAACCTGTTTTTATTTGCTGAGACTGCCTCGACAGCGCGATCCCGATTGATCTTTTTCTCTTCTGAATCAGATTGACCTGTTGAATTCATTAAACATAATCCAGTTACTTCATCAGGATATTCCTCAGCAAAAGCCAAAGCTACATATCCTCCCATCGAATGACCAATTAATATGCTTTTCTTGATATCAAGTTTTTTTAAAACAGCCCTTACCGCCTCTGCCATATCTTCCATGGAGTGAACATCTCCCAAACAACCCGTTTCTCCATGTCCTAATAAATCAATAGCAATGACCTGATGCTTTTTTGAGAAGTTTGGAATAAAAGGATCCCACATGGTTTTATTTTCTAAAAACCCATGTAATAAAACTACAGCAATACCAGTGCCTTTAATGGAATAATTGATATTTATGTTCTTGTATTTTAAAATCATTTAATGTTTTGATAAATAAATTAGAATCTTAGAGTTTTAAAATAAAAGTGTTTGTTTCAATTTTTAATTACAGCTTAAAGCATATATGGCATCATTATCTTTATACCATCCATCTGGAATATTAGCTATTTGAGCATCATTTACTTTAATGCAGTTTAAGCTATTGAAAGAACAGTCCAGACCGCCTAAATTTAAATTATAACTTACATCCAGAGAACTGAGGAGGTTTTCTGAGCAATCTAAATACTCTAAATTTACACCACTATTCAAGACTAAATCAGTTAGTTGATTATTATTACATTCTAAAGCAATTAAGCTATTGATATTACCAAGGTTTATAGAGGTTAGATTGTTCTCGTTACATTGAAGCCAAACCAAAGAGTTATTATTACTCACATCTAAACTAGTAAGTTGTTGGTTGTTATTACAAATCAAAAGTTCTAAGGCAATATTGTTGCTTATATCCAAATTGGTTATTGGTGCATTAAAACATGACAAATAAGTTAGTGCAGTATTATTACTGACATCTATATTGCTAATCGGACTATTTCCAAATGAGAGAACTTCTAAAGCTAAATTATTACTTATATCAATATTAGTGAGTGGATTAGCTTCACATCCCAAACTTTTTAATGCGATATTGTCACTTATATCTAAACTGGTCAATTGATTTCCGTTACAACCAAGGGATTCCAATGCCAAATTATTGCTCACATCTAAACTGGTTAGTTTATTATCCTTGCAATCTAAAACTTCAAGGGCTAAATTATTGCTGACATCAATATTTGATATTTCATTTTCCCAAAAATTTAAAACCTTTAAGTTTATATTATTACTTACATCTAAATTTGTTAAATCCATAAAGCGGCAATCCAGAACTTCTAAATTTATATTATTACTTACATCTAGATTATTAAGTTGATTACTGTAACACCATAGTATTTTAAGAGCAGTATTGTTGCTTAAATCTAAACTAGTGAGTTGAGTATTCCCATAAGTGTACAATTCTTGTAAGTTAACATTATGACTTACATCTAAATTTGTAAGACTGTTGCCGTGACACTTGAGTATTTCAAGTGCTGTATTATCATTTACATTTAACATGGAAAGGTTTTGGTTATAACCACAATCTAGTTCTTTCAAATTTAAATTGTTACTTAAGTCAAGAAATGTAATGGATTGCGCATTGCAATTCAATATTTCCAAAGCGGAAAAATACTCTATCCCTGTTAGATCTGTGATAATATCTTGAGTAAAATAATTGGGAACAGATAATTCTAAAACATCTGCAACATTTGCTGTAAGTAATTTTCCATCCAGAACATCATCATGACCAAGATCAATCAATGCTTGTTCAAATGCCGGATCAGGGATGTTTCCCACTCTTGGAGTCCTCACATCATCATTATTAGAGCAATTTGTTAATGCAATTGCCAGCAGAAGGCAGCCAATAACAAAACAAAAGTCAATAGGGTTTTTTACTTTCATAGAAATTCTTATCAAATCAATGATTTGAAATATGTATTATATTTTAATTATTGTGGAACTAATTCATCAACTCCTCAATCTCCTCGGCTTCAATAGGAATATTTCTCATCAAGTTGAAGGGTTCTCCTTTTTCCTGAACCACGACATCATCTTCTAATCTGATACCAAATCCTTCATCCGGAATATAAATTCCCGGTTCAACTGTAAATACCATATTGGCTTTTATTGGTTCGGTCAATATTCCATAATCATGAGTATCCAATCCCATATGGTGAGAGGTGCCATGCATAAAATATTTTTTATATGCCGGCCAGTTAGGATCTTCATTCTTTACATCGGCTTTATCAATTAATCCCAAGCCTAATAATTCGCTGGTCATGAGTTTACCGACCTCAACATGATATTCTGCCCATAATGCACCGGGAACCAATAATTTTGTAGCTTCATTTTTAACCCTGTTTACAGCATTATAAACCTCTTTTTGTCTCTTGGTATATTTTCCTGAAACAGGAATAGTACGAGTTAGATCCGATGAATAATTAGCATATTCAGCACCAACATCCATCAATATCAAATCGCCTTTTTTACATTGCTGGTTGTTTTCAATGTAGTGCAAAACGTTGGCATTATTTCCTGATGCAATAATAGGAGTATATGCGAATTTCTTTGAGCGATTTCTTAAAAACTCATGCATGAATTCTGCCTCAATTTCATATTCCCAAATACCAGGTTTTACTTTATCCAGTACACGTCTAAATCCTTTTTCTGTAATATCACATGCATGCTGAATGAGGTCGAGTTCTATTTTATCTTTTACTGAGCGGAGTCTTTGTAAAATAGGATTACTCTTGGCAACACTATGTGCCGGATACTTATTCTTCAGCCATTTTGTAAAGCGATCTTCTCTGGTTTCGGTTTCAACACTTGCTCTGTAATGCTCATTAGTGTTTATGTAAACCGTTTCACACTGCGTCATTAACTCAAACATGATCTTTTCCATATCCTGTAACCAATAAACAGTTTTGATCCCGCTGGTTTCAAAAGCTGCCTCTTTCGTTAGTTTTTCACCTTCCCAAATTGCTATGAGATCACTGGTTTCCTTAAGAAATAAAATTTCTTTATGTTCTTTTTTAGGACAGTCCGGAAATAAAACTAAAATACTTTCTTCCTGATCCACTCCACTCAAATAAAAAATATCTCTGTGTTGTTCAAATGGTAAAGTACTGTCGGCACTAATTGGATAAATATCATTGGAATTAAAAACAGCCAAACTATTTGGTTTCATTTTAGCTGTGAAATTTTTTCTGTTCTTTATGAATAATTTCCTGTCGATTTTTTGATATTTCATTTCTTATGGATTTAGTGATATAAAAGTACAAACTTTAAAATTCTAATAATAATTATTTTGTTGTTGAATAGGGTTTAAGTAATTTTCAGAATCTTAAAAAACACACTCTATGAATATTTTTAAATCCCTTACGCTTTTATTCATTTCAATCAGTTTTTCAGTTCATTCTCAGCAACCATCTACATCTTCCAAAATAACAATTGACGCTTTAAAACAAAAAGAATTTATTACTGAGAATTCTCTAGTCAAAAACATTTCTTTCGAAAACATAGGGCCAACTATTATGAGTGGTCGTGTTGTAGATCTGGATGTAAATCCTGAGGATCCCACCGAGTTTTATGTTGCATATGCTTCGGGAGGATTATGGTTTACAAATAACAATGGAACCACTTTTAAACCTGTAATGGATAATTCTCCAACTCAGAATATTGGTGATATAGCAGTGGATTGGAAATCAAATACCATTTGGGTTGGAACAGGTGAGAATAATTCATCTCGATCTTCTTATGCCGGAATTGGAATTCTAAAATCTACCGATGGCGGTGAAACATGGAAAAATATTGGGTTAAACGATTCTCATCATATTGGACGAATTCTTATTAATCCTAATAATTCTGATGAAGTTTTAGTTGCAGTTATCGGTCATTTATATTCACCTAATGAGGAAAGGGGAATCTTCAAAACAACCGATGGAGGACAAACCTGGACAAAAACCTTATACATAAATAAGGATACAGGAATTATAGATCTTGTTGCTTCACCGGAAGATTTTAATGTTCTTTATGCCGCTTCTTGGGAACGAGACAGAAAAGCATGGAATTTTAATGGCTCCGGAAAGAATTCAGCCATTTATAAAAGTGTTGATGGTGGTAATTCATGGAAAAAGATAACAAATAATAACGGGTTCCCAAAAGGTGAAGGAGTTGGCAGAATTGGATTGGCAGTCAATAGTAATGAAGAATTATTTGCCATTTTGGATAATCAATTTAGAAGAGAAAAAGAGCCAGAAGAAAATTTGGATTCAATCGGTCTGAAGAAAGCCGATTTTAAAGATATGAGCCAAAACGCATTTTTGAAATTGAACGATGAGAAACTAAATGATTTTTTAAAAAATAATGGTTTCCCGGAAAAGTATGATGCAGAAAATGTAAAGCAACATGTTAAAGACGGAGAAATAAAACCCATTGATCTTGTAAATTATCTGACTGATGCAAATAGCCTGTTATTCGACACTCCAGTGATTGGAGCAGAAGTCTATAAATCTGTTGATGGCGGAAAAAACTGGACTAAAACACACGATGATTATTTGGATGGTTTGGTTAATTCTTATGGTTATTATTTTGGGGTCATCAAAACAAATCCTGTTGACCCTGAGAAAGTTTATATAGCTGGTGTACCAATATTAAGATCGGATGATGGCGGTAAAACATTTAAGTCTATCAACGGACAGAATGTTCATGCCGATCATCATGCCATCTGGATCAACCCTGAGAATAAAAACCATTTGATCATAGGTAATGATGGTGGTGTAAATATATCCTATGACGATGGCGAAAACTGGATCAAGTGCAATACGCCAACAGTAGGACAATTCTATAGCGTTAATGTAGATTACCAAAAGCCATATAATGTTTATGGCGGATTGCAGGACAATGGAGTTTGGGTTGGCCCTAACAATTACAAAGCATCTGTTAGCTGGCACGAAGAAGGTGAATACCCTTATAAAAGACTTTTAGGTGGCGATGGAATGCATGTTGAAATAGATAACAGAAACCCTGATATTGTTTACACAGGTTTTCAATTTGGATATTATTACAGAATTGACAGATCAAAAGGCAAGCAGGTATTTATCAAACCTAAGCACGAACTTGGGAGAAAGTCCTTATCGATTTAACTGGCAAACTCCTATTCACGCTTTCCAATCCATAATCAAGACATATTATATTTAGGAGCCAACAAACTTATGCGATCCATGAATCAGGGCGATGACTGGCAGGCCATATCAAACGATCTTACCAATGGAGGAAAAGTTGGAAACGTCGCATACGGAACACTATCTTCTATAAGCGAATCTCCTTTTCAGTTTGGATTGATCTATACGGGTTCTGACGATGGGTTAGTTCATGTAACCAAAAATTCCGGAGGAGACTGGACAAGAATTTCTAATTCCTTTCCCAAAGATCTTTGGGTGTCCAGAGTCGTCGCTTCACAGCATAAAAAAGAACGGGTTTATGTGGCATTGAACGGATATAGATGGGATGATTTTAAAACCTATGTTTATGTATCAGAAGATTATGGAAAAACCTGGAAAAGCATCAGCAGTAACATTCCAAACTCACCGGTAAACGTGATCAAGGAAGATCCTGAAAATGAAAATTTATTATATCTAGGGACCGACAATGGAGCCTATGTTTCATTTAATCAAGGTAAATCCTGGGAAACATTTAGTAAAGGATTACCCAACGTCGCTGTTCATGATCTGGTAATTCAAAATGAAGCCAAAGACCTGGTTTTAGGAACACATGGACGAAGCATTTATAAGGCTAACATTGGTCCATTGCAGATAATGAATGAAGACATTTTAAATAGCGACGTTCATTTATTTGAAGTCCCTGTAGTGAAGCATAGAAAGTCCTGGGGAAGTTCATGGAACAAATGGTTAGAACCTCGTACTCCTAATATATCCATACCTTTTTATGTGTCAAAGGCGGGAAATTATGAGGTGAAAATATTATCTGATGATGATACATTATTACATGAATTTAATATAAAGGCTGATCGAGGATTTAATGAAGCAGAATATGATCTGGCTATCAGTGAATCAAAAAAGGATGAACTTCAAAAAATAAAAGGAATCCTTATTGAGAAAGCTAAAAACGGTAAATTTTATCTGCCTCAAGACCAGTATAATATTCAAATCAAGGACAAAAAAACACAATTAAAAATAGAGTGAAAGACCTTTATTTAAAATCATTCTAAATAAGATATAAAACAAGTTAGAATGTTTGATTAATACTAAGCTAATCTTACATTTGTTTCTATTATAAATTAACCTTATAAAAAATGGGCGGATTTTTTAATTCTTCAGTAGGTAGAAAGGTAGCTATGGCTCTTTCGGCTTTCTTCCTGATGTTCTTTTTAATAATACATTTATTTGTTAACACGACCTCTCTTTTCAGTGAAGATGTCTTTAACGAATTCTCACATTTCATGGGAACTAATCCTTTAATTCAGTTTGCTTTGCAGCCTGTTTTAATTCTCGGTGTTGTATTTCACTTTGTAATGGGATTTGTGCTTGAATATAAAAACAGGCGATCAATTGGTGTTAGCTATTCCAAGAACGACGGAAATGCAAACTCAACATGGATGAGCAGAAACATGCTGTTAAGTGGTGCAGTCATTCTTGCATTTTTGGTGTTGCATTTTATAGATTTCTGGATTCCGGAAATGAATGTAAAATATCTTCAAGGTGATATGTCGGGTTTATTAGCTGATGGCGAAAGTTTCAGATACTACGAAGAACTGGTTCATAAATTTGCAAACCCTTTAAGAGTAGGTGCTTATGTTTTAGCATTTGTCCTTTTAGCATTGCATCTTCTGCACGGTTTTAATTCTGCGTTTCAATCGGTTGGAATTACAGCCGGAAGAAAAAAATTCCTAAAAAATGTTGGAGCAGCATATTCAATTATTATCCCTTTAGGATTTATCATCATCGCATTGTTTCATCATTTTAACCATTAATCTTAATACCTATGACTTTAGATTCTAAAATACCAAAAGGTCCAATAAAAGATAAATGGACAACTTATAAAGACAAGATCAATTTGGTCAATCCGGCCAACAAACGACTAATAGACATCATAGTAGTTGGAACAGGTTTAGCAGGAGGTTCTGCGGCTGCAACCTTGGCAGAACTTGGTTACAACGTAAAAGCATTCTGTTTTCAGGATTCACCTCGAAGAGCACATTCAATTGCAGCCCAAGGAGGAATAAATGCAGCTAAAAATTATCAGGGAGATGGTGATTCTGTTTACCGATTATTCTATGATACTGTTAAGGGTGGCGATTACCGTTCTCGAGAAGCCAATGTGCATCGTTTAGCGGAAGTTTCTGTTAATATCATTGATCAATGTGTAGCACAAGGCGTTCCTTTTGCTCGCGATTATGGCGGACTTTTAGACAACCGTTCTTTTGGTGGTGTATTAGTTTCCAGAACATTCTATGCTAAAGGTCAAACAGGACAGCAATTATTACTTGGAGCTTATTCAGCAATGAACCGACAAATTGGTCGTGGAAAGATAAAAATGTATAACCGTCATGAAATGCTCGATGTTGTCATTGTCGATGGAAAGGCACGAGGCATTATTGCACGTAATCTTGTAACCGGTGAAATTGAAAGACACTCTGCTCATGCAGTAGTACTAGGAACTGGTGGCTATGGTAATGCGTTCTATTTGTCAACCTATGCCATGGGAAGTAATGTAACGGCAGCTTGGAAAGCACACAAAAAAGGAGCTTTCTTTGCCAACCCTTGCTTTACTCAAATTCATCCTACATGTATTCCGGTTTCAGGTGACCATCAATCAAAATTGACCTTAATGTCAGAGTCATTGAGAAACGACGGAAGAATTTGGGTTCCCGGAAAACAGGAAGATGCCAAAGCAATTCAGCAAGGGAAATTAAAACCAACAGAAATAAAAGAGGAAGACAGAGATTATTTCTTAGAACGTCGTTATCCGGCTTTCGGAAATTTAGTCCCTCGAGATGTAGCATCCAGAGCTGCCAAAGAACGATGTGATGCAGGATTTGGAGTCAATGCAACCGGTGAAGCAGTTTATCTAGATTTTGCAGCAGCAATAAATCGCTATGGCAAAGAACAGGCACATGTTAAAGGTTTGGATGAAAGTGACGCTGCTCTTGTGACTAAACTGGGAAAAGCGATGATAAAAGCTAAATATGGAAACCTTTTCCAGATGTATGAAAAAATCATCGATCAGAATCCATATGAAACGCCTATGATGATCTATCCGGCAGTTCACTATACAATGGGAGGTATTTGGGTTGACTATAATTTGATGACAACCGTTCCCGGATTATACTGTATTGGAGAAGCTAATTTCTCTGATCACGGTGCAAACAGATTAGGAGCTTCTGCCTTAATGCAGGGACTTGCTGATGGTTATTTTGTGCTACCTTATACTATAGGTGATTTCTTAGCCGATGACATTAGAACGGGGCCTATTCCAACAGATACTAAAGATTTTGATGAGGCTGAAAAAGGCGTCAAGGAGAAATTAGATAAATTGATCAATAACAAGGGAAAATATTCTGTAGATCACTTCCATAAAAAGCTTGGAAAGATCATGTGGAACAAGTGCGGAATGTCCCGCAACGCTAAAGACCTTAAAGAGGCTATAAGCTGAAATTGCAGAGCTCAGGAAAGAATTCTGGAAGGATGTGAAAATTCCAGGAAAAGCTGATGAATACAATGAAGAATTGGCAAAAGCAGGACGTGTTGCAGACTTTTTAGAATTAGGCGAATTATTTGCCAAGGATGCCTTACATCGTGAAGAATCATGTGGTGGACATTTCAGAGAGGAGCATCAAACACCGGAAGGCGAAGCTAAGCGAATTAAAAAATTCCAATATGTTGCTGCATGGGAATACAAGGGAGAACCAAAAGATGCTGTTCTTCATAAAGAAGATCTGAAGTACGAGGATATAGAAGTTAAAGAACGTTCTTATAAATAAGTTATTGGGTTAATAAGTTATATGGCTAATAATTTTAAATCTTTTGAAGAATTGAGCTGTTGGAAAGAAGCGAGAAATTTAAGATTATTTATTAAAGACACAATTATTACTCAATTACCTAATTCTGAAAAATATGCTCTTACTGATCAAATCCAACGCTCATCACGTTCAGTTGGAAATAATATTGCAGAAGGCTATGGAAGATTTCACTTTCAAGAAAACATTCAATTTTGCCGAATTGCAAGAGGATCTTTATTTGAAACTTTAGATCATGCAATAGTTGCTTTTGATGAAAAATATATTTTGGAAAAAGAATTAAACGAATTAAGAAAAATACATAATAAAACGCTTCTGATTTTAAATGGATATATTAAATATCTAAAGAGTCAGAAAGAAAAATAATTTAAAGTAATTAAATAATTGAAAAATAAGTTATTAGGTTGGATTTTTTATTGAAATTGGTTAGCTCTAAGCAACAAGAAAAGTAAAATTATTCGAAAATAGCTGAAAGGAAATAATTAATAACTCAATATTTTAATAATCAATAACTAACAAATAGCAAGCTATGAAATTAAACCTAAAAATATGGCGTCAGAAAGATGCTAATACCAAAGGCAAGATAGTAGATTATCAACTTAATGATGTGTCTCCAGATATGTCTTTTCTTGAAATGCTGGATGTTTTAAATCAGCAGTTAATTGATGATGACAAAGAGCCAATTGCTTTTGATCATGATTGCCGAGAAGGAATTTGCGGCATGTGTTCCATGTATATAAATGGCCGCGCTCATGGTCCTGACAGAGAAATAACAGTTTGTCAGTTACACATGAGGAGTTTTAAAGATGGTGATACTATTTATATTGAACCATGGCGAGCGAAAGCATTTCCTGTAATAAAGGATCTGATAGTTGACAGATCTGCTTTTGACAGAATTCAGCAGGCAGGTGGATTCATTTCTGTAAACACTTCCGGGAATACACAGGACGCAAATAATATTCTAATCTCAAAACACGCAGCAGATACTGCAATGGATGCTGCAACCTGTATAGGTTGCGGAGCCTGTGTTGCTACCTGTAAAAATTCTTCTGCCATGTTATTTGTTGGAGCTAAAGTGTCTCAATACGCTTTATTGCCTCAAGGACAAATTGAAGCAGCAGACCGAGTTAGAAATATGGTGGCCCAAATGGATCTGGAAGGATTTGGCAACTGTACCAATACAGGTGCCTGCGAAGTGGAATGTCCTAAAGGAATTTCTTTAGATACCATCGCAAGGATGAACAGAGAGCTTATGAAAGCTAACTTAAAGTAAAGTTGTCATTCTAAGTAAAATAAAGAATCTCATAAAACAAAAATCCCGGGCAGTTGCCCGGGATTTCTTTTAAATTAAACATTACTCTTTCTTAGTATTTTATAACTTTTAAAACCTTTGCGTTATTTGCTTGTCCTATTTTAACAAAATACATGCCCGATTGTAAGTTGTCTCCGAACTCGTATTTTTCATCCTTAGTAAATACATCAGAATGAACCCGTTGATTTCTAATATCGAATACCTGAATGCTGACTTTTTCTGAATCGTTACCTGAGTTAATTTTTACATTAATGTAATTATCAGAAGGGTTTGGCCAGATTTTCACATCAAAGACATCAGTTGGTTCATCAAAGGATACATCAATCGAACGATCAGTTCCATTTCCACTATAACTGCCACAGTTAAAATAATTGCGCACAGCACAATTGTAAATGGCTGTTTGTTGTGCCCGGTTTATTATTCCTGAGCGCAACCATACCTGAAGCGTTCTGTATACAGAAACTATATAAGCATTTCTGCTGCTTGAATTCAAACAGCAGTCCATTAAAATATCGGCCATGGTACTGCAACCTAACGCCTGGTTAGCCACACCAGAGTTACAACCACCTATTATATACTGTATGTGTTTGTATGGAGAAAGGATGCGGATCATCAATATCAAGACAACCATCATTGTCATCATCTTCATCACAGAGGTCACCCAGTGCATCGCCGTCATAATTTCCCTGTGGTCTGTTATCAACTACAGTTACGGTAGCATCACAAGTGGAAACCAGTCCTGCTGTATCTGTTACTGTTAATGTAACTGTATTGTCTCCAAGTTCATCACAGCCAAATTCTAACTGTACTAAATGTGTATTCATGCTCAGATCTAAACTTGTTAAGTTATTAGTATAACAATACAGTACAACGTACAGGAAGGATTTTGACCAACATTTAAATTAGTTAAGCCATTATTGATGCAATATAAATTTGCCAACCACTCATTTTGAGTTAGGTCTAAATTGGAACTGATATTTCCTCTGCAATCTAAATAAGTCAATGCTTCAAATTTCATCTAAATATCTAAATATATTTATTCATAATCTCAAAATCTAAACGTTACTATGTAATTTAATACTATAAAGCCATGAGATTAGAAAAGGGTGACATAACTAAGGACTTGAATTGAAATAAGTCCTGAATTGTCGAAATAAAAAACTAAATGTTTGATTTAGTTACGAAGTGTAGAAATCTTCCCCATAGGCATATTGATTTAAAAATTAATAAAGAATACTATCAATTTTAAATCTGCTTTTGTAAGATAATCCTTAAAGTAGTGAATTTTTGAAAATAAATACTAGCTCAAAACTGTTTTAATTTATTTACAAAAACAAAAAATCTTGTCATTCTGGGCGAAGGAAGAATCTCAAATAAACTAAAAACCTTGCTGTCATTCTGAACAGAGTGAAGAGTCTCGATAACAAAAATATTCTTCATTTCGCTTTGCTTCATTCATAATGACAAAACAAATAAAACAAAAATCCCGGGCAGTTGCCCGGGATTTCTTAATTTATGGATGACTGGTTTCCACCATCTTCTTTGGGATGCACCAATTTCATTTCATCAATTAAATGTATGGCTCCTGCGTACTTATCAACTATGAATAACACGTAACGCATGTCCACCATAATATTTCGGCAAATATCGGGATCATAATTATAATCACTCATGGTTCCTTCCCAGACTCGGTCAAAATTGAGTCCAACTAAATTTCCATAGGCATCAATTGCCGGACTTCCTGAATTTCCTCCTGTTGTGTGGTTGGTCCCTAAGAAACAAACTGGCAGCTTGCCATTTTCATCTGCATATTGCCCATAATCTTTGGATTCGTAGAGTTCCTGTAGTTTTTGCGGGACATCAAATTCGTAATCTCCCGGAATGTATTTTTCCATCACACCTTCCAAATAACTTACAGGTTCATAATAAACAGCATCTCTGGGTGCATATCCGTTCACAATTCCATAGGTTACTCTTAGTGTGCTATTAGCATCAGGGAAATAACGCTTTTCGGGCAATACTTCCATTTGGGCTTCCATATATATTTTTTGGAGTGCATTGATCTCATATTTATACGCTGGAATTCAGGTTCTATTTTGGTATAGAACTCTTCAATAAAAGGTTTGGCAAATTTATAGGCCGAATCTTCGTTTAACCTTTTTATTACTTTTTTTGGTTTTCCTTTTAATAAATCTAATGTCTTATCAAGATTGGTAAAACTTGTGGTTTCATAAATTGAAGCATCAAAATTAGTTGTGTATAATGGCATAATGCTTTTAAAAATGCCTTTATCAACTTCAACATCATAGTTTTTAAAACTTCCTGTTAATCTGTTTATCATTGAAGCTCTGGCTTTTTCAAAAGCCTCATCGCCTCTGAAAGCTGCTTGTTCCAATTGAGTCAATATAAACATTGCTGACATCAACTCATTATTCCTGATAAATACCTCGGCAAAATTGCTTCGTTTTACATTTATGGGTTCAAATTCTTTGTATAATCTTTCAAATTCAGGAAGCAGATTTCCATATTCTGCTTCTAAGCCTTTTACTTTTAGTTTTCGGGTGAATTCAGCTTCCAGTTCCTTTCTTTTGGCTATGGCATTACTTTTTTTAAGCCCAAGATTTTCACCTATCCATTTCTTCCAGTAATTGGCTATTCTTGCCTGTTTGGATGCATATTTTATTCTTACCTCATCATCTGTTTTCATCTTCTCATCCATCACTTTCAAGGCAGCTTCTCTTATGGCGATATTTGAAGGATTTACTTTTTCCACTATTTGCTCTATGGCAACAGCTGGCAAGTATTCATCAGTAGAACCGGGGAATCCGAATACCATCGTGAAATCACCTTCTTCAATACCATCTATTGACACCGGAAGAAAATGTCTGGGTGTAAAAGGTACGTTGTCTTTTGAATATTTTGCCGGACGATTGTCAGCATCGGCATAAATCCTGAAAATAGAAAAATCGCCTGTATGTCTCGGCCATACCCAATTGTCTGTATCACTTCCAAACTTACCTATTCCAACAGGAGGCGCTCCAACCAGTCTAACGTCCTCATATCGTTCTGTAACAAACAGGAAATATTGATTGCCATTATAAAAGGCTTTGATCCTTGTGTCCTGCCAGTCTTCTTTTTGAGTCGCTTTCTGAATAGTATTGCTGTTTCCGTCTATTTTGGATTGTTTTTCTCTTTCGGTCATTGAATCTAAAACACCAACTAAGACTTGTTCTGTGACATCTTCTATTCTTACAATGAATTCGGCATACAGACCGTTATTTGGTAGTTCCTCCTCCAAACTCATGGCCCAAAAGCCATTTTTTATATAATCATTTTCAAGTGAAGAATGCGATTGTATCTGACTAAAACCGCAATGATGATTGGTCAGGATCAATCCTTTTGGAGAAATGACCTCTGCTGTACAACCTCCATTAAAATGTACAATCGCGTCCTTTAGACTTGAGTTGTTCACATCATAGATGTCTTTTGCGGTTAACTTACTTCCCAGGTCTGTCATTTCCTGTTCATTCATGCCTTCCAGCAATGACGGAATCCACATCCCGCCCTGTTGAGCAGAAACCTGAATTGTAATAAAAAGAATAAGGAATTTTAAGAATTTCATGTTGTTATTTTTAAGAGTACTCAAAGATAAAAAACAAGTACGTGAATAGTAATTTTTTTCTTAATTTATATGATATTTAACACCCTTCAAATGAAACACCATTCCAAGCTTCCAAACATTGAAACAACCATTTTTGCCGTGATGAGTGCTTTGGCCAATAAACACGATGCATTGAACCTTTCTCAAGGCTATCCTAATTTTAAAGGTGACCAGAAATTGTATGATCTGGTGACAAAAGCCATGAACTCAGGATACAACCAATATGCACAAATGGCAGGTAATCCGGATTTGCGAAATGCGATCGCCAAAAAAATGCAGTTGATCTACAATTCGGCTTATCATCCTGATAAAGAAATAACAGTGACAGTTGGAGCAACTCAGGCCATTTATACCATCATATCAACTTTTATAAGGCAAAATGATGAAGTCATAGTCTTTCGTCCGGCCTATGACAGTTATATTCCAACTATCGAGTTGAATGGCGGAATTCCGGTTTCCATCCAACTAAAAGCTCCAGATTTTAAAGTTGACTGGGAGGAAGTAAAGAGCAAGATCAATAGTAAAACAAAAATGATCATCATCAACACGCCCCATAACCCCAGCGGAACCATTCTGGAAAAAGATGATATGCTAAAATTGCAGGAATTGACAAGAAATTCAGATATTATCGTGTTAAGTGACGAGGTCTATGAGCATATGATATTTGATGGTCTGAATCATCAGAGTGCCTGTTTATTCCCTGATCTTAAATTGAGAAGTTTCGTTGTGTCTTCATTAGGTAAATCATTCCACAATACAGGATGGAAAATTGGATATTGCTGTGCTCCCAAGGAATTAATGGATGAGTTTAGGAAATTGCATCAGTTCAATGTGTTTAGCGTCAATCATCCCACTCAAAAAGGAATAGCTGATTATATGGAAGATCCAAACAGTTACTTAAGCCTTTCTGAATTCTTTCAGAGAAAAAGAGATCTATTCCTGGAGAATATCAAGGAATCCCGATTTAAGTTCAGGCCATCAAAAGGAACTTATTTTCAACTTCTGGATTATTCAGACATAACAGATGAAAACGATTTTGATTATGCCAAAAGATTGATTACAGAACAGGGCGTTGCATCAATTCCTAC
>CAWHCT010000017.1:0-45492 GCA_963827785.1 uncultured Flavobacteriaceae bacterium | reverse complement strand
ATCTGAGATAAAACAAGTGTGATTCCCGCATTTGTTGTACTTCGTAAATTACATCAGAACTAGAATAACTTGTTACTTCCCATCTATGATTCAAGAATCCGAAAGTTGCATTTCCCGAAAATGTCAGGGTTAAAAATACTTCCAGTGGTGAAGCTACCTCATAGGTTCCTTGTACATCTTCTGCTGTCAGCATTAACAGTGTTTTGGGCAACACAACTAAGTTATTAGCAAAATCTACTGTGAATTCTGCATAATCTGTGGCTGTATTAACCCCAGATGTAACAAACGCATCTACTTTAAATAACCCATCTACTAAAATAGCTTCTAGTGTTTCCGCATTTTCTTCCGCTTCATGTGTAGTTTCTTCATCTTGAATACAGTCGTTAATACTAGATTGTAAATCTATATCACTATTTATAGTTACTTCTGTTCCATTAGATAGCGCAGCAGTAATTGGATAGCTAACGGCAAATAATTGACCACTTTCAAAATTATCCATGTATGAATATAATTGCTTGATTGCATTCCAGAACTACACTTCCAGTTTGTTCAAGATTTAAACTATATGTTAGAATTGTGATTGGAAAATTAAATCTAATCAAGAAATGGCATCTTCAGCTTCGTTTTCAGCTTCCTCACAAGCATCAATTAAAGCATCATATTCTCCTTGATTTGAAATAACAACGGTAGTGTAATTGCTTAATTGTACAGAAATAGGGAATTGAAATACAACGGTATCCTCATCGTTATTAAATTCTCCTATAATGTTAAGTACTTGTTGGTAGTCAATTTGGTTTATATTGAATTCTGGTTTCCGTTAACAGTTGCTGTAACAGGAAAGCACAGATGAACATGATATGCCATCTAAAAAATCATCAAAAGATGCCATCATGCATTGAGGAACGCTCTAAGTTTTTAGCGGTTCTAGAATCTGCACTATTCGTGTTTGGGTTTTGTCCATTTTCATTGTCAATCTCATCTTGACAAGATGTAAATACTAATAAAGACATAGTTAACAATTGCTGTAATAAATTTTAAATTTCTCATGATATTTAAATGTTTTTTGGGTTTACATTATTGTTAAAGTTTTAATTTTTCAAGCGATTTTTTCGCCATTGTACTAGTAAGACAACTACTTTTAAGTTTACCCTACTTTTTTTTTTAAATAATTTGAATTATAAGATATATAGATACCGATAGGATGATCATCAAACTAAGTGTTAATGCTATTTCTACTAACCGTATAATTCTTTTTGTTTTCATAATTTCTAGTTTTGGGGTTTATATCAATAGGACACCTTAAAAGAATTTTACCCTACTTTTGTAAAAAATTTATAATTTGTATAGCATTAATAAGACCTGGATATAGAATGAAAAGTAATAGCAATGAGCTTTGTGAAGAATCATATTTCAAGGATTTTTATTTAAAAAATCTTCAGTCAGCAAGTAATTTTGCTTATTACAAATGTGGAGATAGTGAAAAAGCATTGGATTTAGTGCAAGATGCATTTGCCAAGATTTGGGAAAACTGTTCTAAAATTGATTTTAATAAAGCGAAGACCTATTTATTCACTACGGTAAATAATCTATTTCTTAATATTATTAAACATAATAAAGTGGTAATGGAATATGCCAAAGCGGTTCCATATTTGGATCGTGATAATAATAGTCCTGAATATTTATTAGAAGAAGAAGAATTCAAGAAAAAATTACAAAAAGCCATTTCAAATTTATCAGATGCTCAACGAGAGGTTTTCCTGTTAAACAGAATTGAAGGCAAGAAATATAGAGAAATAGCAGAGTTATTAAATATATCGCAAAAAGCAGTTGAAAAAAGGATGTCGGGAGCTTTAAAATATTTACGAGATAGAATAGATAACATATAAGGTAGGGTAAAATGATAGTTAATTGTCTTAAGATTGAAGTAATTATAAAATGAAAGACGAACAAAAAATATTAAAATGGTTGAATAATGAGCTTTCGGAAAAGGAAATCGAAGATCTAAAAAGATCGGAAGACTCAAAAACTCTGGAAAAAATAGCTCATTATGCCACCCAGTTTGAAGCACCTAAAGTTGATGCAAATCGATCATGGGAAGTGTTTAAAAATAAGGAATTAGGTAAAAAAGAACCTAAGGTAATAAACCTGCAAATTAAAACGTTTTACCGAATTGCTGCAATGGTTGTCATTATGTTGGGAGCATCGTATTTTTTGTTTTTTAATAACAGCAAATCTTTTGAAACTAAATTGGCCGAAACAGAAATTTTGACTTTACCAGATAATTCTGAAGTGGTTTTAAATGCAGCTTCAAAACTGAGTTATAACAAAAAGAATTGGAAGACTGAAAGACTGTTGCAATTGGATGGAGAAGCTTTTTTCAAGGTCAGCAAAGGGCAGAAATTTACTGTACATACTGAAATGGGCAATGTACAGGTTTTAGGAACGCAGTTTAATGTAAAAGACCGGGATGATTATTTTGAGGTACAATGCTATGAAGGTACAGTAGCGGTTAGTTATGGCAGAGAAGAAGTCAAATTAACCAAGGGGAAAACCTTTAGGGTTATTGATGATAAAATAGAGATGGTCGACGAATTCAAAGCAAAATCTCCTTCCTGGTTAGAGGCCGAATCTGGTTTTGTAAAAGTACCATTGTCACAAGTAATTGCTGAATTAGAAATACAATATGATATAAAAATAAAAGCCACCGATATAGATCTATCTCAATTATTTACAGGAACCTTTACTCATAAAAATTTAAATACGGCCTTAGAATCTGTTACAATACCTCTAAAATTAAGTTTTAAAATTGAGGAGAAGAACATTACTTTTTATAAATATGGAGAACAATAAATGGATAGTTATACTGCTATTATTAATTTCAAGTTATTGTTTTAGTCAAAATGGAACAGGTAAAATTCCCATTACAGATATTTTAACAAAAGTTGAAGAGAGGTTTAGTGTAAAATTCTCATATTCTTCTGAAGAAATATCAAAGATATCCATTGAAGAGCCAAAACAGTATTCAAACTTGTCCGAAATAATATCTTATCTCAACTCCAAGACACTTCTTAATTTTAAATCAATTGATGAACGTTACATAACAGTATCTGAACTTGGAAAGACCATTTCAATTTGTGGGACCCTTCTTTCAGATGAAAATGGTGATTCTCTTTTTGGGGCTAATATTCTATTAAAGAATACAAAAAAGGGAGTTATTAGTAATGATCTTGGTGAATTTAGAATTAATGACGTTCCAATTGATGATACAGTTGCTATATCTTATCTTGGATATAAAAGCTTAGAACTGAATGCTAAAGAATTCTTCTCAGCAAATAATATTTGCAAAAAAATTGTTCTGATAAGTGATAATGAAGAATTAAATCAGGTTGTGATCACTAAATTTTTAACGACAGGTCTACAAAAAACTTTAGATGGAAGTATAGTTTTAAATACACAGGAATTTGGAATTTTGCCAGGACTTATTGAGCCAGATATTTTACAATCTATTCAGGCATTGCCGGGAGTAGAAAGTGTTAATGAAAGTATTGCCAATATAAATATACGAGGAGGAACAAATGATCAGAATTTAATGCTTTGGGATGATATTAAAATGTATCATTCTGGGCATTTTTTCGGTCTGATTTCAGCATATAATCCAAATTTAACAAACAAAGTAATTGTTTCAAAAAATGGGACAAGCAGCGCTTATAGCGATGGTGTTTCCGGTACTATAAACATGTTTACAAAAAATAAACTTTTGGGAAAATTTTCAGGAGGTGCAGGATTTAATCTTATTAATGCAGATGCTTTTTTGGAGATACCTTTGAATAAAAATTTAGAGATTCATGTTTCAGGACGTCGATCTTTTACAGATGTATTTAATACCCTAACATATGATAACTATTTTGAGAGAAGTTTTCAGGATAGTGAAATTAGTACCAATGAGGATGTTGAAAATAGTCAAACAGATTCTAATTTTATGTTTTACGATTATACAGCAAAACTTTTGTTTGATTTGAATGAGAATCACAAATTCAGGGCGAATGTTATTGCAATAAATAATAATTTAGATTATTCTGAAAGTATTAGTAAAAATGAAACCGAAACCGAATCTAAAAGCAGTAATTTATCACAGGAAAACCTAGGTTTTGGAGGTCATTGGGAAGCAAGGTGGAATAATAAATTACGAACTAATTTAATTGGAAATTATTCCAGATATAATGTAGATTCAGATGATTACAGAGTTGAAACCGACCAACGTTTAACTCAGGCAAATGAAGTTTTGGAAACAGGTGTCAAGCTCAATACTTTTTACTCCATCAATGATAAATTAATTTTATTAAATGGTTATGAATTCAATGAAACTGGTATTTTAAATGAAACAGTAGTAAGTGCTCCTTCATATAGTAAAACTAAGAAAGATGTATTGTTAAACCATGCCTTTTATTCTGAAGTAGAATATCAAAAAGAAAAGACATATTTAAGAGCAGGAGCAAGATTGAATTATTTTCAGAAATTTAAAAGGTTTATTATAGAACCAAGATTGAATTTAAGATACAAACTTTCAAATATTCTTGCTCTAAAATTAGAAGGTGAGTTTAAAAACCAATCTGCAACACAAATAGTTGATTTTCAAAATGATTTCCTGGGTGTTGAAAACAGACGATGGATCTTGGCAAATGAAGAAAATATACCTATTTCTACCAGTAAGCAAGGATCATTTGGTATTGATTTTAACAGAAATAACTTAAATGTTGATTTAACAGGATATTACAAAAAAGTGGATGGCATTACAGCATCTAATCAGGGGTTCTATAATAATTTTCAATATTTAAGTGCTTCCGGGAACTATACTTCTAAGGGTGTAGAGTTTTTAGCCAACAAAACGGCAAACAATTTTAGTGCATGGTTAAGTTATGCATTCAGCATTAATAACTATGAATTTGAATCCTTTATGCCATCAAAATTCCCAAATAATCTGGATATTAGACATTCTTTTTCGTTGGCAGTTAATTATGATATTCTAGAAAATTTGAGTTTATCTATAGGAGGAATCTATCGTTCAGGGCAACCGTATACCAAACCCGTAGAAGGCAATGAAACTGTTCAATCAGGAAATAACTTCTTTGTAAATTATGATACGCCTAATGGTGAAAATTTAGATGATTTTATGAGGCTAGACTTGTCAATGAGTTATAAATTCAAATTTTCAGATTCTGTAAGCTCTGCTATTAATGTTGGAATTAGGAATATAACCAATCAAATAAATGTCATTAGTCGTTATTATCAGGTCGATTCTAACGATACAAATAAGGCCATTAAAATTGACAATAATTCGTTGAAATTAACACCAAATTTGAGTTTTAGGATCAAATTTTAATTAATAAAACACCGTTAAAATGTATAATATTCCCGATAAATTGCGTTATTACTTATAATTTTATAAATTTGTCGCGAACCTAACCCAAATAATTATGAAAGATCTACTTATTAAATTGGCGTTTGTCGTCATTGCTTTTAACTTAAATGCCCAGGAAAATATCAATGACCTGTTGGCGGCAGGCATTCAAGATGCAGAACATTTCACAACCGATTACATTAAGCCGGCATCAGAAGGAGTCGCATTTGGAATAAATAATGGCTGGTTTAGCAATGCGAAATCATTAAAAAGATATGGCTTTGAAATATCATTTATTGGAAATGTGTCTTTTATAAAAGATGAAAAGAAATCATTTGACCTAAATGTTTCTGAATACGAGAATATCAGATTTCCGGATAATAGTCCAAGTAAAACAGTTGCCACTGCCTTAGGTAATAATGATCCTGAAATTTCAGTCATTATTACATACGATGATCCAATTTTTGGAGATCAGGAATTTGAATTAGTATTACCTACGGGAATAGGATCCGCTGATGTCAACTTAATTCCAACTGCCTTTTTACAAGGAAGTTTTTCACCGTTTAAAGGAATGCAGGTAAAAGGGCGATTCTTCCCTAAGATTGATACTGAAGATGTAGATCTGGGATTATACGGAATTGGCATACAACAGGAAATCACATCCTGGCTACCGGCTGATAAAATACTTCCTGTATCTGTTTCGGCATTAATAGCTTATACGCATTTGGATGCAAGTTACGATTTTACAAATACCAACATTGTGGATGGAGAAAACCAGCAAATTAAGACTGAGGTCAACACTATGTTATACCAGCTCATTGTAGGAACAAATTTGAAAATCATTAATTTCTATGGCTCAATAGGATATTTGAAGGGAACAACAACAACAGATCTTTTAGGAACTTATAGAGTGTCTAACGGGATATTGTTTTCTGAGGAGATCGTTGATCCTTTCGCTATAAAGTCTGACGTTTCAGGAATGAGAACTACAGTTGGGGCCAATTTAAAATTAGGATTTTTTAGATTGAATTTTGATTATACTCTGGCAGAATTTGACAGCGCTACTGTTGGTTTGAGCTTCGGATTTAGATAAAAAAAGACTTAGTTTAAATAAAAAAAGCATATGACAAAATTCATATGCTTTTTTTATTTCAAAGCAATAATTATTAGTAATTTTGCACCAACAAAAATTATATATAAATATAGAAATATGAAAGTAACAGTAGTTGGAGCAGGAGCAGTAGGTGCAAGTTGTGCAGAATATATTGCATTTAAAAATTTCGCCTCTGAAGTTGTATTATTAGATATAAAAGAAGGATATGCAGAAGGTAAGGCAATGGACCTTATGCAATGTGCTTCTTTGAACAATTTTGATACGAAAATAACAGGAACGACAGGTGATTATTCAAAAACGGCAGATAGTGATATTTGTGTTATAACATCAGGAATACCTCGTAAACCGGGAATGACTCGTGAAGAATTAATTGGTATAAATGCAGGAATAGTAAAAGATGTATCATCAAACTTAATAAAGCACTCACCTAAAACAATTCTTATTGTTGTAAGTAATCCTATGGATACTATGACCTATTTGGTACATAAAGCAACAGGATTACCAAAGAGCAGAATTATCGGTATGGGAGGAGCACTGGATTCGGCTCGTTTCAAATATAGACTGGCAGAAGCTTTAGGAGCTCCAATTAGTGATGTAGATGGAATGGTAATTGGGATGCATAGTGATACAGGAATGATTCCACTTACTTCTCACGCAACCAGAAACAGTATTAAAGTTTCTGAGTTTATCTCTGATGATAGATTAGAACAAGTTAAAGAAGATACCAAAGTTGGTGGTGCAACACTTACAAAATTATTGGGCACTTCTGCATGGTATGCTCCTGGTGCTGCGGTTTCTTCTATGGTTCAAGCCATAGCATGTGATCTTAAAAAAATGTTTCCATGCTCAACAATGTTAAACGGTGAATATGGACTAAAAGACCTTTGCATTGGAGTCCCAGTTATTTTGGGTAAAAAAGGAATTGAAAAAATAGTAGATTTAGAATTGACCGATTCAGAAAAAACACATATGGCAAAAAGTGCTGAGGCTGTAAAAGCGGTAAATGCACTATTAGACGTATAAATTTTTAAAATTTAAATAAAAGACCCAGCTGCAGAGTTGGGTTTTTTTTTGGTCGTTAAAATTTCCAAAAATCAGATTAAAAACCAAGATTCTGGAAAAGGCTGAAGATGTGCCATAAATATTAGAAAAGTATTGGCAAATCTTAATTGAAATACTATATTTGCTCGATTTTATGTACAATAAATTAATTTAAAACGTAATGCAGAATAAAGGCTTAGTAAAACTATTTGCTCTATTGTTTGGCTTGGTAAGTATATACCAATTGTCTTTTACTTTTAAAGCGAATCAGATTGAGGATAATGCAGCTGTTATAGCAAATGGAGATCCTATCCGAGAGCGTCAGTATCTTGACTCCCTTTCAAACCAAAATGTATTTGATATTGGAATTGCTGATTACACCTATAAGGAGGTTAAGGACAAAGAATTAAAAAAAGGTCTGGACTTGCAAGGGGGAATTAATGTGATACTGCAGGTTTCTGTAAAAGACATTTTAAAGGGATTGGCTAATTATAGTAAAGATCCGGTCTTTAATAAAGCTTTAAACGATGCAGAAGAACTTCAAAAGAATAGCCAAAACACATATTTAGAAGACTTTTTTGTTGCTTTTGATGCCATTAAAGGTGCAGACACCAAACTAGCTTCGCCTGATATTTTTGCCAATAGAACCTTAAGTGACGAGATCAAATTCAACATGACCGATGATGAGGTCAAACCGATCTTGAAAAGAAAGATTGATGAATCAATTGTCTCTGCTTTTGAAGTGTTGCGAAAGCGTATAGATCAATTTGGGGTTACACAACCTAACATTCAAAGATTAGGAAGTTCCGGTCGTATTTTAGTTGAATTACCGGGAGCCAGAGATGTTGAGCGCGCAACAGGATTATTGCAAAGTACAGCTCAACTTGAGTTTTGGGATGCCTATAAAGGTGAACAATTTTCCGGATTTTTATCTCAGGCAAACGAAGTCCTTAAGGATATTGTAAATGTTAAGAAAGAAGAGGAAATTACTCAAGGAGATACTGAAGATGGCAGTTGATGAAACTGAAGCTCAAATCGATGATTTATTGGGTGATGAAACAGAAAATGAATTAGCAGGAGTTGGCCAAAACCCAATTGGAGATTTAATAAAAGGATTTGGTTACAGAGGAGGTCCGGTAGTGGCACAATTTGATATAAACGATGTTGATAAAGTAAAGGAATATCTTAATATGCCTCAGGTAAGATCTCTGTTACCTGCAGAACAGCGTTATGTGAAATTTGCTTTTGGAAAGCCAGAAGACAATAGTGAAGTGGTTGACTTATATGCTTTAATAGGGAATAATGATAATATTCCCGAATTAAGTGGAAGCGTAATTACTGATGCCCGACAATCATATGATAGTTATGGTAAGCCATCCGTCAGTATGCAAATGAGTAATAAGGGAGCTAAGATATGGGAGACAATGACTGGCAGGGCTTACAGCCAGCAGAGTCAAATTGCTATTGTATTAGATGATATTGTATATTCTGCGCCAGGCGTCACAAGTGGACCAATTGCCGGTGGAAATTCTGAGATTTCCGGAAGCTTTACTCTAAATGAGGCAATTGATTTAGCCAACGTTTTAAGAGCTGGTAAATTACCGGCTTCGGCAGATATCATTCAGAAAGAAGTTGTTGGACCTTCACTTGGACAGGAAGCTATTGATAGTGGATTGAACTCCTTCCTTATCGCATTATTATTGGTATTACTTTGGATGATCTTTTATTATGGAAAAGCAGGTGGGTTCGCAGATTTAGCCTTAATGCTCAACCTACTGCTAATTTTCGGAATTCTTTCAGGTTTAGGTGCTGTATTAACATTACCCGGAATTGCAGGTATCGTATTGACCATAGGTATGTCGGTTGATGCTAACGTCCTTATTTTTGAACGGATTAGAGAAGAACTTCAAAAAGGAAAAGATCAAAAAACTTCTGTAAAAGATGGGTTTGCAAACGCTTTATCTTCAATTTTAGATGCGAACATTACAACTGGGTTAACAGCATTGATCCTGTTTATTTTTGGTACAGGACCAATAAAAGGTTTTGCGACAACCCTTTTAATCGGAATTCTAACTTCGTTATTTACTGCCATATTTATAACAAGATTGTTGGTTGACTGGTATGTAGGTAAGGGTTATAAACTCGATTTTTCAACAGGATTAACAAAGAACCTGTTCAGGAACGTTAATATCGAATTCCTTAAAAAACGAAAAATATCATATATAGTTTCCGGAGCATTCATTTTATTGAGTTTAGGTTCATTATTCACGAATGGTCTTGATCAAGGTGTTGATTTTGTTGGAGGAAGAACCTATCAGGTGCGATTTGCACAGGATGTAAGTGCTACAGAGGTAACAAGTACTTTAGTGGATGCCTTTGGTAGTGCTGATGCTAAAACATTTGGAGACGCAAATCAATTGAAGATCACTACAAAATATAAGGTAAATGAAACAAGTGCAGAAGTAGATGAAGAAATAAGGAAATCATTGTATACTGCATTACAGCAGTTTTTGCCAAGTGGATACAGCTATGAGGATTTTATTAGCGAACCGGAAGATAAGCAGGTAGGATTAATGAAGGATTACAAAGTAAGTCCAACAATTGCAGATGATATAAAAAAAGCGTCTTATTGGGCTATATTAGGTTCATTAATCGTTGTATTCCTTTATATTCTAATCCGATTTAAAAAATGGCAATTTTCTCTAGGTGCTGTCGCAGCTGTTTTCCATGATGTATTAATTGTTCTGGGTGTGTTCTCCCTGACCTATGCATTTATGCCCTTTAATATGGAAATAGATCAGGCATTTATTGCAGCCATATTAACGGTTATTGGTTATTCACTAAATGATACGGTTGTTGTTTTTGACAGAATACGAGAATTCTTTAATGAACATACAAGCTGGGAGTTTAACAGAACGGTAGATACAGCATTGAGTAGTACGTTGAGCAGAACATTGAATACTTCACTTACTACTTTGGTGGTGTTGTTATCAATCTTTATTTTCGGTGGAGATTCAATAAGAGGATTCATGTTTGCCTTGATTGTGGGTGTTATAGTAGGTACATATTCTTCATTGTTCATAGCAACTCCTATTATGTATGATTTTATAAAAAAGAAAGAGGATAAAGGTCTAACAAAGAAAATCAAGGAAGAACCTCAAGAAAAAACTAAAACTAAAACTAAAACTAAAAAGAAATAATTCTAAATTAGTTATTTAAAAAAAAGAGCTTTTCATTGAAAAGCTCTTTTTTTAAATCAGTATTATTATTTCACTTCTGTATATTCCATTCTGTCACCAATTTCCAACAACCATTTTTCAGCTAGCCCTGCATTAACTTCAAGAACATATTGGGCAGGAACTTCTGATGGTAGAGAACTTTCATCAAAAGGCTTTGCATTTTCCTGAAAACTGACAATATATTTATTTTGATCTAAATAAATTAAGTCCAATGGGAATTTAGTATTCCGCATATAAAAAAAGCGCTCCCGCATGGTTGGAAATACAAATAACATACCTCTGTTGTCTTGCATAGAACTTCTGTACATTAACCCTGTTTGTACATCATAATCTGTGTCAGCTATTTCAATGTCTAACTTAACAATTAATGAATCACTTTGTGATTTATATAGTTTTAATTCACCTTCTTTTTTAAAAGTAACTTCAACAGGTTTGACCTCTTTGTTTTCTTTTTTACATGATATTGAGCTCAGACAAAATATACTTAGGAATAATAAAGAAGTAAGTTTTAATTTGAAACGAATCATCTTAGTAATTTTTGGTTTCAGGTTTGTACAAAAACATAAAATACAAGCCTAATAAAATGAATGGAATACTTAACCATTGCCCTGTATTCAAAATCCATTCTGCTCTTTCGTTTACTTGAGCCTCCTTCACAAATTCCACAAAGAATCTGATTGTCCATAACAACACAAAAAAGAGTCCAAATAAATAGCCTGGTTTTTCACCTTTTACAGTTTTTGAATAAACAAACCAAAGTATAAAAAACAGGATTACATAACTGATTGCTTCATATAGCTGGGCAGGATGTCTGTACGGAACGACCTCTAATAAATCGGCAAACTTAGAATTATCAGTGACGGCCGCATAGGCTTCTTTATAATTTTTAATTCCGGTACGCTGTACGATCTCTCTCTTTCCATACTGGTCTTGTATGAATCGAACACCGAAATTAGAGTCTGTAACCTTGCCAATTATTTCGGAGTTGATAAAGTTACCAAACCTTATAAATGCAGCACCTAAAGCACTTGGTATTACCAATTTGTCCAGGAGCCACATCAAGGATTTATAGGGGTATTTTTTTTTATATAAATACAAGCCTATTATAATTCCAATGGTTGCACCATGACTGGCTAATCCTTGAAAACCGGTAAACTCAAATCCTCCTTTAAATCTGAATGGTAAAAAGATGCTAAAAAAATCCTCATGAATTAATTCTGACTGATAAAAGATCACATGACCCAATCTGGCACCAATCATTGTAGCCAAAACAGTGTATAGAAAAAGAGGGTCCAGATATTCCAAAGAAACCTTCTCTCTGGTAAAAATTCGTTTCATAATATACCAACCTAAAACAAAGGCTGTAAGCCACATCAAGCTATAGAAATGAATTTTAAAATTTCCAACAATATCAATTCCCGTTATGGGATTCCAATCAAATTTTAATGCATGCATATTAATTTTTTTAGCTTGGTAAATATAAGATTTTGTGTGGTTTTAAAAAGATTTTTAATTGGACATTATTTTTGCCTTAAGGATAGAAGCGGTATCCTTTTGAGATGCTGAATTTAATTCAGCACCGGAAAGATATAGCGTCCCGATAGCTATCGGGAAGCCTGACTTAAGCTAAGCTAGAGTAACGCCCAAATTAGTTGTCATCCTTATCTGGAACAGGGTCATAACCAGAACGGCCCCATGGATGACAACTAAAAATCCTCCTTAAAGCCAGCCATCCGCCTTTAAAAAATCCGTGTTTTTCTAAGGCTTCTTTAGCATAATGTGAACATGTTGGTTGAAACCTGCAAGTTGCCGGAGTAAAGGGAGAAATAACGGTTTGATAGATCTTAATGAGTAATAAAAAAGGGGCAACTAATATTTTTTTCATAACTAGTTAGTCGTGAAAGTAGTTCCTTCTTTTCCGTCCTGAAGTTGAATGCCGACTGCAGATAATTCATCACGAATTTTATCGGATAAGGCAAAATCCTTATTTTCTCTTGCTTCTTGCCTGAGTTTGATCAAAAGTTCAACTGCTCCAGCAAGTTTTTCTTCTTCAACTCCTGACCGATCTGAACCATTGGTCAACCCTAATACATCAAAAACAAAACTATTTATCGTTGTTTGAAGTACTATTAGATCGTCTTTAGTTATTGTTGCTTTACCCTCATTTACCTGGTTGATAAACTTAGAAGCATCAAATAAATTGGCGATTAAGATTGGTGTATTGAAGTCATCATTCATGGCATCATAACACTTTTGTTTCCATGAATTAATATCAAAAGAAGAAGTACTTGAAGTAGGCAATGAATCTATTAATTTGATGGAATCCATCAACCGGTTGAATCCCTTTTCTGCAGCTAACAGACCATCATTTGTAAAATCTAAAATACTTCTATAATGGGCCTGCAGCATAAAGAATCTGGCTACACCTGGATGGAATGCCTTTGTAATATGAGGATTGTCTCCTGAGAAAATTTCGTTGGGTAATATGAAATTCCCTGTGGATTTTGCCATTTTTTTGCCATTCATTATAAGCATATTGGCATGCATCCAGATATTGACCGGACTTTGATTATTTGCAGCTTCAGCTTGAGCAATTTCACATTCGTGATGTGGAAATTTTAAATCCATTCCACCTCCATGAATATCAAAATGTTCCCCTAAATATTTTGTACTCATGGCTGTACATTCAAGATGCCAGCCAGGGAAACCATCACTCCAGGGAGAAGGCCATCGCATAATATGTTCTGGTTCTGCTTTTTTCCAAAGTGCAAAATCTTGTGGGTTCTTTTTATCAGACTGACCATCAAGTTCTCTAGTATTGTGAATAAGATCTTCCAGTTTGCGCTTACTCAAAATGCCGTAATTGTGGGTCTTATTATATTTATGTACATCGAAATAAACAGAACCATTAATCTCATAAGCAAAT
Organism: uncultured Flavobacteriaceae bacterium; assembly: GCA_963827785.1. Lineage (GTDB taxonomy): Bacteria > Bacteroidota > Bacteroidia > Flavobacteriales > Flavobacteriaceae > Site-B1. The sequence goes on along the minus strand of CAWHCT010000017.1, from coordinate 31,774 downwards.
CCATTGTCCAAAATTTCTTTAATGATTTCAATTTGTTCGATAATATGTCCGGTAGCAGTAGGTTCAATACTGGGAGATAAAAAATTGAATTTGTTTAGAATGTTATGAAAGTCAACAGTATAACGCTGCACCACTTCCATTGGCTCAATTGCTTCTAAACGTGCTTTTTTAGCAATCCTGTCTTCTCCTGCATCAGCATCATTTTCCAAATGTCCGGCATCTGTAATATTTCTAACGTACCTGACTTTATATCCTAAATGTTTGAAATACCTAAAGATCACATCAAAAGACATGAATGTTCGAACATTTCCCAAATGCACATTGCTGTAAACCGTTGGTCCACAAACATACATTCCTATATGTCCTTCGCTAATAGGTTTTAAAATGTCCTTTTTCCCAGTAAGAGAATTATAGATTTTTATTTGCTGATCTTGGTAAAGCGGCATTAAAAAAGATTTAATAAAATAAGGTTAGAATTCTGTATTTAATTTTATATAGTCTAAGAACTCTCTTTTTATTTTGCTGTTTTTGAATTTTCCACCAAATTCTGAAGTTACGGTGCTGCTGTCAATATCCCTAATTCCTCTGGAATTAACACAAAGATGTTTTGCATCAATAACGCACGCAACATCTTTTGTATTTAATATTCTTTGAAGTTCCTTGACAATTTGAATAGTTAAACGCTCCTGCACCTGTGGCCTTTTCGCGTAATAATCTACTATCCTGTTCATTTTAGATAGTCCAACTACAGTTCCATTGGATATATAGGCTACATGCGCTTTTCCAACTATTGGTAACAAATGGTGCTCACATGTTGAATAAACTGTTATGTTTTTTTCAACCAGCATTTCACCATATTTATATTTATTTTGAAAGGTAGAAGCTTTAGGTCTTTTATTTGGGTTGAGACCTCCAAAAACCTCATTGACAAACATTTTTGCTACGCGCATTGGGAGTACCATTTAAGCTGTCATCTGTCAAATCAAGACCTAATGTTTCCATGATATGCCTTACATCATCTTTGATAACATCTATTTTCTGTTCATTAGATAATTTAAAAGCATCGTCTCTCATTGGAGTATTGGCCGATGTTCCTATGTGGTCATCCCCTATATTATCTATGTTTTTTATGTCTCTTTCAATTTTCATAGTACTCAAAAATAATAAAGCTACAAAGATAAACATTTATAATTTCAAATAGATTCAAATAATTAAGTATTAATAGGGACGTTATATTAAAGCCGTTTATTTAATTTTTCTTAAATTTCGCACCTGTTAATGCCCAATTCCATGAAGAAAAGTATAACAACTTTTTTATTTATAATAATAAATTTAGTATTTACTAATGCTGTTTTTTCTCAAGGTCCCGGTTGTCCTAATGTGAATGCAGGATCTGATGCTTCAGTCGATTGCACGAATACTTGTGTTGATTTAACCGCCAGTTATTTACAAACAGGAGAGACAGATGTATACGGAGTATCCTCAATTCCATATGCTCCACCTTTTCCTTATACAGGATTAGCAAATCCGATATCGGTTAATATAGATGATTCTTGGTCAAACATAATTAATCTACCTTTTGATTTTTGTTTTTTTGGTGATGTTTATAATCAAATACAGGTTGGATCTAATGGTGTAGTTAGGTTTGATGTTGATCCCGCTGATACAGGTGGTTTTTCGAATGATTTTGGTTTTGATGTAGATATTCCTAATAATACTGATGAAGCCCTTGCTGAGGCTAACATCTTTGGAGTTGGTCATGATATGGACCCTTCAATTTTAACCTCTGGTCCTGAAATTGCATGGGACATTATTGGAACTGCCCCTTGCAGAACATTTGTTGTATCATTTTCTAGTGTAGCTCAGTATAGTTGTAATAATTTAACATCCACTTCACAAATAGTACTTTATGAAACAACAAATGCTATAGAAGTTTATGTTCAAAATAAACCCGTTTGTGCAGGTTGGAACAATGGAAATGCAATCTTGGGTATTCAAAACAATGCAGGCACAATAGCTTATGTACCACCTGGACGAAATACAAGCGATTCGCCATGGACAGCAAATGATGAAGCCTGGAGATTTACTCCGGATGGAGCAAGAAATTATGTTTTTAACTGGTATGATGATACGGGAGCCAATATAGGAACTGCCAACACAATCAATGTTTGCCCTTCTTCCGATACAGTATATACAGCGGAAGTAGTTTACACAAACTGTAATGGCGACGTTACCACAGTGACCGATGATGTATTAGTGACCACAGCTGTACCATTTACTGTTGACCTGGGACCGGATCAGGATTTGTGCGAAGGAGACCCGGATGTTGTTCTTAATGCTGATATTGGTTCTGGCACAGCGACTTACCAGTGGGCTTTGAATGGAACTGATTTGGCAGGAGAAACAAATTCAACTTACACAGTTTCGTCTCCAGATTCAGGTACCTATAGTGTTACTGTAACTGATCAAGGATGTGATCTTGTTGATGATGTTGTAATCACTTTTTTCTCAATACCGATAGCCAATCCAATTTCAGATTATTTGCTTTGCGATGATCCGGTAGTTGATGGTTTTACAGAATTTGACCTATCCACTAAGGATACAGAAATCATTGGAGCTCAAGTTGGAATTACTGTTTCTTATCATCTAAATCAAGCTGATGCAGATACAAATGCAAATGCCTTACCAAATTTATTTACCAACACTGTAAATCCACAGACAATTGTTGTGCGAATTGAAAATGACAGTAATACAGATTGTTTCGAAACCACAACTTTTGATTTAGTAGTGACTTCAGGGATAACGGCAAACCAACCTCCCGATTTAAATGCTTGTGACGACATGAGCAATGACGGAATTGAAACTTTTGATTTAACATCCCAATCTTCGATAATTCTTGGAGGACAGACTGGTGTAACTATTAGCTATCATGAAACCCAGGCTGATGCAGATGGAGATATAAACGCGTTAATTAGCCCATATACAAATATATCCAATCCACAGACTATTTATGTAAGAGTGGAAGATGATATAAATACAGTTTGTTATGAATCTACAAGTTTTACATTAGTTGTTTCAAATTTACCTACTGCCAATGGACCTCCAGATATGGAAACTTGTGATGATCCATCGAATAATGGCGTGGAACAGTTTGATCTGGAAATGCAGACATCTATTATTTTAGGTGCTCAATTAGCCGCTGATTATTCTGTCACTTATCATGAATCACAGGCAAATGCTGATCTTAATTCAAATGCATTGGTCTCACCTTATTTTAATATTAGCAGCCCTCAGACCATTTATGTGAGAATTGAAAACAACAATAATGTTGATTGTTTTGATACAACTACATTCTTAATAACTGTTAATCCTGCTCCAACTGCGACTCAACCTCCGGACTATGAGCTTTGTGATGATGCAAGCAATGATGGTTTTGAAATTTTTGATCTAACCACCCAATCGGGAATTATTCTAGGAGCCCAGGTTGGAGTTACATTAAGTTTTTATGAATCTCAGGCAGATGCCGATAGTGATATTAATGCTATTCCCAATCCTGCAATTTATTCAAATCTATCTAATCCACAGACTATTTATACGAGAGTTGAAGATAATGTAACAGGATGTTTTACGTCATTGACAGTTTTTGACCTAATCGTCAATCCTTACCCAATATTAACATCACCAACATCTTTAGAGGTTTGCGATGATGGTGTGGCAGATGGATTTACTCAGATCGATCTAAGCCTGAAGAATGGGGAGATAACGGGAGGCAATCCCAATTATTCGGTGAGTTACTTTGAAACTCAGGCGGATGCAGATGCAGCAGTGAACGCTTTGGCCATTCCTTACACGAACACCTCTAATCCACAGACAGTCTATGCGAGGGGAGAAGACATCAACACAGGCTGCTATTCCACGGTACCTTTGGATCTGGTTGTAGAGCAGGCACCTATAGCCAATACACCGCCACCAATGGAGTTTTGCGATCTCGACAATGACGGCTTTGGGGCGTTTATGTTAACGGACTCCGATGCCATAATCACAGGAGGTGATCCCACCTTGACGGTTTCCTATCATGAGACTCAGTCAGATGCAGATAACTAATGTTAATGCACTCAGTAGTCCATATAATAATATAGTAGCTTACAATCAGACATTGTATGTACGGGTTGAGAGTGCTACCATAGCGACGGATTGTGCGACTTTTGTAGCGTTAGATCTGATAGTATACAACACCCCAATCATACCGGACCCCATAACACCTTTGGAGTTATGTGATGACAATACCGATGGTTTTACGCAATTTGATCTGACTATAAAAGACGCAGAGGTCTTGGGATCACAAGCACCGTCAGACTATACATTGACCTATCATGTGACCCAGGCAGATGCAGACACGGGCAACAATGCGATAGTGGGTACAACAAGTTATACGAATCTGAGCAATCCACAGACGATCTATGTACGATTGGAACATGTTGTGAGCGGATGTATCAATACAGGCGAGTTTGACCTGATAGTGAATCCACTGCCGGTTATCGTACAACCTACACCACTGGAGTTGTGTGATGACGATTATTATGCAGCAGCAGATGGTATACAGATCTTTGATCTTACGGTAAAAGACACAGAGATCACCTCGGGCGATGGCTCCTTATCGGTAAGTTATTATGAGACCCAGGCCGATTCTCAGGCAGACAGCAATGTGATAACTCCTGCAGATGCTTATCAAAACACGGTCAACCCACAGACCATATATGTAAGAGTGACCGATGGCGATACAGGCTGTTACACATTTACTACCTTAACCCTAAGGGTATTGCCAAACCCAACGCCACAAACGCCGCTTCCTATCATCTTGTGTGATGATGTGAATCCGGGTGATGGCGTAGAGGAATTTGATCTGACCATACGAGAGGCGGCTATCATCAATGGAGAACTGGGAGTGAGTGCGACCTATTATGAGACGCAGACAGATGCTGAATCAGGAACCAATGACATCACAGACCCAACGATGTACACCAGCACGAGTAACCTGCAGACCATCTATGTGCGAGTGACCAATGATACCACAGGCTGTTATACGATGGTGGAGCTGGAGCTACAGGTAAATCCGGTACCGGCTGATATAGCGGTAACGGACCTTATAGAATGCGAGCAGAATACAGATGGGTTCTTTGCATTTGATCTGGAGAGCAAGACAGCAGAAGTCCTTAACGGACAGGACCCTGCAGTATTTGCAGTGACCTACCATGCGACTCAGGCAGATGCTCAGTCGGGAATAAACGCACTGATAAGTCCGTACACGAATGTGACCAATCCACAGCAGATCTTTGTGAACATTACAGACACGACAACGGGCTGTGATATCAGCACACAGAGTTTCAACATAGAGGTACAGGAAGCAGCATTGGCCAATATGCCACTGAATGAGTATGTGATCTGTGATAATCTGGGAGATAATGACGGATTGGGTCAGTTTGATCTGAGCACTCAGGATGCAGAGGTCTTGGGCGGGCAGGATCCACTGGCATATACGGTTAGTTATTATGCTACTCAGGCAGAAGCCGAAGCAGGGGTGAACCCGATACCGACGATCTATGAGAATATGACCAATCCACAGATTATCTATGTGAGAGTAGATAACAACACAACAATATGTTACCAGACCACAACGTTAAGCATTAGGGTAGAATTACTGCCCATATTTACCATAGAGGACAGTTACATACTATGTGTGGACAGTGCAGGAGGTGTTGAAACGATGGTTTCACCACCGGTAATAGACACGGGACTGGATGCGGCAGATTATGATTTTGAATGGACAGACTCCACAGGGACAGTTGTAGGGACCGATTCAACATATGTACCCTCATCAGCAGGTATGTACTCTGTATTAGTAACCAATACGAGTACAGGCTGTCAGAACAGTGACAGTACTGAGGTAGAACAGAGTTCACCACCGGATGTCACAGCGACAGTAACAACACTGGCCTTTGCGGAGGTTCATGTGATCGAGGCAAGTGCCACTGGAGAGGGAGAATATGAATTCAGTTTGGATGGAGGATTATGGCAACAGAGCGGAACCTTTAATGATGTGATGGCCGGGGAGCATGAGGTAAGAGCCAGAGATATAAATGGCTGTGGAGAGAGCAGTGTGATGGTGATGATCATGGACTATCCGTTGTACTTTACCCCAAATGGAGATGGGTATCATGACACGTGGAATATAATAGGGATATCGAATCAAGTTGACGCAAAAATTTATATATTTGACAGGTATGGGAAGCTATTAAAACAGTTAAGTCCAACGGCTGTAGGCTGGGATGGCACATTTAATGGTGAAGCCTTACCATCATCAGATTACTGGTTTACTGTCCAGTACAGAGAACCAAGTGATGATACTAGAAAAGAGTTTAAAGCTCATTTTACTTTAAAGAGATAATAAAAAAGGCTGAATTTAAATTCAGCCTTTTTTATTTTTTAACGAGATTCTACAAATTAAAACTTAAGGATAATGTAATATTGTCTCTGTTGGAATTTAAGTTTACAGAATCGGTTAGGCCGGCATCAAATAACTGATATCTTGTATCTCTTTCAGAAGTATCGTATGTTAGATCTAGTCTTGTATTTCCAAAATTATAACCTAATCCAAGGGAATACCCTGTTAGGTCACCAATAGTGGATTCATTTTCATAAGGACTTTCTTCAAAACGATAACCGGCTCTAAAACTAAATTGTTTGTATTTGTATTCTCCTCCAATTCTATAAGTAGAAGCTGCTTTAAGATTATCGTTAATTATATTGTTTTGGGCTGCAAAATAGTTATCTGAGGTCGGTTTAAATTTTGCTTTGCTATAGTTTTTCCTGGAATAATCAAAACTAATTAAACCATCCGCACCAAAAATGTAAGCCAAACTTCCTGTAAACTTTGAAGGAGTTTGCAATTTATAAGCTGGAAAGATGTTTCTGATTTCAGGATTAATTATTTGAGTCACAGGTACGCCGGCATCATCTCTAACAGCAGCAATGTACTGTGTTGTTTCTTCATTCATAGTATACCACACAGGCGAATTGTAAGCTAAACCAAGTCTAAAATTTTCACTTAATTTTGCTATAGTTCCTAATTGGAATGAAAATCCATCGCCAACAGTGTAAAGATTATTTTCAAATCCGACCTCACTTACAATAGAACCAGGGTTGGAATTTTCCTCGTAAAAATAAGTGGATCTAACATAATCAATGAAATGAGCATTTAGATTCAAGCCTAAATATAAGTTGTCCTGATATTGAGTAGCAAAGTTAAAACTGAATTTTCCATTATATCCTCTTGCTGCATATGAAAACTCCTGATCAAAAGTTCCAGATCCCATATTTGATGAGTAAACCGTATTATCATCTGTATCGTTTTCAGGTTCTATAATATACGACTCATAACCCAGAAATGCCTGTTGATGTTGATAGCCAAAGGCCGAACCAATATCTCCATAAGCTTCCGTATAAGTCTCATCCGAGAATGCTGATATTTCATCTAATCTTAATCCTTGAGCATTCGCTATAAAATAGGAATCTATAGAATTTGTATTTGTACCGTAAGCGAACCAATCTTCTTCGAAATTATTTGTTCTGTCATAGGCAAAACCAATTACAATTCGTCTCCAATCATTATCTTCGTTTCTGTTTCTTAAAACTATTGCTGCTCCTGCCTGATTTAAATCAACGTCAGAGTTTGATGAGGAATCAAATCCGTTGAAATATCTTGTGTCATTTTGAACATCGCCCGTGATTAAAGAAATTGAAGCATGACTGTAATTAAATACAGCCGATCCAGCCGGATTAACTGATACAGCTGACATATCGCCGCCGAGCGCACCAAAAGCGCCACTCAAGGCTCTAAAACGAGCAGAACCTTGTATCTCATCATCAGAATATCTTAAAGCATCGGTAATATTTTGTGCTTGAATTACGGACACCGACATCACACCTATTAATATGAATATTAACTTTTTCATGTGTAGATTTTTTATTTATGAATTATCCTCTAGATCTTGATCTTGAGCTGCTACTAGATCTTGATGATCCACTTGATCTGCTGCTACTTGATGAAGATCTGCTAATTGACTTACTACTACCGCCAGAACTGCTTCTAGGAGTTGAAACACGTGGAGTACTACTCCTGGGTGTTGAAGCTCTTGGAGTGCTCGTTCTAGGGCTTGTAGCTCGAGGTGAATTGCTTCTGGGTGTGGTTGTTCGGGTTGCTCTTCTTGGTGTTGTTGAACGATTGTTATAGTATTCCCTACTATTATTTCTTGATCTAATTGAAGAGTTTGAATTAAGTCTGGAAGTAGTGGAACTTCTTCTATTAATAGATGAAAGATCTCTATTTAACAGGCTTCCCCTTCTACTGGAGTTAAAAGCAATCCCTCTTCTGTTATAATTACCATAATAATTATTGTTCCATCCCCAGTTATTCCATCCCCATCCAAAACCTGAATTCCAACCCCAAGGGTCATACCATCCCAATCCGAATCCTGCATTCCATCCCCAATTATTCCAACCCCATCCATAAGATGGGCCATAACGCCATGGTCTGTTCCATCTCCAGCTATTCCACATCCAAGGATCGTTCCAAACCCATGGATCATACCATCCCCAGGAATTCCATCCATTATCAATAACATTTATTGTAACATTACTGTTATTCTGTCCCCATCCTGCATAGGACTTGTTATATTGAAGTGTATCGATTTCTTGATTGTAATCTCCTTCATAGGAGTCTACATCAGTAAAAATCTCATTATCATCAAACACATTTTCATATTCCCTTGCTTTTTCAGAAAAGTAATTTTTATAAAATGTCCCATCATTATCTGGTTCAACTACCGTTTCTTGATCAGTTGGGTATTCAACAGTTCTATTATAGTCCGGACCATAAATTCCATCGGTATCATATCCTACATATTCATAAGAGCCACAGGAAGCTAATAAGAAAAATAAGCTGAGAGTACCTAAAAATGGTATTTTGGTTTTGAAGTAATTAAATTTCATATCTCTTCATATTTTATTGTTGAACAATACAAAAATAGTTAGTTTTGCTGAACTATTTTTTTATTTAACATAAGCACAATATTTGTGCCAAAAAGCTGTATATGAGTAAAAATCTGACAAGTAGAAGTGAAGATTATTCGAAATGGTACAACGAACTAGTAGTTAAAGCTGATTTAGCTGAAAATTCGGCCGTAAGGGGTTGTATGGTTATAAAGCCTTATGGTTACGCTATTTGGGAAAAGATGCAGGCAGAGCTCGATAGAATGTTTAAGGAAACAGGTCATCAAAATGCCTATTTTCCTTTGTTTGTCCCTAAAAGTTTGTTTGAAGCTGAAGAAAAAAATGCTGAAGGATTCGCTAAAGAATGTGCTATTGTTACTCACTACAGGTTAGAAAATGATCCAGATCATCCAGGTAAGTTAAGAGTTGATCCAGGAGCAAAGTTGGAAGAAGAATTAATAGTAAGACCTACCAGTGAAGCCATTATTTGGAATACGTACAGAGGGTGGATCCAGTCCTACCGAGATTTGCCAATTCTTATTAATCAATGGGCAAATGTAGTGAGATGGGAAATGAGGACACGTTTGTTTTTGAGAACCGCTGAATTTTTATGGCAAGAGGGTCATACTGCTCATGCAAGCAAAGGAGAGGCATTAGCTGAAGCAGAACTGATGAATGATGTTTATGCTGAATTTGCAGAAAGTTTTATGGCTATGCCTGTTATAAAAGGTATTAAATCTGAAAGTGAGCGTTTTGCGGGTGCCTTAGAAACCTTTTGTATTGAAGCTTTAATGCAGGATGGTAAGGCGTTGCAAGCTGGTACATCTCATTTTCTAGGTCAAAATTTTGCTAAGGCTTTTGATGTGAAATTCGCCACGAAGGAAGGAAATCAAGACTATGTTTGGGCCACCTCCTGGGGTGTTTCTACCAGACTTATGGGAGCACTCATCATGACACACAGTGATGATCGAGGATTGGTATTGCCTCCAAATCTTGCTCCAAATCAAGTTGTTATTGTTCCTATTTACAAAAATGATGAGCAGTTTGACGAAATATCAAAGAATGCAGAAAAGCTAATGCTTGATCTCAAAAAAGAAGGAATATCTGTAAAATACGATAATCGAGATACTCACAGACCAGGAGCTAAATTTGCCCAGCATGAACTTCAAGGAGTTCCAATAAGACTTGCAATTGGACCAAAGGATTTAGAAAATGGAACAATTGAATTGGCAAGAAGAGATACATTAACAAAAGAAACTGTATCCTTTAGTAGCGTTGTGGAAAAATTAAAAGATTTAATTCCATTGATTCAGGAGGAATTATTTAAAAAAGCTCTACAGTTTAGAGATTCCCATATTACAGATGTTGATACCTTTGATGAATTTAAATCGGTCATAGAGGATAAAACCGGTTTTGTTTCTGCACATTGGGATGGTACTGCTGAAACTGAAGAAAAAATTAAGGAACTTACTAAGGCAACTATAAGATGTATTCCCATGAATAATAAGTTGGAAGAAGGTGTTTGTGTATATTCCGGCAAGCCTTCAAAACAAAGAGTTCTGTTTGCAAAAGCATACTAATAAAAGCAACATAATCTTAATTTTCAAAAAAGATTAATTAACAGTTGCATCATTTAAAAATAGTTGTATTTTTGCATCCGCATTGGAAACATTGTAAGTTTTTTGAAAAAGTATTGCATCTTTATAGTTTTAATTTTTAAATTTGCGCACTCAAAACTTAAATGGCCCGTTCGTCTATCGGCTAGGACGCCAGGTTTTCATCCTGGTAAGAGGGGTTCGATTCCCCTACGGGCTACAATTTAGATAATTAGAAAAAATAATATAATGGCAAATCATAAGTCAGCTTTAAAAAGAATCAGAAGTAACGAAGTAAGACGCGTTAGAAACAGATATCAGCACAGATCAACTCGTAGTGCGATCAAGAAATTGCGAGAAATCACGGTTAAAAAGGATGCTGAGAAAATGTTCCCTGAAGTTGCTTCGATGATCGATAGATTAGCTAAGACTAGTGTTATTCATGCTAATAAGGCCGCTAATATAAAATCTGGTCTTGCCAAACATATAGCTACTTTATAAAAATTTAAAGTTATTAAATATAAAAAGCCTTGAATGTATAATTCAAGGCTTTTTTAGTTTTTACAAATTAATATTGTTTATCCATTCATAGAGATCAAAAACTCTTCATTATTTCGAGTTTGCTTGAAACGCTCATTAATAAATTCCATAGCTTCAACAGGATTCATATCTGCCAGATATTTCCTCATGACCCACATTCTTTGAATGGTATTCTCATCCAATAACAGATCATCACGTCTTGTACTAGAAGAAGTAAGATCGATTGCAGGGAATATTCTACGGTTTGATATTTTTCTATCAAGTTGTAATTCCATATTTCCGGTTCCTTTGAATTCTTCAAAGATAACTTCATCCATTTTTGATCCGGTTTCGGTTAAGGCCGTTGCAATGATTGTTAAGGAGCCTCCATTTTCAATTTTACGTGCCGCACCAAAGAAACGTTTTGGCTTATGCAAGGCATTGGCATCAACACCACCGCTTAGTATTTTACCTGAAGCCGGTTGAACTGTGTTATAAGCTCTTGCTAAACGTGTTATCGAATCTAACAGAATTACTACATCGTGCCCACATTCAACCAATCGCTTTGCTTTTTCCAAAACAATATTCGCAATTTTAACATGCTCATGTGCTTCCTTGTCGAAAGTAGATGCAATAACTTCTCCTCTAACATTACGTTGCATATCAGTGACCTCTTCTGGACGTTCATCAATTAAAAGAATCATTTGATAAACTTCAGGATGATTAGCTGCGATTGCGTTGGCAATATCTTTTAGCAACATTGTTTTTCCTGTTTTAGGCTGCGAAACTATCATACCACGTTGTCCTTTTCCTATTGGAGCGAACAAGTCCATTATACGCGTGGAAATTGTACTTTGTCTTTCTGCAAGATTGAACTTTTGCTCAGGGAATAAAGGTGTCAAGTGTTCAAATGAAACTCTATCTCTTACCACATCAGGATTTTGGCCATTAATTTTACTTACTTTGATCAATGGGAAGTATTTTTCACCTTCTTTAGGTGGGCGTACATGACCTAACACTGTATCCCCTGTTTTTAATCCGAATAAACGAATTTGAGATTGGGACACATAAATATCATCCGGAGATGATAAATAGTTATAATCAGAAGAACGTAAGAAACCATATCCATCTTGCATGATGTCCAAAACACCTTCACTTTCTATAATGGCATCAAATTCAAAATCCGGTTCCCTGTATCTATTTCTGCTATCCTTATTGCCGTTATTTCCTTCAGCTCGATTTCCTTTTTGATGGCTATCGTTTCTTTGCTGATTAGGATTATTGTTATGTGCTTTGGCTGGTTTTTTTTGTGCTGGTCTTTCAGGTTTGTTAGGAACCTTTCTTTCTACCTTATTTGGAGTATGTCTTTCAACTTTTGGTTTGATTTTTTCTTCAGTTGCTTGAACTGGTTGATCCTTGCTCTCCATTTTCAATCTTACTCACATTTTTTGGAGCTTGATTTCGAGGTGGTACTTTTGGTTGATTTCGTTTTGGTTTTTGAATTCGAGCCTTTGGGTTCTTTTCTTCTTGTTGTGCTGGTTTGACAACATTTGCTACTGCAGTCGGATTTGCAGCTTGCTGGTCTAATATCTGGTAGACCAAATCTAATTTTTTTAATGCACGATACTTAGGCACATTTAATTCTTTCGCTATATCCTGTAATTCGGAAAGCTTTTTTTCTTTTAATTGTGAAATTTCAAACATTGATTTGTTTTGAACGTTGTGTTTTAATTTGAATATGTATTTTCAGTAGATAAAAAATTGATCTTATTCAGAAGAATTCATAAAGCAATACTATGAACAGAACTACTTTACTCTTGCAATAATACAATATTATTTTAATATATTAAGTATGTTTTTATAAAAGAAACCATTATTTTTGAGCTGTTTTTTAAGAAACCATGTTACAACGTATTCAAACTGTATATTTGTTACTGGCTGCAATTGTTTCAGCAGGTTTAATTTTTGTTTTCCATTTATGGACAACACAAGAGAATATTAAATTTTTCGCAATAAATGATCTGTTGTATTTTGGTTTGTTTTTGGGTTCGGCACTATTGAGTGTGATATCCATATTTTTGTTTAAAAAAAGAAAATCTCAATTTATTTTGGGACGACTTAATATAATATTAAACTTTATTTTACTAGGATTATTTGTATATCAATCTCTAAATTTATCTGGAGAAACAAATGTTTCTGAGAAGGGTATTGGGATGCTTCTACCTATCTTTTCTATCGTGTTTTTGGCTTTAGCCAATAAGGCCATTAAGAAGGATGAAGATCTCGTAAAATCTGTAGATCGATTAAGATAAACCTATCATCTTAGTAGTATTAGTGCGTGAAAACTCCGAAGTGAAAGCTTCGGAGTTTTTTATGTCCTTTTGAATTCAATGACCTCAAGATCCTTAATATTTTTCCCGTCGATCACAAAACGAAGCATGGTCCTTACTTTATGAAATCCGTGTTTACCTGCAGCTCCCGGGTTCATGTGAAGAAGACCAAGTTTTTTATCAGACATCACCTTTAAAATATGTGAATGCCCGCAAATAAATAATTTAGGTGGATTTTTTTTGATTTCGTTTCGAACTCTAATATCATATCGATTTGGATAGCCACCTATATGAGTCATCCAAACATCTACATCTTCGCACATAAATCGGTTGTGTTCAGGAAATTCCATTCGTGCTTTATCATCATCAATATTACCATAGACAGCACGAAGTGGTTTTAGTTTTTTAATTTCATCAGTTACCAATATATCACCAATATCTCCTGCATGCCATACCTCATCGGCCTGTTTTACGTATTTGATAATATCATGACCTATATAGCCATGAGTATCAGAAAGTAAAAGTATTTTCTTCATTAGTAAAATATTGTGATTTGAAACTATTTATTCTATTTATCTTTGTTCTTCCTAAACAAAAATAGAATATTAGTTGAGATATTTCCTGGAACTTTCATATAATGGTAAAGGCCTATCATGGTTGGCAAAATCAACCTAATGCTATTACTGTGCAGGAAGTTTTAGAAAAAGCTCTGAGTACTTTGTTAAGAACGACTGTAGAAATTGTTGGAGCGGGTAGAACGGATGCAGGCGTTCACGCCTTGCAAATGTTTGCGCATTTTGACTATTCGTCAAAGATTAATACAGTTCAACTTAAGTATAATTTAAATTCTTTCCTGCCTAAGGACATTGCAATACACGATATCTTTGAAGTTCAGAAAGGATGCTCATGCAAGATTTGATGCTATTAGCAGAACTTATTTGTACAGGATTTGCGCAGAAAAAGATCCCTTTAATTTTGAGAACACATATTATTTGAACAGTGATTTGGATTTTGATAAGATGAATGAGGCCAGTAATGTTTTATTTGAATACAACGATTTTGAATGCTTTTCAAAAACCAATACCGATGTAAAAACATTTAATTGCAAAATAATGAAAGCGGAATGGGTTAAAAAGAGCAATGAATTGCATTTTACAATAAAAGCAGACCGATTTTTAAGGAATATGGTGCGCGCAATTGTAGGTACATTGATTAGTGTTGGAGCAGGAAAATTGGAGATTGAGGATATGCATACTATTATTAAATCAAAAAATAGAAGTGAAGCAGGTTTTTCGGTTCCGGCACATGGCTTATATTTGTCAAAAATTGAATATCCTGAGCAGATACGTTTATAATGGAGAAAAAGAAAGAAAATATTTTTGATGTGAGTCTTTTTAAAAGACTGTTCATTTATATAAAACCGTATAAGCTCGTTTTTTCAGGTGTTTTTGTTGCAGTCATATTATTAGCAATTTTTAGTATAGTCAATCCTCTTATTTTACAAAAAGCAATAGATGAAAAAATCACGACGCAAACCCTGGAAGGATTTTTACCCTATATCATTTTAATGCTTCTTGTATTGATTTTAGAAGTGGTGTGTCAACTGTTATTTATTTACTATGCCAGTTGGCTTGGACAAAGTGTGGTCAAGGACATACGTGTTAAACTTTTTAACCACATGCTTCGGTTTAAAATGAAGTATTATGACACGTCTTCTGTTGGAGTATTGATAACAAGGGCGGTTACCGATATGGAAAGGATTGCGGATATTTTTGGTCAAGGCCTGTTCATGATCTTTAGAGATATTCTAACCATGCTTGTTGTATTTGGAGCCATGGTATACATAAACTGGAATTTGGCAGCGATAGTGTTTTTAATGCTTCCCGTTATTTTATATGCTACTAAATTATTTCAGAAATACATGAAAAAGGCTTTTGAGGAAGTTCGTACCGAAGTATCAAATTTAAACTCGTTTGTTCAGGAGAGAGTGACCGGAATGAAAATTCTACAATTATTCACAAGAGAAGATATAGAGTATAAAAAGTTCCAGGAAATAAATGAACGACATAAAAAGGGTTGGTTAAAAACGGTATGGTATAACTCCATATTTTTTCCTGTAGCTGAATTATCAGGTTCTATAGCCGTTGGATTGGTAGTCTGGTATGGCGGATTGAATGTTGTACTAAGCAATACAGTAACTCAAGGCGACTTGTTTGCATTCATAATGATGACACCTATGCTGTTCAGGCCACTTAGGCAAATTGCAGATAAGTTCAGTACGCTACAAATGGGTATGGTTGCTGCAAACAGGGTGTTTAAGGTATTGGATACTTCAGCAAAGATTGAGGATATCGGTACATTGACAATAGATCATTTTAAAGGAAATCTGGTTTTTGACAATGTTCACTTTAGTTATGTTCAAGATGAAGAAGTTCTGAAAGGGATTTCGTTTAATATAAAAGCTGGGGAGAAAGTAGCCATCGTGGGTTCAACAGGAGCAGGTAAATCAACCATAATAAATCTATTGAACAGATTCTATGAAATTGATAAAGGAACAATTTCTATTGATGGAATAAATATCAAAGATGTGAAGTTGGTATCTCTTAGAAATCAGATAGCTGTTGTATTGCAGGATGTTTTTCTATTTGCTGATACTATTTTAAGCAATATAAACCTCAACCACCCTGAAATTACAGAAAATGAAGTAATGGATTCAGCCAGAAAAATTGGAATTCATGATTTTATTTCGAGTTTACCAGGTGGTTACAATTATAATGTCAAGGAAAGAGGTATTATGCTGTCATCTGGACAGAGACAACTGATATCTTTTTTAAGAGCTTACGTAACAAATCCGAGTATTTTGATTCTGGATGAAGCTACTTCTTCAGTTGATTCTTACACCGAACAACTAATTCAAGATGCAACCGATTTGATCACAGAAGGAAGAACCTCAATAATAATTGCTCATAGACTGGCAACAGTTAAAAAAGCAGATAGAATTATTGTCCTTGATGCGGGTGAAATAGTAGAACAGGGAACCCACAATGAACTGCTTAAGATTGAAAATGGTCACTACAAAAATCTTTATGAAGTACAGTTCCTAAAGAAGGAAGTGGCTTAACCTTTATCAATTTTTTTGGTTTAATCATGTCGTCATAACTTCCTGAAAAATAGTATTTCTTCTTTATTACCATATAAATTGCTCAATAAAATGCTGATATAAATTTTTATTGTTAGCTGTTTCTAATTATATAACTACCGAAGTAACAATCCAACAAAGATTCCAATTATCAAACTAACAACACCTAGTAAAATAAAAATTACTGCGTAAACCACTAAATATAACATCATAAATGCAATGGAATCTAGAATGGACATATTATATACGCGTTTCAGGACAAACCAAAAATAAATAAAAGTTATTGGTAAGGATAAGAATGAAAAGTCCATGTAGCTTACACCAAAGAATGCAAAAATTATTGCGAAAATAGCTAGCACAATTAAAAGCTGAGCAGCGTAGAAGGTATTAATCACAATGTGTTCGGCAAAATTGTATCGTTTGTCATAAATCTTGTAAACAAACCAAGAGCCAACTGCTGAAAATGGAATGCTAAAAATATAGATTAAGCTATAATAGTTATTCATCATTTCAGAGATGGTTTTCATTTGGCTATCAACTGATTTTGGATTTGGAACATTGCTTCCAATGCCAAAATTACTAGCGCTAAAATCAAACGGATTGTCAAAAAAGGTGTTTAGAATGAAAAACTGTAATCCTGCAATAGTTAGGGATACGGCAAAATATTGAAGTACATTTATGTAACGTTTCCGAACACCTTCTATATATCCTACTATTACAGCTTCCGGTTTATAAAATAGATAGAGAAAAGTCTTTAAAATCTTATTATCATAATTAAAAAATTGTTCGCTAAAATTATGGATTACGTTTTTAACAGTTAAACGCTCAGAAATAACCTTTCCACCACAACTTGGACAATAATTGTCATCTTGATTAAGTAAGAAAGCACAATTCTTGCAATTCATACTAAACTAAATCTTTCTTAATAATGTCTGTCAATTCCATATTGTCCTTAAAAACAACAAATTCTCCATTTTTAATGTAGGATACCTGACCAGTTTCCTCGCTAACAACCAACGCAACAGAATCTGTTTTTTCCGTAATTCCTATAGCGGCTCTATGGCGTAATCCAAATCGTTCGGGAATATTTTTCTCGTTATTAGTTGGCAGAATTATACGGGTTCCCTTAATAATATTGTTTGCAATTATTACGGCTCCATCATGTAACGGACTGTTTTTAAAAAATATGCTTTCAAGAATTGGTTGAGTAACTGTGATATTCATTTCGTCACCTGTATTGGTCAAGAAGTCCAAACTGTTATTGCGTTCAAGGACGATCAATGCTCCGGTTTTGGAAAGACTCATTCTGTTGCAGGCCGCAATAATTGATTCAACATCAGTTTCTGTGAAAGCTTCGGTTTTTAAAAATTTCAGTTGCTTAAAAAACTTTCGTCTTCTTCCAAAATTAGTAGATCCAACCATCAATAAAAATTTCCTGATCTCCTGCTGAAATACTACTATAAGAGCAAACATACCAACACTTATAAAGCCTCCCAGAATATTACTCAGTAATTGCATTTGCAAGGCCTGAGTGATTTTCCAGATAAGATAAATTATTACTATTCCTATGAAAATATTAATGGCAACAGTGCCTTTAACCAATTTGTAGACATAGTATAGCAAAAATGCCACAAGGATGACGTCGATGATGTCTACAACATTAAAATGTAAGAGTTCTTTAAAGATTTCCAAACGAAAGGTGTTTTGGTAAATTTAGCAAATTAACCTTAATAAATAAATTCGTTGTTATCTATATTTATTTGAGTTGAATCTATTTTTTGAAGTTGTTCTTTGCAAGTTATATATTGTTGAAAATTCATTTTTTTGTCAAAGTGTAAATATAGTTTTATACTGAGTGAATCAATTTCCTGAAATTGCTTTATTTGAGTGGCTATATATTCTGATGTAGCCCGTTCAGAATTAAAAAATAGCACACTAATATTTTCCGTACTTTGATTTTTTAAATAAGCTCCAAAATCTTCCTGGTGGTAGTAAATATCCGTAAAATCAATAAATCCTAAATTATTTATTTTTTTATAATGACAGGTATAATAGTTTCTGGCACTTTCATTTTTATGAATTTGAGCATCTCGCTTTTTATTCTGTATAAAAACGATTGAAGGAATTGCCTGTTCCAGAGTCAAGCGTTTGTCAACATTGACCAGCCAGTTCGTTGTACTTATTAGGTTTTTCCTGTTCAATTCTATACTATCCGGTTTAGTTTCGTCATAAAAAAGATAGGCAGGTGAAACGTCTAATATTTCTGTAATGTCTGAATGATTTATTTCCGGTAATTGAACTATTTTTTCATTTCCGCATGAAATAATCAGGAATATAATGAGAATTGAAAATAAATGCTTCATCAAGATTTCAATTGTTGAGTCAGCTTTATACATTCCATAGCTTCTTTGACATCGTGCACGCGCAGAATGGAAGCACCTTTTTGCAGGGCAATGGTGTTAAGGATAGTTGTACCATTTAAGGCTTCATCAGCACGAATACTTAAAGGCTTGTGGATCATCGATTTTCTTGAGACACCTACTAGAATTGGCAAATCCAGAATATTAAAATGGTCTAGATTATTAAGTAGTTCATAATTTTGTTGGACTGTCTTTGAAAAACCAAATCCCGGATCAATAATCAAATCTATAATACCTAGTCGTCTGGCTTTCGAAATTCGTTCAGAGAAATAAAACAAAACTTCTTTTAACAGATTTTTATAATTAGCTTGTTTTGCCATCGTTTGAGGTGTGCCTTTCATATGCATCATGATATAAGGTACTTGCAGTTCTGCAACTGTGTGCAACATATCTTCATCCATTTTTCCTGCCGAAATATCGTTTATCATGCTGGCTCCGGCTTCAACGCTATGTTTAGCAACTCCGCTTCTAAAAGTATCGGCTGATATCAATGTGTCAGGAAATTCTTTTAAAACTAAATCAATAACCGGCAGAATTCTTTTTAGTTCTTCCTCTTCACTAATATGAGTTGCCTTTGGGCGAGAACTATAGCCGCCTACATCAATAAAAGTGGCACCCTCGGTAAGCATTTCTTCTGCTTTGCTTAATATGTCTCGGTCATTTTTATAGATTCCACCATCATAAAAAGAGTCAGGAGTAATGTTTAAAATTCCCATTACTTTTGGTGTAGAAAGATCTATGAGTTGTCCCTTACAGTTAATAGATTTTGTCAAAACTATTTTGGTATAATTAAGTTTTTTAATTCGGTTAATTTATGCGAAATTTACGCAAAATTCAATCCAATTCATGCAAAACACCTCAAAACAATACGACGAAATTATCAACACCTGCAGAAGTCTGTTCATCAAAAAAATGAAAGATTATGGAAGCGCATGGAGGATATTACGTTTACCATCATTGACCGATCAAATTTATATCAAAGCTCAAAGAATAAGAGGGTTGCAGCAAAATGAAGTACAAAAGATTGAAGAAGATGAATTGAGTGAGTTTATCGGCATAATCAATTATTGTATTATGGCATTGATCCAATTGGAAAAAGGAGTCGTAGAGCAACCAGATCTAAGTGTGGAAGAGGCAATTGAATTGTATGATAAGCAAGCGAAAATCACGAAACAATTGATGATGGACAAGAATCATGATTATGGTGAAGCCTGGAGGGAAATGAGAGTCAGTTCGTTAACCGATCTTATTCTTCAAAAATTGTTGCGAGTGAAGCAAATTGAAGATAATTCCGGTAAAACTATTGTGAGTGAAGGTATTGATGCTAACTATCAGGATATGGTGAATTATGCAATTTTTGCATTAATTCATCTTGAGGAATCAAAGCAATAATCAAATAACAAAACCCAAATTCCAATAGTTTGAGTAATGATAAAACATACAGTCTTGAAGAACGATCTTTTGAATTTGCGAGAGACTGTAGATTATTTGTTTCAAAATTAAATAAAACAATTTCGAATCTTGAAGATACTAAACAATTAGTGAAGTCTTCCGGTTCGGTTGGAGCAAATTATATTGAAGCCAACGAAAAACTAGGAGATAAGGATTTTAAATTTAGACTAAAGATAGCAAGAAAAGAAGCTAAAGAGAGTCAATACTGGTTACGTTTGTTAAAAGAAACAAATGTTAAGGATAAAGAAAATATTGATAAATTGATTAATGAAGCAGAAGAATTAAGAAAAATTTTGTCAGCAATCATTAATAAATCGAAATAGTAAAAATTTGGAATTTGGAATTTAATTTTTAAGATTTGGATTTTGATTAAAATATTTTAATTAATTAAATTTTCTCATGAAAATTATTTTACAATTGTCAGAATTATAGTTGGAGTATTATTCATTATTTCCGGACTTATAAAACTCAATGATCCAATTGGTTTTTCTATCAAACTTATCAGAATATTTCAGTGAAGAAGTTTTAAATCTTACCATTTTTAGATCCAATAGTGCTTTGGTTAGCCCTTTTTGTAGTGATCTATGAAGTGCTTTTAGGTGTTTTCTTATTGATTGGATTACAAACCAAAACTAACGCTATGGGGATTATTGTTAATGATTGTTTTCTTTACGTTCTCTAACTTTTTATTCAGCCTATTTTAATAAAGTAACAGATTGTGGTTGCTTTGGAGATGCCATAAAACTCACACCTTGGGGAAGTTTTAGAAAGGATATTATTCTTTTGGTTTTAATTTTAATCCTATTTGCTGGATTAAAGCATATAAAACCAATTTTTAGTAAATTCGGTTTAATAGTGATTTCCTTATTAAGCTTTATTGGCCTGTATCTGGTTCGGATACCATGTTATTAATCATTTACCTAGTAGTAGATTTTAGACCCTATAAAGTTGGTGCCAATTTGACTGAAAATATGACTATTCCGGAAGATGCGCCAAAACCAGAAGTTGAGTACACTTGGAAGTTTAACGTCAACGGTCAAGATGAAGTTTTTGTAACCAGTGGATCTTATCCTGACGTTGAAGGTGAATTTGTTAGTGTTGACACAAAAGTTATCAAAGAAGGATATACACCTCCAATTCATGATTTCACTATTGAGCGTGATGGAGAAGATTATACTGAGAGCATGTTACAGGAAGAAAAGCTGATCATGATAGTAACCTATGATCTTGAGAAAGCAGAAGTAAATGGATTGAAAAAGTTAAAGACAATGGCAGACGAGGCCGGTAAAAAAGGTTTCAATGTTATTGGTCTGACTGCTTCAGGTGAAGATATTCAACAAGAAATAAAAACGGAGTATGATTTAAATTTCGATTTTTATTTCTGTGATGAAACGGCTTTAAAAACAATAGTACGTTCTAATCCGGGAATTTTAAAATTAAACAAAGGAACAGTCATACAAAAGTTGCATTGGAAAGATCTGGATGATTTAAATTTAAACAACTAAAACACCTCTACTGTTAAGCTACTTACTAAATAAAACTTTTTACGCACTACTTACCATATTTGGAGTAGTTACAGTCATATTCTTTTTATTCAATGTGCTTCCGGGAGATCCCGCACAAATGATGCTTGGTCAAAATGAGGATAGCGAACAACTGGCCTTAGTAAAACAAAAATATGGCTTCGATAAGCCTGTGAGTACTCAATATTTATATTATTTAAATGATCTGTCACCAATTTCTTTTCATTCAAAAAATCAGGAAGATTACACTTTTTTAAGAGACGGGAAATATTCCGCTACAAAATTGTTTTCATCGGGTAAAACAACGGTTGTTTTAAAATTCCCATATTTAAGAGAGTCCTTTACAAAACAAGGCAAAAAAGTGAGTCAGGTTTTGAACGAAACACTGCCAAATACTTTCGTATTGGCAGTATCGGCAATAATAATTGCAATCATTTTGGGAATTATTCTTGGTGTAATTTCAGCTTTGTATAAAGATAAAATGCTTGATAAGATCATTCAAATATTCAGCACCTTTGGGATGAGTATTCCTTCATTTTTCAGTGCTATTCTCTTTGCATGGTTTTTTGGGTATGTGCTACATAAATATACTAATTTGGAAATGACCGGAAGCCTTTATGAGCTGGATGATTTTGGTGAAAAGAATACCATACAATGGAAGAATTTGATCCTTCCTGCAGTTGTATTGGGAATTCGCCCTTTGGCAGTCATCATTCAGTTGATGAGAAACTCCTTACTGGAAGTCTTTAATCAAGACTATATTCGTACCGCGAGAGCTAAGGGTTTAAGTGAATATCAGGTCATTAAAAAACATGCAGTCAAAAATGCTTTAAATCCTGTAGTGACGGCAATATCGGGTTGGTTTGCATCTATGTTGGCAGGAGCGGTATTTGTAGAATACGTTTTTGGCTGGAACGGATTAGGAAAAGAGATAGTAAATGCATTAAATACGTTAGATTTGCCGGTAATTATGGGTTCTGTCTTAATTATTGCCCTTATGTTCATTATAATCAATATTTTTGTAGATATAATTTACGCCTGGTTAGATCCAAAAGTTAAACTTCAATAATAATCATATAAAATCAAAAAAATGAGAAAAAATATAGTCGCTGGTAACTGGAAAATGAACAATGATTTGGCCGAAACTCAAACACTTATTACGCAATTAAAAAAACAAGTCAATTCTTTCAATTGCGAAGTAATGATCGCCCCAACTTTTACTAACTTGTGGAACGCTTTTGAGGCCCTAAGAACATCTAAAATTGAGGTGATCGCACAGAATATGCATTTTGCAGATAGCGGAGCCTATACAGGTGAGGTCAGTGCGTCAATGCTTAAAAGTGTAGGTGTTAAAACTGTCATTCTTGGACATAGTGAACGCCGTGCTTATTTTAGTGAAACCGACGAGATGCTGGCTAAAAAAGTTGATGCAGCACTTAAGCATAAAATGAGAGTGATCTTTTGTTTTGGTGAGGAATTAGCCGATCGTAAAGCAAACAATCATGAGAAAGTTGTAGAAAGTCAAATTAAAAATGGATTATTTCATTTGGAGGCTTCTGCATTTAAAAATATTGTGCTGGCTTACGAACCGGTTTGGGCCATTGGCACAGGAGAGACAGCAAGTCCGGAGCAAGCTCAGGATATGCATGCATTTATTCGTAAGACGCTTGCCAACAAGTATGGTAAAGAAGTTGCAAATGAGGTGTCCATTTTATATGGTGGCAGTGTAAAACCCGGAAATGCAAAAGAGATATTCTCAAAACCGGATGTTGATGGTGGCTTAATTGGTGGAGCAGCTCTTAATGCCGATGACTTTTTCGCTATTGTAAAAGCATTTTAGTTTTTGGGCATTACCTTTCGTAAAACTCAAGGTCACGCTATCAGCAGTCGCTTTTAAATAATTTGTCAAATTGAGCGCAGTCGAAATGATTTAAACAAATTATTTAAAGAGCTCCAACAATCACCTGCACTGCGTGCAGTCTGCTTCAATCGTTAATGCAATTTTATGAGTGATTCAACATATATTGGTTGCTATTTTAAAGTAAATCCTTTACAACCGGCAGTTGAAATTTTAATTGCTGAACTGGGATTTGCCGGATTTGAAAGTTTTATTGAAACAGAAGAAGGTGTCACAGCTTATATCCAAAAGCAGGATTGGAACTCAGCCATTTTGGATGATATTCAAATCCTGAACTCAGAAGAATTTTCTATCAGTTACACAATTGAAGAGATCGAACAGGTCAACTGGAATCAGGAATGGGAAAAGAATTTTAATCCCATAATTGTAGATGATCTTTGTTCTGTTAGAGCGCCATTTCATGAAAAACCAAATACTCTTTATGATATTATCATTGAGCCAAAAATGAGTTTTGGAACGGGTCATCACGAAACTACTCACATGATGATCCGGCATATATTAAAAAATGATTTTAAAAATAAATCAGTTCTTGATATGGGATGCGGAACAGGGGTTTTGGCGATTTTATCAGAAATGAAAGGTGCAAAACCAATAGATGCGATCGATATTGACAATTGGTGTTATTTAAACAGTCTTGAAAATGTTGAAAGAAATAATTGTAATCATATTTCTGTTCATGAAGGAGATGCCGGTTTACTTGTAAATAAGAAATATGATATCATTATAGCCAATATTAACAGGAACATTCTGTTGAATGATATTAAAATATATGCATCTTGCTTAAACAAAAATGGTATGCTGTTTTTGAGCGGATTTTATAAAGAGGATATTCCTGTTCTTGAGGAAGAATGTAACAGGTATATGTTAAAATTGGATGAAAAACTGGAAAGAAATAATTGGGTTTCCTTAAAATTTATATATTAGTATTGTAAAAAGAATTAAAAATGAGCTCTAAAGAAAAATTATCCGAAAAGGTCAAAATCGATTCTAAGGAGAAAAAATTAAGTGAAATTGTTTTGTATAACGATGATGTCAATACTTTCGATCATGTTATAGATACTCTAATTTATGCCTGTGAACATACTTCAGAACAGGCGGAACAATGTTCATTACTGGTACATTACAAAGGTAAATGTACTGTAAAGACAGGTGCCTATGATGATCTAAAACCTCGGTGCTCTAAGCTATTAGAGGCGGGTTTAAGTGCAGAAATAGTATAAGATTTATCTAGTCTTTAGTTTTACATGTGCTCATTCCGAAAATAGTATATAACGGACAAAAGCTAATAAAACTGGTTAGTAAGAATATTATTGCAAAAGCCATTAGTACATAGGCCAAAGCTCCTGAAATTACATCAAAATAGTATAATAATGCTATAGCTATGGCTGCTACAATTCTAATTCCTTTGTCAGCACTTCCCATATTTTTTTTCATAATACCAGTTTTTGAGAGTTTAATTGATTAGTGAGGTAATTTATGTTTAAAGGCATGATATAAAAAAGCTCCTAAGGTTGCACCTATTAAAACAACTATAATAGCAATAACTCCTTTTCCTAACAATACAAACATAGGTCCCGGACATGCTCCACCAAGTGCCCATCCTAATCCAAAGATGATCCCACCAATTAAATTACGTGAAAAACCTTTCTTTTTTGGTTCAATATAAACCGGGTTTCCTTCAATGGTCTTTAACTTTTCTTTTTTAAAGTAGTACATGATGGGTATTCCAATTACAACGGCCGATCCAATCACACCGTACATATGGAAAGATCCAAATTTAAACATTTCATAAATCCTGAACCAGGATACTACTTCAGCCTTAAAAAGAATAATTCCGAAGAAAATACCAACCAATAAAAACTTAAAATATTTCATAGGGAATTATTTAAAAGATATAAGGTAAAATTAGCCAGGTCATTATCAACCCTCCAATAAAGAATCCGCCAACCGCAATAAAGGACTCCGTAGAAAGATTACTTAATCCTACTATTCCATGTCCGGATGTACAACCACCGGCGTATCTGGCTCCAAAGCCAACAAGAAGACCGGCAACTAACAAGATTAAAAATCCTTTTACGGTGAATAAGGCATCCAAACTGAATATTTCATCTGGTAAATATTGTGAACCCGCATTTTGAATTCCAATTTGTGAAAGGTCACTAATAACATCGGGATTTAAGGCAACGGATTGATCCGGAGCTAACCATTGACTGGCAATAAAACCACCAATGATCAATCCGGCAACAAAATTGAGATTCCATTTGTTTGCCTTCCAGTCAAATTTAAAAAAATCCACTAATCTTCCTGCACCTGCAATGGAACATAAAGTTTCTAAATTGGAAGATACTCCAAATTTTTTACCGAAATAGAACATGAGGTACATGCAAAGAGCTATTAAAGGTCCTGCAACATACCATGGCCAAGGGCTTAAAATGTAATCCATACTTTGTGCTTTGTACAAATATAGTCCGATATATAATAATTAATGTAACAAATGTTACACAATATGCTCTATTCCGAATTTAAAACCGATTGGATCCTGTGTTATTTTTTTTGACAAACTTGCTCCCATTTCCAGGCAGAGGCCAAAGCATCTTCCAGAGTAGATTTTGCTCTCCACCCTAAAACAGTATTGGCTTTTGTGGTATCTGCATAGGCTGAGATTATATCCCCTTGTCGTCTTCCGACTATTTTATAATTAAGTTTTTGTCCTGATACTTTTTCAAAGGCTTTAATTACCTCAAGTACAGATGATCCTTTTCCAGTACCTACATTAAACACTTCAAAATTCGATTCGTTCTTTTCTTCTATTAGCCTTTTTAGCGCTGCTACATGGGCTTTGGCCAAATCTACAACATGGATATAGTCTCTTATGCAAGTACCGTCTTCAGTTGGATAATCATCTCCAAAAACTGATAACTGCTCTCTAATTCCTATTCCTGTCTGTGTAATGAAGGGCACTAAATTTTGTGGTGTGCCTATTGGTAATTCTCCAATTTTTCCCGATTTATGAGCCCCAATTGGATTGAAGTATCTAAGGGCAATGGCATTAATATTTGATGATACCTTGCAAGTATCTATAATGATCTCTTCTCCAATTTGTTTTGTATTTCCGTAAGGTGATTCTGCTGGTTTTATTGGAGCCGATTCAGTAATTGGCATTGTATCAGCTTGTCCATAAACCGTACAGGAAGAACTAAAGATAAAATTAGAAGCCTCCTTTTTCTGTAATTCCTGTAAGATGTAAATCAGAGTATTCAGATTGTTTTCGTAATATAATAATGGAAGGTCTACGCTTTCTCCAACAGCTTTTGAGGCTGCAAAATGAATAACACCAATTACATCATGATGTCTCTTAAAAAAGTCGACTACTAATGGTTTCTCCCTAAGATCGAATTTTTCGAATAAAGGTTTTTTACCTGTTATAGCTGTGATGCCTTTTAAAACATCTTCTGATGAATTGGACAGATTATCAATTATTACGACTTCAAAGCCTTCTTGTTGAAGTTCTACTGCCACATGTGAGCCAATAAAACCTAATCCGCCTGTTACGAGTATTTTCATTTTATTTTTTGCAGTTAAAAACTCAAATATAGTTCAGTTTTAAGATAAAAAAAACTCATCTTTCAATTATAATTAATGAGATGAGTTTTAATATTGTGACCTCGGCAGGATTCAAACCTGCAACCTCTTGAGCCGTAATCAAGTGCACTATTCAGTTATGCTACGAGGCCTTTTTTGTGGGTGCAAATATATTTTATTTTAGTCCAATGACAAAATAAAGCGTAAATTTAATTAATTTACATCCATGAAGAGAATTGAAAAATATATTAGGGATATTCCTGACTTTCCAAAGCCTGGTGTCTTATTTAAGGACATTGCACCTTTATTACAAGATCATGATGGATTAAGCATGTGTTTAACCGATTTGAAATCTATGGTTCCTGATGGGAAAATTGATAAAGTCATAGGTATAGAATCGCGTGGATTTCTTTTTGGTACAATGTTGGCAAAACGTTTAAATGCAGGATTTGTT
The DNA here is from genome assembly GCA_963827785.1 of uncultured Flavobacteriaceae bacterium. GTDB lineage: Bacteria > Bacteroidota > Bacteroidia > Flavobacteriales > Flavobacteriaceae > Site-B1. The sequence continues at coordinate 3,794 of CAWHCT010000017.1, read as the reverse complement.
TTAGCCAGAAAACCAGGTAAGTTACCCTATAAAACAATATCACAAACTTACGATTTGGAATATGGGACTGATACCGTTGAAATGCATATTGATGCCATAGAAAAAGGAGATCGAGTTTTGATTCATGACGATGTTCTCGCCACCGGAGGAACTGCACAAGCCGTTTGTAAGTTGGTAGAAAAGTTGGGAGGAGAAATCGTGCAATGCAATTTTATAATGGAACTGGGATTCTTGAAAGGAAGAGAAAAATTAAATGGATATGATGTTCAATCAATAGTGTCCTATTAATCCAAAGCCCTTTTTGTCACAAAAAGTCTCCAGCCAAAAATAGCCATCTGTAGTTTAGATGCCTTACCTAGATCTAATCCTTTTTTAGTGTAACTCGGTAAGAGAGTTTTGTTTAACCTTGCTAACAATTTAAATACTTGCTTTTTCATTTTGGTTGACCTTTACACAAAAGTAACAAAATACATTTTCAGTGAGTCATGTTTATAAATTCACATGTTTAAAAGTTATTTATACAAAGAATACTTAGCAGATATATACATTTGTAAAAAAATATAAATGAAAAATCTATTTGTTTTGGTAAGCCTGCTTTTTTTTAGTCAAATGGGTATTGGCCAAATTGTCATCAATGAATTGGACTGTGATACTCCGAGCATAGATGATAAAGAATTCGTTGAATTAAAGTCAGATACACCAGATTTTTCCTTAGATGGTTATGTAGTCGTGTTTTTTAACGGATCAGATAACGGTGGAAACTCAAGTTATTTGGCTATTGATCTGGATGGTTATACAACCGATGTCAATGGGTTGTTGCTGATAGGCAGTACTTCTGTTTCACCATTTCCCCAACTAATTATTGCACCTAATTTAATTCAGAATGGACCAGATGCAGTCGCTATTTATCAGGCAAGTGACACAGACTTTCCTGAAGGAACATTGGCAACTCAAACAAACTTAATAGATGCCTTAATGTATGATACGAGTGATCCTGATGATACGGATTTAATGGCACTACTTGGTGAAAGTATGCAAATAAATGAAGGAGCAGCTAACAATACAAATTCTATCCAGTTAAATAATGATGGTGTCACCTATACTGTGACAACCCCAACACCAAGGCAATTGAATGATGGCAGTGGAGTAGTTTTAAACGGAGTTTTAATTTCAATTGATCAAATCCAGTATAACGAAGGTGATACATTTGACATAACTTTTACTACCGAAACAAATGTGACGGAAGATTTGAATTTGAGCTTTTCATTGAATAATGGAGGTTTTAATACCTCCGATTTTACGGGTTCGACTTCTGTTACTATACCAAATGGCTTTAACACAATTTCTACCACAATAACTTTGATAGATGATCCGGATGATGAAGGTGATGAGGTTATGGAAATCACTTTAGCTACTTTACCATCTACATATTTTGCTTTGAATAATGATGTTGAGGCACGAATAGTCGATAACGATTTTGTAGTTGCTTCTTGGGGAATTCCAATCAGCCCAACTTTTGGAATTGTTGAAAGCACAGAGCCTGCTGGATATTATGATAGTTTAGAAGGCTTATCCGGAACTAATTTGCGTCAGGCTTTGCAGGATATTATTGCAGATCCAAATATTGTAAGAGCACAAACTTATGCCGATGTTGTAGATATTTTGAAAGAAGCAGACCAGAACCCCGCTAACAGTAATCAGGTCTGGTTGGTGTACACAGAGCAAGGAAGAGCAAAATTAGATTATCAGACAACAAGTAATAATGTTGGAACATGGAATAGAGAACATACCTTTCCAAGGTCTTTAGGTGGTTTTGACAGTATTGATCTGGATGATATTCCTGATGGGATAAATACATATTGGACTACCGAGGCAGACTCCTTACGTCATGCCAATTCTGATGCACATGGTTTACGAGCAGCTGATGGACCGGAGAATAGTTCCAGAGGAAATCAGCATTATGGTGAATATGATGGACCTTCAGGAAATTTGGGAAGTTTTAAAGGAGATGTTGCTCGTAGTGTGTTGTATTTAGCAGTAAGATATAACGGGCTTGAGGTTGTTGATGATCCAACTCCGAATCCTTATGTAGTTGGTCAGTTAGGTGATCTTGCAACTATTTTGGAATGGCATAGGAACGATCCTCCCGATGATTTTGAAATGAATAGAAATAATATAATCTACAATTGGCAGTTTAACAGAAATCCGTTTATTGATCATCCAAATCTTGTAGAATTTATTTGGGGCAATAGTGTTGGAGATGCTTGGAGTCAGTCTTTAGACTCAGAAGAAGTAAATTCGAGAGATGTTCATGTGTATCCAAATCCAACCAGTAACAAGATATTTATAAAAGGAATTTTTGATGAAACTGAATTAGAATTATTTTCTGTTGATGGTAGGCAAGTCCTGAAAAAGAAAGTTTTAGGAGATTCAGATATAGATCTAAATATTGAAAACGGATTGTATTTACTAAAAATTACTACTGAAAACAGATCGGCAACAAAGAAAATTATTGTTGAATAAGATAAATTAAAACACAATAGAGCCCAAACTGTAAAGTTTGGGCTTTTTCATTTTTGATTGATGCTTTTATTTAGTTGTAGCAATTATAGCTCCATCTTTAGCTTTGTTGCCATAAATACTCATGGCAGTTTGAGATTTCAGTACATCTACACTTTCCAGCTTGTCATTTTTGGCAAGATCATCCAATGTTTTAAAATCGGAATCCTTACCATCAATAACAATTAACTTTTCAGTTTCTGGATTGTCAACAAATCGGAATTTTTGATGTTTCTTCATTCCTGGAGATTTATCACCATCCTCATCAAAAAAGAAATTATTGCCATTCCCGCCTTTAAAGATGAATCTTTTTTGACCTCCATCTTCATCTTCTTCAAAAATGAACATATCTTCCATTTTTTCTCTTAGTTCATCCATGTCAAATGATTTTCCGTTAAAGGAAAAAACGTTGTTCTCATCATCAAACATGAACATACTGCCAAACCTTAAACTGTCCAACTTAGTAAAACGATTTTTAAATATGGAATCGTGATCAAAATTGAAATCAAAATCCATGTCGTCTCCAAAAAAAGCAAAATTGCCAAAATGACTTTTGCCCTGAGATACATACAAGGAGCCGCTCTTTTTACCAAAAGAGAATGTCTGAATTGGCATATTACTGGATGTTTGGCTTACAGCAGTATTGCCATTTTCATCCTTTAATTCAATTTTAATGCTTGTTAGCTCACCTGCATCATTTCGTTCTATATTACTGAATTTTACAGTAATTCCATGTTCTTTCAACATGTCTTTTATGTCATCCAACTCGTCATCTGTTGTGTCACTGTCAACAGTGATATTTACATTGACATCTTTTTGATAAACACTTTTTATTCCTTTGTTTGTGGAATAAGTGTTGAGTGATATCAGGCCCACAATGGTTAAGATAGATAAGCCTAAAATAAGTTTAAATTTACCTAGTGTCTTCATTGTTACTAAATTGATTTTATTATTAAATTTTTCTGTTATTTTCCAATTAAAATTGGAGAGATAACGCTTTCTCCTTTATCAAAAGTAGAAGAACTTTTATTTCCATCATTGTCATTTAACGAAATTTTAATACGTGTTATTTTTCCTTCTTTATTACGTTTTAACTTGCTGTAATTAAAATCGATATTTTTTGATTTAAAATCTGACTTCATAGTCTTTAAATCTTCACTTGACGTGTTTTTATCAATTGTTTGAATTTCAACATTATCATTTTTAGAAACCCATTCCATTTCCATGTTGGGATC
>CAWHCT010000016.1:0-8474 GCA_963827785.1 uncultured Flavobacteriaceae bacterium | reverse complement strand
TATCTACAAATCGGAATTTTTGATGTTTCTTCATTCCCGGAGATTTATCACCATCCTCATCAAAAAAGAAATTATTGCCATTCCCTCCTTTAAAAATGAATCTTTTTTGACCTCCATCTTCATCTTCTTCAAAAATGAACATATCTTCCATTTTTTCTCTAAGTTCATCCATGTCAAATGATTTTCCGTTAAAGGAAAAAACGTTGTTCTCATCATCAAACATGAACATACTGCCAAACCTTAAACTGTCCAACTTAGAAAAACGATTTTTAAATATGGAATCGTGATCAAAATTGAAATCAAAATCCATGTCGTCTCCAAAAAAAGCAAAATTGCCAAAATGACTTTTGCCCTGAGATACATACAAGGAGCCGCTCTTTTTTCCAAAGGAGAATGTCTGAATTGGCATATTACTGGATGTTTGGCTTACAGCAGTATTGCCATTTTCATCCTTTAGTTCAATTTTAATACTTGTTAGCTCACCTGCATCATTTCGTTCTATATTACTGAATTTTACAGTAATTCCATGTTCTTTTAACATGTCTTTTATGTCATCCAACTCGTCATCTGTTGTGTCACTGTCAACAGTAATATTTACATTGACATCTTTTTGATAAACACTTTTTATTCCTTTGTTTGTGGAATAAGTGTTGAGTGATATCAGGCCCACAATGGTTAAGATAGATAAGCCTAAAATAAGTTTAAATTTACCTAGTGATTTCATTGTTACTAAATTGATTTAATTATTAGATTTCTGTTATTTTTTCCTATTAAAATTGGAGAGATCACGCTTTCTCCTTTATCAAAAGTAGAAGAACTTTTATTTCCATCATTATCGTTTAACGAAATTTTAATACGTGTTATTTCTCCTTCTTTATTACGTTTTAATTTGCTGTAATTAAAATCGATATTTTTTGATTTAAAATCTGACTTCATAGTCTTTAAATCTTCACTTGACGTGTTTTTATCAATTGTTTGAATTTCAACATTATCGTTTTTAGAAACCCATTCCATTTCCATGTTGGGATCCATGATCACCTGTACATTTGGTTCAACAAATTCATGATCAAACTCATATTCAAAATTATTTTCACCATTTGGTTTCGTTTTAATTACGATGACTCCATCTTTCCCTTTTTTACCATACATTTTAATGGCTTGATCTCCTTTTAACACATTCATTTCTTTTATGATATTGGGAGATAGTAATTTAACTTTTCCACCATCACTTTCCTCACCATCTACAATGAAGAGCACTTTGTTTTTTACTGTAAAAATATCCTCCTCCTCATCCTTGTCTGTTTTATAAATAAACACATTTTTATGCTTATCTTTTAATGAATCATGATCTCTTTCTCTGTCTTTCATTCGTTCCTTTGTGATTATTTTTCTCTGTACTTCGTATTTTGCCCGATCCTTATAATGTTCCTCTCGTGCTTTTTCAACTCTTTCTTCTATTTCCCGTCGCCTTTCTTCAGATAGTGCTTTGCGCTCCTCAATCATGCGTTCTCTTTCTTGCTGCATTTCTTGTCTCCTTTCATTCATCATTTCTCTTGATTCCATTATTCTTTCACGCTGCTCAGAATTCATATTCTCTGATCTAAACCCAACGCTACCATTTTCTTCTTTATAAAATATAAATGCATTGATTGGGTTTTCGCTGCTTAATGAATAATTTCCTTGGTTTCCGTTGCTATCTTTATATTGAATTGAGATTGCTATAATTTCGTTTTTATCATTTCGCCTTACGTTGTTATAACTGAAATCTACACCATCATTTTTTAGTTTTTCTTTGAGTTCTTTTAGCTCTGCATCTGTTGTATTCTTTTCAATTTTAACTTTGATAAGTTTTTGTATATAATCAGTTTTAGGCTCAACCATTTTATTCGTAAATGTCCTAGCTTTTAAAGTAGTTTTTGGCTCGTCTTCATTTGGAATAGGATTGTCTTCCGAGATAAATGAGAATTCAGACAACGTTTTAAAATCAGTTGGTTCAGATTCCTTCACAACTTCAACAGTTACCACATTAAAGCTCATTAAAAAAAGAGCTAATGCCGGAAGAATTACAAAATATTTCCAGACATTCTTGATATTACTTTTCGATTGATTTAACATAATGATTCGTTTTTTGATTAATGAATTATAAAAATTATTTGTGATTGATGCATATTGAGGTTTCAACGATGCCTTTAAAAGCATACGTTGATATTGTTTAGCAGATTCTACTTTCGATATTGCAAATTGATCTGCCATGAATTCTAAATTCTGTTGAATAGACATTTTATATAACCACGCAATGGGATTAAACCATTGCAGAACCACAAAAAGCTGCGATAATAAAATATCCAGTGAATGAAGCTGATTGCTATGTGCCTTTTCATGATTTATTATAATATCTAAGTCCTCCTTATTATATCGTTCTGGATTGTATACCAAATAATTAAAAAATGAAAATGGAGACATGTTGGAATTGATCTCAACCAAATTAAATCCGTCTTTCTTTTTAATCGTATGAGTTTTAAATAATTTAAAAAGTGATATTAGTTGAATAGCAAAACGCATTCCAAAAACCAGAACACCCGTTAAATAAGCATAAACGGAAAATTGCAGCCAGTCAAAAGGTTCTGCATTTTCCATGCTACTTGTAACAGGTATATCATTAAAAAGCCAATAAGGATAAAAGGTCTCAACGGGTTCTACATAAACATATTTTGTAAAAACAACCAGTGGTAATAGTATGGATGCTAAAATACCACCTAAAAGGTAATGCCTGTTAATTGTAAAAAAAGTTTCTTTTTTTAGGAATAGATGAAAACAGATATAAAAAATGGCTACTATCCCTGCCGATTTTAAAAGATAAAAAATAATTGCTTCCATATCTAGGCTTTCTTTTCAATTAATTCAATGATTTCTTTAAGATCATCTACACTTATTTTTTCCTCCTTTGCAAAAAAGGATACAACATTCTTATAAGAGCTGTTAAAATAGCTTTCAATAGCTGTATTCATAAATCGTTTCCTATAATCTTCTTTTGTAATTATTGGGAAGTATTGATGCGTTTTTCCGTAAGCCGTATAACCAACATAGCCTTTGTCTTCCAGATTTCTAACAATAGTAGATAGCGTATTGTAATGTGGTTTTTCGTCCTCAATTTCAGCCAGCAATTCTTTCACAAAAGCTTTTTCAAGCTTCCATAGAATATGCATGATCTCTTCTTCTTTATTAGTTAATTTTTGCATGATTATTTTTTTAATTCTTTTAATGCGCTTATAGCTGATTCCAGATCAGGTCTTATTGACAATGCTTTTTCATAAGCCTTAATGGCTTCCGGTTTTTTACCAATTTTAGAAAGTCCCTCTCCATAACTATCCCAACAATTTGCAACATTTGGAAATAGCTCGGTATTTAATTTAAATAATTCAATAGCCTTTTTCGGGTCATTTGCTCCATACATAAATGCATACCCTAAATCATTTAAAATAAAATCTTTTGGGTCTTGAGGGTGATAATTTTCTGTTAAACTTTCAAAGTTGGATTTGATATATTCTACTCCATGATCAATATATGCTTTTCGAACATTTTGAATAGCAGGAAGTTGAGGTTTGTTTGGTGTTTCACCTCTGGATAGATCTAAAATATCCTGTGCAATATGTTCAGCAACTGGTTCATCCATGTTAGCAAAAACAATTATTGTGAGATCACTATTTACTACTTGAAATAGAGCTGTGTTAAATCCATCAAAACCACCAGCTGCTCCAATTGCTCTTCCCTCTGGTATTTCATTTAAATATTTAAAAAAAGGATCGTTAGATTTAAATTCTTTTGATAGCAGCAAGTCATCATAATAATAGGATCTGTAGAATTTCATTATATCCTCTGTTGTTGATAAAAACCCACCATCAGGATTAGGAAGATCCTGAATCTGTGCACTTTCTTCCAATTCTCCAAGTGGTGTATAAAAGTATCCTTTTGCCATTCTATTATCTAAACCGTTAAAATCATTTAAGTAAGTATTTTGTAGCTTCAATGGATCGATAATTCGTTTCTGCACTTCATCAAAATAAGAATTACCTGTTACGACTTCTATTATGCCTCCTAAAATGACATATCCAAGATTTGAATATTCATTTTCTGTTCCAGGTTCAAAAAGTAATTGATATTCTTTTGCTCGCTCAATAATTGAATTTAAGGTTCTTTCTTTGGTCGGTAAGCTGAAATAGTAGGGAGAATGATAATCTCCAAATCCAGATTCATGGTTTAGTAAATGGTTTATTGTTATTTTATCGATGTTAGAATCATCAAACTCATTTATATAGTCGGTTAGGTGATCATCTAATGATAATTTTCCTTCATCTACCAATTGTTTAATGACAACTGATGTAAAAGTCTTGTTCATTGAACCTATATCAAATAAAGTATTGATTGAGTTTTTTGATTTAGTTTCTCTATTGGCCATCCCATAGGCATTATGAAATTGTATTTCTCCATTTTGAGCAACGAGAACAATACCTGAAAATATATCGATATCTATATAGTCTTTTATTATTAGGTCAATTTTATCAATAAATATATTATTGTTTGAGCTTAATGAATTTGATTTGAAATCTTTTTTACATCCTAAAAGTAATAGACAGAAAGTTAAAGTAATTATTTTACGAATCATTGGATTTAATAATTTTATTGATTAACATTTCAAACTTATAACTAAAAATATAGTTATGCAACTACATATATAGTTATTTAACGAAAATTTTAGTTTTTATTATGTAATATTTAAGATTAAGCAATCCTTTTTTTAAAATTGAAAGCGTATTTCGTAAATCGCAATTCAAAACCTATCTTCGCAATTATATTTACAAAAATTTGAGTTTACTTTTAGTTTTTTTAGGGCTTCTTTTACTGGTCATTGGTGGTGAATTTTTAGTTCGATCATCGGTTGCTTTATCCTTTAAATTCAATATATCAAAACTGGTCATTGGAATGACAGTTGTTTCCTTTGCAACTTCTGCTCCTGAGCTGCTTGTAAGCCTGCAGGCCGCATTAGACGGTTCTCCTGATATTGCTCTAGGTAACGTCATTGGTTCAAATATTGCTAACATTGGTTTGGTTCTTGGGTTAACAGCCATAATTACACCGCTAACTGTTAGTAGAGATTTTTATATGATCAATTGGCCAATGATGATGCTACTATCAGTGGTTCTTATATTTGTTTCTGAAGCATGACAATGATCTAAATTGAGCCGAGGGATTGACATTAATCTTACATTCTAATAATCTTCCTTTATTTATTGATAAGGAGAGCAGTAAAGGAACATATTCCCGTGGATCAGGATATTGATGATGCCTTACAAAATACATCCAATTTTAAAATTATCAGTTTGGTTATTAATAGGAGCGGTTCATTATATTTTGGAAGTGAATGGCTTGTAGATGGTGCAAAGAATAGTGGCCTATTAATTTGGTGTAAGTGAACGAGTTATTTCGGTAACAATGGTTGCATTGGCACCAGTGTTCCCGAATTGGCAGCTTCAGTCATGGCTGCGCTTAAAAAGGAAAAGGCTATTTCACTCGGAAACTTAATTGGGTCGAATATTTTTAATATTGCTTCAGTTTTGGGATTGACAGCTATGATACATCCTATAGAGGTGACCAACGAAAAAATACTGACCGTAGATATATTCTGGATGCTTGGCTTATGCTTTAATCTTATTACCATTGATATTTGTAGGCACGAAATATCAATTTGGACGAAAAAGCGGACTCTGTTATTTTTGGTGCTTACTGGGTCTTCATATTTTGACCTTTTTATAAAAAAAACGCCTTCAATTGAGACTTCGAAGAGCGTTTTTCAATAGCAAAATAATTAATCAAATTCTATTTAATATTGGCCGATTTAACGGTTTTAATAATTCTACCTGCAATTTTATAAGGATCACCATTAGAAGCAGGACGTCTGTCTTCTAACCATCCTTTCCACCCATTTTCAACAGTAATGATTGGAATTCTTATGGAAGCACCTCTATCTGAAACGCCATAGCTGAAATCTGAAACGTGAGCCGTTTCATGTAATCCAGTTAAACGTTCATCATTATATGCACCATATACACCTATATGCTCATCGGTTACAGGTCTGAATGCTTCACATATTTTTTCGTAAATTTCTTTAGAACCGCAAGTTCTCAAAGTTGTATTAGAGAAATTAGCGTGCATTCCGGAACCATTCCAGTCACCTTTAACAGGTTTTGGGTGTAATTCTATATAATAATTATATTTTTCTGTTAATCTGTTCAATAAATATCTGGCTACCCATATTTCATCACCTGCCTTTTTTGCACCTTTTGCAAATAATTGGAATTCCCATTGCCCTGGTGCAACCTCCTGGTTTATTCCCTCAAAGTTCAACCCAGCTGCAATACATTGGTCTGCATGTTCTTCAACAAAATCTCGCCCCCAGGTATATCTTCCTCCAACAGAACAATAATATTTTCCTTGTGGCCCAGGAAATCCTCCTCTTGGGAATCCTAAAGGTAGATCAGTTTTAGAATCCATCAAGAAATATTCCTGCTCAAACCCAAACCAAAAATCGTTATCATCATCATCAATCTTTGCTCGATAATTTGTGGCATGAGGTTTACCATCGGCATTTAAAACTTCTGCCATTATTAAAAAGCCATTTTTTCTTACTGGATCTGGATAAATGGCAACAGGCTTCAACAAACAGTCAGATGATCCTCCTTCTGCTTGTTCTGTTGAGGAACCATCAAAAGACCATAAAGGACAATCTTTTAATTTTCCACTAAAATCCTCTTCTATTTTTGTTTTACTTCTTAATTCCTGAGTTGGCTGATGTCCATCTAACCATATATACTCCAATTTAAACTTTGTCATAATTTTATTGCTGATAAATTATTAATAATACGTGCAAATATAAATTTATTTCGATTTAACCCACAAAAAACTAGGTAAAATTATTATTTTTTATCAATATGATATTAACACCCCTCAAAAATTTAGGGTTATATAATTTTTATGAAAAAATATATGTTCTTATTCTTATATTTGTAAAAAAATATAAACAATGACATCACTTCGATTTTTTGCCATTAGGGAGACCTTAAACAGAAAACCCGTTATAGTGAATGAAAACATTCGCAGATCCGATTTATTTGGTTCCAATGTGTTCAATCAATCTGTAATGAAGCAATTGCTGACTAAAGAAGCTTATGATAGTGTAAAAAATGCAATTAATAAAGGGAAGAAAATTGATCGCAGTATTGCGGACCAAATTGCATCAGCAATGAAAGATTGGGCATTAGGTAAAGGAGCAACACATTACACACATTGGTTTCAGCCATTAACAGGTGCTACCGCTGAAAAGCATGATGCCTTTTTTGAAACTTTAAAAGATGGCAGTGCAATTGAAAGATTTGGTGGCGGACAACTGGTACAGCAGGAACCCGATGCCTCCTCCTTTCCAAGTGGAGGAATTCGGAATACGTTTGAAGCCAGAGGTTATACTGCCTGGGATCCAACATCACCTGCTTTTATTTATGGAACAACCTTATGCATACCAACTGTATTTGTGGCTTACACTGGTGAGGCCCTTGATTATAAAACACCCTTGTTAAGAGCGTTGCAGTCAGTTGATCAGGCAGCTGTAGCCGTTGCTAAATATTTTGATAAAAACGTTAGAAAGGTGAATTCTTCTTTAGGTTGGGAACAGGAATATTTTTTAATAGATAGTGCCTTAGCTGCTTCAAGACCTGATATTACCTTGACCGGAAGAACATTATTCGGGCATTCAGCTGCCAAGGGACAACAATTAGATGATCATTACTTTGGTACCATTCCTAATAGAGCCATGTCGTTTATGCGTGATCTGGAAACAGAATGCATGTTATTGGGAATTCCGGTAAAAACAAGACATAATGAAGTGGCTCCTAACCAGTTTGAACTGGCCCCGATATTTGAAGAGGCCAATTTAGCAGTTGACCATAATTCATTGCTTATGGATGTGATGGAAAAAATTGCAGGCAGACATAATTTTAAAGTATTGCTGCATGAAAAACCATTTGCAGGAGTCAATGGATCCGGGAAGCACAATAACTGGAGTTTAAGCACAGATACAGGAGTCAACTTATTGAGCCCGGGAACAACACCAATGAGTAATTTACAATTCCTGACCTTTTTTATAAATACAATTAAAGCAGTTCACGACTATGAAGAACTGTTAAGAGCTTCCATTGCATCTGCGAGTAACGATCACAGGCTGGGAGCCAATGAAGCGCCTCCGGCAATAATATCAGTCTTTATAGGTGAGCAACTAACTAAAACACTTGAAGAATTAAAAGGCGTGACTAAAGGGAAACTGTCACCACAGGAAAAAACACAGCTCAAATTAAATGTCGTAGGAAAGATTCCGGAAATATTGCTGGATAATACGGATAGGAACAGAACCTCTCCGTTTGCATTTA
>CAWHCT010000015.1:0-186295 GCA_963827785.1 uncultured Flavobacteriaceae bacterium | reverse complement strand
AAGTAAAACCAATGATAAATTTCTTCCGTAAAATACGCCAAAAACTATCTTACGAAAACAATGTAGGGAAATACTTGAGATACGCCATTGGCGAAATAGTCTTGGTCATGATAGGTATCCTTTTGGCCCTGCAAGTCAATGAATGGAACAAAGAACGCAATAGGAAAAAAACAGAACAAGTTATTATTGAGCAACTCATTGCAGATTTAAGTAAATCACAGTATGAATTGGAACATGAAATAGAATACAATTTAAGCGAAGCCAGACGCTTTGCCATGATACTACGTGTGTTTTGGAAAAATGAACTTCCTGATGACATCCAAAACTATCCACTGTTCGGTGTTGGCAGTAGAGTTTACAGCCCAGTTCTAGGGACAGCACAATCGCTTATTAACTCTGGGAGATTAGACATATTTAGTTCCAAGGAACTCAAAAATGATATTGTAGTCTATGTAGAAGCCGTAGGTTATACCCTTAAGGATATTAACCGATATGAAGAATCTTATTTCCGAAAAGGTGTAGAATTAATGCCAAGCTACTTTGGGTCGAAAGAATCCATCAATGCAGAAAGTGAGTCATACAAAAGTGACTGGCGATACAGAATTAACATCAACGATAGGCCAGCTTTAGTGGACAAAGTTCCTTTTGAAACGGATTTAGAGCAATTGTTTGAAAATGAAAATTATTTCATGGCATTTAGGAAACTGCATCTTTACCATCGTAATATTAGCTTTAGATATAGTGATATTCTTGAAGTCACAAACAAACTATTAGTCAAATTATACAAAGCTTCAAACAAATACCAAAATTTAGGTGAACTCTTAAATGATAATAATCATTATCTGGTTTTTGATACACAAGATTTGGAAATTCTTCAACGCGCAGATGCACTTCTATCAGAGCCCTTCTAAATGGAATAGAAAGGATGAAGGGGAATGTGATGATGACAAGGCAAATGACAGTCTATAGCTTGTATTGCGCTCTGGTCAAAGCATCGGAGGAGGTGGTTGGAGCATGGGAAGATGAACCCTTAAGACCTGCTATAAGAATGGTTAGATTCACACTAAATAAGTACCAAAACAGAAGATTTAAAGGCAAACCGTTAAGAGATTGGAACAATCATCCAGATACCACATTTGAAGAACTCAAAAAAGGTATTAAAGGAATCGATAGATGAGGTTAAGAAGCAATTACAATAAGTTGATTCCAGAATAAAAACGAAAGGCTAACAACGAGTATAATTAATTGCTTGGTTCACTGCCGACTTACGAACATTCCTGCGGAATATTCTATCTGTGATTTATTTGCTAAATTAGTTGCTTAACCACGCAACTAACCATACACAAGACCGTTGTACTTCATTATCCTCACTCGATCGGAATGAAATAATTATCCTAACTTTCGAGAAATAACCAACCAATGATAAAATTCTTTACTTGAAAGTATTAATCCTTTGACTTAATTATTAATACGCCATTAGCGCCTTCAGAACCATATATCGCTGCAGAAGCGTCCTTTAAAACTGTAATCGATTTAACTTGGGTAACGTCTATTATATTGATATCATCTATAATATTACCGTCAAAAACATAAAGAGGTTCGCCTAAAGAATGGAATGATTTGGCACCTCTTATTCTAATTTGGTTATTTCCCGTAACTACCACTCCAGATACGCGTCCTCTTAAATAATCATAGATATTGACAAAAGAACTAGAATTTTGATCCTCATCAAAATCGAGTTCTGAAACGCCATAGGTGAGCTGTTTATCTTTAACTTCACCATAACCCAAATCTATTTTAGGAGAGTTATTAGCACGAGTTTTAGGGTCTAAATACCGAAATGTAATGGATGGCTCCCCATTATAAGAAGAAGTCATTACACCATATTTTTCTGTATAAACACTAATAGTTGTAACTGCACTGGGAACATCAACTTTAAAAAGGCCTATATGGTTTACATCAACTTCTGTTTTAATGGTATCTAAGAATACAACCACTTGATCCATTGGGTTATTATTGTGATCTAATACACGACCTATAAACGTCTTTTGACCAAACACCCAAGAATGTGTTAGGCAAATTATGACAAAATAGATTATCCGTCTCATTTTTTCTTTAAGTACAACTAAAGATAAAAATTATTATCACCTTTTTTATTTAATTATTGTTAAATTGTCATTACACATCTAGTTTGCTAGTTATACAACCATGGTGATTGCAGAGATTTTTAAATTAATGACTATGACAAGAGTGAGTGGAATATAAGCCGTCAAGTTGTTACTCCATTTTTCGCGAAGCATATTAGGCGATTGCATAATAAGTCTTTAAGTCTTTCGAGACCAAATGATTTTGAAGAACTAAAAAGAAATGAGGAGTTTAAGAACACCTTAAGCATGATAGTTAGGCAACGCAAAAGAGGTCAAGTCTTTTTTGGAGAAGTAATGTTTGAAATGAAAAGTCTAATAGATGAGATTGAGACAGAAATAAATTCAAGATAAAATTACGAAAGCACAACAACGTGTATAATTTATTGCTTTGGTCGTTGCTTATTTGGAAAATTCCTTCGGAATTTTCTCGCGTTCGTTTTTATTTATTAAACAAGGTGCTTAAACACCTGCCTGCGGCAGGCAGGCGCAACTAACCATACACAAAACCGTTGTACACAAGCTGAAAACACAAATACAAAGATTATTTTTAATATCTTTAACTAATTATTAATCAACTAAAAACAACCAAATGAAAACACTATTCAATCTCAACATCCTGAAAACAGGATTGATTTTTTGTACGCTTCTTGTAGCAAGTTGTGGCGAAACCAAAAAAGAAGATTCTGTTATGGCTGAAAAAGAAATACCCATATTAGAAGCAGCCTCTCAAGAATATGCTGATCTTACTCAGAAAACTCTTGACCTATTGACAGAATTCGATTTAGAAACATGGAAAGAATATTTAGCTGATGATGTAGTTTGGTATTGGCCAGATGGAACCTCGGAAACTCGTCATACTATTAATGGTAAAGAAGAACTTATAACGTGGTGGAAAAATTGGAAAGAGACTACTGGTGCACAAATATCATTTACCAATAATACATTTTTACCTCTTAAAGTAAATAAACCCTCAAATTACTACAAGTTGGTCGGTACAGGTGTACTTGCTTATACTGATTTGACAATTTCTATTCAGGATAAATCAACCTCAGTTAGACAGCATATGGTATTTATGTTTGATGAAAACAAAAAAATAAACCATGCATTATTGTACTATGACAGAACTGGTATCATTGAATTGACAAATGTGGTCTTTGGAAAAACCGAGTAAAGACAACATATAGAAAGCCAGTGTACAACAACGTGTAAAAATAATTGCTTGTGACTTGCCTACTTGGAAATTCCTGAGGAATTTTCATCGGTTCGGTTATTTTTACTAAATTAGTTGCTTAAACACGCAACTATCCATACACAAAACCGTTGTACCATATATGAAAAAATTCTATCTAATTTTTTTTGCTTTATTAAGTTGTAAAACTTTTGATTACAAAGATAGATATGAAGCTTCATATAATGGAAACCCGAAAAAAGTTCAGATTTCGGTTTATGAACCTATTGTGAAAGGTGATTCGATTATTACAGGAAATCTAAAATATTCTACTGTTTCTTTATTTGACAAAAAAAACAGACTCTATAAAGATTATAGTATCAATTCGAAAGGTGATACCACTATGATAAATGAGAGATTATATAACAAAAAGGAACGGATTATTAAGACTATTTGTCATAAAGGCGATATATCAAGTTTAATAGCAATTTATTACTTTGATGAAGATTTTAAAGCGGACGAATTTCATTTATTCAATGGCAGAAATAAAAATCCCACTAAAATGATTTTTGAATTCAAGGAAAATGGAATTGACTATGACTGCCTAATTTATGGTGTAGACAATAAACTTAGAGACAAATCTCTTCACATTCATGACAAAAAATCTAGATTTTTAAAATTAATCACATATAATCTTGAAGACAACACTATAAAAAGTATATCTGAAAATGTTTATGATAAAAATGATAATGTCATTAAAAAAAAATGGTTTAGAGGTGCTAATTTAGACCTTAAATCGTATTCAGTTAGTAAATATGATGCTTATAATAATTGTTACTATAGCGAAAGTTTTTCTGGAGGAAATTCAAATTCAGTAAGTTCTATTACATCGATTGACTATAAATATGATAAAAAAGGTAATATTATCTATATGTTGTATAAAAAAAATGACAAACCTTCTTTCATAAAGAAAAGTGATATAACCTATTAAATACATGGTACAACACCGTGTATAATTAATTGCTTGGTTCAGGTCTACTTGGAATTTCCTTCGGAAATTCCTCTGGCTCGTGAATGATTATTAAATTAGTTGCTTAACCACGCAACTAATCATACACAAACACGATGGAACACATTATTCATGTCATTTTTATTTCATTAAATAGGAATTCATCTATTCGCTTCGCTCGGGTCGCCAAAGGCGAACTTTAATCTGCGCTGCTTCGCTGACATTGCATCTTAAAGTAAATGTGTTCCATCTCAGGGTTAAACCAAATTACTTTCTACACAATCCAATAATTTAATCGCCTTCGACGGGCTTCGAGCCTAAACGTGAACCATCGTTGGTTAAAAGTAATTTAGTTCATGTCATTCTTATTTTATGAATTAGGAATTCATGAATGCTTCGCATTTGATCCTGCTTATCGAATTCCCAATCTAATAAATTCCACAATTTATACTTCGCTTCGCGAAGCGAATTGATGACCAATAATTTGAGAGTATAAGGAAGTACTTTTCTCAAATTATTGTTATAGAATTTATTATCTTTTCATTCTCAAAGCAGAACTACGTTTAACCCTGAGTTGTAAAACATTTAAAAAAGTTCCTAGAATTGGTCGAAAAGATTAGATTTATATACGAAATAATAAGAGTTGACATAGTAATTGCGTTTGGACTTTACTCTATATAATTTTTCATAATTTGGCACTTTTCCCAACATATTTTGACAAAAAATAAAAACATCCCGCTAATATTTATAGGAATCTAATTTCCAATACCAACCTAAAATATGAACACCACAGAAGATTTTAAACAATTTGAAAACCTCGACGAAGAATATTTACCGGTTGCCAAACACAAATTACACGATTGGACGCATTTTGCGGGACTCTACGCTGCCGAGCACGTAGCGGCGACGGAGTTTGTCATCGGGGCGACCTTTGTCGCGTTGGGTGCCAAGACCATGGATATCATTCTCGGGCTGCTGATCGGTAATATTCTGGCCGTACTGAGTTGGCGCTTTATCACCTCCCCTATTGCCGTTGAAACACGCTTGAGCCTATATACCTATCTGAACAAGATTGCAGGCGACTCGATGACCAAGTTGTACAATTGGGCCAACGTCATCATCTTTTCCGTGATTTCGGCAGCGATGATAACGGTCTCGGCGACGGCGGTTCGTTTTGCTTTTGATATTCCCGCGCAACTTAATTGGTATCCTACCAATGTCTGGTTTATTTTGATCGTATTAGCGGTGGGCATCTTTGTGGTTTCCATTGCGCTCTATGGATTCAATGCTGTTTCTGAATTTTCGGGCCTCTGTGCACCTTGGCTTTTTGTCATGTTTACAAGTGGCGCTATGGTGCTCCTCCCCGCTTTGTCCTTGGATGTTTTGGATAAAACCTTACCGACAGGGTGGACCGATATTATGACACTCGGAGACCAGCGTATCTGGACAGGCATTAACAGCGACGGAGCACCCGGCATCGGATTGGTCGAGGTCATCGGCTTTGGTTGGGCCGCCAATACTATCACCCATTTCGGGTTGGTTGATATGGCCCTCTTGCGTTTTGCCAGAAAGAAGAACTACGCATACGCCTCCAGTACCGGAATGATGTTCGGTCACTATGTAGCATGGATTGCTGCCGGAATCATGGGCGCCGGTGCCGCTGTTATCTTAGGAAAATCCATCGTAGAACTCGATCCGGGCGATGTGGCCTATTATGCCCTCGGTTGGTCCGGATTTGTGATTGTGATCGTAGCGGGTTGGACGACCGCGATTACCAATTTATATAGAGCGGGTTTGGCCGCGCAAGCTATTTTCTATAATCATTCCCGGATGATAACGACAGTTGTGGTAGGTGTGGTCACCGTTGTCATCGCCTGTTTCCCCTTTGTGTTTTCACAAATATTACCGCTACTTACCTATGCGGGGCTGCTGGTCGTTCCTGTTGGGGCGATTGTGTTCGCAGAACATCAGATATTCCCTAGAATTGGCTATACGCGCTACTGGTCTTCGTACCGCCAGCTGACCTTTAGTATGCCTGCCGTTGCCTCTTGGGGCTTGGGCTTGGCCTTCGGTTTTGGACTGAATGCCTTGGACGTAATTTCCTTTTTTTACCTGTTTATCCCCACTTGGTTTTTTACCATCGCAGTGTATACACTGCTCGCTTCCCGTTATGGGGCGAAGCAAAAGTATCCTGAAGAAGCAAAAGAAGAACAGCTGCGCAACGAAACCATCGAACGTTTTCAACAACAGCAAGCAAGAGAGGAACCTGTTATTTCGAAGGATGTTTCTTTTTTCTCTAAGGGATTAAAATTCGTAGCGATATCAGCTTTGGTCGCCACCATCGTTTTGGCCTGTAATGTGCTATTTGCAAGTACTACGGAAGCAAATTATATCGAAAATCGGGAACTCTTTTACACCTACGCATTCATTTGTACCATCATTTATTTCGTGTTGGCCTATTGGGCACTGAAACGCGGGAAACAAAAAACAACAGCATAAGAATGAAAAAAAACATACAACTCAATCAAGATAATTTACAAGAAGTAGGAAGCCGTATGTCCGTGCCGAAGTATACACGTGGCGCGGATAAATCGGGAATCGTACACATCGGTGTAGGTGGCTTTCATAGAGCCCATCTGGCTTACTATTTGCACCAATTAAAAACCGATGGTGAGGCCTCCGAGTGGGGAATCTGTGGAATCGGTTTACGCGAAGCGGATACCAAACTACACGATATTTTCAAAAAACAAGACTACCTCTATACACTGATCGTCAAACACCCCGACGGAAAAATCGAATCCGAGGTCATCGGGTCGATCGTTGATTTTAAAATGGGAACCGATACCCCTGAACAAGTAATCGCGCGTATGGCAGATGCCGGCACGAAGATCGTTTCGTTGACCATTACCGAGGGAGGGTACAATTTTAATCCCAATACGGGCGAATTCAATTTTGACAACCCTGACATTCAACACGAGCTACAGAACACGCATGACCCAAAAACCGTTTATGGCTTTTTAACCGCAGCCTTAAAAAGACGCCGCGATGCGGGTTTGCCAGCCTTCACTATTCTGTCTTGCGATAATATCGAACATAATGGCGATATGATGCGAAAGATGCTGCTATCCTTTGCCGAAGCACAAGATGTGGGGTTGGCGGAATGGATAGCTCAAGAAGTCAGCTTCCCTAATAGTATGGTAGACCGTATTACGCCTGTGACTACGAAAGCAGATATTGAAACTCTAGCACAAAACTATGGTGTACATGATGCGTGGCCAGTAACCTGCGAACCTTTTATACAATGGGTCGTTGAAGATAATTTTTCAAATGGAAGACCTGAGTTCGAAAAAGTAGGCGTACAATTCGTACCCGATGTGGGACCCTACGAGAAAATGAAACTCCGTTTATTGAATGCAGGTCATTCGGTCTTAGGTCTTTTGGGAGTCATTCATGGACACCCCACTATCAATGCCTGTATGGAAGACGAAACCTTTGTCACTTATTTACGTGCCTTTATGGATACCGAAGTGACACCTATTTTAGGAAACATTGAAGGCATTGACTTGGACAACTACAAAGATACTTTGTTACAGCGTTTTGCCAACCCAAATATCAAAGACAGCGTTGGCCGTATTTGTTCGGAAAGCTCCGCCAAATTGCCTAAATTTTTAATTGCTACCATACATGATAATTTAGCCACAGGTGGAAGTATCAAATTTGCATCATTGGTTATTGCTGCCTGGTGTTATTATAGTGATAAAGGAATAGATAGACACGGGCACCCCATTGAAATTATTGATGATATGAGTAGCGAACTTCATCAAGCGGCCAAGCAGACCACAGCGGACCCATTAGCCTTTATAAGACAAGAATCTCTTTTCGGCAATCTTGTTAAAAATGAACGCTTTACAAAGCTGTATACCGAGATGGTTCAGGAAATCTATAAAGATACCAACATTAAAAAGTATATGTTGGAGATGATTTAAAACTTATAATTATAACCATTATACTGTAAAATTTAAATGCAGTATATACAATTTTAAAATTTTATCTTATGAAAAGAATTGCGTATTTCATCCTGATTTGTACAGTGATTTGTTCATGTGCAAAATCAGTAAATCAAGAATTTAAAACCGAAACTATGTTTCAACCTTTTCAGCCTCCGATTGAATATAACAATGCGAAAGAGCAAGCATTAGAAATTGTAAGTCAGATGACCATTGATGAGAAAATTTCTTTGATAGGTGGTCATAATGTATTTTTTACAAAAGGGTTTGAAAAATTTAACGTGCCAGCCATGTATCTCTCAGATGCCACTCAGGGCGTAAATATTCGACGTCATCTCGATGATCAGCTTGAAAAATCGGTTGCTTTCCCAAGCCCTATAGCCTTAGCAAGTACTTGGAATAAGGAGTTGGCAGGTAATTATGCAAAATCTATTGGTGAAGAATGTAGAGCCGGTGAAATTGCGGTGCTGCTAGGACCTGGAATGAACATTTACCGTATCTCACAAAATGGTAGAAACTTTGAGTACTTTGGAGAAGACCCATACCTAGCTGCTCGAATGATAGAGAATTATGTAGTAGGCATGCAAAGTACTGGCACTATGGCTACTTTAAAACACTTTGTAGCAAACAATACGGATTATAAGAGAAGAACATCCAATTCTGTAGTTGATAAAAGGACTTTACACGAAATTTATATGCCAGCATTCGAGGCTGGTGTTGATGCAGGTGCTATGGCTGTTATGACGTCTTATAATTTAGTAAATGGAGAGTATGCCGGACAAAGTAAGGACGTAATCACGGGGCTTTTACGTGAGGATTTAGGATTTAAATGGCTGGTTATGAGTGATTGGTGGTCAGTATATGATGCTGAGAAGGTAATAAAATCTGGACTTGATCTTGATATGCCAGGGGAACCAAGAGCAGAATATCCTGATTATATGAAGAAACCTGAATTCTTCTTACGCAATGCTACAAAACCACTCCTTGAAGAAGGGAAAGTAAAAGAAGAAGATATCAACAGGATGGTTACCAACATTCTTACCACAGAAATAGCAATGGGATTACTTGAGCGACCAATAAAAGATGCTTCTTATTTTGATAACTTCGACCAACATGTAGAAGTAGCTTTACAGACCGGAAGAGAAAGTATTGTATTACTTAAAAACAACAATGTTTTACCTATTGATAAGAATGGTGAAATCTCAATTTTACTCACTGGTGAATATTCAGATAAAATACCCCATGGAGGAGGTGCTGCAGAGGTTGTTGGATACGACCATGTAACCATGATAACAGCTCTTAAAGAGATTTATGGCGACAAGGTATCTTATATTGAAAAACCGACTGATGCAGACCTAAAAGCCGCCAGTCATGTCATATATAGTGCTGGAACATTTGATTCTGAAGGATGGGATCATCCATTTAACTTTTCAGAAAATATTAATAACGAAATCAAGCATATTGCTTCATTAAACAAAAACACTATAGTATCTGTTAGTGCCGGAAGTGGCAAGAATATGACGGCATGGAATGATGATGTAGCTGGATTAATTTATAGCTGGTATCCAGGTCAAATTGGATTTAAAGGTTTTGCTGAAATAGTCGCTGGAATTACTAATCCATCTGCCAAATTACCAATTACCATTGAGAAAAAATTTGAAGATTCACCAGGATATGGTTATATACCAGAAGGCCAAGAATTATACTCAGGTTGGGATCAAGACCATAGAATTATAGATCCAATAACAGATGTGAAGTATGACGAAGGCGTATTTGTTGGTTACCGCTGGTATGAAAATAAAAAAATTGAACCGCTTTATCCATTTGGTTTTGGACTCTCTTATACAACATATGAATATAGTAATTTACATTTAGAAAATGAATCGATAAAAGCTGGCGAAAAACTTAACTTAAAAATCGATATAGAAAACACAGGGGCAGTTGATGGTAAAGAAATTGTTCAAGTATATGTACGCGATGTTGAATCATCGGTTGCACGCCCTTTAAAAGAGCTAAAAGATTTTAAAAAGATAGCTTTAGCTGCTGGCGAAAAAAAGACCATTTATTTTACATTAACCGATAGAGATTTTGCGTTTTGGAATACAGAAACTGAAGATTGGAAAGTAGAACCGGGTCAGTTTGAAGTACTTGTAGGTGCAGCTTCAAATAATATTTTAGCAAGTGCCAAGCTTGAAATAACTAATGAATAATATAAAAAGCTAAGACACAAAAGTGTATAAAAATAGTCGGTGAGAGTATGGAAAATAAAAAAAGAGAATCCATGGAATACGCTCTAGTTCGTGGTGAAATAAAGGCGGGTTATGGTGTTGCATCTGGTAAAGGCAAGGATGAGAGATATCCGGAAGGAACTTTAAAACAACAATTTAAGCATTTTCTAGAACGAGGTCTTGATTTGAGCAACTATTTCATGGGTACAATTAATTTAGATATTTCACCTTGCTCATATGAAATAAAGAAGCCAAAATATTTTTTTAAGAACATAGATTGGTCGGAATATATTCCTCCAGAGAATTTTTATTTTTTTGACGTATTCCTCAATTACAAGGAAAAAAGTTATGAAGGATTGGTTTATATGCCCGACCCAGAAACTAAAGAAGATCATATTCAAAAGCCGACCATACTCGAATTAATCTTACCAAAAATAAAGGGCTTGGAATATGGTGTTATGGTGGAGATAGCTCTTAAAAAAGGCCAACTATCTATAATCGCCAATTAAACAATGGAAAGTTTAATAGTTTTATAATTTGGGAATAAATTGATAAAGAAATAAAAACATTTTACAACAACGCGTATAATTAATCCGCCAGAGGCGGACAGGTTGCTTTGGTCGTTGCTTATTTAGAAAATTCCTTCGGAATTTTCTCGCATTCGTTTTTGTTTACTAAATTAGTTGCGTGTCCCGATAGCTATCGGGACACGCAACTAACCATACACAGAACCGTTATAGCCAATTTTGGAATGAAATTTAGAATAATGAAAATCTTTAGAATAATCTTGATTATCTTTTTAATTGTTTCAATGAGTAATTGTAAAGAAAAATCAAGCAAACAAAAATCTGAAAGTTCTATTAAGGTTACAAAACCTAATGACACTAAAATAGTAGGTAAATGGAAACGCGAAAGTTTAAACGGGCCAATGGGCATACATTTTAAAGAAAATGGAAAAGTAGAAATTGATTTAGGAAATGATAAAACAACTGACATTGTTTCGAAATATAAGATAACTAATGATACCATTAGGTTTATTGATGAAGAAGGAAAATCTTGCCTAGAAATAGGTGTTTATAAAATTTACAATAGAGGATATACAGTATCTTTTGACCTTATTGATGACCTATGCAATGGTAGAATAAAATCAACAATGGGTTTTTGGGTAAGAACTAACCACGATGAATTGATTAGTGATTTAAATACAATAATTGAGAATTCTAATAATATTCAATTTATTCTTAATAGAGCCCGCATGTATTTAGCCCTTGGAAAAACTAAATTAGCAAAGAAAGATTTTGATACCTATCTAAAAAGTGATTCTACAGACGCCAAAGTTTACATTAACAGAGCAGCCACAAGGTTCCCATACGGATTTAAAGGAATTGTTTATGATTGTACTAAAGCAATAGCTCTAGACTCAACTGATAAAAACGCCTATTTTTTGAGAGGATTAGCCTATTATGGATTAAAAGAGGAACAGAAAGGATGTGATGATTTTCAAAAGTCAATTGATTTAGGGTTTGAGATACTAAAAGAAGCTGAGTATAATAAATGTCGAGAGTATTGGTAGGATTTAAAAACTGGCAATATAACCGTATAAAATTAATATAAGTTCATGCCTACTTACGAATCACGATAATTATAAGAACTCGCGGATTTTCAGTTTGGTGCGTACTTGCAAAGATAAATGCTATCCCGATAGCTATCGGGACACACAACTACTCATCGCCGAGAACCCTTACCAGCAATATTAGATTACAGCACAATCAAGTCACTTTATAAATTCAGAGCTGGAGGAATTGGAGAAAGGCAAAAAATGAAAAGATTTTAAAACAGTAATCAAAAAGGAGATATGGCAAAAACAAAGACAACTTACACAGGGGAAGGCGTAATAGATTTTATAAACTCATACGTTGACAACGAACAGAAAAAAACTGACAGTATTCGTTTGATAGAATTGATGCAGGAATGGTCTAACTCTGAACCTAAAATGTGGGGACCCACTATTATAGGGTTCAGCAACTACCATTACAAATATGCTAGTGGACACGAAGGAGATGCGCCAGTTCTTGGATTTTCTCCGAGAAAAGCGGCATTCTCCCTTTACGTTTATTCTGATACTGAAAGAAGCAAATTATTGTTAGCTGACCTCGGTAAATTCAAAATGGGTAAAGCCTGCATTTATGTGAAAAAACTTTCTGACATCAATATTAAGGTTTTACAAGAGCTTTGTATAGAATCAATTGTTTACATTAACGAGCATCACGAATGTTCTTGCAGAATAAACCGAACCAATTAGCGAAAGACAGAAACACCGTTGGTAACAATGTGTATAAAAAATTGCTAAATTAGTGATAAACAATGTTCGCTGCATTTTTGATACGTCTGATTTTTCAAACCTCCGGTTGAGCTTCGGTGTTAAAAGGCGGAAATTCTTCAAATATAACAAGTGAAATAAATTGAGATATAACAATAATTCAATACATTATGAACAACACTAGCCACCATGATGAGCGTATTGCAAAAATGACATTTGCATCGGTATATCCACATTATCTTACAAAAGTTGAGAAGAAGGGCAGAACTAAAGAAGAATTACATCAAGTAATTAAATGGCTAACCGGTTATGATGAAAGAATGCTGCAAGAGCTCATTGAGAAAAAAGTGACTTTTGAAATATTTTTCCAAGGTGCTTCAATAAACCCCAATGCTCATCTCATTACCGGAGTAATATGCGGCTACAGAGTGGAAGAAATAGAAAATCCGCTAACACAACAGGTAAGATATTTAGACAAGTTGGTGGATGAATTGTCAAAAGGAAAGAAGATGGAGAAGATTTTGCGAGTTGTCTAAATCTACAAACGGACTACTGGATGAATTTTAATTAATGGGTGAACGACCGAAAAATTCCAACTTCAAGGTCATAATTCATGACAATGGCAATTTTTGATAGCTCTCTCAGACTGCTATTATTTTTTGATATTCTGTAATAGTATGTCAAAAAATTACTGTCAATCACAACTGGTTTTTATAGACAAACTTGCCGTTCATCGATTATTTGCAGAATAATCGGACAATCGACATGTATTTCATCGAAAAGAGCCCTTTTTTCTTTGTTTTTTTTGAGGTCTGATCTAATTTAGAAATCCCAAATCTAAATAACCCGAATTATGACTTTACCTACTAAAGTGATATATGTTGCATGTTTTGCACTAGTCGCGTTTTCCTGTTCCCCTGACTTAATTGATGACGAATTAAACACTGCCTTATCAGAAGAACTCGTTGTTCCTGAAGCAAAAACAATTGAAATAGAAATCTTAGAACTTATAAATGATTATAGATCATCTAAGGGATTATGCCATTTGAGAACAATGGATCTAGCTAAATACCAAGCATACTCCCATACCGATTATATGATCGAGCAGGATAACATTTCCCACGACTATTTTTATACGCGTAAAGCTTTTCTGGAATCAGAAGCAGGTGCCCTTGCTGTATCAGAGAATGTAGGCTATGGGTACTCCTATGCTGAATCTGTAGTTAACGCATGGATACATAGTGAAAGTCATAGAGCCACCATTGAAGGTGACTTTACAGATTTTGATATATCAGCAGAACAAAATGATGAAGGTGTCTGGTATTTTACCAATATTTTTGTGAAAAAATAATTCCCCCCAATAATTCTCTCAAAGCAAAAAACGACTCCAACTGGAGTCGTTTTTTTTGATTATTCATCAGTTACATTAAATTCGGCCCGATTCACTATAATAAATCTTGAACGTCTGTTTTTTTGATGTTCTTCTTTGGTACATTTTACTCCATTTGTACATTCATTAACAAGTTGTGATTCTCCATATCCAATGGCACTTGCAATTCTTGAGGACTCAATACCCTGAGAAATTATATAATCCCTTGTAGATTTAGCCCTTCTGTCTGATAATGCCATATTGTAAGCATCCTTACCACGACTATCCGTATGAGATTCAATTTTGATGATCATTTTAGGATATTCCTTCATTATATCAACAATTCGATTCAATTCGCTGGCCGCATCTGGTCTTATAAACGATTTATCATAATCAAAATAAATTGGCCTTATCTTAATCTCAAATGGAATTAAATACAGATCTACTCTTAGATCCCCATCAGGCTCATCAGTTGTTACAGCTGGTCGAGTATCCGGGTCATGTTTTGCTTTACTTCCTGTAATTGAATATGTAGTTTCACATGCAACCTCTTTGAATATATACATACCATCCTTATCTGAAATTGTAGATTCAATAACTGTTCCAGTTGAATCTTTAAGTGTTACAAATACTTCCGGAAGG
Source organism: uncultured Flavobacteriaceae bacterium (assembly GCA_963827785.1). Taxonomy (GTDB): domain Bacteria; phylum Bacteroidota; class Bacteroidia; order Flavobacteriales; family Flavobacteriaceae; genus Site-B1. The sequence continues at coordinate 171,405 of CAWHCT010000015.1, read as the reverse complement.
ATAAGCTTTGTTAACTGATCATAGGTTTTGCCCATAATCCTTTGCTTGCATTCTTTTGCCCTGGTTTTAACAAAAGCATATATATCATCTTTTCCCTTACCACCTGGCCTGTTTGATGAAAAATAACCAGATTCTTCATTAGTTTCAATAAAGAAAGAAAAGTCGTCATAACCACTGTTAAAAGGTTCTCCTATATTTATTATAGTAACTTCATCAGAGATTCCTTGTTTAAGAATATCTGTTCTATAGATATCTAATAACCCTAAATTGTTATTGATATATCCATCAGATGAAAAATACATAGTAGAGTCCTGAGCCACAAAAGGAAACATTTCTCTTCCTGCAGTATTAATTCTGTGTCCTAGATTACTAATACTACCAAATGAACCATCAGTATTTATTTTAACTTTATATAGATCTGTCTTGCCGTATCCTCCAGGCCTGTCAGACACAAAATATAAGGTTTTTTCATCCACACTTAAAGCCGGATGGCCAGTGGAGAAATTTTTACCGTTGATTGTTAGATCTTCAATTGCACTCCATCTTCCATTTAATAATTTTGCCCTGTATATTTTAAGATTGGATGTTCCTCCTTTTCCATATGCCGTGCGATCATTATCTTTTACATTATTACCTGTAAAATATATTGTTTGTCCATCTTTAGAAAACACCAATGCCCCTTCGTGGTTAGTAAAGGATCTGATAGAATCAGACAAAATAGGCATTATCTCTTTTACTAGAATTGTATCTTTAGTGTTGCTGATTTCTGATTGATAAATCTTCAAAAATGGCTCCTCATTCCACAGATACAATCTTTTTTTAAGTTTATCCAAAAGCAGATCACTTGTTGTTGACGATGAATAATAGAATTTTCCACCGCTATTAAAACCTCCAAAATCGGTAAACTGAGTATTCGAATTTAAATTGACAATATTAGTTATTGCTTCTGGTTCAATTACATTTTCTACATTAACAAATTTCATGTTAATAACCAGACTATCTTCCGGCCTAATGCTCTTAAGCCTAACCAGCCATTTATCTGCGTCTTCATTTTTTCCAATACTTCTAAGAGATTGAATATATTTAAATACAAAGTCAGCTTCAACATCCTTGTATTTATTAACTGCTTTACCATACCAGAATGACGCTTGTTCAGAATCTGAATTCTTGTAATAGCAATCGCCAATCTTAGTTAAAATGTATGCCGAACTATCTTTTTTTGCCAAAGCTTCCTTATATAGTTCTGCCGCTTCCAAATAGGCAAAGTTTTTAAATAGCTTATCCGCTTCTGCTGTTTTTTGAGCATAGGTTGACATGCTTAAAAAAGTAACTAAAATTAAAACTGTTATATTTTTCATATTCATCAGATTAAAAATATCTAGGTGATTTAATACGTCTGTCGTTTGGCACTTCAAAAATAAGTAAGACCTCATGGGTTCCACCTAAATAAGGCCGAATACTGGATACAAAATGATCATACGCATATCCAATTCTAAGCTGTTTTGAGATTTGAAAATCTGCAAGAGCACCAATAGAAGCTGTATTTTCATTATATCTGTAGGTCCCTCCTACCCATAATTTTTCAAAGAATAACAAATTGGCATTCAAATCCACTGATATTGGAGCCCCATTTGTAGCCTTGACCAAAAATGATGGTTTAAGTTTGGTAGAATCGCTAAGATCGAACACATAGCCACCTGTAAAATAATAGCTAATCCGCTCCAGAGCAATGTATTCAGCAGATGTTGTTTCCTGTGTTAAGTTATAATCCGTATTTAATATCCTAGGTGCAGATAATCCTAAATACCATCTGTTGGAATGTAACATTAAACCTACTCCAACATTTGGATTCCATTCGTCTGCATAATTACCAAAAAACGGGTCTCCAACAACTTCAGGATCATTCAAAAATACATCATCCAGATTATAATGTGTAAATCCTCCTTTTAAACCAAATGAAAGTTTGGTTGATTCACTTGTATTAATGGTATACGAAAAGTCCGCATAAGCATAAATAAAGTTTTCATAACCAGGTCTGTCATTGATCACAGAGAGTCCTAACCCAATTTTATCATTTCTCAAAGGAGAATGAACCGATAAAGTTTGAGTAGTTGGCCCTCCCTGTATTTCAGTCCATTGACTTCTATGTAAGGCTACTACACTTAAAGTTTCTCTACTACCGGCATAAGCTGGATTCACAGAAATAGTATTGAACATATACTGGGTAAACTGTGGCATCTGCTGAGCAATTCCTATTGAACTCATCAATAAAATCACTATTATTACTATTTTATTTTTAATAATTCTCATAGGTTAATATTTTATTTTGTTCCAATATAAACTGGTCCGCTTTTTGGTTTTAGACCACTATTCTTCAAAGTAACTATATAATAATATGTTCCACTTGGCACTTGATTAGCAGATCCTAATGACCCGTTAAGGACAAAACCATTCCAATTATTTTGATAATCATTAGATTCAAAAACAATGGCGCCCCATCTGTTAACAATTTTAAGGTCTATTATGTAATCACAATCCTCTACTCCAAGTACTTCAAAAAATTCATTATAAAAATCTCCATTTGGTGTTACCACTTTTGAAATTACTAAATCTTCATCACCACATGCTAAAACAGCACATCTGTTATGTACTTCTATAGTCGCTTCAACACTACAAGAAGAATTAGGCAAGGTGTAACTAAAGGTTATTTCAACCGAAGCATTTTCACCAATTAATTCAACTGATGTCGGATCAAATTCATTATTGTTAATGAGAGTTGCATCTCCTGAAACTACTGCCCAGATTCCTGAATTATCGAAGTCATTCCCAACGAATAAATCGAATAAATTGAATATCTGTGATTCTGTTTCATCAACCGCACATAAACTAGTTCCCTGAATTACTTCCGGCAATCCAGATTGAGCTACAGATATATAAACAGTTGCCTGATCACATGCCTGTGGCGTGCCATCATCACATACACTGTATACAAAACTGTCTGTACCAGTGAACCCATCATTTGGTACATAACTGAAGGTACCATCCGCATTCAATACAAGGGTTCCGTTATCTACATCATCAACCGGAGTCGTATTGACTGTCTGCATATCGCCTTCAGGGTCAGAATCATTATCCAATACATTGCCTGTTGTAGTATCACAAGTACTATTAAAATACGCGTCATCATTTGCAAAAGTAAAATTGTCCCTGTTATCCTCATATACAGTAATCACAACAACTGCTGTATCACATAAGGCTGGGTTGCCGTTGTCACAGATCGTGTATTCAAAACTGTCATCCCCTGTAAAACCTGCCGGTGGTGTGTAAACATACTCGCCTGTATTTGGATCTATCGTCACAACTACGCCTTCTGTTGTTGTTACTGTTGTAGTAGTCACTACTATTGGATCTCCATCAGGATCAAAATCATTCGACAGTACATTACCATTTACTGGTGTGTCCTGCTCTGTGCCTGCTGTATCTGCATTGGCTATCGGAGCTTCATTATCCGGTCCGCCTATCGGTAGTACCTCGATGTAAACCGTAGCTGTATCACATGCCTGTGGATTACCATCATCACATACTGTATATTCAAAACTGTCCTCGCCTACATAACCCGTCGGTGGTGTGTATTCATACTCACCTGTTGCTGGATCTATAGTCACAACGACACCTTGTGCTGTAGTGACCGTGGTAGTGGTTACCGTTTGTGTATCACCCTCTGCATCTGTATCATTGGTAAGTACATTACCACTTACCGATGTATCTGCAAAAGTATTGTTGATGTCATTCTCTGCATCGGTAGTATTTCCTGCTCCGCCTACTGTGATGTAAACAGTCGCCTGATCACATGCCTGTGGCGTACCATCATCACATACACTGTATACAAAACTGTCTGTACCAATGAATCCGTCATTTGGTACATAACTGAAGGTACCATCTGCATTAAGTACAAGTGTTCCGTTATCTACATCATCTACTGGTGTAGTACTCACAGTTTGCATATCACCTTCAGGATCTGAATCATTATCCAATACATTGCCTGATACCGTTGCTCCCGGCGTGCTATTATAAGCATCGTCATTAGCAACTGTTATATTTCCAGTGTCCGGTGCTACTGTGATCACTACAATCGCTGTATCACATAAGGCTGGGTTGCCGTTGTCACAGATCGTGTATTCAAAACTGTCATCCCCTGTAAAGCCTGCTGGTGGTGTGTAAACATACTCGCCTGTATTTGGATCTATCGTCACAACAACTCCTTCTGCAGTAGTCACTGTTGTTGTAGTTACTACTATTGGATCTCCATCAGGATCAAAATCATTCGACAGTACATTACCATTTACTGGTGTGTCCTGCTCTGTGCCTGCTGTGTCTGCATTAGCTATCGGTGCTTCATTATCCGGTCCGCCTACTGGTAACACCTCGATGTAAACCGTAGCTGTATCACATGCCTGTGGATTACCATCATCACATACTGTATATTCAAAACTGTCCTCGCCTACATAACCCGTCGGTGGTGTGTATTCATACTCACCTGTGTTTGGATCAATTGTCACAACGACACCTTGTACAGTTGTTACTGTTGTAGTGGTTACCGTTTGTGTATTGCCTTCTGCATCTGTATCATTGGTAAGTACATTACCATGATACTGAAGTGTCCTCAAAAGTATTGTTGATGTCATTCTCTGCATCGGTAGTATTTCCTGTGCCGCCTACTGTTATATAAACTGTAGCCTGATCGCATGCCTGTGGCGTGCCATCATCACATACGCTGTATACAAAACTGTCTGTACCAATGAATCCGTCATTTGGTACATAACTGAAGGTACCATCCGCATTCAATACAAGGGTTCCATTATCTACATCATCAACCGGAGTCGTATTGACTGTCTGCATATCGCCTTCAGGATCTGAATCATTATCCAATACATTGCCTGATACCGTTGCTCCCGGCGTGCTATTATAAGCATCATCATTAGCAACTGTTATATTTCCAGTGTCCGGTGTAACCGTGATCACAACAACTGCTGTATCACATAAGGCTGGGTTGCCGTTGTCACAGATCGTGTATTCAAAACTGTCATCCCCTGTAAAGCCTGCCGGTGGTGTGTAAACATACTCGCCTGTATTTGGATCTATCGTCACAACTACGCCTTCTGTTGTTGTTACTGTTGTAGTAGTCACTACTATTGGATCTCCATCAGGATCAAAATCATTCGACAGTACATTACCATTTACTGGTGTGTCCTGCTCTGTGCCTGCTGTATCTGCATTGGCTATCGGAGCTTCATTATCAGGTCCGCCTATCGGTAGTACCTCGATGTAAACCGTAGCTGTATCACATGCCTGTGGATTACCATCATCACATACTGTATATTCAAAACTGTCCTCGCCTACATAACCCGTCGGTGGTGTGTATTCATACTCACCTGTTGCTGGATCTATAGTCACAACGACACCTTGTGCTGTAGTGACCGTGGTAGTGGTTACCGTTTGTGTATCACCCTCTGCATCTGTATCATTGGTAAGTACATTACCACTTACCGATGTATCTGCAAAAGTATTGTTGATGTCATTCTCTGCATCGGTAGTATTTCCTGCTCCGCCTACTGTGATGTAAACAGTCGCCTGATCACATGCCTGTGGCGTACCATCATCACATACACTGTATACAAAACTGTCTGTACCAATGAATCCGTCATTTGGTACATAACTGAAGGTACCATCTGCATTAAGTACAAGTGTTCCGTTATCTACATCATCTACTGGTGTAGTACTCACTGTCTGCATATCACCTTCAGGATCTGAATCATTATCCAATACATTGCCTGATACCGTTGCTCCCGGCGTGCTATTATAAGCATCGTCATTAGCAACTGTTATATTTCCAGTGTCCGGTGCTACTGTGATCACTACAATCGCTGTATCACATAAGGCTGGGTTGCCGTTGTCACAGATCGTGTATTCAAAACTGTCATCCCCTGTAAAGCCTGCTGGTGGTGTGTAAACATACTCGCCTGTATTTGGATCTATCGTCACAACAACTCCTTCTGCAGTAGTCACTGTTGTTGTAGTTACTACTATTGGATCTCCATCAGGATCAAAATCATTCGACAGTACATTACCATTTACTGGTGTGTCCTGCTCTGTGCCTGCTGTGTCTGCATTAGCTATCGGTGCTTCATTATCCGGTCCGCCTACTGGCAACACCTCGATGTAAACCGTAGCTGTATCACATGCCTGTGGATTACCATCATCACATACTGTATATTCAAAACTGTCCTCGCCTACATAACCCGTCGGTGGTGTGTATTCATACTCACCTGTGTTTGGATCAATTGTCACAACGACGCCTTGTACAGTTGTTACTGTTGTAGTGGTTACCGTTTGTGTATTGCCTTCTGCATCTGTATCATTGGTAAGTACATTACCTGACTTACTGAAGTGTCCTCAAAAGTATTGTTGATGTCATTCTCTGCATCGGTAGTATTTCCTGTGCCGCCTACTGTTATATAAACTGTAGCCTGATCGCATGCCTGTGGCGTGCCATCATCACATACGCTGTATACAAAACTGTCTGTACCAATGAATCCGTCATTTGGTACATAACTGAAGGTACCATCCGCATTCAATACAAGGGTTCCATTATCTACATCATCAACCGGAGTCGTATTGACTGTCTGCATATCGCCTTCAGGATCTGAATCGTTATCCAATACATTGCCTGATACCGTTGCTCCCGGCGTGCTATTATAAGCATCGTCATTAGCAACTGTTATATTTCCAGTGTCCGGTGTAACCGTGATCACAACAACTGCTGTATCACATAAGGCTGGGTTGCCGTTGTCACAGATCGTGTATTCAAAACTGTCATCGCCTGTAAAACCTGCCGGTGGTGTGTAAACATACTCGCCTGTATTTGGATCTATCGTCACAACTACGCCTTCTGCAGTAGTTACTGTTGTAGTAGTCACTACTATTGGATCTCCATCAGGATCAAAATCATTCGATAGTACATTACCATTTACTGGTGTGTCCTGCTCTGTGCCTGCTGTATCTGCATTGGCTATCGGAGCTTCATTATCAGGTCCGCCTATCGGTAGTACCTCGATGTAAACCGTAGCTGTATCACAGGCCTGTGGATTACCATCATCACATACTGTATATTCAAAACTGTCCTCGCCTACATAACCCGTCGGTGGTGTGTATTCATACTCACCTGTTGCTGGATCTATAGTCACAACGACACCTTGTGCTGTAGTGACCGTGGTAGTGGTTACCGTTTGTGTATCACCCTCTGCATCTGTATCATTGGTAAGTACATTACCACTTACCGATGTATCTGCAAAAGTATTGTTGATGTCATTCTCTGCATCGGTGCAATTAGTTAAAATTGTAATTGAAATCGATTCATTACACCCATTTGCATCTATTATATTTATTGTATATGTTCCCGGTAGTAAATCGGTAAAAAGACCTGTATTTTGGACAGCACCACCATCTAAATTAAACAAATAAGGTGATGTTCCTCCACTAGCGTCTATAAGAACAGAACCTAAACTTATTTCACAAATGATATCAGTTTGGGATGTTATATCTACCAATAGACTGCCTGATGGCTGCACAATAGTAGCCGTATCTGTGGTAACACAACCATTGACATCTGTAATAGTTACAGTATATGTTCCTGCTGCTAGATTATTAATATCTTCTGTTGTTGCTCCATTATCCCATGCAAAAGTATATGGAAAAGTACCTCCTGATACCGTCAGATCTAAAGACCCTGTCTCTTCTCCGAAACATAATACATTGTGATATGTGCAATTACCTGATGATAAATCATATAGTGCTCAACTAATGGTAGCTGTAGCCTGGCACTGTACGTAGTATATCATGCATCTGTATATCGTAATTACATTACCTACTTACCGCATAATCCAGTAATAGTCTTGATGGCATTCTTCTCCGGACTTATTAATATGTAGAAATGACCTTACACCCTTTGACATTTATTATATTTATTGTATTATTCCTGTCGTCCGGTAAAAGCCTGTTTTGACAGCCACTTATCTAAAACAAATAAGCTGATGTTCTCCACTAGCTCTATAAGAACAGAACCTAAACTTACTATCCAAATGATATGTTAATGTGATTTATAATAGCTGCCTTATGCTGCACAATGTAGCCGTATCTGTGGTAACACACCATTGACGTCTGTAATAGTTACAGTATATGTTCCTGCTGCCAGATTATTAATATCTTCTGTTGTTGCTCCATTATCCCATGCAAAAGTATATGGAAACGTACCTCCTGATACCGTCAGATCTAAAGACCCTGTCTCTTCTCCAAAACATAATACATTTGATATGGCAATTCCTGATGATAATTCATTTGGCTCATTAATGGTAGCTGTAGCCTGCACTGTACATAGTGTTACAGTATCTGTGATCGTAATTACATAGGCTCCTGCTGCTAGTCCAGTAATGGTCTGGGTCGCTTGCTCCTCCCGGACTCCATGAATATGTGAATGAGCCTGAACCTCCTGTGACATTTGCTGTAGCTGTTCCATCACTGTCTCCATTACAAGTCGCTGAAGTGGCTGTTGCTGTAACGGATAGATTCTGACAACTTCCAGGATTTACAGTTGTGTTTGCAACTGCCTCACATCCATTAGCATCTGTTACCGTGATTGTATAATCGCCTGCACTTAATCCTGTAATTCCTTCTGTGGTTTCACCTCCCGGACTCCATGAATATGTATATGGAGGTGTTCCTCCTGTTGTAATTGCTGTTGCTGTTCCATCTCCTGTGGCCGGACCACTCTCATCTGTTGCCGTAGCTGAAACGTTTAAAGCATTTGCCGGTTCTACTATGGTCACACTCTCTTCTACAGGTAAACATACTGTTCCGTCTATTGTAACACTTACTGTGTAAATACCTGCCGTTAATCCCGTAAGGGTACTTGAAGTAACTCCTGAATCTATTTGCTGTGGCGTTGTGTTCCATGTAAATGTAAAAGTCCTTGTTGAATCATATCCTGAACTCGCACTTACCGTAGTACTTCCTGTATTATCTCCTGTACATAAAACATCTGTAACAGAATCAATGGCAACTATCTGATCACATGTATTGGAACAATCTATTACTACTCCTTGTACAAGGACACAACCATTCGCATCGGTAATAGTCACTGTATGTGTTCCGTCCGGTAAATTAGTGGCTGTTTCTGTTGTTTGATCTCCTGCACTTGCACTCCATAAATATGTATATGGAGCCGTTCCGCCTCCTACTGTTGCCGTAGCTTCTCCATTTTGACAGCCCTGGTCCGTAGTCGCATTCTCCTTGGTTATATTGACACTTAATGGATTAACCGGTTCATTCACCACGATTCCATTTTCGTTTAATTGACATCCACTGGCATCTGTAATAATAACATTATATGAACCAGCTGGAAGATTAGAAATATCTTCTGTTGATTCACCATTATTCCATGCATAAAAATAAGGTGGTGTACCTCCGGTTACAGTTAAATCAATAGATCCTGAAGAATCTCCTGTACAAAGCACATCAACTGCTGTAGTGGTCAATGCCAACCCATCATTAGGCTGCACAATAGTAGCTGTATCTGTGGTAACACAACCATTGACGTCTGTAATAGTTACAGTATATGTTCCTGCTGCCAGATTATTAATATCCTCTGTTGTTGCTCCATTATCCCATGCAAAAGTATATGGAAAAGTACCTCCTGATACCGTCAGATCTAAAGATCCTGTCTCTTCTCCAAAACATAATACATTTGATATGGCAATTCCTGATGATAATTCATTTGGCTCATTAATGGTAGCTGTAGCCTGCACTGTACATAGTGTTACAGAATCTGTGATCGTAATTACATAGGCTCCTGCTGCTAGACCAGTAATGGTCTGAGTAGTTGCTCCTCCCGGACTCCATGAATATGTGAATGAGCCTGAACCTCCTGTGACATTTGCTGTAGCTGTTCCATCACTGTCTCCATTACAAGTCGCTGAAGTGGCTGTTGCTGTAACGGATAGATTCTGACAACTTCCAGGATTTACAGTTGTGTTTGCAACTGCCTCACATCCATTAGCATCTGTTACCGTGATTGTATAATCGCCTGCACTTAATCCTGTAATTCCTTCTGTGGTTTCACCTCCCGGGCTCCATGAATATGTATATGGAGGTGTTCCTCCTGTTGTAATTGCTGTTGCTGTTCCATCTCCTGTGGCCGGACCACTCTCATCTGTTGCCGTAGCTGAAACGTTTAAAGCATTTGCCGGTTCTACTATGGTCACACTCTCTTCTACAGGTAAACATACTGTTCCGTCTATTGTAACACTTACTGTGTAAATACCTGCCGTTAATCCCGTAAGGGTGCTTGAAGTAACTCCTGAATCTATTTGCTGTGGCGTTGTGTTCCATGTAAATGTAAAAGTCCTTGTTGAATCATATCCTGAACTCGCACTTACCGTAGTACTTCCTGTATTATCTCCTGTACATAAAACATCTGTAACAGAATCAATGGCAACTATCTGATCACATGTATTGGAACAATCTATTACTACTCCTTGTATAAGGACACAACCATTCGCATCGGTAATAGTCACTGTATGTGTTCCGTCCGGTAAATTAGTGGCTGTTTCTGTTGTTTGATCTCCTGCACTTGCACTCCATAAATATGTATATGGAGCCGTTCCGCCTCCTACTGTGGCCGTAGCTTCTCCATTTTGACAGCCCTGGTCCGTAGTCGCATTCTCCTTGGTTATATTGACACTTAATGCTTCAGGCTCCAATAAAGTTACACTTGCAGAAGCCGAATTTCCGAGAGAATCTATTAATTCAATAGTATATACACCTGCAGGTAAATCATTAAATACAGGACTTGACTGTCCCGGACCTCCATTAGCACTAAACTGATAAGGAGGAACTCCACCAGTAGCATTTACTGTAATACTACCTGTTGATTCTCCATTACATAAAATATCTGTTTTATCTTCAATAATAATGGTTGGTTCTACCCCATCAACAAAGTCATTTCCGCATACTGATTGTACACGTATTGGCCTAGTTATTAAATTGTCATTGGCGCCATCTACATCTGAAACCGAAATGTATCCGGAAGGATCATTTTCTCTGATGGAATAGTTAACTTCAACAAAAAAAGAAGGGATTGAAGCAATTGCCTTATAATTTCCATTAGCATCTGTAATTACAGTTTGAGAACTTCCGTCTGAGCCTGTGACATCAACTGTAACACCAGATAGAGGCTGGTTATTATTGAAATCAGTTACTTGTCCGCAAATAACTGGATATGTTACCAATACTGAATTAGGGCTTAAATAAGTTGCATTATCCATGTCTAATGAATAATATCTATCATTGTTTCCGCCAATTTTACCTATTCTGTAATTAAAACTTGACTTATTCTCAAAGTAATTACTGAAAGTGTAAGTTGGGTCTAAAGAAACTTCACCTCCGGGAGCCTGTGAAAAATTTGATGCTTCACCTCGAACTACTGTTGCCGTTTGAGTAATATTTAATTGTGTGTTATTTGAAACATAATAAGCATCCGGTAAAGAAATTTCAGCATACTCGCGCACTTGATCATTAGAACCTCCATCAATATCTAAAGGAGTTGCGTAATAAGAAATAACCACCTCATCTCCATAGTTGCCACCACCAGTAACGAAAGTTATATTAAAAAGGACACTTTGATTATTGTTATTTGTACTGTTAATTCTTGGTTGAAATGCTTCCTGCAACCCCGATGAAGTAACATCAATATTTAAAAGTGATGCGCCTCCGGTAAATTCCTCTATTCTAATTAGTGCATCTATTGTTGTACCATACTGATTGTTTGGAAAAACGTTGGAAAATCTGTAGACTGCTCCTACTGATAGTGAAGAACCAGAAATTTTTTGAGGATTTACGAAATTTGAATTCCCATATAATGGCGAACAATCACATGACCGAGGTGTTGGTGTTTGGCCATACCCTGTAGTTGAATAGATAAGTACTGTAATAATACCGGCAACTGTAATAAATCTTTTAAACAGGCTAGCTAAAGTAAAAGTTTTCATAGACCCTATGTTTATTCAATGGATTAATAAAGTTTACACCAAAACAATTGCCTTTTAAAGGCAACATTATTTTGCAATGCAGAGGATTAAATTTTTTTAATAGGTTTGAGGGAATCATTAAAAATTTGAAATTAAAGTTTTGTAAATCAAATTGTGGGTGCAAATATCATGTTTGTCATTGACATCATTAATTTTTTTAAACTCAATTTATCATTACACAATTTATATTCGTTTAATTAAGTAAGAAAAACGATTAAATACTATTATGTAGGATTTTTCTTGTTTCGTGATAAACCTCTTATCATCAACATTTAAAAATCCACACCACTTAATAAGTATTTATGATTCAATAGATTTGGGGAGAAATCTTGTAAATTGAGGAAAATCTAAGATTAAGCCTTTAAATCGGCAAATATTTGTGCTAAACCCTTTAAAATATTCGTTGTGTTGCCATATTTTGCCCAAAAAATCGATGTAGAACTTAATGGTTTCAACTAATTAATTTACCTGAATAATATTAGATATATCTAATTTAGTCCTTCAACTCAGTTAAATCAACAAAATTATCTTTAACTGCATTTGGTAATCAAATATATAATTGTAAATTTGCAAACTCTTTTAAAGAGAGAAATGTTTAATAAGAAAAATTTATTAATGTGAATACATTAAGTTACAAAACAATTTCAGCCAACAAAGCTACTGTTAACAAGGAGTGGGTTTTAGTCGATGCTGATGGTCAACCTTTGGGGCGTTTAGCTTCAAAAGTTGCTAAACTTTTAAGAGGAAAACATAAACCAAACTTTACACCTCATGTTGATTGTGGTGACAATGTAATAGTTATAAATGCTGAAAAGATCAGCTTGTCAGGTAATAAGTGGAATGACAAAAGCTATATTCGTCACACAGGATACCCGGGAGGGCAAAAAAGTTTATCTGCTAAAGAAATGTTTGGTAAGGATCCGGCAAGAATTGTCGAAAAATCAGTAAAAGGGATGCTGCCTAAAAATAAATTAGGGGCCGATCTTTTCCGTAATTTGAATGTTGTAGTTGGGACTAACCATTCTCATGAAGCGCAGAAGCCAAAGACAATAAACCTAAACGAATTTAAATAGATGGAAGTAATTCACAAAATTGGTCGTAGAAAAGCGGCTGTTGCTCGTGTTTACCTTTCTAAAGGGAAAGGGAAATTTGTTGTAAACAAAAAAGATCTTGATACATACTTTTCAACTGCCACTTTAAAATACAAAGTAAATCAGCCGTTAGTTATGACTAATAATGAGAATAGCTTTGATATAAGTGTTAATGTGTTTGGAGGTGGAATTACCGGTCAAGCTGAAGCAATTCGTTTAGCATTATCGCGTGCAATGTGCGAGTTAGATGAAGAAAACAGAAGCATCTTAAAACCGGAAGGTCTATTGACAAGAGATCCAAGAATGGTAGAGCGCAAAAAATTCGGTCAGAAGAAGGCTCGTAAGAAATTCCAGTTCTCTAAACGTTAATCCAGATTTTATTTCAGTATCTGTTTATCAGATTCAGAAACCAATATAAAATAAAAAGTAGCTGAAATAATTCAGCGTATATTAAACCAGTTATTGTTATCTATGACCTGATGGTCAAGATTTAGTTTAGCATCTAAATGGTTAAGGCCTTGATAAATAAGCCACTTGACCATTGCTAATCAACAGAACGTAAACTATTACAAAAATGGAAAAAAACGAAGTAAAAGAATTACTTGATGCAGGTGTGCACTTCGGTCACCTGACTCGTAAATGGGACCCAAACATGGCTCCTTACATTTATATGGAACGTAACGGTATCCATATAATCAATCTCTACAAAACTGCTGCAAAAATTGAAGAAGCTTCTAAAGCTCTTACTAAAATTGCGGCATCCGGAAGAAAAATTTTGTTTGTAGCTACAAAAAAACAAGCTAAAGACATTGTTGCTGAAAAAGCCGGAAATGTAAATATGCCATACATTACTGAAAGATGGCCTGGCGGAATGCTGACAAACTTTGTAACAATTAGAAAAGCTGTTAAGAAAATGGCATCCATAGATAGAATGAAAAAAGATGGAACCTTTTTGACACTTTCTAAAAAAGAACGTTTACAAGTTGACCGATTAAGAGCAAAATTAGAGAAGAACTTGGGTTCAATTTCTGATATGACCCGTTTACCGGGTGCTTTATTTGTTGTTGACATAAAGCGTGAGCATATTGCAATTAAAGAAGCGCAGAAATTAAATATTCCAATTTTTGCAATGGTTGATACTAACTCAGACCCTAGACAGGTTGACTATGTAATACCTGCAAATGATGATGCTTCTAAATCTATCAATAAGGTTCTCAGTGATGTTACTGGTGCTATTTCTCACGGTTTAGCAGAAAGAAAAGCTGAAAAGGAGAGCGCAGATGAGACTCCTGCTCCAACTAAAGCTGCTAAGAAGCCAGTTGCTGCAAACGAGGAAGAATAGAATTAAATAAATTAATACAAATTGAAGTCGTTTAATTCTTTTCTTTAGGAAAACTGATTAAACGACTTTTTTAACTCATAAAGATTAAAGATCATGGTGAAAATAACAGCCGCAGAAGTAAATAAATTAAGACAAGCAACAGGAGCAGGAATGATGGACTGCAAAAAAGCCCTGGTTGAAGCTGAAGGTGATTTTGAAAAAGCAATTGAAATACTTCGTAAAAAAGGTCAGAAAGTTGCTGCCAACAGAGCTGACAGAGCTTCTACAGAAGGTGCGGCCATAACTAAAGTGAATGATGCTAAAACAGCAGGTGTAGCAATAGTATTAGGTTGTGAAACTGATTTTGTTGGTAAAAACGAAAACTTTGTCGCTTTTGCGAATGAATTAGCAGAAGTTGCATTAAACTACTCCAATAAGGAAGAGTTTTTAGCTGCAAAATTCAACGGTCTTACAGTTTCAGAAAAATTGATTGAACAAACAGGTGTGATTGGTGAAAAGTTAGACATCAATGCCTTTGAAAAGATTGAAGCCCCTTTTGTAGGTTCTTATATCCATGCCGGAAATAAGATAGCTACGTTGGTTGGCTTATCGGCAAAGGTTGATCGTGCAGATGTGGCTGCCAAAGATGTGGCAATGCAGGTTGCAGCAATGAACCCTATCGCTCTTGATGAAAAAGGTGTTAATGCCTCTATTGTTGAAAAAGAAATTGAGATAGCCAAAGAGCAATTAAGAACTGAAGGCAAGCCGGAAGCCATGCTTGATAATATAGCCAAAGGCAAATTAAAAAGATTCTTTAAAGATAATACTTTAGTAAATCAAGATTTTATTAAAGATAGCAAAATGAGTGTAGGAGATTATGTGAAATCATTTGGTGATGTTCATATTGTAAATTATAAGAGAGTTACTCTCGGATAATTCATAAACCAGAATATTCAAAAGCCTTGACCAAACTCAAGGCTTTTTTTATACTCAAATTTCACCTTAGATAAATTATCAGAATCATTATATTTGCTAAACCTTCAAACAAAATATATTAAATGAAATACAAAAGAGTTCTTTTAAAACTATCCGGTGAAGCATTATTGGGAGAGCGTCAGTACGGTATTGATCCAAAACGATTGGCAGAATATGCCAAAGATATTAAAGATGTTACTGACAAAGGTGTGGAAGTTGCCATAGTTATTGGCGGGGGAAATATTTTTAGAGGTGTATCAGCTGCAAGCAATGGAATGGATCGAGTGCAAGCCGATCATATGGGAATGCTGGCAACAGTAATTAATGGTCTGGCACTACAAAGCGCCTTGGAAGATGCCGGAATACCTACTAGACTACAAAGCGCCATAAAGATCAATGAAGTTGCCGAACCATTTATTAGAAGGAGAGCCATGCGCCATTTGGAAAAAGGCAGAGTTGTAATTTTTGGAGGTGGAACCGGAAATCCATATTTCACAACAGACTCAGCCGCTGTTTTAAGGGCTATTGAAATTGAAGCCGACGTCATTTTAAAAGGAACACGCGTTGATGGAATTTACAATACAGACCCTGAAAAAGACACAAGCGCCATAAAATTCGACCATATTTCGTTTGATGAAGTTTTACGTAAAGGCCTGAAAATTATGGATACGACAGCTTTTACTTTAAGTCAGGAAAATGAACTACCGATAATTGTCTTTGATATGAATAAAAAAGGCAATTTATTAAAAGTAATTTCGGGAGAAAATATTGGAACAAAAGTTAATCTTTAATCTAGATTTTTATTAATTTAATAGACCAAACGCCAAATATTTGGCGCAGTTTTTGAATAATTTAAAGAAATTTAAAAAATGGAAGAAATTAATTTCATTCTGGAAGCAACTAAAGAAGATATGGAGAGTGCCATTTTACATCTGGAAAAGCAATTTGTAAATATAAGAGCCGGCAAAGCATCACCAGCAATGCTTGGAAGTGTTATGGTTGAATATTATGGATCTTTAACACCTTTGCCACAGGTTGCCAACGTGAATACTCCCGATGGCAGAACTATTACAGTCCAGCCTTGGGAAAAAAGTATGCTTCAAGAAATTGAAAGAGCGATAATGGCTGCAAATTTAGGATTTAATCCTATGAATAATGGTGAATCCATCATTATAAATGTTCCTCCTTTAACAGAAGAGCGCCGACATCAATTAGCGAAACAGGCTAAAGCTGAATCAGAAGATGCGAAAATTGGCGTAAGAAATCATAGAAAAGATGCTAATAGCAGTCTGAAAAAAATAGAAAATATTTCGGAGGATGCTTTAAAGAATGCCGAACTGGACGTCCAGGATCTAACAGATGAATATATTAATAAAATTGATGAGATCTTTGCTGTGAAAGAAAAAGAGATCATGACTGTATAACTAAAAAGCGACTTATTGGTCGCTTTTTAATTTTCCACCTGATATTAATATTTAACTAATATTAAATACTTATTTTCTACCTTTGCGCATTCTTAAAAATAAATGAATAAACTATTCTCCGTTGGGTTTTGGGAAGGTGTTGCAAGAATTATTCTTCGTAATCGGATAATTATTCTAATCATAATTTTAGGGTTTACCGTATTTTTAGCAAATCAGTGGCAGTATATGCGCTTTACCTATACAGAAGCCAATCTGCTACCCGATGATCATCCTATTAACATAGAATACAATGAATTCCTTGATAAATTTGGCGAAGAAGGTAACTTAATTGTTATTGGTGTTAAAGATCCGGACCTCTTTACAGTAAAAAATCTGAACGCCTGGAACAGACTGTCGGACTCATTAAAAAAATACAAAGAAGTAGAGACGGTGGTTTCTATTTATGATCTGCAAAAATTGATAAGGGACGATAAAAATAATCGGTTTGAATTGGAGCCCTTTATAAAAGACTCTATCGCAACTATTGATCAAATCAATACTTTAAAAGATCAGCTGTTCAATCAGTATCCTTTTTATGATAATTTCTTGTTCAACAAAACCACAGAAACAGTTCGTACAGCGATCTATCTTAATAAAGAAATAGTCAACACTTCCGCAAGAAAAGATTTTATTTTCAACGACTTTATACCTCTAATAAGCTCTTTTGAAAAGCAAACAAGTATCCAAGTTAGGATCTCAGGAATGCCTTATATAAGGACATTGAATTCTCAAAATATTATTGATGAAATTGGCAAATTCATCACAGCTGCATTATTAGTTACATCTGTAATTTTCTTTTTCTTCTTTAGGTCCTTCAGAGCTACATTTATTTCCTTGATCGTAGTGCTAATTGGTGTTATGTGGACTTTTGGTATTCTGGGATTATTGCAATATGAAATAACGGTTCTAACCGCTTTAATTCCTCCATTGATAATTGTAATTGGGATACCAAATTGTATCTTTTTAATTAATAAATATCAACATGAAGTTAAAAAACATGGCAATAAAGCCAAATCCTTACAGAGGGTAATAACCAAAGTAGGAAATGCTACACTTATGACCAACGTCACTACGGCTTCCGGATTTGCGACCTTTACAATAACTCAAAGCAAGTTGCTTGTTGAGTTTGGTGTTGTGGCCTCATTGAGTATTATAGCTATCTTTTTACTTTGCCTTTTTATAATCCCTATTATTTACAGTTTTATGCCGCCTCCCAAAGACAGGCACCTGGAGCACTTGAACAAAAGATGGATTGGAGGTTTTGTTGACTGGATTGAATATATGGTGAAATATAAAAAGATCACCATATATGTAACATCTCTTCTCCTTTTAATTTTGAGTTTTATAGGTATTTATCAGATAAAGATCTCAGGTAGTTTAATTGAAGATATGCCACAAAAAACGCAGTTTTTTAAAGATATTCGATTTTTTGAAGATGAGTTCAATGGTATATTACCTTTAGAGATCATGGTTGACACTAAACGGAAAAAAGGTGTGATGAAATTGGCTACCTTAAATCGGATGAACGAGTTGGAGGAATTAATTGATGAGACGCCCGAGTTATCAAAACCAATCTCAGTAGTCAATTTTGTGAAATATTCAAAACAGGCATACTACAATGGCAACCCAAAATTCTATCAAATTCCTACAAGTCAGGAAAATAGCTTTATTCTGTCCTATGCTAAAAATTCAAATGGGGAAGTTGATCTGCTTAAAAACTTTGTCGACAGCACAGGCCAATACGCTCGCATCACAACCTTCATGAAAGATATTGGAACTGAAAGAATTGAACGAATCGAAGAAAACCTGCAAAACAAGATCAATAAAGTCTTTCCTAAAGATAGTTACAATATATCAATGACCGGTAAAGCTAGGGTGTTTCAAAAGGGAACGAGGTATTTGGTCAACAATCTAATCCTGTCCCTATCCCTGGCCATTTTCCTTATTTCCCTTTTTATGGCTTATATGTTCAGGTCTTTTAGGATGATTGTGATATCATTAATCCCTAACCTTTTACCGTTATTGGTTACAGCGGGATTAATGGGCTATCTTGGAGTTCCCATAAAGCCATCGACCATTTTAGTATTTAGCATTGCGTTCGGAATATCTGTTGATGATACCATCCATTTTCTCGCAAAATACAGACAAGAATTACAAGCCAATCATTGGAAGATCAGAAAATCAGTTTATGCAGCGCTTCGCGAAACCGGAATTAGTATGTTCTACACCTCAATAGTTCTATTCTTTGGTTTTTCCGTATTTACTATTTCAAATTTTGGTGGCACAGTAGCTCTTGGTGGTTTGGTATCCATTACCTTGCTTTTTGCTATGTTGGCCAATCTGCTTTTATTACCTTCACTTTTATTATCGCTTGAAAGAAATATAGCCAACAAAGAAGTTTTAAAAGAGCCTAGCATCAACATCATTCCGGAAGAAGAGCAATTAAAGGATGAGTTTTAATGCACTAGCTTTTTACCATCATTTGACCGGTTAACGATAAATCCAATTTTATTAGGTTCACTTTTTATTAAAAATTTATCTTTGCACTTTAAAATTTTACATATGAAATTAAGTACTGTTTCAGAATTATTATCCAAAGCTCCATCAATGGATGAAATAGAAATTAAAGGTTGGGTCAGAACATTTAGAGCAAATAGATTTATAGCATTAAATGACGGCTCAACAATAAATAATATTCAATGTGTGGTTGATTTTGAAAAGTTGGATGAATCCGTGCTAAAAAGGATTACAACTGGAGCATCGGTTCACATAAAAGGTGAATTGGTTGAAAGTCTTGGAAAAGGGCAAAATGTTGAAATAAAAGTAAATTTTATAGATGTTTTAGGAGATTGTGATCCCGATGAATATCCAATACAACCTAAAAAACATTCATTCGAGTTTTTAAGAGAAAATGCTCATTTAAGAACCAGAACCAGCACATTCAGTGCCGTCATGAGATTACGTTCTACAGTGTCTTACGCAATTCACAAGTATTTTGTTGACAACGGCTTTTATTATATGCATGCTCCTATTATTACAGGAAGTGATGCTGAAGGGGCAGGTGAAATGTTTCGCGTATCAGCATTAGATCCTGAAAATCTACCAAAAACTGAAGCTGGTAAAATTGATTATTCGAAAGATTTCTTTGGGAAAGAAACCAATTTAACGGTTTCCGGACAATTGGAAGCCGAAACATATGCCATGTCGATGGGTAAAGTCTATACATTTGGACCAACCTTTAGAGCTGAAAATTCCAATACCTCAAGACATTTGGCAGAATTCTGGATGATTGAACCGGAAGTAGCCTTCATGGATTTAGCAGGAAATATGGATCTAGCTGAGGACTTTTTAAAATCAGTATTAAAATATACACTTGACAAAAATCGTGAAGATCTGGAATTTCTTGAAAAGCGATTACAGGATGAAGAAAAATCGAAACCTCAAACTGAAAGAAGCGAAATGAGCTTAATTGAAAAGTTGAACTTTGTCATAGATAATAATTTTAAACGAGTCAGTTATACTGAAGCAATCGATATTCTTAGGGAAAGCAAACCTAATAAAAAGAAAAAATTTAAATATCTTATTGAAGCTTGGGGATCCGATCTTCAAAGTGAGCACGAACGTTTTTTAGTAGAAAAACATTTTAAATGTCCGGTAATATTATTTGACTATCCCGCAACAATAAAAGCCTTTTATATGCGTCTTAATGAGGATGGAAAAACAGTTAGAGCAATGGATATTCTTTTTCCGGGAATTGGAGAGATCGTTGGTGGATCTCAAAGGGAGGAGCGTTTAGATGTGCTAAAAGAAAAAATGGCTGCCTTAGATATTCCTGAAAAAGAGTTATGGTGGTATTTGGATCTAAGAAAATACGGTACAGCTGTACACTCAGGTTTTGGCCTTGGATTTGAAAGGCTCGTTATGTTTGTAACTGGAATGAGCAATATTAGAGATGTAATTCCTTATCCAAGGACACCACAAAATGCAGAATTTTAAGTATCTTAAAAAGACAAAAAAATAAAACATGCTTAAACAGCATTTACAATTCAAATTATCACAAAAATTATCTCCGCAGCAAATTCAATTAATGAAATTGATACAGTTGCCTACTCAAGCTTTTGAGCAGCGACTAAAGCAGGAATTGGAAGAAAATCCGGCACTTGAAAGCGGAAAGGAGTCTGCAGAAGATCTTGAAGACAACTTTGATAATTCTACTGATGACTATGAGGAGAATGATTCCATAAATGCAGATGACATTAATGTAGATGATTATTTAAGTGATGATGAAGTTCCGGATTATAGAACTCAAACTAGTAATTATAGCGCTGATGATGAAGAAAAAAATGTCCCATACGCATCAGGAACATCCTTTACTCAATACCTAAAAACCCAGCTAAGTACATTTAGTTTAAATGAGGAAGAACAGGAAATAGCAGATTTTTTAGTTGGCAGCGTGGATGAAAGTGGTTATATCAGGAGATCATTATCCGATATTATGGATGATCTGGCTTTTACACAAAACATCTATACTACAGAAGAAAAGATACAGGACGTTTTAAAAATAGTTCATCAATTGGATCCTGCGGGAGTAGGTTCAAGAAATCTACAGGAATGTTTGTTGATACAGTTACAACGAAAAAATCAAACTCCGGATGTTGAATTGGCCACGAAAATTATTGATACGGCCTTCGAACAATTCTCTAAAAAGCACTACAAAAAATTAATCCAGAAATTTGATATCTCTGAAAAACAACTCAAAGATGCTATCCATCAAATTGAACATCTCAATCCAAAACCTGGAGGAACGTACTCTGGCAGTACACGCATTGTTGAACAGGTTGTCCCGGATTTTTCTATCAGAATTAATGATGGAGAATTAGAGCTAACATTGAATGGAAGAAATGCTCCTGAACTGCATGTGTCAGCAGAATACAATAATATGCTAAAAGGGTACAAGGAAAGTAAGGACAAATCTAAATCTCAAAAGGATGCTGTTATTTTCATCAAGCAAAAACTGGATTCTGCAAAATGGTTTATAGATGCAATCAAACAACGTCAGCAAACCTTGTTTGTGACCATGAGCTCAATTATGCATTATCAAAAAGAATATTTTTTAACGGGTGATGAACGCAAGTTAAAACCTATGATCTTAAAAGACATTGCCGATGAGATAGGCATGGATGTATCAACTGTTTCACGAGTAGCAAACAGCAAATATGTAGATACTCCTTATGGTACCAAGCTCATTAAGGAATTCTTTAGCGAGTCCATGAAAAATGATCAAGGTGAAGATGTGTCTACCAGAGAGATCAAAAAAATACTGGAAACGGTCATCGAAGAGGAAAATAAAAGAAAACCTCTAACTGATGAAAAATTAGCATCCATATTAAAACAAAAAGGATACCCAATTGCCAGAAGGACAGTAGCCAAATATAGAGAACAACTAGATATTCCTGTAGCAAGACTGCGTAAAAAAATATAAGTGTGAATTATATTTTCCGGGTTATATCGTTCATTTTTCACCCTATATTGATGCCTCTTATTGGAGTTATCTTTTATTTCTCAAAGGCTCCCAGATACATTCCCCAACCTGTTATAAAAGCTAAAATATATTCGTTATTCATCCTTACAGTTCTTTTACCTATCTTACTTTATTATCTGCTTAAAACCATAAAAAAGGTTGATTCCATTTACCTCGAAAATGTCAAACATAGAATTATTCCATTGATCCTAAATTGCCTTATTGCTATTATGATCATAATTAAAATTCTGCCCCCTCAAGAGTTCGTTGAACTTTACTTCTTTTTTGTCGGTATTCTTTTATCAACAATAACTTGTTTGATATTAGCTGTTTTAAGTTTTAAAGCGAGTATACATATGATTGCTACAGGAGGTGTGCTTATGTTCTTTATAGCATTAAGTATCCATTTCAGCGTCAATATCAGTGGATCTATTGCTTTAATGTTCATGATCGCTGGAGCTGTCGCCACATCCAGATTGTATCTAAAAGCTCATGACAAGAATGAAATAATAGTAGGACTTTTAATAGGGATTATTCCTCAGTTAATTTTATTGAATTACTGGTTATAAAATATAAAATATCAAGCCTATTTTTATGGCATTCATATCTATAGGGTTATTATTTAATATGGCATTGGAATCAAAAATAGGGTTCAATGCATAATACAAATAAAAATTCCAGGTATTATAACCTACACTAAGAGTTAAACCATACTGAAAATCATTAAAATCGCTAATGTTTTTAGATTTTTCGTTTTGTGGACTTCCATTATATTTTGATGAATTGGACACCACATAACTTGTCTTAAATCCAGTATATATTCGCCAAAATTTGTATTCTTCCGGTGTTGAGGACCTCCACCTGAATTCAAAAGGAATTTCCACTAAATGCTGAGAAAATTTATTTTTAGAATATACAATATCACTTTCAATAATACTATAGATGAATTTATTATTGGTGCCTTCAGTTATCAGCAAATTCTGGTTAAAAGAATTCCCTGAATAACCTACTCCCAATCCAAATGCAAGATTTCGCCTTTTATTAATAGGCATATCCCGAATAAAACCTAAATGGAATCCACTTGAAAACCCGTTTTGAGAAATCCCGGAAGGCAAATTACCTAACAAGTTATAGGTTACTCCTATATAAAACTGATCTTCACGATATAAGGAGTCTACTTCAAATTCTACTATGTTATCCTGAGACATCAGGAATTGAAGCCCTAACAAAAATGAAAGTGCTAAAAATAATTTCTTCATTAAAAAGTATATAAGACAAATATAACTTTTATTGCACAAAGTTTATTACATAAAAAAAGCATTCCTTTTCGGGAATGCTTTTATAAATTAAGATTCTTGAAATGCTATTGTGCTTTTTTAACGTTTGTAATATACATGATTTTAAGAGCGTTTATCTCTCTTAGTTTTTGCTTGATATCAGAAACTAAACCTGCGTTTGTGTTCTCATCTATTTTTAAAGCAACTACCAGTCTATCTTGTAATTCGGGTCTTAAACCAGCTCTTGCTTCCTGTACTGCAGGCTGTACGTTTTCAAGTGCCGCAAACTTATCATTTATCTGCAATCTTGCCTCTGTTCCAAAATTTTTATATTGAGCACTTGGCTTTCCTGCATATATAAACATAGACCTGTCTTTTTCCAGTTTCTCGACCTGATCAGCAGATGGTAATTTATTCTCTATCATCAGGCTCGTATCCCTCATTACAGTGGCAACCATAAAAAAGAATAATAGCATGAATACTATATCTGGTAAAGATGCTGTTGAAATTGGTGGTAATGCACCACCCGTTTTCTTTTTAAATTTTGACATTCTTTCTTTTCGTTAAAATTAATTACTCTTCGGTTCTGCTTCAGACAATTTGAGTGGGTATAATTTCTTAATTACCTCAATTCTCTCTTTAAGCTTTTCAACATCTCCCTGGTAGTAAACATCATCTTTATCGGCCAGCATTTTAGTAAATGTGGTGTTGTAAAGTCTTTTAGCTTCTCTATTCCTTAAAACGTTGTAAGCTGCTACTAGTTCATTTTGAACTTCGATGTATTTCCCATAAGAGGTTTCCCTGTCATGTTGTAAAGTGATGATTGCCTTATCAGGATGATCCGAGGATTGCGGATCTCTTTTCCCCTGGCAGTAATCACAATTATTTCCATTGGCATCTGTTCCTCCTCCATTATCTAAAAATTCTATTGCAGCCTTCCTTAAACTTTTTACTTGCATTTGTTCGTCTTCTACAAGTAATTGGTCATTTTTATTCAAAAGAACTGTAAATAGATTTTTTTGTTTGATAATTACAGGATCATCAGACGGCGGCTCAATCTGTGGCAAACTCCTTAGTATACCTTTATCTTTTTCGATAGTTGTAGTAACTAAGAAAAAAATCAAAAGCAGAAAGGCAATATCCGCCATGGAGCCTGCATTTACTTCTGGTGCTGCTCGTTTTGCCATAATTTATTTACCTGTTTTTGTTAACCCTGAAGACAACATAGACAAAATAGCTAAAACGCCTAAAGCATAAAATGTATACAATCCAGCTCCTACTTTCTTTGAAGTAGCTTCAGTTATATTTTGCCCTTTATCAATAAAAGGTTGCAAATTTAAATCCGTTCCGGAAGACATTAAGTAAGATATAATTATAATCCCAAAGAATATTCCTAGGGATAGTAATGTCTTCTTAATATTTCCGGCAAATACTCCTTTAATGACGTAAAATAACACAAGTACTAAAACAATAGCTAGTATCAAATATGCTACATACATCATATTATCGATCATACCCTCAGATCCACCGGCTACCATAAGTGCAAACGCAACTCCGATAAGTGCCAGGATCAAGGCTACAATTCTTAATACTTTATATAAACCCATAATTTTTCTTCTTTAAACTATTACTTATGTATTTTATTTAAAATCAACATATCAACCAATGATATAGAAGCATCTTCCATATCATTAACAATACTGTCAATTTTAGCAATAATATAGTTGTAGAAAATCTGAAGAATAATAGCCACAATAAGTCCAAATACTGTAGTAAGAAGTGCTACTTTAATACCTCCTGCCACAAGCGATGGCTGCATGTCTCCTGCTGCTTCAATTTTATCAAAGGCCTGAATCATACCAATAACCGTTCCCATGAAACCAAGCATCGGTGCCAATGCTATAAATAAGGATATCCAGGATACATTTTTCTCAAGTTGTCCCATTTGAACTCCTCCGTAGGCAACAACTGCTTTTTCGGCAGCATCTAGACCTTCAGTTTCAATTCTATCTAAACCTTGATAGAAAATGGAAGCTACTGGTCCTCTAGTATTGCGACAAACTTCTTTTGCTGCATCAACACCACCAGACTTTAAAGCTTCTTCCACACTTGAAGTTAACTTTTTAGTGTTTGTAGATGAAAGGTTTAAAAAGATAATTCTTTCAATAGCAATTGCTAATCCAAGAATTAAACACAATAATACAATTCCCATAAATCCAGGACCTCCTTCAATAAATCGCTTTTTTAATTCTTGGTGGAATCCCAGTGATTCTGCAGGTGCAGCTTCGGAATCATCATCTTGAATTGTTGTTGCAATTGTCGTTGCAACTGTAGAAGTGCTTAAAGCGGTTGACGCATTTACACTTCCAAATGCCATAATACTAGCAATAGCTAGAATAGAAA
The DNA here is from genome assembly GCA_963827785.1 of uncultured Flavobacteriaceae bacterium. Taxonomy (GTDB): domain Bacteria; phylum Bacteroidota; class Bacteroidia; order Flavobacteriales; family Flavobacteriaceae; genus Site-B1. The sequence continues at coordinate 145,214 of CAWHCT010000015.1, read as the reverse complement.
ATAATCTTTTCATCGTTCTTGATCTTAATTTAATTAGTTAATATGTTAAAGATATAAAAAAAATGTAATTAAACTTAAAAAATAATGCAGAGAGGAAGGGATTCGAACCCTCGATACGCTTTTGGCGTATACACACTTTCCAGGCGTGCGCCTTCGACCACTCGGCCACCTCTCTGTAAATCTATCTTAAAATAAATTACAGGAGTTCAAATAACAAAAAAATCTTTAAACCGTGAAATATTTTGCGTTTAATTTAAGTTATTTCTCCTCTTATGGATGTTTCAAATATTGTTTTCAAAACTTTTGGTGAAACTTTTGACCCTAACAAATACATCAATTTAGTCACGGCAGACTCCGTAGTGATATCTTTTCCGGAGATAATACCTATTTTTTTTAATTCCACACTGGACTCATACTTGCCAAGCAATACACTTCCTCCCGGACATTGAGTTATATTTATAATTGGAATTCCTTTATCTATAGCTCCCTTTAAAATGTTTAAAAATGATTTATTGGTCGAAGTGTTACCGGCTCCAAAGGTTTCTAAAATGACTCCCTTTAATTTAGGCGAACTTAAAATAGTTTCTATTACACTATCAGAAATTCCGGGGAATAATTTAATAAGTGCAATATCTGTACACATTTCTTTATGCACTTGTAATTTTTTCTTTGAATTAGAACGAAGTAAATATTGAGTGTTTACTTTTAAATGAACGCCAGATTCTAACAATTCCGGATAATTGAGTGATGCAAATGCCTTAAAATGTTCAGCATTTATTTTAGTGGTCCTATTCCCTCGATACAATTTATACTCAAAATATAAACAAACTTCTTTTATTACTGGCTTATCTTTTTCCACTAAAGAAGCAATTTGTATTGCTGTAATTAGATTTTCCTTAGCATCAGTTCGCAGATCCCCTATTGGAAGTTGTGAGCCTGTAAACACTACAGGTTTGGCCAAATTTTCCAGCATAAAACTCAATGCAGATGCAGAATAGCTCATGGTATCACTCCCATGTAGAACTACGAATCCATCATTGTCGTCATAATTCTCTTCTATGATTTCTGCTATTTGTACCCAGTAATCCGGATTCATTTCACTTGAATCTATTGGATTTTTAAAAGAAATTGTCTCAATACTGCAATCCAAAAGTTTTAGTTCCGGTATTTTTTCCAGCAGATTATCAAAATCGAATGGTTTTAAACTTCCTGTTTCAGGATCCTTCATCATACCAATGGTCCCACCCGTGTAGATCAATATTATTTTAGCCTTTCTTGACATAGTTATGTTGAAAATATTTCTTTACTATTTTGAGTGGTGACCTCAGCTATCTTTTCTTCCGAAACCCCATATATTTCCGAAACTTTTTTTATCACATTCCTAATATAAGCACTTTCATTACGCTTTCCCCTAAAAGGAGTTGGTGATAAATACGGTGAATCTGTTTCTAATACGATATGCTCTAAATCAATCTCCTTCAGAAACTGATCTATTTTCCCGTTTTTAAAGGTTACAACTCCTCCTATTCCAAGTTTCATATTATATGATATGGCTTTTTTAGCCTGATCGATCGTGCCCGTAAAACAATGAAATATTCCGAATAGATCACTTCCCTTCTCCTCTTCAAGCACTTCAAATATTTCATTGAAGGAGTCCCTGCAATGAATAACGATAGGCAGTTCGTATTGCTTTGCCAACTTAATTTGATATTTGAATGCTTTTTTTTGAATTTCAAGGGTTGATTTATCCCAATAGAGGTCAATTCCTGTCTCACCAACTGCATAAAATTTGTGTTTGGCTAACATATCCTCAAGATGCTTAAGTTCATCCATATAATTCTCCTTAACATGAGTGGGATGTAAACCCATCATTAAAAAAATATTATCGGGATATTCTTTTTGCAATTGCAGCATGGATTCAGTATAGGTCGAATCGATTGCAGGAACAAAAAAACGTCTAACATCAGCATCTAAAGCACGTTGCATCATTTCACTTCTGTCCTCGTCAAAAGCTTCACTATATAAATGGGTGTGAGTATCTGTAATAACCATATTGCAAAAATAGATTATTTAGTCCTTATATTAGCAAAAATAAAAGAACATGAATACCTTACATTCCTTCCTGACTGAAAGGGGTTACACCAGAACAAAATTACATTTAACTAAAACGAATCACTTTGAAATACGAGCAACCATAAATGGTGTAAAAGGATTATTTATATTGGACACCGGTGCTTCCAATTCTTGTGTAGGTTTTGAATCGGTAGACCATTTCAATCTAGATACCGAAGATTCTGAAATTAAAGCTGCGGGCGCAGGAGCTACAGACATGGAAACCAAACTATCAGAAAAAAATAAAATAAAAATAGGAAAGTGGCGAAATGATAAGTTGGCTTTGATATTATTTAATCTTACACATGTAAATACAGCTTTAGTAAAGCATAAATCCAAACCTGTAGATGGAATAATAGGTGCCGATATCCTGAAAAAAGGAAAGGCAATCATTGACTATAATAGGAAATACTTGTATTTGAAATTAAATTAAAAGTATGACGGATATCATTTATTATTTCATTTGTACTTCTTACTTTAATCGAGCTATTAGTCAGTACATTATGGCGTCATGGAAGAGTAGGTTGATATTATCTTTTTAGGATTTCTACTTTTGTAATAACACTTAATAATTAGCAAACATATTTCTCCATGACAATATAGAAAAAGCGCAACCTTAAAAAGTTGCGCTTTTGAATTATAAAAGTAAACGGTTTAAAGCTCTAAGGCTTTTTTAACATCGTTATTCATTAAGAGCTCAACAGGATTCTCTAATGCTTCTTTGACTGCTACTAAAAATCCAACACTTTCTTTACCGTCTATTATTCTGTGGTCATAGGATAAAGCAACATACATAATCGGTCTGATTTCTACTTTGCCATTAACTGCAACTGGTCTTTCAACAATGTTATGCATGCCTAAAATGCCACTTTGTGGCGGATTGATAATTGGGGTTGACAACATACTACCAAATACACCTCCATTAGAAATAGTGAAAGTCCCTCCTGTCATTTCATCTACAGTTATTTGTCCGTCCCGCGCACGAATAGCCAATCTTTTTACTTCTGATTCTACGCCTTTAAAACTTAATTTTTCAGCATTTCTGATTACCGGAACCATTAATCCTTTTGGCCCTGAAACAGCTATACTTATATCACAGAAATCATAGGTCAACATTTCTTTTCCATCTATCATTGAATTAACAGCCGGAAATTCTTTTAATGCTCTAACCACAGCCAAAGTAAAAAAGGACATGAACCCTAAACTAACACCATGTTTTTCCTTAAACGTTTCTTTATATTCTTTTCTCAATGCGAATATTGGTGACATATCTACCTCATTAAAAGTAGTAAGCATCGCAGTGGTGTTCTTAGCTTCCACCAGTCTTTCTGCTACTTTACGACGCAAAAGCGATAACTTAGATCTTTTTACTCCTCGCCCTTCAACATTAATTGCCTCACCCATTGATGGTACAGCATTTACAGCATCGTCTTTTGTAATACGACCATCTCTTCCCGTACCTTTGATTTCACTTGAGGATATCCCTTTTTCATCTAATATCTTTTTAGCTGCAGGACTTGCGCTTCCTGTAGCATATGTTGCTGAATCTTGAGGCTTCTCTGAAGCACTCGAAGTGACTGATTCAGGCTTCAGAGCTTCTTCTTTTTTAACTTGGTTTGTTTGAGTTTCTCCTTGCGGTTTTTCTGCGCTTGTATCAATTAAGCACACCACTGCTCCAACCTCAACCGCATCTCCTTCTTCTGCCTTTAAAGTAATTGTACCACTTGCTTCAGCAGGAAGTTCAAGGGTTGCCTTGTCACTATCCACCTCGGCTATGGCCTGATCCTTTTCAACATAATCTCCATCCTCTACTAGCCAAGCTGCGATTTCAACTTCTGTTATGGATTCTCCCGGTGAAGGAACTTTCATTTCTAAAATCATGCTCTTTTTATTTTAGTATACTTTTATTTTCGTTGGTTATCTTTTGTTTTATCAAATACATAATCTATGACTTCTTTATGTCTTCTTTTTGACCTGGTAGAACTGCCTGCAGCCGGTGAACCATAAGGTCTTCTTGAAGCGATCCTAAAAGTCTTAACTTCATCCAAATTCATGAGTAAGAAGCTGTATGCTCCCATGTTTTTTGGTTCCTCTTGTGCCCAAACTACATCTTCAACGTGTTTATACTTGGTTAAAATATTTCTTATTTCTTCTGCAGGAAGCGGAAATAATTGTTCTACTCTCACAAAAGCGATATCTCGTCTATTAAGATTTTCCCTTTCTTCTAACAAATCATAATAAAATTTGCCACAAACAAAAACAAGTGTTTTTATTTTCTTTACATCAACAGATGAATCATCAATAACAGATTGAAATTGTCCATTTGCAAATTCATCGACTGTTGAAACAGCCTTTGGATGTCGAAGCAAACTTTTAGGAGTGAAAATTATAAGTGGCTTGCGATATGTTGATTTCATCTGCCGTCTTAAAATATGAAACATATTGGCCGGTGTTGTACAATTGGCTACAAACATATTATCAACAGCGCATAATTGCAAGTACCTCTCCATTCTTGCTGATGAATGCTCTGCTCCTTGTCCTTCATAGCCATGTGGTAATAACATAACCAATCCGTTTTGAGTTTTCCATTTGTCCTCACCAGCAGAAATGTATTGGTCAATCATAATTTGAGCACCATTGCTAAAATCTCCGAATTGAGCTTCCCAGATGGTCAGCACATTAGGATTTGCCATCGCATACCCATAATCAAAACCTACCACGCCATATTCAGACAATAAGGAATTGTAAATGGAGAATTTTCCTTGATTTGAACTGATATGATCTAAAAGTATAACCTCTTCTTCACTATCCTCAACTTTTACCACTGCATGTCTGTGCGAAAAGGTTCCTCGCTCCACATCCTGACCAGAGATACGGATATCAAATCCTTCTTCAAGCAATGTTCCATAGGCCAAATGTTCACCCATGGACCAATCCAATTTATCTTCATCAAACATGATCTTCCTGGATTCAACCAATCGTTCTATTTTACGGATGAATTTCTTATCCTTCGGTAAACTTGAAATGATATCTGTTATATTCTTAAGCTTCTCTATTGGGTAAGTTGTATCAATAGGGATCATCATTTCTGGAAGTTTGGCACGATTGAAAGCGGTCCATTCTCCCTGCATAAATGGTGTTATAATAGTTTTATCTTCTTTCCTTGAATCTTCTAATTTCTCTTCTAAAGATGCTTTGTACTGCTCTTCAAGTTGACTTACATAATCTTCATTTATAATACCTTCTGCCAATAATTTCTCCGCATAAATATCTCTTGGATTTCTGTGTTTTGCAATAACCTTATACAATACAGGCTGGGTAAATCTAGGCTCATCACCTTCATTATGTCCATATTTTCTATAGCCAAGCAAATCAATAAATACATCACGCTGGAATTGCATTCTAAAGTCTAATGCAAACAATACGGCATGAATAACAGCTTCGGCATCATCAGCGTTGACATGCATTACCGGAGATAAGGTGACTTTTCCAACATCGGTACAATAAGTGCTGGAACGCGCATCAAGGTAATTGGTTGTAAATCCAATTTGGTTGTTTACAACAATATGAATAGTGCCATTTGTTTTATATCCATCCAATTTTGCCATCTGTACTACTTCATAAACAACGCCTTGTCCTGCAATGGCGGCATCTCCATGTACAATTATCGGCAGTACTTTGCTAAAATCGTTTGGATAGTATTTATCTTGTTTCGCTCGAGTAATACCTTCTACAACTCCTCCAACAGTCTCCAGGTGTGATGGGTTTGGTGCAATATTCAGGTTGATCTGGTTTCCATTGTCTGTGACACGATTACTTGTCCACCCTAAATGATATTTAACATCCCCATCAAATTCTTCCAGTTCATAATCCTTTCCATCAAACTCGCTAAATATATCCTTAGCTGATTTTCCAAAAATATTTGTAAGTGTATTTAATCTCCCCCTATGTGCCATTCCCATGACAAATTCCTTAACTCCATAGTGGCCAGCTGCACGCTCAATAACTGCATCTATTGCAGGAATTAAAGTCTCTCCTCCTTCCAGCGAGAACCGCTTTTGTCCAACGTACTTTGTATGCAGAAAATTTTCGAATGAAACCGCTTCATTCAATTTTTTTAAAATATGCTTTTTTTGTTCAGCTGTGAAAGTTGGGTGATTATCATTTTTATTCAATCTGTCCTGAATCCATTGTCTTTCATCAGGCTTTCTTATATACATATATTCTGCACCAATGGCATCACAATAAATATTCTCTAAATGTTTCCTAATCTCTTCCAGAGTTTGAGGACCAATCCCTAAAATTTCACCTGCATTAAAAACAGTATTTAGGTCCTCATTTGATAATCCGAAATTTTCCAAATCCAGAGAAGGTTCATATTTTCTTCTATTCCTTACAGGATTTGTCTTTGTGAATAAATGTCCTCTAGTTCTGTAACCATCAATCAGATTGATAACCTGAAATTCTTTAAGAACATGTTCCGGAATCTGAGTACTTACACCTTCTGCGATCTCGCCATCCAATCCATAGTTATCAGTTCCAAAATCGTAACCCTGGAAAAATGCTCTCCAACTTGGTTCAACTGAATCTGGATCTTGAAGGTATTGGTCATACAATTCGGCAAAATATGACGTATGTGCGGCGTTTAAAAAAGAATACTTATCCATTGATTACAAATAGAAAATCCGGTTTTTTTTAAAATTGATCAAAAATACAACATTTGCAAATATTGAAAATGTATATTTATATAAACAATTTTAATTTAATTATGAATATTAGTAAAATAATTCCTTTAATCCATGTAAAACTTGTAATTTTTACCATTTTATTCGCATTATTTATTGGTTCAGGAACAGCTCAAGTTAAAAAAAATAGGCAAACTACTGACTTTTGGAGTCATGTAAGATTTGGAGGTGGAATTGGATTAAACTTTGGCAACAGGATTTTTAGTGGTACGATAGCACCTAGTGCTATTTATCAATTCAATCAAAATGTAGGTTTAGGAATTGGTCTAAATGCAAGCTATTTTGAAAGAAAAGATCTGTTTAAATCCACTGTTTTAGGAGCCAGTATTATTGGGTTATTCAATCCAATAAGGGAAATTCAAATATCTTCAGAATTTGAACAACTCAATGTTGACAGAAAATACAAACAAACTCCAATAGGAACTTCAGGTTCAATTGACGAAAATTATTGGTATCCAGCCTTATTTTTAGGTGCCGGTTACAGAAGTGGAAACTTCACAATAGGAATAAGATATGACGTACTTTACGATGAGGATAAAAGTATTTATGCAGACCCTTGGATGCCATTTATACGAGTATATTTTTAATTGTTAAAACGGGAAAAAGGCATCTCCTTTTTTAATGTCATTCGCCAGATCACAGATGGTTTTTCTTTCCAAACTATCTAGTAATTTTGTACGTAATGGAGCAGCCAAATTGTGCAAAGGACATGGTTTTTTATCATTGCAACTCTCCAAACTTAATAAGCAGGATGTTAATCTCTTTTCTCCATCAATAGCTCTTACAATTCTTTTTAGTGGATGCTTTTTATCGTCTTTACTTAAATAAAAACCGCCTTTTGGTCCTCGTGTAGATGAAATCAAATTCTGTCTGGAAAGTTCTTGCAACAACTTTGCAATATAAGGTTGCGGAACATTAATTGGCTCTGCTATATCTTTGACCATAATTTTATTCTCTTCACTTGAATTTATTGCTAAAAACAGGACTGCTTTAATGGCATATTTAGATGAGTTTGAGAACATGTAATTTTTTTAAAGTGTCAAAAATAGTAATTAATAATGATTTGAATATTGATCATTTTAACTGCCAACAATAATAAAAAGATATTTTTGTCTTAAATATGACAATTATCATATTTTTTAACTCCATTTGAATATATTTTTGACCCATAAATTAAACTTTTAATCAAATTTACAATGAAATCATTATTTAAAGTCTTAGGTCTTTTAACTGTTTTACTATTTATTAGTTGTGGTGGCGGTGAAGACAAGAAAAAGGATGCTAACAAGATCAAAATAGGCAGTCAGCCGGTTGAAAAAAAGGCTGTGGCTGAAAAAACTTCGACAAAACCTTCAGAAACAATTGACCTTACGAATAAAGGTATTGGTCCAATTAAATCCTTGACCCTTCCGGCAGAAATCGATCAGGCAATGGCAGCAAAGGGTGATGAAATCTATAAAAAAATGTGTACGGCTTGTCACAGACCAGATAAAAAATTTATTGGTCCTGCTCCTAAAGGCGTATTGGAACGTCGTACTCCTGAATGGATAATGAATATGATACTTGATCCGGAAGGCATGGTACAAAAGGACCCTCTTGCCAAAGATTTGTTAATGGAGTTCAATGGTGCACCAATGGCAAATCAAAACCTGACAGAAGAAGAAGCCAGAGCCGTGTTGGAATACTTTAGAACTTTATAAACAATAATATATGAAACCTAACCTTAAAATTTTATTTACCGTGATCCTTGTTCTGTTTTTATTTAATTGCAAGAATAAAGAAGGACAAGCCGAAGAGAAAACAGTTACAGATCAAACTGAGGAAAGACAAGGTCAAGCCTTTATAACAGATGATGTTGGAACTCCTAACTGCTTACAGATAGCTATTGGATCACCTGACCATAAAACACTTGTTACTGCAGTTCAAGCAGCTCAGGTTGAAAATGCACTGGTAAACGTTGGGCCACTTACAGTGTTTGCTCCAACTGATGCTGCTTTTGCAGCTCTACCTGAAGGCACCGTTGAAACCCTACTGAAACCTGAAAATAAGGAAACTTTGGCAGACATTTTAAAATACCATGTAACACCGGGTAATTTAGATACGACAATTTTAACGAAACTCCCAAAATTGGGACAAGCCAACAACCAATATGTTGAAATTGAAGTGGTTGATGGTAAACCAGTTATTGGAGGCGCAAATATTATTGCCAGTGTAAAAGCAGGTAACGGAATTGTTCATGTGATAGATAAAGTACTGCTGCCACCAGCAAAAGAATAATAACTAAAAACTAATAATTATAATAATGAAAAACACATTTAAATCAATTACTGCATTATTTATTATTACAATGCTTTTCTCATGTAATAATGGTAATTCATCAAAATCAGGTAGTGCTTTAAGTTCAGGTGCCGCCGAAAAAGTATATGTAGCACCAGGAGAACATGACGAATTTTATGCATTTATATCCGGTGGATTTAGTGGACAGTTAGCTGTTTACGGATTGCCATCAGGACGCTTATTTAAAGTAATTCCTGTTTTTTCTCAGGATCCAGAAAAAGCGTATGGTTATAATGAAGAAACAAAACCTATGCTAGAAACTTCTTATGGATTTATTCCTTGGGATGATTCTCACCATCCTGATATTTCACAAACTAATGGAGAATTAGATGGTCGATGGGTATTTATTAATGGAAATAATACACCTCGTATTGCGAAAATTGATTTGACAACTTTTGAAACAACCGAAATTATTGAAATCCCTAATAGTGCAGGTAACCACAGTTCTTCTTTTGTAACAGAAAATACAGAATATGTTGTTGCCGGAACACGTTTTTCTGTTCCTGTTCCTCAAAGAGATATGCCAATAAAAGATTACAAAGGAAACTTTAAAGGAGCCTTATCTTTTATAAGTGTTGATCCTGATGATGGTGGAATGGATTTGAAATTTCAAATTCTAATGCCTGGATTTAACTATGACCTGTCGCATCCTGGACGTGGAAAATCTCATGGTTGGTTCTTCTTTACAACTTATAATACGGAAGAAGCAAATACATTATTAGAAGTTAATGCTTCTCAAAATGATAAAGATTTTATTGCAGCTATTAACTGGAAAAAAATTGAAGAATATGTAAATAATGGCGGCGGCAAAAAAATGCCTGCAAATTATGCACATAATGTTTATAACGACGAAACTCATACAGCAACATCAACAATGAAAAAAGAAGTGTTAGTTGTAGATCCAAGCGAAGTTCCTGGTGCAGTATTTTTATTGCCTACACCAAAATCTCCTCACGGATGTGATGTTGATCCAACAGGTGAATATATTGTTGGTAATGGTAAACTTATCAGCTAATTTAACAGTGCATTCATTTACAAAAATGTTAGATGCAATTGAAAATGAAAAATTCTCAGGTGATGCCTATGGTATTCCAATTATAAATTTTGAAGATGTTTTAGCAGGAGTAGTTGAACAGCCTGGTTTAGGACCTTTACACACTGAGTTTGATGCAAATGGAAATGCTTATACTACATTCTTTATTTCATCTGAAGTTGTAAAATGGAAATTAGGAACTTGGGAAGTTGTTGATAGAAAACCTACTTATTATTCAGTTGGTCACTTAATGATTCCTGGTGGAAATTCAAGAAAACCTTTTGGTAAATATGTTTTGGCTATGAATAAAATTACTAAAGATCGTTATTTACCAACTGGTCCTGAAGTAACACAATCTGCACAGCTATATGATATTTCCGGAGATAAAATGGAATTATTATTAGATTTTCCAACAATTGGTGAACCTCATTATGCTGCAGGATGTCCGGCTGATCTTATAAAACCAAATTCCAAAAAGATATTTAAACTAGAAGAAAATAAGCATAAATATGCTGCTTTATCTGATGCAGATACAAAAGTTGTCAGAACTGGAAATGAAGTACATATTTATATGACCATGATCCGTAGTCACTTCTCACCTGATAATATTGAAGGAGTTGAGGTAGGTGATAAAGTATATTTCCATGTAACTAATTTAGAACAAGATTACGATGTACCTCATGGAGTAAGCATGATTGGAGCAAATACTTCAGAATTACTGATCATGCCAGGGCAAACAGAAACATTTGTTTGGGAGCCTAAACAAGTTGGTGTATGGCCATTCTATTGTACAGATTTCTGTTCTGCTCTTCACCAGGAAATGCAAGGTTATGTAAGAGTTTCACCAAAGAATTCCGGAACTAAATTAGCATGGTCTTTAGGAGAAGATATTGAATAAATAAGGAGAATATTGTTTTAGTGTTATTATTTTCCTAACAAAAGCGGGAGTTTGAAAAATCTCCCGCTTTATAAAATTTCTTTAACTCAATATTTAATTTGAAATATAATTTTTTATGAAAAAAGCTGGTATAATAATGGTACTGGGATCATTGCTGTTATTAGGGCTCTTTAAATTTCCTTTATGGAACATTATGCTAGGCGCACCTCAATACCCCGATCCACTAGGAATGAATATTCATATAAATGGCATTAAAGGTGTATCAGAATTTGATATTCAAAATATCGATGGATTAAACCACTATATTGGTATGAAAACCATTCCAAAACCTGAAGAAATGTGGGAGTTTTCAATATTTCCTAAAGTTATTATTACAATGGTTATTCTTGGCGTCGTTATAGGTTTATTAGGCTACTTTAATAAAGTTAGCTATAAGTATTTTTTAGGATGGTTTATATTTATGTCTATTTTAGGAGTGTTGGGCATGTATGATTTTAATAGCTGGCTGACATCATATGGTCATGACCTAGATCCACATGCCATTCTAAAAATCACCAATCCAGACGGAACACCAATGACCTATAAACCACCTTTGTTTGGCCATCAAAAATTACTTAACTTTGATGTTACATCATTACCACATATTGGTGGCTATCTAATGTTTGTTGGCATGTCATTAACTCTCGTTGCTTTTTGGATTGGCAGAAAAGTAACCTTAAAAAAAGTCACCCATTAATACTTCAAAAAAAGCCAAACGCAATGAAAAAATTGATTCTAACCATATTTCTTAGTTTCACTATGTGGTCGTGTACCATAAAACCTGAGCCTATAAACTATGGTCAAGATGGTTGTCACTTTTGTAAAATGACAATCGTTGACAAACTCCACGCTGCAGAAGTAGTTACTAATAAGGGTAAGATCTATAAATTTGATGCTACAGAATGCATGATAAATTTCATGGATGATTTTGACACTTCAACCATTAAACTGTATTTATCAAATAATTATACAGAACCTGAAGCCTTGATTGACGCTACAAAAGCTACATTCTTAATCAGTAAAAGTGTTCCAAGCCCAATGGGTGCATTTCTGTCTGCTTTTAAAAATAAAGAGGATGCAGTAAAGGTACAAACTGAAAAAGGAGGGGAAATATATAATTGGGAAGACTTATTAATTCATTTTAAAAATTAATGAATAGGTTAATAGTTTCATTAATTGCATGTTTATGCTCATTAAATCTTTCTTTAGGTCAAACAATTGAAGTTTGCAATACTTGCGATATATCAACAATTATTGAAGCCATCAAAGTTTCAAAGGACTATGATACCATACTAATTAAAAAAGGCACTTACAAAGAACACAATATTATCGTTGATAAGCCTTTAACTATCATAGGAGAAAATTATCCGGTTATTAATGGCGAATTCAAAGGTGAGATATTCACAATTACGTCGGATAGTGTAACATTAGATGGTCTTTTCATAATCAATGTCGGAACAAGTTATACTGAAGATTATGCCGCTGTACGTGTCAGGAAGAGTAAGAATTTTATCATTCAAAACCTGGTGCTTGAGAAACTGTTCTTTGGTATATATTTGGAAAAATCAAATAATGGAAAAATATACCATAACAAGATTATTGGTGACGCTATTGAAGAATATAATTCGGGAAATGGGATACAGTTATGGTATAGTAAGAATATAGAAATAGAACACAATTTCATCCAGCATGTAAGAGATGGTATTTATTTGGAGTTCGCTGATAATTGTGTCATCAAAAATAATGTTAGCTCTAACAATGTTCGTTATGGATTGCACTTCATGTTCTCAAATAATGATACTTATCAGGACAATACCTTCGAGAATAATGGAGCAGGTGTTGCAGTCATGTTCTCCAAAAAAATAAAAATGTATAACAACACTTTCAAGGAAAACTGGGGAAGTGCTTCATATGGAATGCTCTTAAAAGAGATCAATGATGCAGAAATTGAAGGCAATCGATTTTTAGATAATACAATTGGTATTAACATTGAAGGGTCTAACAGAATCACTTATAAAAACAATGATTTTATAAACAATGGCTGGGCAATTAAAGTTCGAGGAGCCTGCTATACAAACCAGTTCATTCAGAATAATTTTTTGTACAACTCCTTTGACATTTCCTATAACAGTAAAATAAACGACAACGTTTTTGATAGAAATTACTGGAGTAATTATACCGGTTATGATCTAAACAAAGATGGCATTGGTGACGTACCTTACAGACCTGTAAAATTGTTTTCATATATTGTTAACCGCACACCGGAAACAATCATTTTATTAAGAAGCCTGTTTATCGATCTTATTGATTTTTCTGAAAAAGTATCGCCTGTTTTCACTCCTGACAATTTGCTAGACAACAATCCAATTACATCAAGAATTGAATGGTAGAAATTAAAAATTTACATAAAAAATTCAGTAAGAATATCGTCTTAAGTGGTTTAGATCTTCAAATTAAAGAAGGAGGTATCATTGCTGTGCTCGGACCAAATGGGTCGGGAAAGACCACATTGATCAAGTCTATTTTGGGAATGGTCATACCAAATAAAGGGGAAATAAAAGTACTCGGGAAAAACATAAAAAATCATTCTGCATACAGGAACAAAATTGATTATTTACCGCAAATAGCCAATTTCCCCAATAATTTAAAAGTAAGCGAATTGATAAGAATGATAAAGGATTTGAGAAGAGACACCTCCAATGATGAAGTCTTGATCGACCTTTTCAAATTAAGACCATTCCTAAACAAAAAACTTGGAAACCTCTCTGGCGGTACCAAACAAAAAGTAAACATAGTACTGACTTTTATGTTTGATAGCCCTTTGATCATTTTGGACGAACCAACATCAGGACTAGATCCAATTTCATTGATCAGACTAAAAAACCTGATTCAATCAGAAAAAGAAAAAGGAAAGACAATTTTAATAACATCTCATATTATGAGTTTTGTTGAAGAAGTATCAGATGAAATCGTATTTCTTTTGGAAGGAAAAATATATTTCAAAGGAAGCATTAACGAACTTAAAACAAAGACCGATCAACCAGATTTTGAACATGCCATTGCATCAATACTAACAGATAATCATGCTTAAAATATTAAAATACAGCTTTTATGATTTGATGCGCAGTCGCTGGAGTTATGTGTATTTCGCATTCTACCTGCTCCTTGGGATTGTCCTTTTGTTTCTTAACAATGACCTGTCAAAAGCAGTGATCACGCTTATGAATGTTATTATTGTACTTGTACCTTTAATTGGAACCATTTTTGGAGTCATGTATTATTATAACTCCAAAGAGTTTACTGAGTTATTGTTAGCCCAACCATTAAAAAGATCATCTATATTTCTTGGGCAATATCTGGGTGTTGCATTATCCTTAACAATGAGTTTGATCCTTGGGCTAGGCATCCCTTTTATTTTCTACGGATTATTTAAATCTAGTGTAATTTGGGATTTTTCATTACTCTTAATAACCGGAACATTCCTAACCTTTATTTTTACGGCCTTAGCTTTTAATATTGCTTTATCAAACGAAAATAGAATAAAGGGATTTGGGTATGCAATACTGGTTTGGTTGTTCCTTGCAGTAATATATGATGGATTATTCCTGATGTCTTTGATAATTTTCGAAGAATATCCTCTGGATAAATTATCTCTGTTCGGTACGATGCTAAATCCAATTGATCTATCAAGGACTTTAATACTTTTAAAACTTGATATATCAGCTTTGTTAGGTTATACAGGAGCTGTGTTTAAAAAGTTTTTTGGAACAGACTTTGGATTGTTCGTGTCCATAATTATGCTTTCTGTTTGGGTCGTTATGCCTGTTTTGAGAATAGTGTTTAAATCTAAAAAGAAAGATTTTTAAGCCATGAAAACAAAATGCATTTTAATAATTTTTTTTCTTGTTTCGTATTCAAGTTGTAAAAAAGTAACTGAAAACAATGTCACCAATAGTGTTGAAACAGAAGCTATAAGTTTACTCGACACCTTAACTTTAAGACTCAATAATGGTGAAAAATGGATAGCCAATACCGAAACTCAAATAGGAATTATTAAAATGGATTCGATTATTACATCATTTAAATCAAATAAGGAAGATGACTTTATGGAATTAGGTCAAAAACTTTCCAAACAAACAAGTTTTATAATAAAAAGTTGTGACATGACAGGTGTAGCTCATGATCAATTACATGTTGTTTTAGTGCCTATGCTGGATGAAATTTCAATTTTAAAGGAATCGGAAGATGCAATAGAAAGCAAAAAAGCCTTAGTCGAATTAGAATCGCTAATTGAAGCTTATTTTAAGCATTTTGAGAATTAGTGCAGACTTCTATACCACACTTTTTGCCATTCACGCTGAAGAACCAAAAATGTAACTTGTTCTGACAACAAAACAATATCAGACCCATCCAGTTCTTTCACCTTTTTTTCCTGAACATCAACTATATATAGCAAGTTGAGATAATCAGCAAATTTTTCCTGAATTAGTTTATAGATAGTTTCATGTAGAAGCAATTTTAAACTTGTAGGTAGTACTTCTTCGTCAAATTCCAAATTGATATTGGCATACAAAAGGTCCTTATTTAACTGCTTGATTAAGTTTTGGTATAAGTTGTTTTGATGAGCTTGCGAAATCAGATCATCAAAAGTAGCGGGAGAATTCATTATACGTTCCTTTTCATTAACTCTTCGCCAAATTCTTTTAAAATGCTTTTTTTATCTTCAGAAATATTTAAATCGCTTAAAACTGAAAATGCTTTTATCGTGTAGATCTCTATTTCCATTTTTGTGGCTTCGGCAGAACCGGTAGACAAAAATATTTGCTTAACAGTATTCACTTTTTCCTCATCATCTTCAGGATAGATACTATATAAATGCTCCAATTGCATCATTTCATCCGCATCACAAAATGCCATGGCCCTTAGATAAAGGAAGGTTTTTTTGTTCTCAATAATATCTCCTCCAACCTGTTTGCCAAAAGTCTCAGGATTACCAAATGCATCCAGATAGTCATCCTGCAATTGAAAGGCAATACCTAAATTTTTACCAAATTCATAAATTTTAATCTGATCTTGCTTAGTGGCTCCCGCAACGATTGCTCCCATTTTCATAGCAGCGGCTATAAGTACGGCAGTCTTATATTCAATCATTTTCAGGTACTCACTTAAAGTTACATCATCCCTGGTTTCAAAATCAATATCATATTGCTGACCTTCACAAACTTCTAAGGCTGTTTTACTGAATAATTTTGCCAGTTCCTGAAAGGTATTTGGTTCATAATTTTCAAACAATTGATAGGCCAGAATTAGCATTGCATCACCCGATAATATACCTGTGTTCAAATCCCATTTTTCATGTACGGTTTTGTTACCTCTTCGTAAAGGCGCATCATCCATTATGTCATCATGAATAAGCGAGAAATTGTGAAACAGTTCTAAAGCTAATGCCGCATTTAGACTCTTTTTATGGTCTCCCCCAAAAATTTCAGTAGTTAATAAAGTTAGAGTAGGACGTAGTCGTTTACCACCTAGATCTAAAATGTATTCAATGGGTTGGTATAAGTTTTTAGGTTCTTTGAAGTTCAGGTAATCTCTTAAATAACCGGAAAATTCTTTTTGATATTTTTCTACTGTAAGCATGCCGCAAAAATAATGCAAAAAGATTCATTTTAAACTGACTTTATAAGTTTTATGTTAAATAATTGTAAAACTTTGGAAACTTTTTTTGTTTTTAAAGTTTCCTTGTTACATTTGCCCCCTCTTATGAAAGAAAAGATTATTAATAAATCGGTAGAAATGTTTCTTACACTGGGATTTAAAAGTGTGACAATGGATGATATTGCTTCAGAAATGGGAATATCCAAAAAAACCATTTATGTACATTTCCCTAACAAAAATAAGCTTGTCGAAAGTGTCACAATGCATATGTTCGACACTATTTCATGTGGTATTGATGGCATCTGTGCTTTGAAAAAGAATCCAATTGAAGAAATATTTGACATTAAAAATCTGGTGCGCGATCATTTAAAAGGTGAAAAATCATCGCCTCAGCATCAGCTTCAAAAATACTATCCTAAAATTTTTGAATCATTAAAAGAAAAACAATTTAAGGTGATGAATGAATGTGTTTTAGATAATTTATCACGAGGCATAAAAGCCGGACTTTACAGATCAAATTTGAATATTGATTTTATTGCCCGGATATATTTCAATAATATGGTTGGTTTAAAGGACCCTAAATTATTCCCATTAAAGCATTTTTCAATGAATGAATTAATGGATAATTTTATTAGAATATCATATTAGAGGTATCTGCACAGAAAAAGGCAACAAAACTTTAAACCAAGTAATGAATAACCAACTTTAATCTAATGAAATACAAATTTCTTTTACTAGTTATATTTTCATACTCCATTTTTGGGCATTCCCAACAAAATGAAACTAGTTTTACACTTCAGAAAGCAATTGATTTTGCCCTGGAGAATAATAGAACAGCTAAAAATGCAGCTCGAGATATTAAAGCAGCTGAAAAGCAAAAATGGGAAACCATTTCTACCGGACTTCCGCAGATAGATGCAAGTTTAGACTACCAAAATTTTCTAAAACAACAAATAGCACTGATTCCTGCAGAATTTTTCGGTGGAAATCCCGGGGAGTTCGCAGAAATTATTTTTGGGACCAAACAAACCTTGAATGCTACTGCGACGCTCAATCAAATGATTTTTGATGGCTCTTATTTAGTTGGTTTACAATCTGCCAGAGTATTTTTGGAAATATCAAAAAATGCAAAAGAAAAAACCGATCTGGAAGTTAGAAAAGCGGTTATCAATGCTTATGGCAATGTGCTTTTAGCTGAAGAAAGCATTAAAATATTGGAGCGAAATAAAGATGTACTACAGAAAAACCTGAATGAAACAACCAAGATCTATGAGAACGGATTGGAAGAAGAAGAAAGCGTGGAACAACTGCAAATAACCCTCTCCGGTGTTGAAAGCAATCTGAATAACGTATCAAGATTAAAATCTTTGGCTTACCAAATGTTAAATATAACTCTTGGCTTAGATGTGAATACGAGCATTACCCTGATGGATAATCTAGAAACCCTTACAGCTCAAAATATTTCTTTAGATCTTTTATCCAGCGAAGAAGTCGTTGAAAACACCATTGATTACAGAATTGCATTCAATGATAAAACCGCAAAAGAACTAATGGTTAAACTTGAAAAAAGTAAAGCCTTACCAACATTAAATGCTTTTGTAAATGGGAGTTATACGGGAAATAGTGAAAAGTTCACATTCACTAATAATTCACAAAAATGGTTTGGTGCCTCTTTACTTGGTGTTAGTATGAATATTCCTGTTTTTAGTTCTTTCGGAAGAAGTGCTGCAACTCAGCGAGCCAGAATAAATTTAGATAAGGCAGAAGATGATCTCACTGAGGTTGAACAACAGTTGAAACTTCAAATAGCTTCAGCTAAAAGTGATTATCAATTTGCTATTGAGGATTATGAGAATAAAAAAAGAAACTTAAATCTTGCTGAAAGAATCGAACAAAAAAACCAAACTAAATTCTTTGAAGGTATTGCTTCCAGTTTTGAGTTAAGACAGGCTCAAACACAATTATATTCGGCCCAACAGGAATTTTTGCAAGCTATGCTTGATGTAATTAACAAAAAAGCTGAATTGGAAACTGTATTAAATTCTGTTGATTAGTTTAAAAGTTTAGGAGTTTAATTAAAACCCGACAAAATGAAAATATTCTCTTTTGAAAAATTAAACGTCTGGCAAAAAGCAAGAAAACTTTCTGTCATCATATATAAAGAAACTAAATTATTTCCAGAGGATGAACGTTTTGGTTTAATCAGTCAAATGAGACGATGCACAATTTCCATTTCTTCTAATATTGCCGAGGGAACAGGAAGACAATCAGCAAAAGACAAGGCCAGATTTACCGAAATCGCTTATGGTTCAGCTTTAGAGTTGCTCAATCAAGTTATTTTATCGAATGATCTTGGATTTTTGTCTGATGAAAATTATAACTTAATTAGAAGTGATATTTCAGAAGTAACAGCCATGTTAGATGCTCTCTATAAATCACAATTAAAATAATGGAAACAAAGCAAACTAAACCAATATACAACTCAACTCATAAACCTATAAACGAATCAACTGATAAAATTAACAAACCAATGAAAAAGATAATATTACTATTCATAACAACACTATTTTTAGCATCCTGTGGAGGTGATAAAAAACAAAAATCTGTTGAGGACATTATCGCATCGCAAGATTTAAATGTAATTCGAGCAAAAAAGGATGAGATCACTAACATGCAAATTGAATTTGCATCCCAATTAAAATTGCTGGATGAAGAAATTTCAAAATTAGATTCCTTAAAAAAAATACCTCTTATTACGGCTTTCAAGGCTGAAGAACAAGTCTTTGATCATTATATTGAATTGCAAGGCAATGTAGACACAAAAAATCTTTTAACGATAACTGCTGAATATAATGGTATTCTTTCAAATATATATGTAAAGGAAGGTCAACGCGTTTATAAAGGCCAAATACTTGCTAAAATTGATGATGGAGGTTTAGGTCAGCAATTAGCTCAACTCGAAATTCAGGCTGAACTGGCCAAGACCACATTTGAAAGACAGGAAAGACTTTGGAATCAAAAAATTGGTAGTGAAATCCAATACTTACAGGCAAAATCAAATGCAGAAGCTCAAATGAGAGCTGTTGAACAATTAAAAGAGCAAATTGCAAAAACAATTGTCAGAGCTCCATTTTCCGGAAGTATTGACGATATCATAACGGAAAAAGGGAATGTTGTTTCTGCAGGTCAAACGCCAATTATGTTATTGGTCAACCTTAACGACATGTACATAGAAACAAATGTACCTGAAAGTCATATTACAAGTATCACAAATAACAAAGATGTAATAGTTGAATTACCTGTATTGGATAAAACTATTAATTCAAAGGTTAGACAGGTTGGCAATTTTATAAATCCTGCAAACAGGACCTTTAAAATTGAGGTTCCCGTACCTAATAAAGACGGCACAATTAAGCCTAACCTAACTGCAAAACTCAAAATAAATGATTATTCTAATCCAAAAGCCTTGTTGATCCCGCAAAGCATTATTTCAGAAAATGCAAATGGTGAGCAATACATTTATGTCATTAGGGATCGTAAGGATAACATAGGTATTGCAGAAAGAGTTATCATAAAAACAGGAAGAACACAAGGTGATGTCATCGAGGTTATAAGTGGTCTAGAAAAAGGAAATGAGGTTGTTAAAGAAGGTGCTCGTACAGTCAAAAATGGTCAAACTGTAGAAATAATCAACTCTTAAGCAGGAATAAAAATGACAGACAAACAACATAAAATAGTCAACAAAGAGTTTCGATTATCATCTTGGGCCATAGAAAACAAAACCACAATCTATGTGATGATTGTCGTATTGCTTTTTCTGGGAATCGGAGCATTTTTTAGTATGCCAAGAGAAAATTTTCCGGAGGTAAATGAAACCAAGATATACGTTAGCTCCATGTATCCCGGAAATACGGCTGAAGACATTGAAAAATTAATAACAGATCCTTTAGAAGATAAACTAAAAACAGTTAGTAATGTGGTGGAAATCACTTCAACATCTCAGGAAGATTTCTCAATGGTCATTGTTGAGTTTGATGAAGACATTACTGTTGATGCTGCAAAACAAAAAGTTAAAGATGAGATTGATACCGAAACCTCATCAGAAGACTGGCCAACCTTTAATGGAGCTAAAGTAGAACCTAATGTTTTTGAGTTGAATTTCTCAGAAGAAATGCCAATTCTTAACATCAATATATCAGGAGATTATCCGGTTGATAAATTGAAGCAATATGGGGAATATCTTGAAGATCAAATAGAAAACCTATTGGAAATAAAACAGGTGGATATTCGTGGTGCTCAGGAAAAAGAAGTTGAAGTTGCAGTAGATATCTATAAAATGATGGCTGCTCAGGTAAGTTTTGACGATATTACCGGAGCAATTCAAGGAGGCAATATGACTATGTCTGCAGGCAATTTAATTACCAGTGGACAGCGCAGGACAATTCGTGTTATTGGTGAAATTGAAGACCCTCAAGAATTGGAAAATTTTGTGGTTAAATCAGAAAACGAAAACCCAATTTATTTAAAAGATGTTGCAACGGTTGCTTTCAAAGAAAAAGACAGAACAACTTATGCCCGCGATTTTGGGAACAGAGTGGTTATGCTCGATGTAAAAAAACGAGCGGGAATGAATATGATTGATGCGACAACTCAGGTTAGAGAGATAGTGGATGAAGCAATAAAAAATTATTTTCCACAAGATTTAAAAATTTCCATATCTAACGACCAGTCCAATGTTACAGTCACGATGGTTGACGACTTAGTGAACAACATAATATTTGGTGTTATTCTAGTGGTAACAGTTTTAATGTTCTTTTTAGGATTCAAAAATGCCTTATTTGTTGGTTTTGCGATTCCTATGTCCATGTTCATGTCCATTTTTATATTAAGCCTGTTGGGTTATTCCTTGAACGTTATGATACTTTTTGGACTCATCATGGGACTTGGTATGTTAGTAGATAACGGAATTGTGGTAGTTGAAAATGTCTATCGACTTATGGATGAAGAAGGGATGAGCCGAATTGAAGCTGCCAAAAAAGGTATAGGTGAAATCGCATTTCCTATTATTATCTCTACTGCAACAACTGTAGCAGCCTTTATTCCGCTTGGTTTATGGCCGGGAATTATGGGAGAATTTATGATTCTTTTACCAATTACACTTTCAACCGTTTTAGGTTCTTCCTTGTTTGTCGCAATCTTCTTTAACTCGGTTTTAGTGTCTCAATTTATGAGTGTTGAAGATTTTGATATTTCATTCAAAAACCGATTGATTACTACCATCGTAATGGTTGTTTTGGGAGTATTAATTTTTGTGGCAGGCGGTACTTACAGAGGATTAGGAACATTACTAATATTTGTGGCAATCATGCTTTGGATATATAGATTGGTACTTAGAGGGTGGATTAATTATTTTCAAACGCATATCTTGTCAAAATGGGAAAATTGGTATGAAAGTCAACTGCGCAGTGCATTAAAAGGTTGGAGGCCATATGCAATAGTAAGTGGTACAGTTTTATTGCTTTTTATTGCATTTGGTGCATTTGGCTGGTCCTTAGGAACGCAACGTACAAAAGTCGAATTCTTTCCAGACAACAAACCAAACCAGATAATTGTTTATATAGAATATCCTGAAGGAACCGATATAGATAAGACCAACGAGATTACAGAAGCCATCGAGAAACGGGTTTATACCATTTTAAATGACGAAGTTTACATGGATGGCGACTATAATTTTATGGTAGAAAGTGCCGTGTCGCAAGTTGGTGAAGGTGCTGGTAATCCGCAAACAGATATTGGAACTACAGAAATGCCTCATCGAGGAAAAATTACAGCTTCCATGAGAGAGTTTAAATACAGACGTGGATTGGACAGTCAGGATTTATTGGAAAAGGTTCAAAAAGCATTACATGGTATTTATCCGGGTGTTTTAATTTCTGTTGAAAAAAATGCCGATGGACCACCGATTGGACATCCTATCAATATAGAACTTCAAGGGTCAGATTACGACGAGTTAATTTCAACTGCCATAAACATGAGGAATTACATAAACTCAAAGAGTATTTCGGGTATTGACGAGCTTAAAATTGATGTTAACAAAGATAAGCCTTCTATGCAAGTTGCCATAGACAGGGAAAAGGCTGGAGAACTGGGAGTAAGTGCCTCACAAATAGGAAACCAGCTTAGAAATTCTATTTTTGGTGTAAAGGCAGGAGTGTACAAAGAAGAAGGAGAAGACTATGATGTTTATGTACGATTTAATGAAGAAAACAGATATAACACAAGTGCTTTATTTAATCAAAAGATTACATTCAGGGATCAGTCTTCGGGAAAAATAAAGGAGGTTCCTGTTTCTGCTGTGGCTAGACAAACTAATACTTCTGGGTTTAGTTCCATTAAGCATAAGAATGCAAATCGAGTTGTAACTGTTTACTCGGCATTAGCTCCTGGTTATACCGATGCTGCAGCTATTGTTGGACAGATACAGCATGAAATGAAAAGTTTTTCAGAAATGCCTCGTGATATAAAAATTGATTATACAGGACAGATCGAAGAACAAAATAAAGAAATGGCTTTCCTGGTTAGTGCATTTTTTATTGGGTTATCGCTGATCTTCTTCATTTTAATCTTTCAATTCAATTCGGTTTCCAAACCCGGAATAATCATGTTGGCAATCTTTTTAAGCTTCATTGGTGTATTTGGAGGAATGGTCATTTTTAAACAACCGTTCGTGATCATGATGACCATGATGGGAATTATTTCCCTCGCAGGAATCGTGGTAAACAATGGGGTGGTATTACTGGATTATGCTCAATTATTGATTGACAGAAAAAAGATTGAAAACAATCTTGATAAAAATGATTATTTAAACAAGAACGATTTATTTGAAGCAATTGTAAGAGCAGGTAAAGCCCGTTTACGTCCTGTAATTCTAACAGCGATTACAACCATATTCGGGTTAATTCCATTAGCAATTGGTTTCAACATAGATTTCTTTAGTCTAATGAGTGAATTCAATCCTAAAATATACTTCGGTGGTGATAACGTAGTATTCTGGGGTCCATTGGCCTGGGCAGTAATTTATGGATTGTTTATAGCTACTTTCCTTACATTGATAGTGGTTCCAGTACTTTTCTATTTGATTACAATCTTTAAAATTTGGTTAAGATTTAAATTTAGTAATAATACAGAAGAAGAAAAATTAATAGCTGAAAGCTAATAATAAAAAAGCCTCAACATTTTGTTGAGGTTTTTTTTAATCAATAATCATTTAACTTCCTTAAATTTGCAATTCAAAAATTAAAGTATGTACAGAAGTCATAATTGTGGTGAGCTAAGAACAGCAAACATTGGCAATGAAGTAACATTGGCAGGGTGGGTCCAAAAGGTTAGAGATAAGGGGTTTATGATCTGGGTTGATCTTAGGGACCGATATGGAATTACACAACTTATCTTTGATGAAGAACGTACTCCAAAAGAAATGATGGAACAAGCTCAAAAATTAGGTCGGGAGTTTGTTATTCAGGTAAACGGGAAAGTAATTGAACGATCTTCTAAAAATCCAAATATGCCTACTGGCGAGGTGGAAATTCTCGTTTCAAAATTAAACATTTTAAACGTTGCAAAATTACCGCCTTTTACTATTGAAGATGATACTGATGGAGGTGAAGAATTGCGCATGAAATATCGGTATCTCGATATTCGCAGAAATCCTGTTAAAAACAGTTTGATATTTAGGCATAAAGTTGCTCAGGAAGTAAGAAAGTATTTATCCGGAGAAGGATTCATTGAAGTAGAAACGCCTTACTTGATAAAGTCAACACCCGAAGGTGCTCGTGATTTTGTGGTCCCTTCCCGAATGAATGAAGGTCAGTTTTACGCATTGCCACAATCACCTCAAACCTTCAAACAATTACTGATGGTTGGTGGAATGGATAAATATTTTCAACTGGTGAAGTGTTTTAGAGATGAGGACCTTCGTGCCGACAGACAACCGGAATTTACACAAATTGATTGCGAAATGGCTTTTGTTGAACAAGACGATATATTAAATGCCTTTGAGG
Source organism: uncultured Flavobacteriaceae bacterium (assembly GCA_963827785.1). Taxonomy (GTDB): domain Bacteria; phylum Bacteroidota; class Bacteroidia; order Flavobacteriales; family Flavobacteriaceae; genus Site-B1. Next base: position 120,332 of record CAWHCT010000015.1, on the reverse strand, counting down.
GATTAACACGTCATTTATTGAAAGAAATCAATGGAGTTGAGGTAAAGAAATTCCCGAGAATGACCTTCGACGAGGCCATGAAACGATATGGCAACGACAAACCGGACATTCGTTTCGGAATGGAATTTGGCGAATTGAATGATGTAGCTCAACATAAAGATTTTGGTGTTTTTAATAATGCTGAATTGGTTGTTGGCATTGCTGTTCCTGGTGCAAATGGTTATACTAGAAAAGATATCGATAAACTGATTGATTGGATAAAACGACCTCAAGTCGGAGCTTTAGGAATGGTTTATGTTCGCTGTAATGAAGATGGATCTTATAAATCATCGGTTGATAAATTCTATGATCAAAACGATCTTAAAAAATGGGCTGAAAAAACCGGTGCTAAAGCCGGAGATTTAATCTGTATCCTTTCAGGTAATACAGATAAAGTCAGATCACAATTGAGTATTCTAAGAATGGAAATGGCTGAGAGATTAGGACTTAGAAATCCTAAAGAATTTGCTCCACTATGGGTTGTCGATTTCCCTCTTTTGGAATGGGATGAAGAAACGAAACGATACCATGCCATGCATCACCCATTCACATCGCCTAAACCAGATCAAATAAAACTTTTAGACACCGATCCGGGAGCTGTTAAAGCCAATGCTTATGATTTGGTGTTGAACGGTAACGAAATTGGTGGTGGATCAATCAGAATACATGATAAGGCCACACAATCTTTAATGTTCGACCATTTAGGGTTTACAAAAGAGCAAGCCAAAGCACAATTCGGATTTTTGATGAATGCTTTTGAATATGGTGCGCCACCTCATGGAGGAATTGCTTTTGGATTGGATAGATTGGTGGCTATTTTAGGCGGACAGGAAACTATAAGGGATTTTATTGCCTTCCCGAAAAATAATTCCGGACGAGATGTGATGATAGACGCTCCTGCTCCAATAGATGAAGCTCAACTTAAAGAACTTAAGTTGAAATTGGACTTAAATACTTAAATATTAGACGCTATATTTTAGAGCAGGATTTTTTTAGCAGCTTTAATGAATGACAAACTGGTTTAAATTATTGTTACGTAAGTTTTTAATTTGGAAATACAAAAATATTTCTGAACGTAATTTTATTTATATACTTAGTATACTGGTGGGATTCTTAGCTGGATTAGGCACAGTGGTTCTTAAAAACCTTACGCATTACATTCAATTATTACTGGATATCAACATTTTTAAAGATTACAAAAGCTCTCTGTATTTTATTTTTCCGATAGTTGGCTTAGCTCTTGTATTTATTATAAAAAAAACCTGGCTAAAAAAACATATAGGTCACGGTATTTCTACAACATTACACGCTATTTCTAAATTAAACGGAATAATCCCAAGATATAATATTTATGCGGCTTTAATAACGGCTCCGATAACAGTTGGTTTTGGGGGTTCGGTAGGTTTACAAGGACCCGCTGTAAGCGTTGGATCTGCTATAGGATCAAATACTGCCCGATTATTCCACATGAATTTAAAAACCAGAATGCTTTTAATTGGCTGCGCAGCTACCGGAGCAATGGCGTCTATGTTTAAAGCTCCTATTGCAGCAATTATTTTCGCGATAGAAGTATTTAGTTTAGATCTGGCATTTACATCCTTAATTCCACTATTACTGGCATCAGTTTCAGCAGTTGTCACATCTTATTTCTTTTTAGGAACCCAAGTCTTACTCAGATTTAAAATGATTGATAAATTTGAAATTGAAGATATTCTTTTTTACGTCATTTTGGGATTGGCTACAGGAATTGCCTCTGTTTATTTTTCAAAAATATTCTTTTTAATTACTGATTTCTTCAAGGGAATTGAAAGCAGAGCCAAACGATTATTAATTGGTGGAGTGGCAATTGGCGCCATGCTTTACATAATCCCACCACTATATGGCGAAGGTTATGGTGTTATAAATAATTTATTAAAAGGTGACCACTTGGCAGCCATTGGAGAAACACCATTTGATATAGATCTCAGTAATATCTGGATAGTGATCGCATTGTTGCTTGGTATAACAATATTCAAGTCCATAGCCATGACAACAACTTTTGGAGCTGGAGGAGTTGGAGGTGTTTTTATTCCCACATTAGTAATGGGAAGTGCCTTAGGAAATGCAATAGCAAAAATCATTAACAATGTTGGTTTAGCATTTCATGTATCAGAAACAAACTTTACTTTAATTGGGATGACAGGATTAATGGCAGGTGTTTTGCATGCGCCTTTAACAGCCATCTTCTTAATTGCTGAAATAACCGGAGGGTATGAATTATTCGTTCCACTTATGCTGGTTGCCGCCATTTCGTATACAATTACTAAATATTATATTTCACATTCCATCTACACCTTAAAACTGGCTCAACGAGGGGAACTCATAACTCACGACAAGGATAAAAATGCGCTTATGATGTTGGATATGGATAAGATTATTGAAACAAATTTTATACTGCTTACTCCAGACATGAAATTGGGAGAAATCGTAAATAACGCCATAGCAAAATCCTCTCGAAATCATTTTCCAGTAGTTAACCACCAAAAAGAATTTTTAGGGATTCTTACCCTAAATGATGTGAGAAGCATTATGTTTAACAAAGAATTATATGAAACCGTGAAAGTTGAAAGTTTAATGCATGACGGATCTGATATAATTTATTATGAAAAGGATTCTGCGGAAGACATTTTAAATAAGTTCAAAAGAACAGGAGCATGGAATTTGGTAGTGCTGAAGAATGGAAAATATTTCGGTTTTATTTCTAAATCCAGATTACTGACTGCTTATAGAAGACAATTAATCAAATTTAGTCAATGAAATATTTAATTGGTTTACTTTTTATTGCCTCTACCGGAAGTATAATAACAGGTTTTGTTTTAAAGCCCGAACCTGTTGCTGAAAAATTAATCGGTTATGGTGTGGTTGGTTTATTCCTGTTTGCAATCCCTTTATTCACGTACCACCGCTGGAAGGGCAGAAAAGTGAAGGACTACATGCTGTCAAAAGAAAATATTAAAAAGATGCAGGATTATCAGGACGAGAAGAAAATTTAATCCAGCCCGATAATTATCGGGATCGTTTATTTATAAAAAACTGTTTCAACAATTCTGAGGCTTCATTTTCCATAATTCCTCCTACTATTTTGGTCTTAGGATGCAATTTAGTTTTCATAACTCCAAATCCTCTATGCTCATCTTTTGCTGCATAAACTATTTTGGAAATCTGGCTCCAATAAAGAGCTCCTGCACACATCTGACAAGGTTCTAAAGTGACATATAAGGTGCAATTAAGTAAATACTTTCCACCCAGAAAATTTGCAGCTGAAGTAATGGCCTGCATTTCTGCATGAGCAGTTACATCGTTTAAAGTTTCAGTTAAATTATGAGCTCGGGCAATCACTTTATTATCAATGACAATAACAGCTCCAACAGGTATTTCTCCTTTTTCATAGGCAGCTTCAGCTTCCTGGAGCGCTTTTTTCATAAAATAAGTGTCATCGAAAATGTTTTTCATAAGTATAAAAATACAATTTCAATCTCGTACTTTTGTTTCGTGCCAAAAAAAATACTTTCAAATATAAATTACCCTAAAGATTTACGTCAATTGAGTAAAGATGAATTACCTCAATTAGCAAAGGAAATAAGGGAGTTTATAATAAACATAGTAGCTACAAAGGAAGGACATTTAGGTTCCAGTTTGGGAGTTGTTGAACTAACTATTGCTCTGCATTATGTTTTTGACACCCCAAATGATCTGATAGTTTGGGATGTTGGTCATCAGGCTTATGTTCATAAGATATTGACAGGAAGAAGAGAATTGTTCCATACAAACAGACAATTAAATGGACTAAGTGGATTCCCTAATCGGGAAGAAAGCAATTATGATGCGTTTGGTACTGGTCATTCTTCAACATCTATATCCGCTGCATTAGGAATGGCAATAGCGTCAAAATTGAATGGCGACATGGAAAAACATCATATTGCAGTTATTGGTGATGCTTCCATTGCAAGTGGAATGGCCTTTGAGGGCTTGAATCATGCCGGAGTTACTGAAGCCAATATTTTAGTGGTTTTAAATGATAATGCAATAGGAATCGACCCAAGTGTTGGCGCATTGAAGCAATATCTTACCAATGTAAAAAAAGGCACACCATCACAAGATAATATTTTTGAAGCTTTAAAATTTGATTACTCAGGCCCAATTGACGGGCATAATGTAGATGAAATCATATCGGAACTGCAACGACTAAAATCGGTCAAAGGACCAAAGTTTCTGCATGTTATTAACAAAAAAAGGGAAAGGTCTTATACAGGCAGAACAGGATCAGGTTAAATATCATGCTCCGGGTAAATTCAATGCAAATACTGGAGATGTACATGAAAAAGACACAAGCCTGCAACCTATAAAATTTCAGGATGTTTTTGGTCAGACAATTGTAGAACTTGCAGAAAAAAATACTAAGATAATAGGTATCACTCCTGCTATGCCAACAGGTAGTTCATTAAAATATATGATGGAAAAAATTCCTGACAGAGCTTTTGATGTTGGTATAGCTGAACAACATGCGGTAACACTGGCAGCTGGAATGGCAACACAAGGGTACATTCCTTTTTGTAATATTTATTCAACGTTTTTACAAAGGGCATATGATCAGGTAATACATGATGTTGCTCTCCAAAAGTTACCAGTGATTTTTTGTCTGGACAGAGCCGGATTAGTCGGTGAGGACGGTGCCACGCATCATGGAGTTTTCGATATTGCTTATTTACGATGCATTCCAAACATAATCGTTTTTGCTCCGAGAAATGAAATAGAGTTGAGAAACATAATGTACACCGCTCAACTTGGTTTGAATTTACCTATTGCAATTCGCTATCCCAGAGGAAGGGGCAATTTGATTGATTGGAAACAACCTTTTGAAAATATAGAGATAGGAAAAGGAGTCCGGTTATCGAAAGGTAAAGATCTGGCTATTTTAAGTGTTGGGACTATTGCTGAAAATGTTCGCGAAGCAATTAAAAAAACTACAAGAATAAGCCCAGTAGCTCATTATGATATGAGATTCATCAAACCTTTAGATGAAAGTTTACTGCATACAGTCTTTCAAACGTATTCTACAATCATTACAATAGAAGATGGCACTATAAAAGGAGGTTTTGGTAGTTCAATTTTAGAATTTGCTGCGGAAAACAATTACAGGAATAAAATTATAGTTCTAGGAATCAGGGATCAATTCATTGAGCATGGAACTGTTGAAGAATTGCAAATAAAGTGCGGAATTGACATTGATAATCTGTCGGAAATAATTTCCAATAATTAACAAATATCCAAAATCCAGTTAATTATTCAATGAGGCAAGACCTTTCATGTCATCCTGCTGATGAACTTTATTAATTTTTAGAGTTTCTTTGTTAGGCTTATTGGAGGCTTCACAAAATACAAGTAATCCAACAATAGTAATAACGAATACGCTCAAAGCGAATAATAGGTTTTTTTTCATTTTCTTTAGATTTGGTGCTAAAAAATGAGTTTTGAAATTGACTATTCAATCAATTCTCGACAAACATACATATTTTATCGATTAAATGCAAATAAATCGGAAGAAATGTAACTATTTTCTCTATTTAACAAAAAAAGAGAGCTAAAAAGCTCTCTTTTTTTGTGATCATTTATCCTTTAATTTACAGTAAATTGCCAGACTTGGCCAATAGTTTTCAAACCGCTATCATCCATAGTATTGACTTTCCAATAATAAGTTAAGCCAGATGATGCAGTAACATCAAAATTCTCATCTGAAAGATCTGACTGCAATAAAGGTGGATCAATAGATTCTCCAAAGAATAATTCATAAGTCAAAATATCTTCAGTATCTGTATCGCTTCCAGTCCAGCTCAAATTAACAGTACCTGCCTCTACCAACCCGGTATTTTCCGGAGAACTAAGTGTCGCAGAAAAAGGTGCATAGTTAGAAACTCCGTCACCCTCAGTGTAGAATGCAAAAGTACTCGATGAATCAGCTTCTTCTCCCTGACTATCTCTGGCGGTAACATTCCAGTAATAGGCAACACCTCTTTCCAAAGATATAGTGACACTTGTTGAAGAAACAGTTCGTTGTTCAACTACTTGTGTCAAAAGCCGGTCCGTTGCAACAACTAATATATAACTTATCGAATCACCATCAGCATCACTTGAAGCTCCCCATTCAAACGTCACTGTATTATCAATACATAGTAGGTCTGAAGTTGGGAAAACCAATTGAGAAACCGCGGATGGCGCAGAATTTGGAGGTGGTAGTGGAGGGCTGTCATCACCTCCATCACTCTTACTGCAAGCACCAGTAATAATAGCTAAAAGCAATAATGCTAAATATAATTTTAAATTATTTTTCATAAAACTAATTTTTTATAATTCTAATGACCTCTGCTTTATCTAACCCCACCTTAACGAAATAGATTCCTTTAATGAAATTATGGAATGGAAGCCGTATAAAATTTGAGTTTTGTATAACTACATTTTGATCCAATATTAATTTACCTGTCAAATCGTAGATCTGAACCGGAATTGCAGCTTCCAATAACATCGGGAAAAATATTTTAAGTTCGTCATTAACCGGATTAGGACTAACGGATAATTTAAGAACGCCTGCATTTTCCATCACCCTGCTGATCACCCCCTCACAAGCTTTAGAAGATCTAACTTCTATTAGGCCAGAACCTGAAGTTTCCACATTAAAAGAATTTTGATTAGAAACGCGAATAACTTCACCATTAAATAAAACAGTAAATGGAGGTGTTCCTCTATTGATTAAAATTGAGGTAACATCATTATTAGTTTCGGAGTTATCATTTGCGCTTCCAAAAACTGCTTCTAATGGCTCCGCACCATCAATAATAATTTCAAAACATTGCTCATAATTTCTATCTTCAACAGATATACATAAAGTATAAGCACCTACAGCAATATTTTCAAAGCTATGAGAGTTAGCCTCAATTCCTTGTGTTAGGTTAACTCCACTTCCTTCCAAAGTTGCTGTATATGTGACATATGTTTCGGTTAAACTAATATTTATGACTCCATTATCCTGACCTTCGCAAGTTTCAGAAATAACCTCAATTCTAATATTATCTGGTGCTTCGTAACTAGTATCGCATATATCACCTAAGCCGTTTCCGTTGGTGTCTTGTTGATCTACGTTGGGAACATCAATACAATTATCATTAATATCCAACACAGTATCACTATCTGTGTCTTGACAGGCATCACCTATGCCATCTCCATCTGAGTCTGCCTGATCCGGGTTTGAATTATTAGGACAGTTATCGTTTATATCAATAACCGAATCGTTATCTGTGTCTTGACAAGCATCTCCAATACCATTTCCATCCGAATCCGCCTGATCTGCATTTGCCGTACTAACGCAATTATCATCTCCGTTAAGTATGCCATCTCCGTCTTCATCTCCGGACGGATCAAGTTTAAATTCCCCCGAAAACACTCCTCTTCCATAAGTCGAGGCATAAACTGCATTATCATCCCTCAGATCAAGATCAGTTACTTTTACATTGCTCATCCCATTGAATGATGGCAACCAAGTTGGACTCTCTGATGAGAAATCAGTTGTATACCAAACTCCTAGTTCAGTGCCAACAATTACTTCTTCCGGATTTAATGGACTTTGTAATATTGCCTTTACCGGCATATCTGGTAAATCTCCTTCTTTTCCTTCCCAGGTAGCTCCTCCATCATTAGTATACCATATGCTCTGTACACCATAGTTATGTACCGTAACAAAGATTTCGTTTTCAGTTGCTCCGAATTCTATATCAGAAACACTACCAACTATTACATTATCATTTTCAATACTGGTCCAAATTGGAGAATCTCCATCGGCGTTTTCTACTTTCAAAATATCACCAAGTACAGTTCCAACCAACAAGGTTGAAGAAGTTGTTGTATATGGAGATACTGTAAATGAAGTAGGTCTGTTTGTAAGAAGTGCGTCTGTAAGACTCGTTTTGGTTAAAGTTCCGGCTGATTTAATACCGGCATATCTTCGAACAATTAAGTCTGATCCCGACGAATAATTGGAATACAATATATCTAAATTTGAATCTAACGCTTCTGGATTTATAAACGATCCATTGGAAGTGCTCTCATTATTAATTGTTACCTGAGTGTTATTTGCCAGATTGAACAAATAAATAGCATTATTGTAAACATAATTTGTTATGAAATATCGATCGGTTCCATCTTGGTCAAAAAAGCTATAGGCTCCATCACCTCCAGATACATCCACAGAACCACTAATTTCAGATGGTGCATTTTCAAAAAACTGGGTGCCATTATCCTGGGCTCCGGCAAGAAAATAATCAGCGCCAGAAAATGCCCCAATAGGTCCGACACCAACCGTATAGAATTGAGTAACATTAAAACCATTATTCCTTGAATTTGTATTAATACCACCATCATCAGTAAAGTAAACACCTCCATCATTACCAAAAACCATCCTACTAGGATCTCCATTACTAAATGCTAAGGCATGTTGGTCGGCATGTACATATTGAAATCCAAAACCACCATACCAATGACTGAATTGGTTCCAAGATGTACCACTATCCTCAGACTTAAACAAATCAATTCCTCCTGCATATGCAATTTGATCATTGTTTGGATCTACTTCGAGCATTAGATTGTAAAACGCCTGATCTCGAGCAAAATCGTTAGCTGGAATTCCTGTATCTGCATCATTAGGTAACGTTATAGCAGATGTCCCAGTTGCAAATCCATCAGTAGTGAGCTGCATTGTAACTCCATCTGAAATTTGTGCCAAAATATATATTGTGCCTGCATTTTGCGATGATACTGCAATCTGGGTTCTATTAGCCCCTGAGACACTAAACGCCTCTGTAAAGGTAACTCCATCGTCTGAAGTGAATATTTTTCCTCCTCCATCACCAAAAATAGAACTTGCAATTGTAGACAACCAAATCTTTCCATCAGCACCAATCTCTATATCATTAGGTTCATATTTATTTCCATTGCCAGTCAAGGGCAAAGTAACTTCTGTCCAAGACAATCCGGAATCAACTGATTTAAATAAACCTAATTCAGGGCCTCCAAGGTATGTAGGAGAATTTGCTGCTGAATAAAATGATTCTCCGGCAGCCACATAAATCTCAGAAACTCCAGCATTATCCTTTATCTTTATGTCATTGATATGTTGAATCCCTGGGACCAGATTCCCAGTGAAATTGCCACTTGCCGGATTTAAGGACCCATTTACTGTTCCAGATTCCAATGCATTTTCAATAAGGTCTCCATTGGCCTGTGTTATCATAACAGCTGGTATAGTAATAGTTGGATCAGAACCACCCATAGCAATTGGCTCTCCCGGATTATTGTTCATCACTATAACTGCTATAGCTCCTGCATCCTGAGCATTTTTCACTTTAGTAACAAAGGTGCACGTTCCTCGACGCACCAAAGCAATCTTACCATTAATTTCCGCTCCATTTGTCAAGGCATTGCAAGCCTCAATCGGAGCGCCAGAGCCATCATCCGCCAATACAATGTCTGCTGTAATTACAGAGCTAATGGTCGGTCCAAAATTAGTGGTTGGATACGAAGGGTAATCTCCTGCAATATTCACAGGCGTATTTATAGTGATGTTTGAGGCTGACACAAAGGTAGTTGGCCCGGATATTCCTCCAAAAACTTTAGTCCATGAAACTCCTGCGTCTTCTGATTTCCATACACCATCTCCATTAACATCTCCACTAACGTAAGACTCTCCGGTGCCTAAATAAAATATATTTGTGTTATTTGGATCATAAGTAATTGAAGTTACCGCCAAATTAGTTGGTATATTTACCCTTGTCCAAACCGTATTAGGATCTGAAATTTTTGTGTTCTTCCAAAGCCCTCCACTTACTCCTCCAGCAAATACTGTTTCATTAGCCGGATCATTCGGGTCAAAAATTACCGCCCTTGTTCGACCACCTACATTATCAGGTCCTCTTTCAACCCAATTATTATCGATACCATCTCCAGGAACCCGATTCAATAAAGTCTGTTGCATTAAACCTCTAATCGACTTTAAATTTTCTGTTGTAGGACGGCCTAAAATAGGATTCATGGTTAACACCCATTCATCTTCATAATATTTATTGGGAGGAATCCCAAACGCCTTACGCTCTTTCTTTGTTAGTTTAAGAGTTTCAGAAAATGGATTTTTGGATAAATTCTCTTTGTGAAGCTTAGCAATTTCATCATTTGGGTTAACTTCTAAGGTTACTTCATTAGTACTCTTGAAAAGAACTGTGCAAGCCAAAACCAGTCCCAGTAATAAACCAGAACCAATTATTATTTTCTTTATCATATTTATTTTTTTTTAGCGGGACCTAATTTATTCCAATTAATATACTATTCCAAAAATTTAACAGGTGTTTATTCTAAATCTCAATCCCTGCAATTTTTTTATATATCAAAATAGCACGGCTATCAGATAGAGAAGCAACATAATGACAGACATTTAAAAGTCTTAAATAAAGTGATTTATTTGAAAAATCAATGGTTTGAGGAAGAACCTTTAATAACAATTGGTCATAACTCGTTGGCCTGTTTTCATGATTATTATTTACGGCAGTAATAAATCTGGACAATAGTTTTGTAATAACCTCATATCCTGTAATTTCCTTATCAATAACCTCTTTTGATTGGTAAATCTTTTCTACACTTAAAGAGATGATATCCTTAATTTGAGCTTCATATTTACACTTATCGAGTAAACCATGTGCAAATTCACCTTTTAAAATAGACTCTTCATTTTTAATGAAAATATTTGTGGCCTCCTGGATTAAGGAGTTAATTGCTAAAGCACGTAAGTAGCTGACACGATCATTGGTATTGGTAAGAGAATTATACTTTTTGATGTTAATTGTATCACGCACAAGGTTAATCAAATATTCCAATGCAAATTCCTCCTGCACTAATCCCAGATTTATTCCATCCTCAAAATCAATGATGGTATAGCAAATATCATCTGCCGCTTCTACCAAAAATGCCAAAGGATGCCTGCAATAACTAATTTCTTTGCCTGATTCATTTACAATTAGTCCAAGGTCTTGTGCAACGTCCTGAAACGCTTCTACTTCACTTTGAAAAACCCCGTATTTTTTATCTGAAATACTGTTAGTTGGTTTTTTTGGTAAGGATTCCTTCGGATATTTAATGAATGCTCCAAGCGTTGCATAGCTTAAACGCAAACCTCCTTCTCTACCCTTTCTGTCTTGCGTAACTATTTTAAATCCGTTTGCATTACCTTCAAAATCACACAGATCCTGATATTCTTTAGCCGTAAGGTTTTCTTTGAATTGCCTACCATTTCCAGTTTTAAAATACTCTCCAATTGCTTTTTCTCCCGAATGTCCAAAAGGAGGATTGCCAATATCATGAGCCAAAGATGCTGCCGCCACAATGGCTCCAAAATCATTTGCCTGATATCCGTGGATGGTTGTTAAATGCGGGTGCTTTTCCAATAATTTTTGACCAACAATTCTGCCTAATGATCTGCCTACAACACTTACTTCCAGGCTGTGTGTTAAACGCGTATGAACGAAATCTGTGTTGGATAGAGGAATTACCTGAGTCTTATCCTGCAGGCTTCTGAATTCTGATGAAAAGATAACTCGGTCATAATCGACTTCAAATCCTAGACGAGTTTCATCCTGTTCCTTTCTTAATCGTTTGTTGGTGTCTCCAAATCGTTTTAGTGAGAGTAGTTTTTCCCAGTTCATTGTAAATTTTTAAGTTAAGCAAGATACTTATTTTCAATAATAATTAACCCTGGTTATTTGACTTTATAATAATCATTAGGAAACATTTAGTTAACATGATTTGTAGTTATTTGCAGCATCATAAACCAAAAAATATAAAAATGAATTTAAAATTATCTCTTACGGCCTTACTAATGACTATTTCATTTTGTGCAGTGGCTCAAGAAACAAATGCACCAAAATTTGGAAAAGGTCTTTTCAATTTGGTTGGACAAGACAGCACATGGACAATGAAGGTCGCTACACGAATGCAATTTTTGGCCATTGCTAATTTTGAAGAAGGTGAAAGTGCTGAGTCTAACTTTTTAGTAAGACGTGCTCGCTTAAAATTTGATGGTTATGCTTTTTCACCAAAACTAGAATATAAGCTAGAATTGGGTTTATCTAATCGTGATATTTCTGGTGCTTCAGAATTTACAAGTGATGCTCCTAGATATATTTTAGATGCTGTTATCAAGTATAATTTCGCTCCGGGCTTCGAATTTTGGTTTGGGCAAACAAAACTACCGGGCAACATAGAGCGTGTAATCTCTTCAGGAAATCTCCAACAAGTGGATCGTTCACTTTTAAACAGTCGATTTAATATTGACCGCGACATGGGTATACAACTGCGTCACAAATCAAACTTATCTGATACGTTTGTTATGAGGGAAATACTATCTGTTTCTCAAGGTGAGGGAAGAAATATAACCTCCGGAAATTTAGGTGGACACCAATACACAGGACGCTTGGAGTTCCTTCCATTAGGTGAATTTATAAGTAATGGTGATTATTCAGGCAGTGATTTGAAGCGTGAAGAAAAACCAAAATTAATGCTTGCTGTTACTTATGATCAGAACAATAATGCGGTAAAAAACAGAAGTAACCAAGGTTCTTATATGGCAAACGATGATTGGATATTTACGAAACAAATATTAACTACGCTATTTGTAGATGCTATGTTTAAGTATAAAGGATTTTCCTTAATGGCTGAATATGCAGATAGAGATGCTGATGATGCCTTTTGCTAAAAATTCTGATAGGAGACTTAACTCGGAGACGAAGTACAAGTTGGAAAAGGGTCTAAACCTTCAAACTGGTTACTTATTTACATACTAACTGGGAAGTTTCAGGACGATATACGAATATTGAATTAGACAAAACTATTACCGGAAGAGATGCAGAAAATCAATATACTTTTGGTGTATCCAGATATATTGTTGGACACAAATTAAAAGTTCAATCAGATATTAGTCTTTTACAAGTAGAAAACAGTAATGATAGCTGGATGTACAGATTACAATTTGATATTCATTTTTAAAAAAACAAAAATAAAACAATATTAAAAATCAAATGAAAAAATTAATAATCTTAGTATCCTTAGCTCTTGTATTTGGAGCTTGTAAAAAGGAAAAAGAAACCAAAACAGAAAATTCAACTGAATTATCTGGAACAATTAAAGTAGATGGTTCAAGTACAGTGTTTCCAGTAACCGAAGCAGTAGCTGAAGAATTTAGAGCAGTGCAACCTAAAGTAAAAGTTACAATTGGTGTGTCTGGAACTGGAGGTGGATTTCAAAAAATTCTCAAGAGGAGAAACGAATCTTTCTAATGCATCTCGACCAATTAAGGATAAAGAAAAAGCTGCATGTGCAGAAAACAACATTACCTATTTAGAACTTGAAGTTGCTTATGATGGATTAGCAGTTTTAGTAAATCCTGCAAACGATTGGGTAGATAATTTTACTGTTGAAGAATTAAAGAAAATCTGGGAGCCAGCGGCACAAGGGAAAATAATGAAATGGAATCAAATTCGTCCGGAATGGCCGAATGAAGAAATTCACTTATTCGGCCCTGGAGTTGCATCTGGAACTTATGATTATTTTACTGAAGCAGTAGTTGGTAAAAGTGGGTCAAGCAGAGGTGACTTTACGGCAAGTGAAGATGACCATGTATTAGTACAAGGTATCGCCGGTGATAAATATTCTTTAGGTTTCTTCGGATTGGCATATTATGCTGAAAACAAGGATAAACTAACTCTTATTGGAGTAAATAACGGTGAAGAAGTTGTAAAACCTACATTAGAAACTGTAAGTAATGGAACTTACAGTCCATTATCAAGACCATTATTTATCTATGTAAACAGTACATCCGTAAAATCTCCAGAAGTAGTTGAGTTTGTAAACTTCTATTTAGAGAATGCAGGTGAATTGGCTGAAGATGTAGGATACATTCCTCTGCCAACAGAAAATTATACAAAGCAAATAGAGAATTTCAAAACTTTTGTTGAAAGTAACAAGTAAACAGAAGTTTGATTATGGGCAAATCAGGTATCTATCGGTACCTGATTCCCTTTTTTAAACATACTTTTAATGCGTAAAATAAAAGAATTTGTAATTGAACAATCACTTTTAACAAGTGCATTAATTACTATCGCAGTTACATTTGGAATTGTTGCTGTTTTGGGCTATGAAGCTGTTATTTTTTTTAGCGAAGTATCCATAGTTGAATTCTTTACAGATACTCAATGGACACCATTATTCACTGATAAACATTATGGCATTCTACCTTTATTATCTGGAACACTTTTAACTTCATTTATTGCAATTGCTGTTGCACTTCCTATAGGACTATCTATTAGTATTTATTTAAGTGAATATGCACCTACAAGTTTCAGAAAAACAATTAAGCCACTATTAGAACTATTAGCTGCAGTACCGACTGTAGTATATGGTTTTTTCGCATTAATCGTGGTAACTCCATTTTTACAAAGTATTTACCCAAATTTATCAGGGTTTAACTCGCTATCTGCCGGAATAGTTATGGGAATCATGATCATTCCTTTTGTCTCGTCCATTAGTGAAGACGCATTACACGCAGTTCCTAATTCGTTAAGAGAAGCCTCTTTTGGAATGGGTTCAACAAGATTACAAACAGCATTTAATGTAGTTGTTCCTGCAGCTTCTTCTGGTATTATTGTGTCAGTTATTTTAGCCATTTCAAGAGCAATTGGCGAAACAATGATTGTAGCCATTGCAGCAGGACAACAACCTCGATTAACATTAGATCCAACAGTGCCTGTAGAAACCATTACAGCATATATAGTACAAGTAAGTTTAGGTGATGTACAACATGGCTCCATAGAATACAGAACCATTTTTGCCGCAGGTATAACCTTATTTGCATTTACCTTTTTATTAAATACTATTAGTTACCGAATTAGAAAAAAATATCAGGCACGTTATGAATAGTATTCAAAAAAACAGACTTTTAGATAACGCCTTTAAATATTGGGGAATATTCTGCACTATAATTGGATTAGTATTACTTGTTGTATTCATTGGTGATATATTAATTGACGGTTTAGGTCGTATTGACTGGGGTTTTATCACGGACTTACCATCCAGAAAACCTGAAAAATCAGGAATTTATACAGCCTTGATGGGGAGTATCTGGATATTGCTATTAACCTCATTTATTGCAATTCCTATTGGTGTTGCAGCTGGAATATATTTAGAAGAATATAGTAAAAAGAATAAACTATCAGGATTATTGGAAATTAATATTTCTAACCTTGCTGGTGTGCCATCAATTATATACGGGCTTTTAGGATTGGAGGTTTTTGTTCGAATAATGAATCTAGGTGCAAGTGTACTTGCGGGAAGTTTAACTTTATCATTGTTGATACTTCCAATCATTATTGTAGCTACTCGTGAGGCCATCAAAGCAGTCCCAAAATCCATAAGTGATGCATCCTATGCATTAGGGGCTTCAAAATGGCAAACTATATGGAACCAGATATTGCCTGCATCCTCAGGAGGTATTTTAACAGGTGTTATTTTAGCACTTTCGAGAGCTGTTGGAGAAACAGCGCCATTAATAGTTGTAGGTGCTTTAGCCTATGTGCCATTTGCTCCGTCAACTCCTATGGATGAATTTTCAGTATTACCAATTCAAATATTTAATTGGATTTCGAGACCTCAACAAGGATTTATCGAAAATGCAGCGGCGGCAATTATTATATTACTGCTCATCACTTTTATAATGAATGGAATCGCTGTTTATTTTAGGAATAGGTGGCAAAATAAATGGAAATAATGATGGGAACAACAACTTCAGAACAAACATTACTAATGGATAAAATAATAGATAAATCTCTTAAGAAAACCCATACAATAGAGGTGAATGATGCAAAAGTCTGGTACGATGATTTTATGGCTATCAAGGGAATTGATATGATTATTAAGCCCAATACTGTAACTTCCTTAATTGGCCCTTCCGGTTGTGGAAAATCAACTTTTCTACGGTTATTTAATAGAATGAATGATTACGTTGATGGTTTTAGAATGGAAGGTGAAATTAGGGTAAACGGTAAAAATATCTATAAGAAAAAAGTCAAGGTTGAGGAGCTGCGTAAAGAAATAGGAATGGTGTTCCAAAAACCAAATCCGTTTCCTAAATCTATTTTCGATAATGTTGCTTACGGATTGAAAATACAAGGCATTAAGGATAAAAAGTTTATTAGTGAGCGCGTTGAAAAAGCATTAAAACAAGCCGATCTTTGGGACGACGTAAAGGACAATTTGAAAAAATCGGCATTGACATTATCCGGGGGACAACAACAGCGATTATGTATTGCCAGAACCTTGGCAGTAGAGCCATCAATAATACTTATGGATGAGCCAACTTCTGCTTTAGATCCAATTTCGACCTCAAAAATTGAAGATTTAATTTTTAGTTTAAAAGAAAAATATACAATTGTTATTGTGACTCATAATATGCAACAAGCAAGTAGAATTAGTGATTATACTGCTTTTTTCTATTTAGGCGAGCTTATTGAGTTTAACAAAACAAAGACTATTTTTACTAATCCAGAAAAAAAACAAACCGAAAACTATATTACAGGTCGTTTCGGATAAAAATTATTAATTATGCAAAATGAAGCTTACCATAGAGACAATATAAATCAAGCTGGATCTGAAATGTTATCCATGTGCAAATCGCAATTACAAAAGGCTAAAGAATCTTTTGTAACTCATGATAGTGATTTAGCCGAAGAGGTTATGCATAAGGAGTCTAGAATTAATGCGTTGGACATTAAGATTGAAAAAGATTGTGAACGTTATTTGGCACTTTACAATCCAGTAGCATCAGATCTTCGTTTTATTATGGCTGTTCTTAAAATAAATGGAGAACTTGAAAGAATTGCAGATCATGCCTATAATATTTCCAAATATGTTGTTGATGTTGATAATAAAATTCCATCCAAATTGCTTACATCCATTCAATTTGAAAAGATGTATGAAACAATTATATCTATGATGGATAACATTATTAGAAGCATATGAAAATAAAGATGTAAAGAGCGCTAGAAAAGTATTTAAAAAAGATAAAATATTGGATAAAATCAATTCAAATTCGTTTTCTATATTAGGTGATGAAATTAAAAAAGATGATTCCATTGTTGATCAGGCATTTATTTTATTTTCGGTAGTTAAAAAATTGGAACGTGTTGGAGACCTGATAAAAAATATTGCAGAAGAAATTATTTTTTATATCGATGCTGAAGTATTAAAACATCAAAAGAAAAAATAGGGTGAAATTTAGTTTAATCCAAAAACAATAAATTCTTAAATAATAACCTTTTAATAACATTAAAATTATATTTTTAAAGTAGGTTTGTAAGGTTACTTTCAACAATTTTTTTTATGGAAAATATTTATTTATTAATGATTATTGCCCTGGCAATATTAGCCGCAGCTGATTTGGTGGTTGGGGTAAGTAATGATGCTGTAAACTTCTTAAACTCAGCAATAGGTTCTAAAGCAATAAATATCAAGACAATACTTATTGTAGCTAGTCTTGGGGTATTAGTGGGCGCTATTTTTTCCAGCGGATTGATGGAAGTAGCCAGGAAAGGAATTTTCAATCCAGGAGAATTCATGTTCAATGAGATCATGATCATTTTTATGGCAGTCATGATTACAGACATTCTCTTACTTGATTTTTTTAATACAGTTGGAATGCCTACTTCTACTACAGTATCGATTGTATTTGAACTATTAGGTGCTTCAGTTGCTATGGCATTAATTAAAATAGCACATGATGGAGGAAGTTTTGGAGATGTGGTAACCTATATTAATACGTCTAAGGCCACGCAAATAATTGTGGGAATTTTACTCTCTGTGGTAATAGCATTTTCCATTGGTGCTGCGGTACAATGGATTTCAAGATTACTCCTTTCCTATCATTTTGAAAAAAAAGCTAAATGGGTTGGCGCACTTTTTGGCGGATTCGCTATTTCGGCTATAACTTATTTTATCTTTATGAAAGGTATTAAGGGAACACCTTATGCAAGTGAAACATTTGAGATAACCGGAGGATTAACAATACAGGAATTCCTTGAAGAAAAGGTTATGGCTATTGTTGGTGTTAGTTTTGTAATATGGTCTTTAATTTCCTACCTATTTATTCTATTTTTCAAGACTAATATTTATAAAATAATTATCATTGCTGGCACTTTTGCTTTGGCTTTGGCTTTTGCAGGAAATGACCTAGTGAATTTTATAGGTGTTCCAATAGCAGCTTATCAATCCTATGAAGCTTGGGTTGTTTCGGGAATTCCTGCAACCGAGTTTAGTATGGAAGTATTGGCTTCCAAAGTACCTACTCCAACAATTTTTCTTTTTATTGCAGGCGGCATAATGGTATTAACATTATGGTTCTCATCTAAAGCCAGATACGTTACTCAAACTGAAATTAACTTATCACGAGAAGGCGAAGCCAAGGAGAGGTTTAATCCAACCGGATTATCGAGAAGTTTAGTGAGGTTTGCAATGTTGATGTCTCAAATGTCGGATTATGTTTTACCAGACTCCTGGAAAGCTAAAATAGAAAAGCAATTTGAAAAACCGGTAATAAAACTATCTAAAGACAAGTCATATGAATTGCCGGCATTTGATATGGTTAGAGCAGCTGTGAATTTAATGGTTGCAAGTTTTCTAATTTCTATTGCGACATCCATGAAGTTACCCTTGTCTACTACCTATGTAACCTTTATGGTTGCCATGGGTACATCATTAGCTGACAGAGCCTGGGGGGCAGAAAGTGCTGTTTACAGAGTTGCAGGTGTATTAAACGTAATTGGAGGTTGGTTCTTTACTGCATTTATAGCCTTTGTTGCAGCTGGAATAATAGTTTATTTAATGAATTTGAACTTCCCTGTCATGGTGGCAGTTCTTTTATTATTGGTGATTGTTCTAGTAGGAAGGAATTATATTTCTCATAGAAAAAGGTCAAAAGGCACAAAGGCTGAAGACAGCTTAACCAAAGCTGAAAGCAGTTCGGTGCAAGGAGTAATTCACGAAAGTGCAAGTAATATTGCAAGGGTTGCTAAAAGAGGAAACAAAATTTATAGCAATTCGATTAATGGACTTGCCCGGCAGGATTTAAGTCTTCTCTCTAAAAACGAGAAGCAGGTTGCAAAACTATCTGATGAAGTAGATGAATTGCGTGATAATATTTTCTTTTTTATTAAAAACCTTGATGAATCAAGCATAGGAGCCAGTAGTTTTTATATACATATTCTGGGTTATTTACAAGATATGACACAGTCTTTAGAATACATTTCTAAAGTGAGTTACAAGCATGTGAACAACAACCACAAGAAACTTAAATTTAGCCAGGTAAAAGAACTAAAAGAAGTTGATGAGCGATTTGAAACCTTCTTTAGATAATACTCAAAATGCTTTCAACTCGAGATCGTTTAAAGAAATTGGTGATATTTTAGGTAGAAAAGAAGAAATTTTAGGTTTTGTATCAGATAAAATACAAAAACAGGTAGAGCGCACGCGCACAGAAGAATCGAGTCCGAAAAATACAACCCTTTATTTTAGTATTCTTTTAGAAACAAAAGATTTGTTAAAGGCAACAATGAGTCTTTTAGAAGAATATTATAACGCTCATGATAGCTCTGTTAAGCCAGCTACTATTGAAAAAGAAATAGACGAATAATTATTTCCATGATGTAAATAAAAAAGCACTTCTAAATTGAAGTGCTTTTTTATTGAACTATGTGTTCACTTTTAATCAGTTTTACTGTCCAATAAGGAATCTTTCCTGCTATATAATAATTCAGCCACTTCAATCAATTTCTTTATCATGTCATTTACATTTGTGTGATCATTGAACAATGAAGAAGCCATTTCGGCGGTTATTAAATTTTTTCGTATCAATTTATCAATGGATTTATTGCTCTGCCTAATATTGTCTATTGCTTCATGCTTTAGCTGGGATAAGATCTGTTCATATTTGTTTTGCTCTTCACTTTTTCTGAACAGATAAATAACTCGTAGCACTTTTGCTACTTTCTTTCTAAATCCATCATATTCGTTATGTAAGTATTTATTATCAGTAGTTAGCGCAATGTTTACATTTTTATTTAATTCTTTGGCATCTTTTATTATCTCTACCATCTTTCTATTGGCAATCTTAATTTCTGAAATGACTTCGTTTTGCCTCTTATTCAAATTTAAAGTGCTTTGAGCAGTAGTTGCATATCTGATTATTTCACCGTAAATATGCTTAACTTTCTTATAATAAAGTTCTTCAACATTTATATCCATTTCTTCTTTAGATCTTTTTATGATTTTTTTTAATTTCTCTTGAGAAATAATATCCGATCTATGAATATTCAAACTATGTGCAACAATTTCAAAGATTGCATTTTTGTATAAGAATTTTGATTCATTAATTAATGATGACATCAACGATCCAGAAAATTTTAAAACCGCTTCATTCAAGAATTTTGGCTCATCAATTTCCTTATCTTCCTTCACTTTTATGAATTTAACAAGAATGCGTTCCAACTTTTTAATAAATGGTATCATAATTATAACACCTAGAATATTAAAAATAGTGTGAAATAGTGCTAATTTTAGAGTGAAATCAGTAGCAGCAATTGTTAATGACTCGGCAAGGATATTTACCAATTTAGCTAATGGATAAATTAAAGCCAATGCTACTATCCCTGTAGCAACATTAAAAACAAAATGTGCTCCTGCCAATCTTTTACCAGCAGCATTTGAACTGATAGAACCCAAAACTGCTGTAATTGTTGTACCTACATTCGCCCCTATTGCTAAGGCCAGTGCATTTTCATATTCAATTTGTCCTGCAGATAATGCTGTTAATATCAATGCAAGTGTTGCACTGCTGGACTGTAATACTGTAGTAATGAATATACCAATTATTGTATATATAACGATTCCCTTAAAACCCGGAACTGCATATTGAGTAAGGTCAATGTATTGTTTAAATACTTCAAACCCTTCTTTCATGTAATGGATCCCAAGAAAAAAGAATCCCAGACCTGCCAGAACATTTCCCAATCCTTTAAGGGAACTCCTCTTTTGGAAAGAAAATACAATTCCAAATATCAGCATGGGCATTGCCAATGCTGAAATATTAATTTTTAAACCAAAACCTGCCACTAACCAGGCTGTTGCTGTTGTACCAATATTAGCTCCAAAGATCAATCCTATTCCTCCTGACAGACTTATTAATCCCGCACTAATAAATGAGATGGTAATTACAGATACTAAAGAACTTGATTGAATTAAAGCAGTTACCAAGGCTCCGGCCGTGATGCTTTTATAAAGCTTATTGGTTGCTTTTTTTAAAATATTTTGGAGTGGTCCCTTAGTAAATACCCTAAATCCTTCTTCCAAAAGAATCATTCCGAAAAGCAAAATAGCGACACCTGCAGATATGGTCTTAAAATTCGGATTGAAATATAATACCGCTCCTAATGCAATTAAAAAGGATATGAAAATGGACTTTCTGAACATTAAATTCTTTGGATTAAATCTGAATTTAAAAACTCAAAGTTAATATAATTTCAATACTAGAAAATCTAAAATAAAAAAACACCTCAAAAAGAGGTGTTTTTCTAACACTTAAGTAGGTTCCTGAATTAACAGGAAATATTAAGAACCACACATTAAACAGTCATCGCCCTCCGCTTCTTTGGCCTGAGCGATCAAAGCTTTCATTTCTTCAGCCGACATTGGCTCAACTTCTGTGGTTTCCTGAACAAACTTTGCTGCAGTTATGGCTGCTTTTTGCTGTTGTTTGTTTACTATTTTATCGTCAGTTTCAATTACTTCTGAAACAGGTTCTTCTTTCTTTTCATTGTCCAGAGTGAATTTAATGGCATCTACTGCGCTTTTTGTGCGTAAATAGTACATACCTGTTTTCAATCCGCTTTTCCAGGCATAAAAATGCATCGATGTAAGTTTTGCCATGGTGGCACCTTCTAAAAACAGATTCAATGATTGAGATTGATCAATGAAATAGCCACGTTGTCTGGACATATCAATGATATCCTTCATACTAAGTTCCCAAACAGTTTTATATAATTCCTTGATATCTTCAGGTATACTTTCAATATTTTGGACAGATCCATTGGCCCTCATGATTTCCTGTTTCAATCCATCATTCCATAATCCTAAACTGACGAGATCTTCCAATAAATGCTTGTTGACCACTATAAATTCGCCTGATAGCACTCTTCGAGTATAAATATTGGATGTATAAGGTTCAAAACACTCATTATTCCCTAATATCTGAGAAGTTGACGCTGTTGGCATAGGAGCAACCAAAAGTGAGTTTCTAACTCCATGTTTTTTGATATCTTTTCGGAGTTTTTCCCATTCCCAACGACCGCTTAATTCATCATCCTTTAATCCCCATAAATTATGCTGAAATTCACCTTTACTGATAGGAGATCCTTCATAAGTTTGGTATGGACCATCTTTTTCTGCTTCTTCCATACTCGCAGTAACGGCAGCAAAATAAAGTGTTTCAAATATTTCCTCATTTAATTGCTTTGCCTCGTCACTTGTGAATGGCAGTCTTAATTTAATAAAAGTATCAGCCAATCCCTGTACGCCCAGGCCAATGGGTCTATGTCTTAAGTTTGAATTTTCAGCTTCTTTAACCGGATAATAGTTCCTTTCGATTACTCTATTCAAATTTTTGGTGACTCGTTTTGTAATTCTGAATAACTCCTTGTGGTCAAATTCGCCATTTTTGATAAACATAGGTAGTGCAATGGAGGCTAAATTGCAAACTGCGATCTCATCAGGAGATGTGTATTCAAGAATCTCGGTACATAGATTTGATGACCGAATGGTCCCTAAATTTTTCTGATTAGATTTACTGTTGGCAGCGTCTTTATACAACATGTAAGGCGTGCCTGTCTCTATTTGAGATTCCATTATTTTCTCCCAAAGATCACGAGCTTTTATTGTCTTTCTTCCTTTACCTTCTGTTTCATATTTTGTATACAAGGTTTCAAATTCTTCGCTATGCGTATCTGCCAATCCGGGACATTCGTTTGGACACATTAAGGTCCATTGATCATTGTCCTGAACTCTCTTCATAAAAAGATCTGGGATCCACATCGCATAAAACAGATCTCTTGCCCTCATTTCTTCTTTACCATGGTTTTTCTTAAGATCTAAGAACTCAAATACATCGGCGTGCCATGGTTCAAGATAGATTGCAAAACTACCTTTGCGCTTGCCTCCTCCTTGATCTACATATCGAGCCGTATCGTTGAATACCTGAAGCATAGGTACAATCCCGTTGGATGTTCCATTAGTTCCTCCTATATAGCTTCCGGTAGCACGAATATCATGAATTGCCAATCCTATTCCTCCAGCCGATTGAGAAATTTTGGCGGTTTGTTTTAATGTATCGTAAATACCATCAATACTATCCTCTTTCATTGTTAATAAGAAACATGATGACATTTGAGGTTTAGGTGTCCCTGAATTGAACAAGGTAGGTGTAGCGTGAGTAAAATATTTTTTAGACATTAACTCATAGGTTTCAATGGCAGAATCAATATCCTCTAAATGAATCCCAATTGAAACACGCATCAACATGTGCTGAGGTCTTTCAGCTATTTTACCATTCAATTTTAAAAGATAGGAACGCTCTAAAGTTTTAAATCCAAAATAATCATACCCAAAATCTCTATTATAAATAATTGTAGAATCTAACTTCTCTTTATTATCCATAATAACCGTATAAACGTCGTCAGCCAATAGAGGCGCCTTTTTGCCTGTTCTTGGATTAACATATGTATACAGATCTTCCATTACTTCACTAAAAGTTTTCTTAGTGTTCTTGTGTAAATTGGAAACAGAAATTCTAGCAGCTAGTTTGGCATAATCAGGATGTGCAGTAGTTAAAGTTGCAGCAATTTCGGCAGCAAGATTATCCAATTCACTTGTTGTAACTCCGTCGTACAAACCTTCAATAACCCGCATTGCTACTTTAACAGGATCTACAAGTTCATTCAATCCATAACACAGCTTTCTTACTCTAGCTGTGATCTTATCGAACATCATTGGTTCCTTCTTGCCATCTCTTTTTACTACAAACATTTACATTATTTTTTTTAGGTAATTCTGAATTTTACGTCAGAATTGTGGTTAGATTATTTGCTATTTTTTACTAATTTTTGAATTGGGCTAAAAAAATTTGTCAATTCTGTTACTTCTGATTAGTATTAAACTACCAGTTAAAGATCAATTCTTAAAACTATTAGGATATCTACAGATTAAAAATCAGCATCAAAACTGAAT
Organism: uncultured Flavobacteriaceae bacterium; assembly: GCA_963827785.1. Classification (GTDB taxonomy): domain Bacteria; phylum Bacteroidota; class Bacteroidia; order Flavobacteriales; family Flavobacteriaceae; genus Site-B1. Next base: position 95,846 of record CAWHCT010000015.1, on the reverse strand, counting down.
TTATCTTCTTCTACCTCCTTATTCATCACTCCAGCTTTCTGATATTCTGAGACTCGTTTTTCAAAGAAATTTGTCTTCCCTTGCAGAGATATCATATCCATAAAATCAAATGGATTTGTAGAGTTATAAACTTTATCGCAGCCGAATTCTACCAATAACCTATCAGTTACGAATTCAAGATATTGGGTCATGAGTTTTGAATTCATACCTATTAAACTTACCGGTAAGGATTCTGTAATAAATCCTCTTTCAATATCCAGTGCATTGGTAAGAATATGGGTAATTTTTTCTTTTGGAACTTTATTTACTATATGATGATTATGCAAATGGACAGCAAAATCACAATGCAATCCCTCATCGCGTGAGATTAATTCGTTGGAAAATGTCAATCCCGGTAAAAGCCCTCTCTTTTTTAACCAAAAAATAGAACAGAAACTACCAGAAAAGAAAATTCCTTCTACTGCAGCGAATGCAATTAGTCTTTCAGCAAAACTTGGAGAATCGATCCACTTTAAAGCCCAATCCGCCTTTTCTTTGATTGCAGGAAAATTTTCAATGGCATTGAATAGAATGTTCTTTTCTTTCTCATCCTTAACATAAGTATCAATAAGAAGAGAATATACTTCAGAATGAATATTCTCCATCATGATTTGAAATCCATAGAAGAATTTAGCCTCACTATATTGAACTTCACTAACAAAATTCTCGGCTAGATTTTCATTAACAATCCCATCACTAGCCGCAAAAAATGCCAAGATATGTTTAATAAAGTAACGCTCGTCATCAGTCAACTTAGTCGCCCAATCGGATAGATCCTGATGCAGGTCTATTTCCTCCGCAGTCCAAAAACTCGCTTCTTGTTTTTTATACCATTCCCAAATGTCATGATGTTGAATTGGAAAAATTACGAATCTATCCTTATTTTCTTGTAAAATTGGTTCAACATGTTGAGACATAGTGTGTTACTTTATTTTTAATAATTAAACTGATTTTTAAACTTTTTGGATTGAACAAAGATTCAAATTTGAGCTATAAAATGAAAGGTAATTTTATAAACATTGTCCACAAGTTTTTAACAAGACGTGTGTTTATTCTTACATTTTAATTTATTTATTAAATATTCTAACTGCCTGTATATCTGCATTTTATCATATGTTAAAACCGCTGGCAAGTGATAAAATAAGGGTTTCCTAAAAAAGGAATCATTAAAAATTTATGAGAAAAAACATTTGATAATGATTTGGATTTTTAAATAACAATATTTATCGAAATTATTCTGTGATTTTAACCGACAAATCTATGTGATAAAGCAGCTGAGATGAGATTAGTTCAATTATCGCAAAAAAGAGAATCGCTAATATATGATGAATTTGAAGAGAGATATCTTGGGATTGAAAAAAGCCAGAAATCCTCTGGCTTTTCAATTGATTAATAGCATTTAATCATTAAAGTGACTAATCCCACAAAGTCACTTTGTTATTTTTAGTCAACCCAAAAGGCTGAAATAATAACATGACGAATATCCATAAAATTAGACTAACTTGTCTAATATATTGTATAGTTGGTTTAAAACATTGTATAATTGGTAATGAGGTTTATCAGAAGAATTCTATACTAATTGTGTAATTTGCAGATAAATACACACTATTTGAAGATATTATTGTGGTAAACCGCGATAATATTCTAATTTTATAAATGGAATCTTAATTATATGTTTAAAGCAGTTATTGTTGACGATGAGCCAAAGGCTATCCAAAGTTTATCTTGGGAATTGAATAATTTTAATGATGACATTGAAATTATTAAGACTTTTACTATTCCCGAAGAAGCACTTAGTTTTTTGGAGGATAACATTCCGGATTGTTTATTCCTGGATATACAAATGCCTTCCATGGATGGTTTTCAGTTCCTTGACAAACTGAACAACAGAGATATCGCGGTAGTTTTTACTACTGCTTATGACGAATATGCAATTAAGGCAATAAAAAGAGAAGCCCTCGATTATTTATTAAAACCTATAGATTCAGACGATCTTAGCGATACATTAAAAAAAATAAAAAAGTTCAAATCCAGAATAATTAATAGTGATAAACTGGAAAACATCTTAACGGATTTTCATTCAAAAAACAATCAAAAGAAGATCACAATAAGTACAGAAGGTAAGTTGATCTTTTTGAAATTGAATGAGATTCTGTTTGTTGAATCAGATGGAAACTATTGCACACTTTTTTTAGAAGAAAATCAAAAATTAGTTGTGACAAAAAAATTAAAAGAAATTGACATCCTGTTGCCTGATGATAATTTTTTTAGAATACACAACTCCTATATTATCAATTTGAATAAAATAAAAGAATTCCTTAAAACAGAAGGATATGTAGTTATGGAATCTGGTCATCGCATTCCGGTAGCACGACAGCGAAAATCTGATTTTTTAGAAAAGTTTTAATCGATTGACAATTTAAGATGAAAATCACAAGCTTCAAGATAATAATTATAACAATGCTCATTCTGAGTCTTCCTGTTATTTTAAATTCTCAAAATAATATTACTCCCGATTTTAATTTTCAAATTGAAAATGTTATCCGGGAACGACCAAAAACATTTTCTGAACTAGAAGAACTATTCAAAAATGATATGACTGATAGTTTGAAAATGAGGTTTTTGGAACAAAAGAGCAAAGAAACGAACTATTTAGAAGGGGAGTCTTTCGCCTTATGCAATCTGGGAATATTTTTTAGAGATAAAAAATCTTTATATAATCAGTCTATTGCTTTTCATCAAAATGCCTACAACTTAGCTATAAGTGCGCAAAATATAGAGATGCAGATCATAAATTTAAATATGCTTGGCATTGTTAACCGAAGCACGGGTGATATTAAAAAAGCATTGGACTATCATCAGCAAGCTTTATCCTTGGCAGAATCACAGAAAGATATTAATAGGATTATTAAAAAAAATATTGCAGTTTCTTATAATAGCATTGGCAATATATATTTAGCTCTTGAACAACCTGACCAGGCCATTGAAAATTTCAACAAATCTTTAGCGATAGAAAATGAAATTCAAAACAAATCAGGGGAGGCCAAGAACTATCACAATTTAGGTTTTGCTCTTGAATTAAAAAATGAATATGACGCTGCTTTGGTAAATTACTACAGGTCTTTAGAAAAAAATAATCAAATAAATTATTTATTGGGAAAAGTAATATGCAATAATAGTATTGCTCAAATCTATCTTAAGAGAGGAAATCCCCAAGATGCAATAAAGATTTTAGAAAGAAATATATCTTTAGCTATCAAAAATGAAGATTTATATTATATTACTTCTACATACATTGGATTAGGCTGGGCTCAATATGACCTAAATAAATTTGATGAATCAGAATCTTATTTAAAAAAGGCTCTCAAAATTGCAGAAGAAAAAAATGTACCTAGTTCTATTGCTGCAGCCAACATTCATCTTTCTGAATTATATAAGAAAAAAGGCGATTATAAACAGGCGTTTGAAAGATACCTTATTTCTGACAAAATAAATCACAATATAAGTAGCGACAAGAATAAAGAGTATGTAAATATGCTTGATAAAAAGTATCAAGCAGAACAAAAAAATAATGAAATTAAACAACTCGAAAAAGAACTGGAAGTAAGTGCTCTAAGACAAAAAGAAACCAGAAGAAACCAAATTGTCTCAATATTTGGAGCTATTCTAATTTTAGGTACTTTTATTGTTTACAACAGGCAGCGCAGACTTAGAAACGAGAAAAAGATCATAACTCTTGAACAGGATATGTTGCGCAGTCAAATGAATCCTCATTTTATATTTAATTCTTTAAACTCTATTAAACTCTATATTATAAATAATGAAAAGGAAAATGCCGTTTACTACTTAAATAAATTCTCAAAACTCATTAGGAAAATATTAATGGCTTCAAAAGAAAAAGAAATCACTTTATCAGAGGAATTGGAAACCATGGATCTTTATATGAATATTGAAAATATTCGTTTTTCAAATGAAATAAATTATAAAACCACGATTTCTCCTGAGATTGATTTAGAAGCCATAAAAGTACCATCTCTAATTCTACAACCTTTTTTGGAAAATGCGTTGTGGCATGGATTATCTTCAAAAAAAGATAATAAAACTATCAACCTAGACATTACGAATGAAAATGGCAATTTTATTAGAATTTCTATAACGGATAATGGAATAGGAAGAGTTGAGGCTCAAAAAATAAAAGACAGTAAATCCCTTAAAAGAAAATCATTGGGATTAGCAATAACCAGCGAAAGATTAGCAAATTTTTATAAAGGTTATAATAAGGAATATAGTGTTGAAATTAAAGATCTTTATGATGAAAACAACAATGCTATTGGGACACAAGTCATCATAACAATTCCCATTGAAAAAGTTTTTAAATTAAGAACGGCTTGAATTTATTTTTTTAGGCCCTTAGCTACTTTTTCCAATTCAGTATACCAATCTTCTCCAAATTTTCTGATGAGCGCCTCTTTAACGAATTTATAGACTGGCACCTGTAATTCCTTTCCAAGCATACAAGCATCGTCACAAATTTGCCAACGGTGGTAGTTGACAGCTGAAAATTCACTGTAATCTTTTACCCTTACAGGATATAAGTGACAGGAAACAGGTTTTTTCCATTTGATCTCACCTTGATTATAAGCTTCTTCAATACCACATAGGGCAATTTTCTTTTCATCAAAAATTACATATGCACAATCACCTCCATTGATCAAGGGAGTTTCTATCTCTCCACCTTTGGTGATTATAGATGTTCCTTGGTTCTCAATTGCCTTTCTTCCTTCTTTTCTTAAAAAAGGTTTTACTCTCGGATATATATTTTTCAATATTTCAGCTTCTTCCTTATCTAAAGGCGCACCGGCATCTCCATCTACGCAGCAAGCTCCTTTGCAAGCCGATAAATTGCAGATGAAATCCTTTTCAATGATATCTTCTGACACTATGGTCTTTCCTAGCTGAAACATGCACAAATATAAGTTTTATTACTACTATTTTGCTCATAAATTTAACATCAAATTAATATTGAAAATCCTATTGAATCAATTACTTTTGCCAAAAATTTAAACCTTTTGAAATGCAATTAAATGTTAAGGAGATTTTTACGGCCTTTATGGTATTATTTGCCGTAATAGATGTAGTCGGAAATATTCCTATTGTTATAGACCTCCGGAAAAAAGTTGGTCATATTCAAAGTGAGAAGGCATCTATTATTGCCGGGGTCATCATGATCGTTTTTCTTTTTTTAGGCCAAAGTATTCTAAAACTTATTGGGATTGGTGTTAATTCATTTGCAGTAGCCGGATCTTTCATCCTGTTTTTTATTGCTCTAGAAATGATATTAGGCATTACTCTTTATAAAGAAGATGAACATACTGCAGTCACTGCTTCCGTATTTCCACTTGCCTTCCCGCTAATAGCAGGACCCGGCAGTTTAACTACACTATTGTCTTTAAGAGCCGAGTTTAGAATAGAAAATATTATAATTGCAGTTGTTTTAAATGTAATCGTTATTTATATTGTATTAAAAACATCAAAGAAAATAGAAAAACTTATAGGTTCAACCGGAATTAACATAATACGCAAAGTATTTGGAGTTATTTTATTGGCAATTGCTGTAAAATTGTTTACTTCTAATATAAAAGTGCTTTTAGCTTAACATATCATGAAAATTATTATACACATTCTGTCACTACTAGCAGTAGCTTTAATTATTTACAATGCTACAAAAATAGATCTTAATTCCCCTTTTCAAGGGGAGAGCATTACAGCTGTAACTACTATTGTGGCTGCTCTTTGTGCTATATTATTGCTTCAAACCTTAAGAATATCGAAAATTATTGAACAAAAAAACAAGTAATATTTATGCTATATGATGTCTTAATAATTGGAGGAGGTGCTGCCGGTATGTCCTCTGCGTTGGTTTTAGGTTCGGCTAAAAACAAGCCTTTTGCAAAAGATAAAACCATTGGTATTATCATGCATCAAAAATCTTCTGCTTTACAAACAGGTTTATTTAATAATGCACTCGGATTAAAACCGGGAACCACAGGTCTTGAAATTTTAGTAGATGGCAAAAAGCATTTATCAAATGTGTATCCTCATGTTGATCTAATTGAGAAAGAAAAGGTGATGTACTGTCATACAAAACAGTAATTATATAACTGTTAAAACCAATAAAAAAGCATATCAGGCAAAATGCATTATTGTGGCTGTTGGTCCTTCAAACTTATTTAATATTGAAGGATTAATGCAATATATAGAACCTCATAAAAAGTTACCACCGCAAAAAGAACGCATCCAACTAAAAAATAACGATCATTTGGTGGATGAAAATATATATGTCGCTGGTGTTCTTGCAGGCCACAGAAGTCAGTTTGCCATTGCTTGTGGCAGTGGAGCAAGCGTTGCAACTGATATTTTAACATCCTGGAATGGCGGAAACCACTCGATGGTTCATGATGAAGTGAAATAATTATTCCTGACTCAGTTTTATAACTTCCTCAATCATTGAATCATTTGTATTGATTATTTCTTCGAAGGCTTCTCGACCAAAGAGTTGCTCGGCTAATGTTGCTTTTATGTATTTTTTTACCGTTTCGTTATAAGCAACAAATGTGATATTATGTTCACTTCGAATATTCAAATAATCCTGAAATCTTACAACAACATCATCACTAACTATAAAATTATCAATAAAGTCCTGTTGTGTGATTCCCTCATAGGCTTTTCTGTCTTTATCCAATTCTTCAAAGACAAAATAACTGATAAAACCTCTGTTCAATAAATATGTAAGTGTTTCATTTTTGGTACTTGTATCAATTGGAACAAATACATCTGGAATGATACCTCCGCCTCCATAAACGACCTTCCCTTTAGGTGTTGTAAATTTTAGAGAGTCATTAACTTCAATTTTTTCGGGATCGAACAATTCGCCACTATCTAATCGGTCAAAGTACTCGTCATAATAATCCTTATTGCCATTCTCATACGATCGCTGAATTGACCTGCCTGTTGGTGTATAATACCTGGAAACAGTAAGCCTCACAGCACTACCATCACCTAGTTCCATTTCGCGCTGTACCAATCCCTTTCCATACGTTCTTCGACCTACTATTGTACCTTTATCATTATCCTGTAATGCTCCTGCAACAATTTCGCTTGCAGATGCAGAATTTTCATTCACCAACACAAATATTTTACCCTCTTCAAAATCTCCTTTATTGGTAGCAAAACTTCTTTCTATAGTTCCTTTTTTATTCTTAGTAAATAAAATTAGCTTATTATCTTCCAAAAACTCATCAACTATTTGCTCGGCTACGTTCAAAAAACCTCCCGGATTATCCCTAAGATCCAGGACCAATTTAGTTGCCCCCTGTTCCTGTAATTCATCTAATCCATCCTTGAACTCACTATATGTGGACTCAGCAAAACGATTTATTTTGATATATCCCAAATTATCATTCAACATGTAAGAAGCATCCACACTGGCTATGGGAACATGATCTCGTTTAACCGTAAAGTCTAGTAAATTGGCTTCATCTCTCCTGTAAACTTTTAAGTCAACCAAAGTATTGATCTCCCCTTTAAGTTTATTAATTACATCTGTGTTACTCCATTTTTTGCCAAAAATGGAATCACCATTAGCCACTACAATTCTATCTCCACTTCTAATTCCGACTTTATCACTAGGACCATCTTTAACAGCTCTTATAACTGCAATGGTATCCTTATATGTGTAAAAATTGATCCCGATACCTACAAAATCCCCCTTCATATTCTCACTAACACGCTGCAGTTCACTTTTTGGTATATAAACCGAATGAGGATCCAGATGATTCAAAATTCCGTTTACAGTTACATCTACAATACTATCGGTATTGATCTCATCTACATATTCATAATCTATATAATCAATAAGCCTGTTTAGCTTGTCTTTATTACTATTTGATGTAAACAAACGGTCAGAGCTATCAGTAAAGCTTAACTTTCCACCAACAAAAACTCCTGCAGCAATGGCTACTCCAATTATCAAGGGTAAATATTTTTGTTTGTATTTACTCATTAAGCCTTTAAGTCTTCAATTAATGTTACTTCTACACCTGCTTTTTCCAAAAATTCCAATCCTGAGCAGTCTCTGTACGCTTTGTTGTAAACCACTCTTTTTATGCCTGCCTGATGGATTAGCTTGCTGCACTCCTTACAAGGTGACAGGGTCAAATATAAAGTAGACCCTTCACATGATTGTGTGGAAGATGCCACTTTAGAAATAGCATTAGCCTCTGCATGCAAAACATACCATTTAGTATAACCTTCATCATCCTCACATATATTCTCAAAACCGGTAGGTGTCCCATTATAGCCATCAGAAATTATCATTCTATCTTTAACAATTAGTGCGCCAACCTGCTTTCTTTTACAATATGACAGGGTTCCCCATTCTTTAGCAATTCTCAAATAAGCCTTATCGTATTTTAATTGTTTTTTCTTTGGCATATACTTTTTATTCATCAATAGAACTAAAATAAAAGAATATCGTTTCAATTTTTCACGCAGTACAATATAACGAATATACTTGGTTAGTATTTTAATAACAATGCTTTGTTAGTTAAAATTTTACCAAATTTTGTTAGCCAGAAGCATCGGTATTACCAAACCTACAACAATTGAAGAAATAACCATGATCCAATCTCGCTTTGAAAATCTAAAAATGGTCTGAAATAAAAATCCTAAGAACAGAACTACAAACACAATAATTATTTGAGCTATTTCAATACCAAGAGCAAACTCAAGAAGAGGTATTAATTTACTTTCTGAACTACCTATAAACATTTTGAATTCTCTGGCAAAACCAAGTCCGTGTATTAATCCGAAGAACAAGGTTGAAAGAAATAAAACTCCAACTTTTTCTTTCTGCGCGCTTTTACCATTTGTAAACACATTGAACAAAGCAACAATTAATATTGTTACGGGAATTAAAAATTCTACTAGTTCAGAACTAACGCTAACAATTCCATAAGCTGCTAAAGACAATGATAACGTATGACCAATAGTAAATACCGAAACAAGGACAAAAACATGTTTCCAATCTTTAAATAAATATGGAATGGTTAATACAATTAAAAATAATACGTGGTCATAAGCATTAATGTCTAAAACATGGTTCATACCATATTCCAAATTAAACCAGAAATTCTCGATCATGGTAAGTATAATATTGGGTTATACTAAAACTACAAAAATATATAATAAAAGGTTTAATTTTAACAGTAAACACGATTAAGTGCCAACAATTAATAAGATCAGTTGGTTAATTGTTTTTTATACTTGCCCTTGCTTTTTCTTATCCTAACAGCTACTACTTTGTATTCAGGACACATGGCCTCAGAATCATGAACATCACCTGTAATATTATTGATCATGATATCAGGAAAATGAAATGTTGTACTTAATATTCCTTTTTTAACCTCATCAGTAATTCTGGCTTTTACATCAACTTTACCTCTGGGTGATTCCAGACAAACATAATCTCCTTCATTTATTAAATGTTCTTTTGCATCATCAGGATGGATCATTAAATAATCATCTTGCAAAATTTGTTCGTTTGCCGTTCTACGTGTCATTGCTCCACAATTGTAATGTTCCAATTCACGGTTTGTTGTTAAAATATACGGATATTCCTTTGCGTGTTCTGTCAGTTCCATGGTTTCTTGCCATGCATTGAATTCAAATTTACCTTTCCCGCTTTTGAAATCAATTTGATGTAAAATTTTTGTGTCAGTTCCATCATGTGAAACCGGCCATTGCAAACCATTTTTACCTAATCGATCCCATGTAATTCCTGCAAAGAATGGTACAATTTGAGAAATCTCTTCTAACATTCCATCGGGTGTATAATCAGGTTGATTATAACCCATTCTGTTCATAATATCAACAATGATCTGGCCATCTGGTTTTGATCCTTCAATTGGTTTAACAACCTGACGTACAGCCTGAACACGTCTTTCTCCATTGGTGAATGTTCCGCTCTTTTCAAGGAACGATGCTCCCGGAAGAATAACATCGGCATATTTTGCCGTTTCGGTCATGAATAATTCTTGTACAATGACCAAATCTGTGGCTTCAAGCGCTTTTATTACTTTTTGAGTATTAGGATCGGTTTGGACCACATCTTCACCAATAATCCAAATTGCTTTAAGCTTTCCTTTTAAGGCTGCATCAAACATTTCAGGAATTTTATAGCCAATATGTTTTGGCACTTCAACTCCGTAAAATTCATTGTATTTCTTATTGACTTCATCATTCGTAACATCCAAATATCCTGCACCCTGATGAGGTTGTACACCCATATCTGCAGATCCCTGCACATTATTTTGACCTCGTAAAGGATTCACTCCAACGCCTCTTCTTCCTATGTTTCCGGTCATCATTGCCAAATCGGCAATTTGCATAACGGTAAAAGTTCCTTGTGAATGTTCAGTAACTCCTAAACCATGAAAAGACATGGCATTTGGAGCAGTTGCATAAGCAATTGCTGCGGAACGAACGTCATTTCTATTAACTCCAGATACTTTTTCTAAATCATCTAAATTGATGGATAATAATTCCTTTTTAAAGTCTTCATAACCTTCGGTTCTGCTTTTAATGAAGTTGTCATCAACTAGCCCTTCAGTTATAATATAATACATCATCATATTGAGGACCGCAACATTGGTTCCCGGTCTTAAGGCTAAATGATGAGTTGCATATCGTGCCAATTCGGTTCTGCGAGGATCAATAACAATAGAAACATTATCAGATTTCATAGCAAATTGTTTCAATTTTGCCCCTGTTACAGGATGTGCATCCGTTGGATTTGCTCCTATGACCATGATACAATTCGTATCCTTTAGATCGTCAATTGAATTTGTTGCTGCACCTGTTCCATAAGTACGCTGCATTCCTAAAGCCGTTGGAGAATGACAAACACGTGCACAACCATCAATATTATTAGTATTTATAACAGCTCTAAAGAATTTCTGCATCAAATAATTCTCTTCATTCGTGCATCGGGAAGATGAAATTCCGGCTATTGAATCCGGACCAAATTCCTCTTTATAATCCCTGAACTTTTCAGTGATATAATCGTAAACTTCATCCCAGCTAACTTTTTCAAATTGTCCGTTTCGTTTTATCATAGGAGAATTCAATCGATCGGGATGGTTGTAGAATTTAAAAGCATAACGACCTTTTAAACAGGTATGTCCCTGATTAACCTCAGCATCATAAGGTGCCTGAATACTTAATATCTCTCCATTACTCGTTGAGACCTCCAAATTGCAGCCAACACCGCAATAGGTACAAATTGTTCTGGTTGTATCTGTTGCCTGTATGGCTTTAGATTGAAAAATATCTGAAATCGCTGATGTTGGACATGCTTGAGAACATGCTCCACAACTCACACAATCAGAATCCATAAAGGAATCATTCATACCCTTAATGATATGAGAATCAAATCCTCTACCTGCCATGCTCAATACGAATTCGCCCTGAACCTCATCACAAGCTCTTACACAACGATAACAATTAATGCATTTTGACAGATCTGAAGTCATGTATGGATGACTTAAATCTTTTGATCTGAATAAATGATTATCTCCTTCTGGATATCTTACCTCCCTAATTCCAACCTGAGCGGCAACAGTCTGTAATTCGCAATTTCCATTTACTTCACAGGTAAGACAATCTAAGGGATGATCGGTTAAAACCAATTCAATAATATTCTTTCTTAAGGCTTTAATAGACTCGCTACTGGTGAAAATATATTGACCTTCCGAAACAGGAGTATGACATGATGTGACAGTCTTGACAGGACCATTTTCCTGGTTAGTGACCTCAACACTGCAAACCCTGCAGGAACCAAAAGGATCTAAATTAGGTGCATCACATAATGTTGGTATTAAAGATTCCTCCCTATATCTTCGTATGAAAGATAAAATAGTTTCTCCTTCATTGATCGTATATGGATGGTTATCTATGTATGCCGTTTTCATTCTTCCTGAGTTAATTAAAGTATTGTTTTAATTCATCATCAAAATATTGCATTGCATTTCTTACTGGCAATGGAATTCCTCCTCCATGAGCACATAAGGAACCTTGTTCGAGAGTGGTTAAAAGATCATTAAATAATTGTCTGTCAATTTTATAATCTGAATTCATGGCTTTTTCCGATAATTCCTGTCCGCGTTTTGTGCCTAATCTGCAAGGGAAACATTTTCCGCAGCTTTCATAAGATGCAAAATCAAAAAGATGCTCTATAAATTTCATTATAGGAAAATCCTGAGGGACACATATAATTGAAGCATGGCCTAACAGAAATCCTTCCCTTTTGAAAGATTCAAAATCAATAGTCAGATCTTTTATTTTAGCAACTGGAACCAATCCTCCCAATGGTCCTCCAATTTGCATTGCTTTTACAGGTGTTTTGAATCCTCCTCCTAATTCATTGACAACCTCCGATAAAGGTGTTCCCATTTCAACTTCATATAAACCCGGATTGTTGAAGAAACTATCCAGACAAATCAGTTTTGTGCCAGATGAACGTTCTGTTCCTATTTTCTTCCATGATTCTCCACCATTTGAAACAATAAAATGCAAAGCTGCCAAGGTTTCCACATTATTAACAACTGTTGGTTTGTTGAATAATCCCTTTTGAGCCGGATATGGCGGACGAATACTAACCTCGGGTCGTTGACCTTCAATGGAATTAATTAAGGCTGTTTCTTCACCACAGATATAAGAACCTTGAGCCTGAATGATCTTTAAATCAAAATTAAAATCACTGCCGGCAATATTATTTCCTAATAGTCCATTTGATCGAAGTTCATCAATTGCATCTTGAATAATTTTAACTGCTTCCGGATATTCCGCTCTAATGTATATAATCCCATGACTTGCATGTGTTACATATCCCGAAATTAACATCCCAAATAAAACTGAATGTGGTTGCTTTTCCAGTAAATAACGATCTGAATAAGCTCCCGGATCGCCTTCATCGGCATTACAAATAATGAATTTGATTTTATTCTCTGTTTTTCGGCAAAATTCAAGTTTTAATCCCATAGGGAAGCCTGCACCGCCACGACCTCTTAAATTAGAAGTTTTTATTTCTTCAAGCACCTTAACAGAATCCATTTTAAGAGCTTCTAAAAATGGTCTATAATAATCGTCAACATTGGTAAAGTCTTTTGTTAGAATCGATTTACCATTGGATTTTACTCTGTAATTATCTGATTTAGTTTGTCCATCATATTTGATTATCTCTTCGATTGAATCAATCGACTTCCCCGAATAGTTTTTGCGATTATAATGAAATGCGGAGTTCTCATAGCATCTTCCCAAACATGTCATATGACCAATTTCATCACTATTAAAATGAGTTTTTAATGTGTCAACAACTTTTTCCTGAGTTCCGGCGCAAGTGCAAGCAGTACCATTGCATACATATACTTTTTTACCTTTATTTTCAGGTTTGAGAAAATCGTAAAAACTAACAGTTCCAAATACATTGGCTTTTCCTATTAAGAATTCTTCAGCTAATTTCTCCATTTCAGCTTCAGACGGAGAACCATCAGGCGTGCCCTGCTTGCCCAATTTATCGAACAAATTGTGGTCAATTCCTTTTCTTCCTAATAATTCACTTAAATTTTCTGACATGTGCTTAACCTGCTTTTTTATTTGATCCGGTATTTTTTGTTCTTTGAGGATTTGAATAACAGGTCGTCCTGCCTTCTCTACAAAACGCAAAAAGAGTAATACCTAATTCCTTTGCATAATCAACCGCCAAAGACGAAGGTGCAGAAACGGCCGCTAAAAATGGTATCCTGGCTTTAAAACACTTTATTACTATCTCATAGGATACACGTCCACTAACCGTTAATATTTTAGACCGATCCAAAAACTTATGAGTGATCAAATTACCTACCACCTTATCCACGGCATTGTGCCTGCCAATGTCTTCCATTGAACATAACAAATCGCCATCTATGGAAAAGGCTGCTGCTGCATGAGTCCCTCCGGATTGTTTAAAATCATGTTGAAGTTTATTCATTTTCCGGAATAGCTCATCGATCAAACCAATTTCAATTTTCTTTTCATCATCAATCGTCTTTCCAATAAAGGCAAGGTCCCCTAATTCAGTTTTACCACAGATTCCACAAGAAGAAATTGACAATAAACTTCTGCTATTTGAATATCCTTCACCTAATTTTTCCTTAGGAATCATAACATTAACAATAGTTACAATCCCTTCCTCATTTTCTTTTCTTAAAACAATATCCGGCAGGAAATTTACATCATTTATTATACCTTCTGAATGCAACAAACCTCTTACCAAGCTTACATCTTCACCAGGTGTCCTCATTGTTACAGTGAAAGGTTTGTCATTGATATTGATCTGTAATGCTTCCTCAATTGTTAAGGCATCAATAATTTTACTGCTTGAATTTATTTCAAACCGCTTCCCTTCGTAATTTCTATTTGCCATAAATCTAAGTTATTGAAAAACAGGATTTTCTACTAATTTAAAATAAACCAGTGATATTCCCATCGTTATCAATGTTAATATTTTCTGATGCCGGATGAGCCGGAAGACCAGGCATTCTCATCATATCACCTGAAATGGGAATTAAAAATCCGGCTCCAGAAGCTATTTCAATTTCTCTTATAGTAATGATAAATCCTTTTGGTCTTCCTAACAGATTAGGATTATCTGACAAGGATTTTTGAGTTTTGGCAATGCATACCGGTAAATGATCAAGACCTAAATTTGCAATGGTTTTTAAGTTTCGATTTGCTAATCCTGAATATTCTACACCATCAGCTCCATAAATTTTTGATGCAATAATCTCAATTTTGGATTTCACATCTAAATTCCAATCGTATAAAGGTTTAAAACGTGAGGATCCCTCTTCCACTATTTCTATAACCTGTCTAGCTAAGTCTAAAGCTCCTTTTCCACCTTTTTCCCAAACTTCAGCCAAGGCAACTCTAATGTTATGGCTTTTTGCGAATTCTTTTATAATTTCTATCTCTCCATCAGAGTCTGAAAGGAATCTGTTAATTGCTATTACCGGAGTCAACCCGAATTGCTTTATGTTTTCCAAATGCTTTTCTAAATTCGGTAGTCCTCTTTTCAAGACTTCGTGTCAGGTTCAGTCAAAGTTTTAAGATCTGCACCTCCATGATATTTCAAAGCTCTTATTGTGGTTGTAATTACAACTGCCTTCGGACTTAATCCGGCACTTTGACATTTTATATCTAGAAATTTTTCCGCTCCCAGATCTGCTCCAAATCCTGCTTCAGTTACTGTGTAATCAGCAAAAGTCATTCCCATTCTGGTCGCTATCACTGTATTTGTTCCCTGTGCAATGTTGGCAAATGGCCCACCATGGATAATAGCCGGATTACCTTCAATTGTTTGCACTAGATTAGGCTTGATCGCGTCTTTAAGCAATGCTGCCATTGCACCTTCGACTTTGAGGTCTTTTGCAAATACAGGCGTTCTATCTGCAGTATAACCAATGAAAATATTTCCTAATCGTTCTTTTAGATTGCTCAGATCATCTGACAAACATAAAATAGCCATAATCTCTGAGGCAGCCGTGATATCAAATCCCGTTTCTCGTGGCACTCCCGAGGTCGTCCCTCCCAGACCAATTATTATGTTTCTTAGAGATCTGTCATTCATATCCATAACACGTTTCCATGTAACCGTTCTAGGATCTATCCCCAGCGAATTAGTTTTGCTTTGAATATTATTGTCGATCACAGCTGATAATAAATTATGAGCCTTTTCAATAGCTGAAAAATCGCCTGTAAAATGCAGGTTGATATCTTCCATGGGAAGAACCTGTGAATAGCCTCCACCTGTAGCTCCGCCTTTTATTCCAAAAACAGGGCCCAATGAAGGTTCTCTCAATACGACAATGGATTTTTTTCCTAACTGGTTTAGACCTTCAGACAAACCAATAGACATAGTTGTTTTACCCTCGCCCGCAGGTGTGGGTGAAATAGCTGTGACTAAAATCAGGTTACTTTTATTAGCCCTGTTTAAGTCTATATTTGATAAGGGAATTTTGGCTTTGTATTTTCCAAAAAGTTCGATTTCCTCCGGATCTAATCCGAGTTTTTGTGCGATAACGGAAATATTCTTAAGTTTTACTTTTTTAGCTATTTGTAAGTCTGTCATTATATATATTTTGAATTAGGAAAACCCTTTGCAGTAATCCATATAAATTTAGAAAAATTAAGTTAGATTCTAAATTTGATTTGTATTAGTTATTAAATGAAGTTCAAGTGAATTTTACAGATCAAACAGTTTTTTTTGACCCGATTTGTACAATAGCACATTTACTTGTTGTGTTGTTACCAAGCATCCATATCTCATTGCTTCAAGTGTTGGCCTGATCGAATCGTAAAATTTCATTATTTTTTTTTCTTCATCAACAATTTGGACGATGGTTGGTAATTTCTCTGTTACTTCCCAAAACTTATAAGAATGGATAATAGAACTGGCTCCAAATCCAACTATACCTTTTACGACTGTTGCTCCGGCAAGGCCTTCTTTTTTTGCTTTTAATACGATATATTCGTTTAAAACATCATGATCCTTTTTATCAGTTGAACTGATGAATATTTGTAATAATATGGCTGTTGTATTGCTTTTCATATTATATAAGTTTAATTAGTCCACGTCCAAAAAATACAGCGCTCAAGCCTAGAAAAAAGCTGAGAGTAGCGTACAATGTAAACCGAAGCCACTCTTTGTTTTGCATTAATATGAAGGCGTCGTTAGAGAACGTTGAAAACGTTGTAAACCCTCCACAAATACCTATAGTTAGAAATATCCTCCATTCCGGAGATAAAAAATTTCCCTTTTCAGAAAGTCCGAAAACAATCCCAATCATCAAACTACCCAGTATATTTATTACAAATGTACCCCATGGAAAAACAGAAACGTATGCTACTTGAATATAACGGGAAATCAAAAATCTTAAGACCGTACCAATGAAACCCCCAAGACCGGCTATCAACAAAGATTTTACCATAAATTTTTAATTTTATTGTTACTTCTGTATTAAAATGAAATATTCAGCCATTGAATTTGATGGTTGAGGATATACTTCAGTACCCGAACAAAAGTAATATAATATTGGCAAATTAATATAGGTTGACAAATTGCATTATTATTAAAATGGGGTTTTAAACTTATTGCTTATAAATGATTTTAGATTCTTTGAAAATGAATAATTAATATCATTACGTCCAAACATTGAAAAACTTGACCGCAAAAATTAGCATTTCATCAGATCTTTTACTTAAAAGCCCGTGATTTCTTCTATTAGTTAGATTCCATTGAATTTCTTTTTTATCTTTAATCCTGAATTTAATAGGCAGATTTCTCCATTGGACAACTATATAGGCAAGCACGGAAGTATTTTTAATTCGAGTATCGTATTCTTTTCGGTAATCGCTTTGTTAGCTATCTTTTCATGTAAAACAACCGGTAGCATAGTAGAAGTAAAAATTGAAAATGAAGCAAAACAAGTAACCGATACCAGCTCATCACCAAAAATAGAAATGTATGTTGGTCCGGATATTACAGTTGAAAGTCCTGAATTAACAGATTTTAAAGAATTCATGGTTTGGGTAACCACAAGAAATATGGACACCATCGGTAATTGTAAATTAAAAAAAATCCCTAGAATAAAGGGTATAGATACATTACCTCATTTCTTTGTTAAGTTTCAAACCCTGCCGATTGTTTACAAAATGAAAATAGAAAATCGCGAATTGGTATTTGCCAAAATAAATAAGGCAGGTACAGATTAATTTAAAAAACAAAAAATTGCAGCTTGCCTAAAATATTGTTATTACACCTTTACATATAAAAAAACGACTAATATATTAATGCATATTAGCCGTTTTATGAGATTAAAAGTACTCAAGGTGGGAATCGAACCCACACTTCCGAAGAAACTGGATTTTGAATCCAGCGCGTCTACCAATTCCGCCACTTGAGCAAACAGGAATGCAAAATTATAAATATTTTGTTTAAATCCCTCAAAAATAGTAGGTATTATACTTTTTCTGTTGAAATAAATTCCTAAATTTGCACCTCATTTTAATAAGCGTAAGCCTAAAAGGCAGCTAAACCATTAATTAACAATGTCTTTCCAAAAACCTGAAGCTAAAATTTTTCCTTGCTCACAAAGTGCGGAACTCGCAGAAAGAATTGCTGAGTCCTATGGTACTCGCCTGGGTAAAGTCATTACTTCCAGGTATAGCGATGGTGAATTTCAACCTTGCTACGAAGAATCAATTAGAGGCACCCGAATATTCATTGTTGGTTCGACCAATCCTGGTCCTGAGAATTTAATGGAAATGCTTTTAATGCTGGATGCCGCAAAAAGAGCTTCTGCAAGACATATTACAGCAGTTTTACCTTATTTTGGATGGGCTCGACAAGACAGGAAAGATAAACCCAGGGTGCCCATTGCGGCAAAGCTAGTAGCCAAAATGTTGGAAGCTGCCGGAGCAACAAGGATCATTACCATGGATTTGCATGCAGATCAAATTCAAGGCTTTTTTGAAAAACCTGTTGATCACTTATTTGCATCAACAATATTTCTGCCTCATTTAAGATCTCTAAATCTGGATAATTTGACAATTGCCTCTCCTGATATGGGTGGGTCAAAAAGAGCATATGCATACTCAAAAGCATTGGAAAGTGATGTTGTTATATGTTACAAACAACGCTCTAAAGCCAATATCATTTCGCACATGGAATTAATAGGTGATGTACAAGGAAAAAATGTTGTTCTAGTTGATGATATGGTCGATACAGCAGGCACTTTATCAAAGGCTGCTGACCTGATGATTGAAAGAGGAGCCATAAGTGTTCGTGCAATATGTACACATCCTATACTTTCTGGTGACGCTTATAAAAAAATAACAAATTCTAAGTTAGAGGAACTTATAGTCACAGATTCGATCCCTCTTACTCAGGAAAACGATAAGATTAAAGTATTGACATGTGCCGATCTGTTTGCTGATGTAATGCATAGAGTGCACAACAATACTTCTATTAGTTCAAAATTTATAATGTAAATAATAATTAATTAAAACTCAAAAATGAAATCAATTACAATCGATGGATCTCAAAGAGAAAGCGTGGGCAAAAAAGCAACAAAAGCCTTACGTAATGCTGGTCAGGTTCCTTGCGTATTATACGGAGGAGATAAACCATTGCATTTCTCTGCCAATGAAATAGCATTCTCAAAACTGGTTTATACGCCCAATGCGCATACAGTTGTGATTGCTTTAGATAATGGTGAAAAACTAAAAGCTATTCTGCAAGACATTCAATTTCACCCTGTTACAGATAGAATTCTTCATATAGATTTCTATCAAATATTTGATGACAAGGAAGTAATGATGGAAATCCCTGTACATTTTATAGGAGTCTCTAAAGGTGTTAAAAATGGAGGTGTATTACGTAGAAACCAACGTAAATTGCGTATAAAGGCACTACCCGGTAATTTACCAGATTTTATTGAAGCCGATATTACTCCTTTAAAAATTGGAAGCAAACTATATGTTACCGATTTTGAAAATGATGCATTCACTATTATGCATCCGGATAATACAGTAGTTTGTCAAGTCAGAACAGCAAGAGCAGCAATTGTTGAATTAATTGACGAAGAAGAAGAAGGAATTGAAGGAGAAGAAGGTGCTGAAGGTACTGAAGGTGAAACTTCAGAAGGTGATACAGGAGCTTCTGGTGGAGATGCGCCAGCTGCAGAAACTTCTAAGGAATAAATAATCATATTTATTAATATCAAAAAGCATTCTGTTTATTCAGGATGCTTTTTTATTTTTACAAAAACAACCTTTATGTGTAAGTTTTTGACCAACTTATTCAAAAACAAAAAATCTTCTTCCATTCTTGAAGAAGTGCAATCAATGAAAAAATATTTAATAGTAGGCTTGGGTAATATTGGTGATAAGTATCACCAAACACGTCATAATATTGGATTTAGTATTTTAGATAATTTTGCCGGTAAGGAAAATTTGACTTTTGAAACCAAAAAATTAGGCGATATCTCCACGTATAAATATAAAGGACGTTCTTTCATATTTTTGAAACCTAGTACCTATATGAATTTAAGCGGAAAATCTGTTTTATATTGGTTAACAAAGGAAAAAATTCCTTTGGAGAATCTTCTGGTAATAACCGATGATCTGAATTTGCCTTTTGGAAGCATTAGAATAAAAACAAAAGGAAGTGATGGTGGCCATAACGGCTTAAAAGATATTCAGGAAAAACTAAATACAACACAATATAATCGATTTAGATTCGGTATTGGCGATACTTTTAACAGAGGGCAGCAAGTAGATTTTGTGCTAAGTAAATGGAGTGAAGAAGAAATGACATCCATACAGGAACGACTTGATCTTTGTAATGAAGTAATAATATCCTTTGGTACTGCAGGTATAAACAATACTATGAATACTTTTAACGGTAAATAACAATAAAAAAGGGCTGTAAAAACAGCCCTTTTTTTATTTATACTGAAAATTATCAGTTGAAATTCAACCTGAATAATATTTCATGTGTTCCATTATTTACATTGGAAATTTCACTTCTTGTGCTTCCTTCATAAGCATAACCAATTTTCGCCCAATCGGCCAAATCAACAACAAATAAACCCGATAATGCTTTATCAATCCTATATGCTGCCCCAATTTCTAATTTGGAATAAAAACGGAAACTTGCATTGATATCGACCGATAAAGGAGATCCACTTACATATCTAACCATAGTATAAGGTAAAAATTCTACCGTATCACTTAAAGTGAAATTGTAACCTCCAGATAAGTAAATATGGGCATTACTTGTTGCATAAGAAACTCTTCCATTATCCTTATCTACACTATCTGTTTTCAATATGGAAGGAATGGATAATGAGATAAAATACTTATCATTAACTAAATATCCCCCTATACCAACGTTAGGATTAAAACTATTATCTATATTTTCCAAAGCCGGATCTACCTGAAATATTGAATAATTTGATAAGCTTCCTCTATCCAGATCATAAGTACTACCACCGGCTTTTAATCCTAAGAATAAATTAGTTTTTTCTGACATAGGCAGCATATAAGAGAAATCTATGCTAAAGCTCGTTCTGTTTTCAACAAAGACTTTATCATTAACCACAGAGGCTCCAATACCAACTCTTTTACCTAATGGAGTGGCAAAAAAGAAACTCTGTGTTTCAGGCGCGTCCTCAACATTTACCCACTGACTACGCAAATTAGCTGTAAGACTAGTGGACCCATCAGCTCCTGCATAGGCAGGGTTAATAATGTTCATTGAGTATCTATATAAAGAATAGTTTGGTTCTTGTTGAGCATATAATGACCCAATCAATAAAAATGCAACTATTGTTAGAGTGTTTTTAAAATATTTCATTTTGTATTTTTTCATTTAATTATTATATGCTATTCATTAGTTATATAAACCCAACCGGACAGTATAACTGTTCCATTCCCATTCTGATCGATCTGATAGAAATAAGATCCTGTTGGCAATGCATTGCCTCCAGAACTTGAAGTTCCATTCCAATCATTGTTATAATTAACGGCAGAGAATACTTCATTCCCCCATCTGTTATAGACATTTAATTTCGCATTTTGGAATCTTTCAATATTTACTATCATCCATGTGTCATTGATACCATCGCCGTTAGGTGTTAATACATCATTAACGATTAACCCGTCACAGACATCACCAATTCCATTACGATCAACATCTGATTGATTTTCATTAGGCGTTTCCGGACAATTGTCATCTTCATTAAAAATGGTATCATTATCAATATCAGGATCACATACATCACCTAATCCATCACCATCTAAGTCTGACTGATCAGAATTAGCGCTATAAGCACAATTATCGCTGGCATTCAAAACGCCGTCATTATCAATATCCTCATCACAAACATCTCCTATTCCATCTCCATCAACATCTGATTGGTCTGAATTAATTGTATATAAACAGTTGTCATCAACATTAGGAACACCATCTACATCCCAATCTATTGGATCTCTTATCCCGCAAACTTCAAGAGTGAAAGAATTTATAACGCCACCATCAAATGGACCAAATGTATCAGTAACTATTAAAGACCAAGTGCCTTGAGCATAATCTCCATATATGGTTGAAAGATCACCTTCTGGGATAAAACTTCCTGTAAATGGAGGTGAACCGGCAGTAATAAACGTAGAAGCTTCCTGATCAAAAACGGTATCAGTATAATTATCACCTGCTCCACCATTTCCAGATGAAAGGTCTACGGTAACTCCACTTGGGCTCCTTAGCGAGATATTCAAATCAGAATCCCACACATGAGAAATATTAATGGTCACATTGATATCTGATACAATTACGTTGTCCATTATCTCAACCGAAGCTGTATAAGATTCTGTACCAGCAGCATCCTCTGCAATAGTAATAGGTGTATCTACCGAAGTGGCTACTTCACATTCTACATCACAATAATCTCCAATACCATTGCCATTCAAGTCTCCTTGATCCGGATTTGCAGTATCTGGGCAGTTATCAGCATCATTTAAAACACCGTCGCCATCACGATCATCATCACATACATCTCCTAATCCATCTCCATCCAGATCGGCTTGATCTGCATTGGCTATATCTACACAATTATCTGCAAGGTCATTTACACCATCCCCATCGGTATCATCAGCAAACTCACCAACAACGCATAACCCTAATTCAAACAAATTAATAAAACCTCCATCACCATTTGCCGTGTCAGTAACTGTTAAAGTCCAATCACCCATTGTCATTTCGCCATTAAAGTTTGCTAGCAAACCTTCTGGCTGGTATGTGCCAGTAAATGGTGGTGTTCCAACCGCAATAGATGTGGCTCCATCGTCATCAAAAACAGTATCAGTATAATTATCACCACTTCCTCCATTACCTAATGTAAGGTCAACCACAGTTCCAGCAGGGCTTTGAAGCGTGATAAATAAATCACTTACCCAAGTATGGTCAATATTAATAGTAACATTAACATCATCAATAGGAAGGTCATCAGCTATATTAATTACAGCTGTGTAAGTTGCTCCTGACCCTGATGAAATAGCAACTGGTGTTTCCAGAGATGTAAAACTATCACAATCTATATCACAAAGATCTCCAAATCCGTCACCATCAGCATCTGCCTGATCTGCGTTTGCCGTTTCAGGACAGTTATCACTTGCGTTTAAAACCCCGTCTCCATCTATATCATCATCACACACATCACCTAAACCATCCCCATCCAAATCAGCTTGATCTGCATTCGCTAAATCTACACAGTTATCACTGTCATTAGGTACACCATCCCCGTCATTATCGAGCTGGGGAATACCACAAATCTCTAATGTCCAGCTATCAATTGTACCCGTATCAAAACTTGCGTTATCAGAAACATTTAATGTCCAATCGCCACCTGAGAATTCGCCGTATAAAACTGATAAGTCTTCTTCAGGCTGGAAAATACCGGTAAATGGAGCAGTTCCAGTTGTGATTGAAGTACCTCCTTCTTGATCAAAAACAGTATCTGTATAATTATCACCACTTGATCCGTTTCGGTTGGATAAAATTACACTTGTGCCATTTGGGCTGGTGAGGGTAAGAATTAAATCACTATCCCAAGTATGTGTGATATTTACTGTTACATTAACATCCGTAATTTCTGATGTTGTTCCAATATTCAATACTGAATTAAAACCAACCGCATTCCCGTCAGGGATGGCAACTGGCGTATCTGTAGACGCAAAACTATTACAACTAATATTAGCAGTAGTAAATCCGGCATTTGAATAAGCGCCGGTACCACAATCATTAACCGATCTCACTCTCCAGAAATAAGGTGTATCAGGAGATAGTGAAGTCGTCATATAACTATTAGTGCCTGGAATGCCTGATTCAATAATTGTTGTGAATCCCGCATCAGTTGCAATATCTATTTCGTAAGATGATGCATTAACATCAGCATCCCATGAGAACACGGCATTATCTGCGAAAACATCAGTTGCACCATCCGCAGGTGCTGTAAGACTTAAAGTTGAAAATGTAGTATCAAAAACATTTAATTCAACATCCGCAGAACTTGTAATTGATCCTGAAGTCCCAACTAATGAGAATGGATAGTTGCCGGCAGCTAAACTTCCTGTTCCGGTAACAGTTGCTGTCACAACAGTACCATCTGCACTTGCTGATGCCGGACTAAATACAGCAGTTGCGCCTGCTGGTAGCCCTGTAGCTGAAAAGTCAGTTGTTCCCGTAAAACTTAAAAATGTATTATAAGTAAAAGTATAGGTTGCATCATCTGGAGAACATACATCAACAGAGGAATCTGCTACACTAAGCACAAATTCTGATTCTTGTATTTCAAAGTTTGTTGAATTAATGGCATAAAAAATATTGTTGTTACCTTCAACTTTAACTCTGGCATTGTTGGTATCACCACCTGTAACAGGTACTGCTGCATCGTGAGAACCATCATTTGGAACATCAGAAGCCATTACAAAAGGGAATGTCAAACCACCGTCAGTAGATAATAAAATGTTAACTGTTGGTGTATTCACAGCTCCGCCATCTGTTCCTGCAACATCCCAGGTAATGGTTTGTAAGGAACCAACGTCCCATGTTTCAATACTTGTTTGTGAAGTAACTGCGAAAGGACCAGAACCTGAATCAACTGTAATTACAGTTAGATCAAGGCTTGATTGGCCATTTAACCCCGTTGCAGTTGGTTCCCTGTCTCGAACTGTTAAAGCCCAGTTCATTGTTCTGCCAACCGTAGCAACTGTTTCCCAATCTGAACTTAAAGTTGGACTGGTTTCAGTTAATTGTCCTGTAATAACCCTGTTGACATTCGGAATGTATCTGTCAGGAGAGGTTGTTGGAGGTAAGGATCTATTCATTGATCCCGAAGTTAAAGTTGGTCCAAAACTGGAATTGGTCACTTGTCCACTATCAATTTGTTCCCAGCAATAAGTTAAATTATCTCCTGAATCTGCATCTGTTGCAGAGCCTCTTAGCACATAAGCAGTCCCTTGCGGAATTGTATAATCTGCTCCTGCATCAGCACTTGGTGGATTATTAGATATTGAAGTACCTACCCAACAAGTTCTTGTTACTAAGTTGTCGAGAATTTGGTCTATACTGTGATAATGAAAATATGGGTCACTATGGAGTTCTACGTTATTAGAACCGGTAATACCTGCATATCCCATTATGGTTGTGCCACTACCGGGTTCAGAATTAACTCCGGTTCCTTCTGTACTAAAAGCAAAAGTATGGTTTGCACCAACCTGGTGTCCAATTTCATGAGCAACGTAGTCTATATCAAAATTGTCTCCTTCAGGAATTGCATCTGCAGGAGAAGTTATACCACTTCCTTTTTGTCCATCTACACAAACACATCCAATACATCCTGCATTTCCTCCACCTCCTGATGCACCAAACATGTGTCCCACATCATAAGCTCCGTCACCAATAGTACTATTTAAAGTTGATTGCAGTTCTCCATTCCAGTTACTTAAAGTTGTTGAATAAGGATCGGTTGCCGCATCTGTAAATATCAATTCATCTGCATCAACTAGCTCAAAAGTTACTGCCATATCGGTTTCAAAAACCTCATTTACTCTGGTAATTGTGGTATTTATAGCTGCTAAAGCTCCAGCAACTGTGCCACCGTGATACTGAGTATATTCACCATTTACAGAAACTGCCAATCTGAAGGTTCTTAACGTCTGATCATCTGCCGCTCTGTTAAACAGTCCATTGTCTTCAATTTCTTTAGAATATTCATCGATCGTACTGCATTTAAAACTGCCAAAATCATTATCTCCTTTAGCCATTCTGTTGTAAACAATGTACTTGCTTTGATCACGTGTAACAGGTTGCATAAATACAGTTGGTCTATCTGTATAACTGATCATAGTTTGTATTCCTTTCGGAGAAACACTCATTCTGATTCTTGTTCCAGACCCATCTGTCTTGTACCCTACATAAGATTTTATTTCCGGGTATTTCAAAGAAAGGCTTGGAGATAAAACAGGTGCCTCATAGATCATAAAGGATTCCATTATCCCTTGTTCATTTGGTACCTGGATAATTTTGTTAGAGAATTGATTTGTTGTACCTCTTAATGGCGCATTAAATAAATTCTGTCGAAATGATTGCAAATTCAGTTCAAAAATTTTGAAATTTTTTGCATCCAAATCTTTAATAGAAACTGAGTTTAAATTCCCATCAGAAGTACTCCTTTTCCAGTTATCATCCTGTCCATAAACGGAAAATCCAAACAGAAGAATAAAAACTAAAAAAATAGAGTGTAATTTTGTTTTCATAATATATATTTTGATTAGTTGGCGTGAATATAAAAAAATTCACTCTATAAAATTGAAAACCCTAAAAAAAATAAATCAAAGATTATTATTTAAATTCTTTATAAATACCATTACTTTATTCATTTTACGAATTAAATATCTGACAATCTGTTATTTAAATTGACCAGACAAAAAAAGACAGCTTATTAAAGAGCTGTCTTTTAAATAAATAAGAAAAAGAGAGTATTAATTGATAATAATTTTTTTTGTCGACTTCTTAAAACCATCATTTACATCAACCAAGTACATTCCCGAAGGAGTATTACCTAAATCTATAGTTTCAGTATGAATGGATGAACTATGAAATGTATTGTTATAAATTGCTCGCCCTCTTAAATCATAAACATCAACTTCAACATTTTCTGAAATTAACGTGTTAAATTGAATTTTGAATTCTCCATTATTTGGGTTTGGAAATATTGAAAATAGATTTTCAACTTCAACAAGGTCGTTTAAAGCTAATACCGGTTCAGTACCGCCTACACAAAGTGTTAATGTGACTGAATTCCAAGTAGCTGTATTTCCATCACCGACATTAATGTCTGTTATAAAAAATATCCAATCACCAACAGAATCCTGACCATCTGCAAATGACAAAGGATCAAGTGGTAATACGTTATCTCCATTATTTGTACTTGTACAATCAACAGCAATACCTTCGTCATCAAAGGTTAAATCAGTATTAGCAAATGTGCTACATATTCCTGATGCCAACCTGTTAACACCAGCCGTTTCCCAAGGACCTCTTACTCCATAATATAAATCACCATTATCAATATGAGTGATATTTACATTTACATCTAAATCCGTCAAGATTCCAGAGTCTGGAATTGTCAATATATATCCAGCATAAGAACCCGAATCTTCTGGCACAGAAATTCCAGCATTAAAAGTGTAATTCGTACATGATTCTGTTGATTGATATGAATAATTTCCAATGGCAAAATCGGCTGTATTTATTGCAAAGAACTGATTGGCCGTAGGCTCGATCATAATCCTGCAATAAGGCGCATCAACATTAGGGACAGTAATTGATTCTGTTCCATCATTAGGTGTATTTGCTGCCAATGTTTCTGT
Organism: uncultured Flavobacteriaceae bacterium; assembly: GCA_963827785.1. GTDB lineage: Bacteria > Bacteroidota > Bacteroidia > Flavobacteriales > Flavobacteriaceae > Site-B1. The sequence continues at coordinate 68,219 of CAWHCT010000015.1, read as the reverse complement.
ATATGTTAAACCGCCATCTAGGGACAATAAAATATTTACATTTGCTGCTCCCGTTAAAGCATCTGTATTATTAACATCCCAAGTTATCGTTTCTGAGGTTAATTGTGTCCAAACAACAGTATTAGCCATATTTTGTGAAGTCACTTGAAATGGGCCATAACTGTCATCCCAATTTATTATCATATCATCAAAATCATTTGCCGCTCCACCCGGTTTATTGTCTCTAACTGTTAACCTGAAATCTGCAGACCTCGTAACAGTTGGAACTTTTTCCCATGTGTTAACATTAACACCATTATCTAATAAACTTTCAAGTTCCGGGAATGTTCTTGTTGGGCTTGACGAAGGGTTATACGACCTAAATAATGGCAGATTACTATTTGTTGATGTTTCATCAGGAAAACCTCCTCCAAGTCCGTTATTGTCATCGAATTGCTCCCAGCAAAAGGATAAAACATCTCCTCCATCACCGTCCGTAGCAGATCCGGTCAATTTAAAAGGTGTTCCAATTGGTAAAATTAAATCACCTCCTGCATTAGCGACTGGAACATTATTAACAATTGTAGTTTCATCATCACATGTTCTTGATGAAACATGATCCGTAATTTGTTGTATAGATATGGCATGAAAATATGGATCTGAATTTGATTGCACATCTGTAGATCCAGTAATACCAGCATATCCCATTATTGTTGAACCACTTCCAGGCTCCATTTGAGCAATACCAGCACCTTCAGACGAATGTGTAAATGTATGGTTACCTCCAAACTGATGTCCAATCTCATGGGCAACATAATCTATATCAAAGGCCGGACCTATTGGCACCGTACTGGTAGTATATCCAGACCCTTTGTGATCAAATGTTGCTACTTCACCATTTACACAAATACAGCCTATACAACCAGCGTTACCATTGCCTCCTATTCCTCCCATGAGGTGACCAACATCATAATCGTTATCATCTAAAAGTAGATCTAAATTATCTGCCAAATCTTGGTTATAATTTGAATCATCTAAACTATCATAAGGATCTGTGTTTCCGTCTAAGTAAACAAGAGCATCATTACCGGGAATTATTTGTAACGTAACATTAAAATCATTCTCAAAAATTGCATTAACATTCGTAACTGTTGTATTTATCGCTGAGTTAACCGATCCTAAAGTCCCTCCATGATAAGTTGAATATTCCCCTGTTACCGACATAGCCAGGTCAAATGTATGAAGTGTAGCATCGGCAGAAAGTATTCTATTTGCCTGTCCATTGTCATCATTATTCACACCATTGACAAGGTCTATAGTTGTACATTCAAATCCACTTTTCCTGGATTGATCAGATTTATTATAAACTCTTACGTTGTTTTGGCTATGTCTATCAGATTCATACACTATCCCTTTTTTCTCATTAAGAATGATTCCATTAAATCCGTTATAAGGTGAAAAACTAAATCGAAGGTATGCAGAAGATTCAACACCATATCCTGCATAGGATCTAATTTCAGGATATCTGGCCTGTAAATCCGGATGCATTACTGATGCTTCAAATATTTGAAATTTTATCATTCGTCCATCCAGAGAAGGTAGTTCAATTATCAAATTAGAATTTAACCCACCCTTTTTTGGTGCATTTACCAAAGAATATCTTAGTCCGTCAGAATCCAATAAATAGGTGTCGAAATTTTTAGGTAATTTACCAGAATCTAAATTTAGTTTACTTATTTCTCCAGATTTCTTAACTTTTGTAAAATAGCTATTCTGACCGAAAACAGAAAAACCAATAAAAATCAGTACTAATGAAAAAACATAATGTAGTTTTGTTTTCATAATATTATTTTTGTTTGTTGGTGGATTACAAATTATTATATTTTTTAGAATAAATCATAGAAAAAAATAGCGTTTAACATCTAAAATTTAATAAAATTAAGGAAAATCTTACAAATAAAGCATCCATTGTTACTATAGGAACTTTCGATGGTGTACACATAGGTCATCAGGAGATTCTTAGGCGTTTAATTTCCATTGCAGAAATAGAAGGCTTGGAATCTGTAGTTCTTACTTTCTTCCCACACCCAAGGATGGTACTGCAAAAAGACTCGAATATTAAATTGCTTAACACCATTGATGAGCGATTTGATATTCTTACCGACATTGGAATAGATAGAATCGTTATTCAAAAATTCACACAAGAATATTCAAGACTAACAGCCATTGAATTTATTAGGGATATTTTAGTCAATAAACTAAATGCTAAAATAGTAATTGTAGGCTATGATCATCATTTTGGCAGGAACAGATCTGCCAATATTGAAGATCTCAAAGAATATGGTGAGGTTTATAATTTCAGGGTTATTGAAATTCCGGCAAAAGATATTGCAAATGTTGCTGTGAGTTCAACCAAAATAAGGAATTCACTCGCTAAAGGAGATGTGACGAAGGCAAATAAATATCTGGGATATAATTTTATGCTTACCGGCACTGTTGTAAAGGGTAATGGGTTGGGTAAAACAATAAATTTTCCAACAGCTAATATTAGTATAGAAGAAGACTATAAACTAATCCCTAAAAAAGGAGTCTACATTGTCAATTCCATTTTAGAAGACAATTTGGTTTATGGAATGATGAATATAGGCAAAAAACCAACAGTTAAAGGAAAAAAGAAAACTATTGAAGTCCATTTTTTTGAATACGATAAGGATATTTACGGACAAAAATTACAGATCAATCTTCTCAAACGGATCAGAAATGAAGAAAAATTTGATTCGATCCGGCTATTACAAGATCAACTTATAAAGGACAAGCAATTCGCTCTCGCTTATATCGATTCCATTAAAAATGAATAATTTTTTATTCAGGCATATTGATAATTCTGCCTTAATAGTTTTCAGGATCATCTTTGGATTACTATGTTTTTTGGAATCTGTAGGAGCGATTTTCACAGGTTGGGTAAAAAGAACTTTAATTGACCCGGAACTTACATTTTCTTTTATCGGCTTTGAATGGCTGCAGCCTTTACCGGGAAACTGGATGTTTGCTTACTATGTTATAATGGGGTTGTTTGGGCTGTTGATAATGATCGGTTATAAATATCGATTGAGCATCATTTTATTCACCTTGATGTGGACGGCAAGTTACTTAATGCAAAAATCATCCTATAATAACCACTACTATTTACTGATCCTATTGAGTGGCATAATGGTTATTTTACCTGCAAACAGATATTTATCGGTCGATTCTAAATTAGACCCAAAGATTAAAAGCAATTCCATGCCTCAATGGTGCAGTTACATTTTTATTATTCAAATGTTTATCGTTTACACCTTTGGTGCCATTGCAAAACTATACCCGGATTGGCTGGACACTACTTTTCTTGAGATAACATTAAGAGACAAACAAAATTACTACTTAATAGGTGATTTTCTTCAAAATAAGGGACTTCAACAATTTTTGGCTTATGGAGGCATTTTATTTGATGGATTAGTCATTCCGTTATTATTATTTAAACCTACAAGAAATTTTGCTTTGATTGCATCTATTTTCTTTCATATTTTTAATTCAATTGTGTTTCAAATAGGAATATTCCCATATTTATCACTCGCATTTATCTTGTTTTTCTATTCTCCAAAAACAATTCAAAATATATTTTTAAAAAAGAAATCATTTTATGACAATGATGAAGTCATTATCCCTAAATACAAAAATGCTTTAATTGCCTTTTTCGTTATTTTCTTTACAATCCAACTAGCTCTCCCCATAAGGCATTGGGTCATTGAAGACAATGTTTTGTGGACGGAAGAAGGACACAGAATGTCCTGGAGAATGATGCTACGATCAAAATCAGGGTTTTCTAATTTTTATATAGTAGACAAAAGTACCCATCAAAGAACTAAAATAGATCTTGATAATTACCTAACCAGAAAACAAATACACCTTGTATCTACAAAACCTGACGCAATCTGGCAGTTTGCTCAACGTTTAAAAAAACAATATGCCGGTAAAGGACACGACATTGCTGTTTATGTTGACTGCCATATTAGCGTCAATGGGAGACCTCATAAAAAATTAGTCGATCCTCAAACGGACCTGGCTAATGTAGAATGGAATCCGTATAAGCATTCTGAATGGTTATTACCGTCAAATTTGGACTGAAATAGAGTTTAACAGTCTAAACTATTTCTTACTTTTGTTTTTTAGTGCTGGACTTGATTCAGTGCATGTTAAAACGAAAAGATATACTCAAAAAATGCTGCAAGTACCTTATATAAGAGATAACAAAGACCACGTTATCAAAAGTCTAAAAAAAAGAAATTTTGATGCTTCAAAAATAATTGCTGAAGTCCTAGAAATTGACGAGCAAAGAAGAAGTCTTCAAACTAAATTGGATAATATTTTAGCTGAATCTAATACGCTTTCAAAAGAAATAGGGATCTTATTTAAGTCAGGTGAAAAGGAGAAAGCCAATCAACTAAAAGATAAAACTTCTCATTTAAAAGAAGCTTCAAAAACACTTTCAGAGGAGTTGACTTCAAAAACAGATGCCCTAAATCAATTATTACATACCATACCAAATGTTCCTAACGAACTGGTACCGAAAGGCAATTCAGAGGAAGATAACGAAGTTGTTTTTAAAGCGGGCGAAATTCCAAAATTATCTGACAAGGCCATACCCCATTGGGAATTAGCAAAAAAATATGACATTATTGATTTTGAATTGGGAAACAAAATTACAGGTGCCGGATTTCCTGTTTACAAAGGTAAAGGTGCCAGATTACAAAGGGCATTGATCTCTTATTTTCTCGACAAGAATACTGCTGCGGGATATACAGAATATCAGCTGCCATATTTGGTCAATGAAGCATCCGGATTCGGAACTGGTCAATTGCCAGACAAAGAAGGTCAAATGTATCATGTTACCGAAGACAATCTTTATCTGATTCCTACAGCAGAGGTACCCGGAACAAATATCTTTAGAGATGAGCTATTGAATGAAAGTGATTTTCCTATTGCAATAACGGGTTACACACCCTGCTTTAGACGAGAAGCAGGAAGCTATGGAGCTCATGTGAGAGGGCTAAATCGTCTGCATCAATTTGATAAGGTTGAAATTATTAGAATAGAACATCCGGATAATTCCTATAAGGCACTGGAAGGCATGGTTGAACATGTAAAAGGTATTTTAAAAGAATTAGAATTACCCTATAGAATTTTAAGACTTTGCGGAGGAGATCTTGGATTTACCTCTGCCATCACCTACGATTTTGAAGTGTTTTCGACTGCTCAGGACAGATGGCTGGAAATAAGTTCTGTTTCAAATTTTGAAACATTTCAGGCAAACCGATTAAAATTAAGATTTAAAACCAAAGACGGCAAAAAGCAACTGGCTCATACATTAAACGGTAGTTCTTTGGCATTGCCAAGGGTTTTAGCCGGAATTTTAGAAAATTATCAAACGGACAAAGGAATTGAAATTCCAAAAGTTTTAATACCTTATACAGGTTTTAAAATTATTGATTAATGAGATCAGCCTCAAATATTTGGTTTTTTTTACTTCTCCCCTTATTGCTTTTAAACTGCGCCACTTTAAAACCAGACGCAGAGGAATTTGTCCCAACACAAAAGGCTTATGTCTTAATTCGTACCGAAGGCAATGAAAAAGAAATTAATCAACTTTCCGGTATTCTGAATTCTGAATTTCGATCTAATAAAATAGCTTCAGATGTTTTTCATTATCCATTAGGCATGCCATGGAATAATGATCAAATATTCTCAACTGCTTATGATAATAATTATGATTACATCGTTTTAATTGATCAGGTAGCAAAGTTTACAATTGATAATAAAACAAAGGTTGGAGGAAAATATCAAATAAGATCATACCCTATCAAGTCTTTAAATCCGGACTGGATTGATATAGGTCAAAAAACCTGTAATATATCTGTTAAACCATCAGTTGAAAAATTTAGTAAACAAATTACAAGCGAAATAGTTCTTAATAGTAATTCTCCTCAAGTTTTGTTAAATGATGCTGAACTTTCTTCCGAAAAACAACAAGCCCGATTCCCAGAAATAGACTATAACCAACTTAAATCCTCTGATGAGATTGATATTGAAATTAAAGATTTAAGAAAGCAGCTGGAGATTGAAAAGGAAAAAACTAAGGACGCCTTTGCTGAAAAAAAACGGCTTGAAGAAGAATACAAGGAAATTTTAGATGTCCAAAAGAAAAAAAATCAGGTAGTTTTAGAAGGATTAGAAAATTTTAAAAAAAAGAAAGAACTAGAAGAGGCCAAAAAAATAGAAGAAAAACTTGCTGAGGCTAAAAATCTTGAAGAAAAAGCGCTTTAGGAGGAAAGATTAGCTGAAGCAAAAAGAAAGGAAGAAACCAGATTAGAAGAACTCGAAAAGAAAGCCCAAGAAGAAAAATTAGCAGAGGCTAAAAAACTGGAAGAAAAACGCCTTGAGGAAGAAAGATTAGCTGAAGCAAAAAGGAAGGAAGAAACCAGATTAATAGAACTTGAAAAGAAAGCCCAAGAAGAAAAACTAGCAGAAGTTAAAACACTGGAAGAAAAAAGCCTTGAGGAAGAAAGATTAGCTGAAGCAAAAAGAAAGGAAGAAACCAGATTAATAGAACTCGAAAAGAAAGCTCAAGAAGAAAAACTAGCAGAGGCTAAAAAACTGGAAGAAAAACGCCTTGAGGAAGAAAGACTGGCAGAAGCAAAAAGAAAGGAAGAAACCAAATTAAAAGAACTTGATAAAATAGCTCAAGAAGAAAAACTAGCAGAAGCTAAAAAACTGGAAGAAAAACGCCTTGAGGAAGAAAGATTAGCTGAAGCAAAAAGAAAGGAAGAAACCAGATTAGTAGAACTCGAAAAGAAAGTCCAAGAAGAAAAATTAGCAGAGGCTAAAAAACTGGAAGAAAAACGCCTTGAGGAAGAAAGATTAGCTGAAGCAAAAAAGAAGGAAGAAACCAGATTAATAGAACTCGAAAAGAAAGCTCAAGAAGAAAAATTAGCAGATGCTAAAGTGCTTAATGACGAAAACCAAAAAATAAGTGCCTCTGCACTTAAGAAAAAAAACAAATCAATTCAAAAAGACAGATCTGAAAAATCAAATGCTCTTATAATAATTTGGGGCTCCGAAGAAGATTCTGTTGATTTCAAGAATTTAAAGGATAACCTGGAATTCGAATTATTATTTGCAAATATCAAAGCAAGCTCTGATATCTACAGCAAGGAAAAGACTTTAAATAAACCTGATGTTTTAAAGTTTAATGAACCTAATTATAAATATTTAATTTTTATTGACCAGCTGGACGAGAAAGTTGAAGGTAATTCTGTGTATAAAATATCTATACATTCCGGTTCTTTAGGATCAGGGTGGACAGATCTGGATGACCAGCCTTATAATTTAAAAGATAGAAACTCTCTCAAACAGTTTTCAAAAACAGTCCTGAAATCCTTATAACCCAGGAATTACTTAACCGATATAAACAGTATTTAATCTATTCTTTTGTTTGACATATTATTATTTTTCATAACTTAGTCTTCCCTTAAAATATTAATAATAGCAAAAATCCCTCAAAATGAAAAGCAGACATGTCTTTTGGCTGCTCCTTATCTGTTTCAGCTTTAACCTACCAAACGTCTTTGCAAAGAATCTTGAAATTGATTCATCGCAAAAGAAAGTATTCATTATTCTAAGAACCGGACAAGATCTGGAGAACCTTCAAAATTTTAAATCTTTAGTTGCTTCAAGTTTAGAAATCAATCAGGTTTTTACTCAATTTGAAACATACAAGATCTCTGAGCAAGTACCTCAAATGAAGATATTTAAAAGGGCTTATAAAGAAAATTTTGATTATATACTATTAATAGATCAAATCGCTAATATTAATATTGATCTGTCAAACAATAAAGTCAACGTAGGAGGGAAATTTCAAATACAATCATATTACTTAAAATCTGCAAACCCGTCCTGGAAAAATCATGGTGATTCGAATTGTAACGTTTCCATAAAGGAATCTGTACAGGAATTTTCCAATAAAATTATTAGTACAATTTCAATAGATGAATTTTCAGACATGGAATACATGGCTTCTGCAGATGATTATTCAGAGCAAGAGAATTTCACCCAACCTGAGGTTGCAATTCAGGTCATAGTAATTCCGGAGATCAAACTAAAAGAAGTACTGCTTTTAAAGACACAGATAGAGTTGGAAAAAGCAAAAACAAAACGTGTATTGAGTGAAATTGAATTGTTAATTCTAAAAACAGAAAAACAGCTTACGGCAGAAGCAGAAAAAAATAAGTTTCTGCAATTAGAAATTCAAAAATTAAGGAAGTCAGCTAGTCTTTGATTTTGTAAGATTACACTTATTTTATCGATAAAGTGCAATGAATATTCGTCGTTCAACGAATTTTTAGCACTTTTTTTTGTTTTTATAAATATATTTTAGAAGTTAGTACTCCCAAATCTAATTACCTACATTATGAAAAATATTCTACGCATGTTTGTCATAGCAGCGCTGGTTTTTATGGTAAGCCAGATAGCTCACGCAAATGAGGTCAAGGATTATTCGATGACAGAAAAGCCTCATGTTAAATCATCAAAAGTTTATGTAGTTCTTAAGGCAGGTGAAGTCACAAATACTTTTATGGATAGTTATGGTGAAAAAATAAAAGAACGTTTAGCTAAAGAAGGGATTGATGCAGAATACGCCATCCTGACTGGGAAATTACCAAATGCCATTTACCAGATAGCCTTGAACAAAGGAGCAGATCATATTTTGTTCATAAAACAAACCAGACAATTCAATATAGACGCAAAAACAAATGTAGGAGGCTTTTATGAAGTGAAAGCTTTTAATTTAGGAAATTTTGTTTGGAAAGACATAGAGCATAATATCAAAATGAACGTTCAGTTTGATAAATCGATAAATAGTGCCAATGACAGAATAATTGAATCATTTTTAAATAAAATTTGATTAATAGCACAATTAATTTTGATTGGTATGCCTGGACTTATAAGTCCAGGCATTTTTTTATAAAAAGTTTAATAATAACTCCCTTTTACATTTGTTATATTTGAATCATGAGACTAGTAGTACTTTTACTTTTGTTCACTTTTTCATTTGCATCCTTTTCCCAGGAGGAATTAGCCAATGATTATTTTGAGAAAGGTCAGTTTGATAAGGCTCTCGCCATTTTTCAAAAATTGGAGGCAGAAAATCAGCGCAATTCAAATTACAAGCTTAAGATAGTAGAAATTTACAGACAACTCGAGCAGCTGGACTCCGCCGAATCCTATTTATTAAAAATCGTTGACCAAATTGATAATCCGTTATTCCTGGTTGAATTAGGTTACAATTATGAATTAAAGAATGATCAGATAAAAGCTGAAGAATATTATAATTTAGCTAACCAAAAAATATTCGATAATCCCAGCTTTGCCTATACCATTTCAAAAGCCTATGAAAACCATTCATTACTGGAAAATGCCATTTTTGTGTATACCAAGGCTATGGAACTTAATCCGGACCTTAATTTTAATATTCAACTGGCGAGGATATATGGAGAACAAGGTGATATCGAGAAAATGTTCAATAGTTACCTTGAATTCATTCTTGAAAACAATTCCTACATTGATCATACCAAACGAGCAATAAGCGGATTTATTAGTGAAGACGGTCAAAATGAAAATAACCTTGTTTTAAAAAAAATTCTTCTGAAAAAAATTCAGAAAGAACCAAATCTTTTATGGAATAAATTACTTAGCTGGCTTTTCATTCAACAAAAGGATTACCGAAAATCATTTGTTCAGGAAAAGGCTATTTTCAATCGCCAACCTGAAAGTCTTCAGCGCATTGTGGATCTGGCCCTTATCGCCATGGAGCAAAAAAACAATGAGGTTGCAAAAGAGATCTTAAATTATATTATAAGTAAATCTCAGGACACTGATACCGTCTTAAAAGCCAACACGTATTTGTTAGAAATAGAGATTCAGGAAGTTACCGACAATAATTTTAGCAGCATACAAGCTGAATATGACCAGCTTTTCAATGAATATGGGCTTAATCATCAAACAATAGACTTACAATTATCATATGCTCAGTTCCTGGCTTTTAATTTAAATAAACCAAGCGATGCTATTTTATTTTTGAAAGAATCTTTAGACAAACCCTTGTCAGTACTTCAAGTTGCGCAGATCAAACTAAAACTTGGAGATATACTGGTATTTCAGGAAAAATTCAATGAAGCCTTAATTTACTATACTCAAATCCAAAGAAGTTTAAAGAACAGCACTATCTCGCAGGAAGCAAGGTTTAAAGTTGCCAAAGCAAGCTATTACAAAGGTGATTTTGATTGGGCAGAATCTCAATTAAAAATTTTAAAATCTTCAACGTCACAACTCATTGCTAATGACGCATTAGATCTAAAACTATTGATATCAGATAATAAATTTGATGACTCTACTCAAACAGCACTAAAACTGTATGCTAAAGCCGATCTGCTCGCGTTTCAAAAAAAACCAAATGAAGCTATCCTTGTTCTGGATAAAATATTAATTAATCATAAAGGTGAGACTATTGAAGATCAAGCTCTTTTTATGCAGGCTAAATTATATGAAAATACTAAACAGCATTTACAGGCAGAATCCAATTACAAAAAGATAGTAGATACCTGGCGCGAAGATATACTTATAGACGATGCAATCTATATGCTGGCTGAATTGTATATGAATCATCTTGATCAGGAAGACAAAGCAAAAGATTTGTACGAGAAAATTATTTTTGACCATGCCGACAGTATTTACTTTGTGGATGCCAGAAAAAAATACAGAGCTTTAAGGGGAGATGTAATAAATTAGTGGGGAACACTATTAAATATTCACTAATATTCTTGATTCAACTGAACTATTTTACAACAAATAAACTCTTAACTTAGCCAAAATTTGTGAACATGATAATTTACAATGTTACTGCAAACATAGATGAAAGTATTCATAAGGAATGGCTTGTATGGATCAAAGAACACATCCCGCAGGTATTGGCTACCGGAAAATTCACTGAAGCTAAATTGACCAAAGTTTTGATTGATGAAGAAAAGGGAGGCATTACTTATTCAGTTCAATTTACAGCTAAATCACGCAATCATTTGGATAGTTATTATAAGAATGACGCAGATATGTTACGAAGTGAAGGGCTAAAAATATTTGCAGACAAAATGTTGACTTTTAGAACCGAACTGGAAATCATAGATGAATACAAAGTAACCTTTGATAAATAATGTCTGTCAGAGCAAAAAAACATTTAGGTCAGCATTTTTTAAAGGATGAGAGTATCGCCAATAAAATTGCCGACACTTTAAGCTTAAAGGGCTACGATTATGTTCTGGAAATAGGTCCGGGAATGGGCGTTTTAACCAAACATTTGCTTTCCAAAAAAACAGTCACAACCTACGTCATTGAAGTCGATCCAGAAAGTGTAGACTTTTTAAAATCAAACTATTCAGAGCTAATTCCCGGAATCATTGAAAAAGATTTTTTAAAATGGGATCCAAAGGAAATATTCCAGGAAAACCAGTTTGCAATCATAGGTAATTTTCCTTATAATATTTCAACCCAAATAGTATTCAAGACTTTAGAATATAAAAATCAAATCCCTGAATTTTCAGGTATGTTCCAAAAGGAAGTAGCACAAAGGATCTGTCAAAAAGAAGGCAGCAAATCTTATGGGATTTTGTCAGTTCTAGTTCAGGCATTTTATGAAGCAGAATATTTGTTTACAGTGCCTCCAAGCGTTTTTAATCCACCTCCAAAAGTAGATTCCGGAGTGTTAAAATTAACCCGTAAAGCGAATTTCGAATTGCCTTGTGATGAAAAATTATTCTTTAAGGTTGTAAAAACCGGCTTTCAACAAAGGCGAAAAACACTAAGAAACAGTTTAAAAACACTTAATTTATCTGATAATTTAAGAGAAGATGCTATCTTTGATAAACGTCCTGAACAATTAAGTGTAACGGAGTTCATAAATCTTACTAGCCAAATTCAAAACGATATTATAATTCAATAATTTCTTGTGGAAGAAAATAAAGATAACATACAATTCCAAATAAGTGATGAGCTCATAGAATCAGTTGAGAATTTAATTGCAGCCAAAAATGAAAAGGAACTGCGTAAATTGTTGTCTGAGTTTCATTATGCAGATATTGCCGAAATATTAGAAGAAGTTGATATTGATCAGGCAATCTATGTTATAAAACTTTTAGACTCTGAAACAACTTCTGATGTCCTCATGGAATTGGATGAAGATGACAGGGAAAAAGTGTTAAAAAACCTATCTTCTAAAGAAATTGCTGAAGAAATTGAAGAACTAGATACTGATGATGCTGCTGATATTATTGCTGAACTTCCTGAAGAACGCCAGAAAAAAGTTATATCACACATTGAAGATAAAGAGCATAAAGCAGAAATTCAGGAATTGCTTGCTTATGATGAAGATTCTGCCGGTGGTTATATGGCTAAAGAGCTGGTTAAGGTTTACGAAACCTGGACCGTTGCCGGTTGTTTAAGGAGAATTAGAGGACAGGCTGAAGAAGTGACAAGGGTCCATTCAATATATGTTGTCAATAAACAGGAAAAATTAATTGGTCGATTGTCTCTAAAAGATCTGATCGTTGCCAAAAATGACCAAAAGATTTCCGACATCTATATTTCAAGTGTGGATTTTGTTAACGTTAATGATGAAATCGAGGATGTTGCCAAAATTATGCAAAAGTACGATCTGGAAGCTATTCCGGTTGTGGACGATGACCAAACTTTATTGGGTCGAATCACTATTGATGATGTGGTTGATTTTATAAAGGAAGAAGCCGAGAAAGATTATCAATTAGCGGCAGGTATCACGCAAACTGTTGATAGTGAGGATAGTATTGTCGATTTAACCAAAGCTCGATTACCCTGGTTATTTTTGGGGCTGATAGGTGGTGTTGGTGCAGCCTATATCATGGGTGGATTTGAGGATATGCTTCAAAAACATGCAATCTTATTTTTTTTCACCCCTTTAATAGCAGCAATGGCGGGAAATGTGGGAGTCCAATCCAGTGCTATTATTGTTCAGGGTTTGGCAAATGATGATGTTAAAGGCAGTATCAACAACCGATTACTTAAAGAAATGCTTTTGGCAGCCTTGAACGGAATCATTCTGGCTTTTGTCCTTCTATTATTTGTCTGGGCTTGGGAAGGGCACTTCAATATCGCTTTAGCCATTTCTTTATCCTTAGTTATTGTAATTATAGTCGCAGGAATAATAGGCACGTTCATCCCTTTGTTTTTGGACAAAAGAGGCATAGACCCGGCAATTGCAACAGGACCTTTTATTACAACCAGCAATGATATTTTTGGAATATTAATTTACTTCACAATTGCTAAATTGATCTTAAATATTTAGGCATGTGCTTTATTTTTAGGAGAATGCGAAATTTTTAATCCATTATGAAAATCCTCCATCTTGACACAAATCATCCTCTGCTTATCAGACAACTCAATGAACTGGGATGCACAAATCATGAAGATTACTCATCCTCTAAAAAAGAAGTAGAGAAAAAAATAAAAGACTACCAAGGAATTGTCATCAGAAGCCGATTTAAAATTGATAAAGCCTTTATTGATGCAGCCACCAATTTAAAATTCATCGCTCGTGTTGGAGCCGGATTGGAAAGTATCGATTGTGAATATGCAAAAACAAAAGGAATAAAATTAATTGCAGCTCCTGAAGGAAATAGAAACGCAGTATCTGAGCATGCTTTAGGAATGCTTCTCTCCTTAATGAACCGTTTAATTATAGCTGATAGTGAGGTAAGACATGGAGAATGGAAACGAGAACAGAACAGAGGAGATGAACTGGATGGAAAAACTGTAGGAATCATTGGTTATGGAAATACAGGTAAAGCCTTTTCAAAAAAATTGCAGGGTTTTGATGTCAAGGTTATTTTTCATGATATAAAACCCAATCTGGAAGATAGGAATGCGAAGCAAGTATCTTTAGCCACTATAAAACGAGAAGCCGATGTATTAAGTCTTCATGTACCTTTTACTAAATTGACAAATAAAATGATTGATATGAAATTCATTGATGGGTTCGCTAAACCGTTTTATTTATTAAACACTGCGAGAGGAAAATGTGTTGTTACAAAAGATCTCGTTGAAGCCTTACACTCGGGTAAAATTATTGCTGCAGGGCTGGATGTATTGGAATACGAAAAATCCTCATTTGAAAACCTCTTCTTAGATAGTGAAATTCCAAAGGATTTTAAGGAACTGCTCAAGCTGAAAAATGTGATCCTGACTCCACATATAGCTGGCTGGACCCATCAGAGCAAAGAAAAACTTTCGCAAACTATTGTAGATAAGATCAAAGCTGAATTTTGCTAATTCAATTCGATCATAAATTCGGTTTATTAATGTTTTTCTTTTAAAAACCATTAGAAATGTCGGTTATTAATGAAGACTTTCCTAAATTTAGGACTATCCAATGATTACAATTTTCTTAAATTCTATCAGGATAGATTATTAAACTTACCTACTGATTAATTATAATTATTATGCAGTACAAGGCTAATTCACCAGAGGATTATATTTCTCAAATTCCTGAGGAAAGACAAAAGGCAGCAAAAAAACTGCGTAAGGTTATTTTGTCTAATCTTCCAAAAGGTTATGAAGAAGGTATTCAATACGGAATGATTGGTTATTATGTACCTCACTCCATATATCCTGATGGTTACCACTGTGATCCTAAAATTCCGTTGCCATTTATGAGTTTTGCATCTCAAAAAAACTCGATCAATTTATACCATAGTGGCGTTTATGCAGTATCGAAAATCCATGACTGGTTTGTAAATGAATACCCTAAACACTGCAAACAGAAATTAGATATGGGTAAAAGTTGTATCAGATTTAAAAAGATTGATGACATCCCTTATGATTTAATTGCTGAACTATGTGCAAAGTTGTCTGTTGAACAATGGATAGATATTTACGAAAGCAACATTAAAAAGAAATAAGCTTTGTAACAAACGTATTAAACTTAACACTAATCAATTAAGAGCATGAAAAAAAGAGTAACAGGATTGGGCGGATTCTTTTTTAAGACAAAAGATCCGGAAAGTATAAAAAAGTGGTATAAAGACCGTTTAGGATTACCGGTTGATGATTACGGTTGTACATTTTGGTGGAAAGACACTAAAGGAAATGATTGTTCAACACAATGGTCTCCATTTAAAGAAGACACAGAGTATTTCAATCCGAGTAAAAAAGAGTTTATGATGAATTTTAGAGTAGAAAATTTACATGAACTATTAAAAGCTCTTAAAGACGAAGGTGTAACTATTGTTGGAAAAGTAGAAGAGTACGACTATGGTAAATTCGGTTGGATCCTGGACCCAGAAGGCAATAAAATTGAACTTTGGGAACCTGTTGATAGCGCGTTCCAATAATTAGAAAATATAAATCTTATTCCTTATTCTACGAGGTCTAATTAAATACCCATTACATTGAAAAAGGTAGGCTATATTTTTATAACTTTATATAAATTAATCAATTAATAAACTATGTCAGAAGATAACAAAAAATTAAGCGATGACCTAGACGATATGTTAGGCGACGCAAAAGAAGGTGCAAAAAAAGCAGCAGGAAAAGCTAAAGAAGGTGCAAAAAAAGCAGCAGGAAAAGCGAAAGAAACGGCTAAGGAATTAGCAGAAGACGCTAAGGAATTTGCCGGAGAAGCGAAAGAAACGGCTAAAGAATTTGCTGAAGAAGCCAAAGAAACGGCTAAAGAATTTGCAGATAGTGCTAAAGAGACTTTCGATAAAGCTTCAGGAGAGAATAAAAAAATATTGGCTGGAGTACTGGCCATTCTACTTGGTTCTTTAGGAGTCCATAAATTTATTTTGGGTTACAATAAGGAAGGTATCATAATGCTTGCAGTGACATTAATTGTTGGCGTATTTACGTGTGGAATTGGAGCTTCATTAATGGGCTTAATAGGATTGATCGAGGGAATTATATACTTGACCAAATCTGATGAAGAGTTTTACAATACCTATCAGGTTGGACAAAAACCTTGGTTCTGATGCATAATTAAAAAGCCGAAAATTAATTTTCGGCTTTTTAATTATTTAGTTTTGTCGTATTTGAATTTATTTTAGATGTCACCGGAATTCCCGTTCCCCATAAACTTTCGTTCCAATTCTGCCTGAAATTCTTCCATTACCGGTCTCACAGTACTTTCTGGTAAATCGGCAATTTTAATGTACATCAAGCCGTCTACTGCATTGTTAAATAGTGGATCCACATTAAAGGCCACCAATTTTGCATTTTGTTTGATGTATTTTTTTAATAATACAGGTAAGCGTAAATTTCCCGGTTCTACCTCATCAATGATCTTATCAAACTTATTTAGATCGGCTTCGGTAGCATCAAACACAAAGTCTTTATCAGCATCATTCAATTTTACTTTAAATTCCTTTTTAGGATGCACGTATTGTGCAACATAAGGATCGTAATAATGAGATTTCATAAACTCGATCATCAAAGATTTAGAGAAGTTTGAAAACTGATTGCTTATGCTAACACCTCCAATTAAATATTTATGCTCCGGAAAACGAAGCGTTGTATGAACAATACCTTTCCATAACAAGAACAACGGCATTGGTTTTTGCTGATATTCTTTAATAATAAATGCCCTGCCCATTTCTATGGATTGGCTCATCATCTTATATAATTCAGGTTCAAACCTGAAAAGGTCCTGAAGATAAAAACCATCGATTCCGTATTTTTCAAATATTTTAGAGCCCAGTCCCATTCTGTATGCTCCAGCAATTAATTTACTGATCATCATCCCAAAGAAACATATGATGGTAGTATGTATCAAATTTATCCAGATCTATAGCTTCATTGGTGCCTTCACCAACTTCTCTGAATGTTATTTCACGTAATCGCCCAATTTCCTGTAAAATGCTAGGTATTTTAATGGCTGGACATAGATAGACCTCATAGTTTTTACTTTTTAAAAGTCTGTAATCTCCTTCATTAAGTTCTTTCAGTTCTTTTACCATTACTTCTGGACTCACGGGTGTAACTATGCGTTTAGGAGATTTAGGAACTTTTAATGTAGATGAAATGCTGTTGATTATTTTTTCTTTTGGTTCAAAAGCATTAGAAAGCATATATGTTTTTTTGCGAATAAACTCACAAAAATTATCCAATGACTCATATTCATTTTGATCTTTAACAGATATGGGTTTACCTATTCTAACCTTAATTATTCTGTGCTTTTGTGTTAGCAGTTCAGATGGTAATTTAGCTGTCCTGAAAGTGTCACTTATTTTAGATAATTTGTAAAACAATCTGCTATTCTTTGCATGAAAATAAATAGGAACAACAGGTACTTTAGCTTTTTTTACCAGTTTCATTGCGGCCTCTTCCCATGGCTTATCTACTACAAGTTTACCGTCTCTATAAGTAGACACCTCACCCGCCGGAAATATACCTAACGGATGGCCTTCACGTAAATGCAGGATGGAATTTTTGAATCCCGAAATACTTGATTTAACTTCCTTTCTTTCTTCAAAAGGATTTACCGGCATTATGTATGGTTTCAAAGGTTCTATCCGGTGAAGAAGGAAATTCCCAATAATCTTAAAATCATCGCGTTGCTCCAGCATCAGTTTTAATAAAAGGATACCATCTATTCCGCCTAACGGATGATTTGAAATTGTGATATAAGCCCCTTCTTTAGGCAGTCTGTTGAGGTCCTCTTCGGGAATTTCGAACTTAATTTGAAACTCATTTAAAATGCTATTTAAAAAATTTAAATCCTTTAAATGTTTGTTCCTGTTATAAATTCTGTTAAGCGTAGAAATATTGAGCAATTTCATCAAGATCCAACCTAAAAAGGTCCCAATAAAGCCGTACTTATCTAAATTTATTGCTTTGGAAACTTCTTTTGCGGTTACTAATCCCATAGTTGCTTTATAATTACGCTGATTACAAATGTAATGATTAGTTTATTCTGTCACAATTTGAACGGTTTCACCCAATATCTGTTTTAATAACACAGTTTTGTTGGTTTCTAGCTGCTCTATAGAATCACCATCATAATGCCTAATTGTATATAACGAAACCTTTTCATGGCAAGTTACTTTGAATTTAGCTTTTAAATGATGCAAGAGCTTTTCAAGATTGTTATAGGTATTTTCAAAACACACTGAAAAACTTATGGCAGAGTTTTGAATAACATCCACTTTCATTTTGTACAAATGCAGCAAATTGAAAATTTCACTAATATTCTCTTCCATGATATAAGAAAAATCCAAAGTTGAAAGGGACAATAAAACCTGATTTTGCTTCAAAATAAAACAAGGCACATTAGGGTCTATTCCAATTTCCTTACCTACCATAGTACCTGGTTTTTCAGGATTTATAAATGATTTTACAAATAATGGAATTTCCTTGCGCTGCAGTGGTTGCAAAGTTTTAGGATGTATGACCGATGCGCCATAAAAAGCAAGTTCAATTGCTTCACGGTATGAGATCTTATTCAATAATTGGGCGTTCTCAAAATAACGAGGATCTGCATTTAAAACTCCGGGAACATCCTTCCAAATGGTCACACTTTCAGCATTTAAACAGAAGGCGAAAATGGCTGCCGTGTAATCACTGCCTTCCCTACCTAAAGTTGTAGTAAAATTATTGCCATCGCTTCCTAAAAATCCTTGGGTAATATTTAAGATTGATTTATTGACCTTCTTGGAAATGATATCCTGAGTTGCCATCCAATCTACATTTGCGCGCCTGTAATAATTATCGGTTTTTATAAATTCTCTGACATCCAACCAATTGTTCTTTAGTCCGCACTCTTCAAGATAGTTACTGATAATTGTTGTGGAGATCAACTCGCCATATCCAATCACCTGATCATAAACAAAATTATAATCGGGTGATTTGTTGGTCTTGAAATAATTGTCCAACTCATTGAACAGTACATTGACCTTGGTGAACACTTTGTGACCTTCATTGTCAAACAGATCTAATAAAATTCCGTTATGATACTTTTTAATTTCCTGCAATGAACTTTGCAACTCTGACCGGTTGTTAAAATAATTATTTAAAACAACCTCCAATGCGTTGGTAGTTTTACCCATGGCCGAAACCACAATAAGCGTATCATTGTATCCTACCTTTTTTAAAACAGACACTAGATTCTTTACGCCTTTGGCATCCTTAACAGATGCTCCTCCAAATTTAAATACTCTCATGTTAAAGTTTTGAAATGTATTCTTTTATTCCTTTTTGATCCAAATGCACGACTCTCCAGTCTTTTTTTATATGTGCTCCTTTTTTATTATAAAAATCAATAGCAGGCTTATTCCAGTCAAGAACTTCCCAGCTAATGCGTTTCACTCCTATTTTGTTGCCATATACAACAATCCTATCCAAAAGTTTTGTGCCAATTCCTAACCCTCTGCTATCCCTTTTAACTATTAGATCTTCCAAGTGCAAAATCACACCTTTCCATGTTGAATATCGTTTATAGGCTAATGCCATTCCCTCAATATTATTATTTATTTCAGCAACAAAACAAATAAATTCCGGATAATCAGCAAAACCATTCTTTTGCAATTCTTCGACTGTGATTTCCACTGCATTAGGCTCCTTCTCAAAATGTGCTAATTCCTTAATTAAATTAAGCACATCAGGCATGTCATTTTTTGTTGCGGCACGAATTGTAATGTTCATTTTTTTAAAATAAATTCAAATATAGTTGAAACTTGAATATTATAATCTATTAATCTTCTTCGCAAACGATATAGTTCACTAAAAAATCCGATATTTGCAGTATAAATCTTTCAAATTATTTTATGTCTCACACAAATCTAACATTAGGAGAGTTTATTATTAAAAATCAAACTTCTTTTAAATATTCCTCGGGAGAATTATCTAAATTATTTAACTCCATAAGATTAGCGGCTAAAGTTGTAAATCATGAAGTGAACAAAGCCGGCTTAGTGGATATTATTGGAGCTGCAGGAGATACCAACATTCAAGGAGAAGATCAGCAAAAGCTTGATGTTTATGCCAATGAGGTTTTTATCAATGCACTTACGAAAAGAAATATTATTTGCGGGTTAGCAAGTGAGGAAGAAGATGATTTCGTTTGTATAAACAGCCAGGACGAAAATCATCAGAATAAATACGTTGTTTTAATAGATCCTTTGGACGGCTCGTCTAACATAGATGTAAATGTGTCTGTGGGAACTATTTTCTCAGTATTCAGACGTGTAACTCCCGTTGGAACTCCAGTTACTATTGATGACTTCCTGCAAAAAGGAAGCGAGCAAGTCGCCGCTGGATACATAATTTACGGCACATCTACTATGTTTGTTTATACTACAGGAGACGGTGTTAACGGATTTACTCTAAATCCGGCGTTAGGCGTGTTCTATTTATCTCACCCTGATATGACTTTTCCTGAGGATGGCACCATATATTCAGTTAACGAAGGAAACTATATTCACTTCCCTCAAGGAATTAAAAATTATATTAAATACTGCCAATTAGAAGAAGGAGACAGGCCTTACACTTCAAGATATATAGGCTCTCTGGTATCAGATTTTCATAGAAATATGATTAAAGGAGGTATCTATCTATATCCAAAAACGTCCAAAAGCCCTCAAGGAAAATTACGCTTATTATATGAATGCAGTCCTATGGCCTTTTTGGCTGAACAAGCCAATGGCAAAGCCAGTGACGGATTTACAAGGATAATGGACATTCAACCAACAGAATTACACCAAAGAGTTCCAATTATTTGTGGAAGCAAGAATATGGTTGCTAAAGCCGAAGAGTTTATGAGAAATGCCAAGTAATTCTTTTTAAAGGACTTACAATTGCTAATTTTTTCTATTTTTGTTAATGGAATAACCATTTACAATCAACAATTTATTATGGCTAAAGATAAAAAGGATGCCAAAGCCTCTAGTGATTCAGATTCAGCTTCAAAAATTGAGGTTATAAAGAACCTGATTTTCGGTGAAAATATTGCTGAATATAACTCTGAGTTTGAGACCCTCAAAAAAGACATTGATTCAAAACGAAAAGAACTTCATAATTATATTAACGAGACGCGAGAAGAGTTAATGTCTAGCATTGATAATTTAAGTACAGATATTAATATTCGCATTACCGATCTTGAAAATGCCCTCGAGGATAAAGCCGATAAATTAGATGATCAAAAAGTGGATAAGAAACTATTGGGTGATCTTCTAATTTCATTAGGTGAGAAAATAGCATCTAAGTAGGAATACATTTTCTATACTCAAATTCTTCTGTACATAATGGAACAAAAAGACAAGCTTAAGCTCTTAAAAGAAATTCTTCTTACTGAAGACAGAGTTTTTGCCCAAACCATTACAAAAAAAATTGAAACCTTAAATGCGGTCATAAATACCAAAGACCAGCTATCCAAAAAAGTTGACCCCATAATTAAAGAAAAACTGGACCACTTTGTTCAGGAAATGCCCAAAACTATTGGACCTACAATTACCAAAACCCTAAAAGAAGAAATAAAGAATTCTCAGGATGCTGTGGTGGAAGCTTTGTACCCAATAATGGGTAAAATGATCAAAAAATATATTCAGAATGAAATTAAAATGCTTTCTGAAAACATTAATAGGCAATTGCAACGCAGTTTCTCAATTAAAAACTGGAAACGAAAATTTAGATCTAAGGTTTCAGGTGTGAGTGAAGAAGATATCATATTATCAAATCTTGTGAAACCAGAAATTGAGCAAATTTTCATTATCGAAAAAGACTCAGGAATTCTTTCCGGAAGTTATAGTAAAAAGGAAACAATTGATAAAGATTTAATTTCTGGCATGCTTACTGCTATTAAAAGTTTTGTTGAAGATGCTTTTAGTGCCGGAAACCAGGATCTGGAATCAATTGAATACGAGTTGTACAATATTCATATCCAGAACTTTCACTTTTATTATATTGCAGTAGTAATCTCTGGTGCTTATAACCAGACATATAAGAACAATTTGGAAAATAAGTTATTGGACTTTTCGGAACACATAATGAAAGATCATGTTGATGAGCAAGATTTATCAAAGGAATTAGAAAAATATTTTAAAAATGAGTAGCTCCAAAAAAATAGTATTATTAGGTCATTTTGGCGTTGGGAAGACCTCTTTAATGAAACGGTTTATCGATGACACGTTTTCTGAAGATTACAAAGTAACTTTAGGAGTACAAATCCAGAAAAAAGTAGTAGAATTAAAAAGCACAAAAAAAATATCTTTGATTATTTGGGATGTTGAAGGTAATACATCGGTAAAAAATACCAGATTATCGTATTTGCTTGGATCTAATGGGTTCATTTATGTGTTTGATGCGACGAGGATCGATACATTTATTGATATAAATGATGAAATTGAGTTTTTAAAGGAAAACTATCCAAAAGCTAAAATTAAAGTTATTGGTAATAAATTAGATTTAGTAAGTAAACAATCTCTAATTGACATCCTTGCTTTAAAAGAAATCAAATTTGACTGTTTAACCAGTGCCAAAACTGGCGAAAATGTGAAAGAGATGTTCCAGGATTTAGCTCAAGATCTTCAAAGTTAGCAGACTGATGATTGATAAACTAAGACAACAATACATTAAAGATAAAATTCAATTAATTGAAATTTCAAAAGATGGAGTTATCCTGGATTCTGACAATAACCTTTTTAAATTAACAAAAGGTAAAAGCATTTTTGATGTACACCCGTTTTTTGAAAGCATTCAATATCACTTTGATGAAAAATCCGGAAGTGAGTTCACAATTTCTTGTATAAATCTGGAAATAGGTAATGTTACCGGAATTTTTGACTTGACCATTCATGTTCAAAAAGATAGTGTGATATTTTCAATTGTAGATTTTACTGCGCATTATAAAATTTCCAACACCTTATCTCAGGAAAAGAACGAGTCACTAATCCAGTCTCAAATTCTTAAAGAAAGAGAGGAGTTCAAAAATAAATTTTTGGCAAATACAAGCCACGAGTTGAGAACGCCTTTAAATTCAATCATGGGTTTTTCCACAATATTGCAAAGATCGAACTTGAACGAAACCCAGTTGCACTATTTGGATATCATAAAACAATCAGGTGAACACTTAAGGAACTTGATAGATGACATACTGGATATCTCTAAAATTGAAATGGGAAGGCTTAAAATACAGTATGACCGATTTGATTTTTTTAAAGTTCTGGATCTTGTTGAGGACACATATACTGTAAAGACCAAAACTAAAAACATTGAATTCCTAACTAAAATAGATAAAAATATTCCAAAATATTTGGTTGGCGACAAAATCAGATTAACTCAAATACTCACCAACCTGCTTGACAATGCTGTAAAATTCACGCATAACGGAAGTGTACATTTAATTATCAGGTTACTTGAAAGAAAAAGCAAATTTTTAAAGGTTGAATTTGAAATACAGGACACAGGCATTGGCATTCAGGAAGAGAAGATTGAATCTATATTTGAAAGTTTTACTCAAACCCATGATGCGAATATTTATGGTGGTACGGGTTTAGGATTATCTATTGTCAAAAGCTTGATAAATTTAATGAACGGGTCTTTTACTGTAAAAAGTAAAGAAGGGCAAGGGACAACTTTTAAATTCATTTTGGGCTTTGAATTTTCAGGCAACCAGAAGGAAGATAAACCCATAGAATTAAATCCGAAGGCTAATAATGAAGGAAATAAATTCAATGTTTTAATTGCTGACGACCTGGAAAGCAACCAACTGTTATTAATGAAAATTTTAGCAGATTACGGTGATTATTATGTAGATATCGTTAGTAATGGTGATCAGGTTATTGAACGATTGCATCAAAATCCTTATGATCTGATTTTAATGGATCTTAAAATGCCAAAAATGGATGGATATGAAACAACAAGATTCATCAGGCAATCAGAAATTGAAGAATTAAGAAATATACCAATTATTGCACTTACTGCAAATGTAGCACCTCTTGAAAAAGAAGTTTGTTTAGGAATAGGAATGAACGACTATATAGCCAAACCATTTAATGAAAAAGAGCTGATAAAAAAAATGAATATCCTGTTAAATAAAAAAACGAACTAAAGTTCGCTTTTTTATTGATTCATATTTTTTATTCCGTAAATGAATTGGTCTAGTTCGACCCCTTGCTTCACCAATTCCAATGCTTTTTTAGTAATATACTTTACATTAATTGCATGAAAACCTAAAGCAACGCAAAATTTTCTTAACAATTTAACCTCATCTTTACGGCGAATCTTGTCGGCCCAAACCATTTGAGCCAGATCATATAATCGTTCTAAGCGTTCATCATAAGAAACAGGTGCATTTATAGGGTGGGATTCATAATCCTTCAAGATCTTCTTATAATCATCCTCACTAATATTCAACTTATCTGCTAATCTGTCTAAAAACTTTTGTTCAGCTTTTGTTATAACATCATCACTCAATGCCATTCTAACAATTGATGCAAAATGATCTTTATTTCTTTTTCTGAATTCGCTGTCGAAAAGGTCTGAAATAGCCATGTGTTTGTAATTTCTTTGAAACAAATATAGGTCTATTAAAACTTTTTATCAATAATTGCTAAAACAAAAATTCTATATTTGCACAAAATAGTTTTAGTTGAGTAAATCTCTAATCTCGCAAACTTATTTACAGTCTTTGCACATGCAAAAACTGCAAAAATCTATTGCCCATCCCGATAGCTATCGGGATACTAAAACACATTTAAAAGGTCTAGTTGGCTCCTCGTTTTCCTTTGTAATTGCAAATGCATTTAACCAGTCGAAAAATCCCTTTTTATTGGTTTTTAATGATAAAGAAGAAGCCGCTTATTATTTAAATGATCTGGAGCAACTGTTAAATGATAAAGACGTTTTGTTCTATCCGGGAAGTTACAGAAGACCTTACCAAATAGAAGAAACAGATAACGCCAATGTACTATTACGTGCAGAAGTTTTAAACCGAATCAACTCAAGAAAAAAACCTGCTGTAATAGTCACATATCCTGACGCCCTTTTTGAGAAAGTAGTCACCAGAAAAGAGCTTGAAAAGAACACTTTAAAGATATCTGTAGGTAATGAATTATCTATCGATTTTATTAATGAAGTGCTTTTTGAATATCAGTTTAAACGTGTTGATTTTGTATCAGAACCCGGAGAGTTTTCAGTTCGAGGCGGAATCATCGATGTGTTCTCTTTTTCAAATGATGAACCCTACCGAATTGAATTCTTTGGTGATGAAGTAGAAAGCATCAGAACCTTTGATATCGAGACTCAACTTTCTATTGATCAGATAAAAAAAATAAGCATTATTCCTAACGTTGAGAATAAATTCTTAGCTGAAACCCGAGAAAGTTTTTTAAAATATATTTCATCTAAAACAGTAGTTTTTATTAAGAATTCCGACATTCTTTTTTCAAGAACAGATTCGTTGTTCGAAAAAGCTGAAGAAGCTTTTGAAACTTTATCCAAAGAGATTAAGCACACAACTCCAATTGAATCATTCTGTAATTCAGAATTACTTAAAAAGCAGTTGCTGGGTTTTACTTTGGTTGAGTTTGGCACATCATCTTACTTTTGTCAATCTGAACGCAGTGAAGAATCTCAACAAACAGAAATCTTATTCAACACCGCACCTCAACCATCATTTAACAAGCAATTTAATTTGTTGATTGAAAATCTCAATTCTAATCATGAAAAAGGCTATACAAATTATATAGCCTGCGTAAGTGAGCAACAAGCAAAAAGATTTCATGATATTTTTGATGATTCACATCTTGATGTCAAACAATACAAAACCATTACGCTGTCTCTGCATCAAGGGTTTATTGATCATGACAACAAGATCGTTTGTTACACAGACCACGAGATATTTGAACGTTATCATAAATTCAATATTAAAAGCGGATACGCCAAAAAACAGGCGATAACCTTAAAAGAATTAACGAATCTTGATATTGGTGACTATGTAACTCATATTGATCACGGTATTGGCAAGTTTGGTGGATTGCAAAAAATTGATGTAGAAGGTAAAAAACAGGAAGCCATAAAATTAATTTATGGAGAGCGAGATATTCTGTATTTAAGCATTCACTCTTTACATAAAATATCCAAGTTTAACGGTAAGGACGGAAAGCCTCCTAAAATATATAAGTTAGGAAGTAAAGCCTGGAAAACCCTTAAACAGAAGACAAAATCAAGAGTAAAGGAAATTGCCTTTAACCTGATAAAACTGTATGCAAAACGCAAACTGAAAAAAGGTTTTCAGTATAATCCGGATAGTTATTTACAGTTAGAATTGGAATCGTCTTTTATTTATGAGGACACACCCGACCAGATCACTTCAACAGCTGACGTTAAAGCGGACATGGAAAGTGAACAACCTATGGACAGACTTGTCTGTGGAGATGTTGGTTTTGGTAAAACTGAAGTAGCCATACGCGCAGCATTTAAAGCAGTTGATAATGGCAAACAAGTAGCTGTCCTTGTGCCGACAACCATATTAGCTTTTCAGCACCACAGGACATTTACTGAAAGGCTGAAAGATTTTCCGGTAACTGTGGACTACCTAAACAGATTTAGAACTGCTAAAGAAAAACGTGAAACGCTTGAAAATCTTGGAAAAGGACACGTTGATATTATTATTGGCACACATCAATTGGTAAATAAAAATGTGAAATTTAAAGATCTGGGATTGCTAATAGTAGATGAAGAACAAAAATTCGGTGTTGCAGTCAAGGAAAAACTTAAGACAATCAAAGAAAATGTAGATGTCCTAACACTAACAGCAACCCCAATACCAAGAACGCTTCAGTTCAGCCTTATGGCAGCGCGAGATCTTTCTGTAATCACCACACCTCCCCCTAACAGGTATCCAATTGAAAGTCATGTGATCAGATTCAGCGAGGAAACCATAAGAGATGCCATAAGTTATGAGATTCAACGCGGCGGACAGATCTTTTTTATTCATAACAGAATAGAAAACATCAAGGAAGTAGCAGGAATGATACAACGATTGGTTCCTGATGCCAAAATAGGAATTGGACATGGACAAATGGAAGGCAAAAAACTGGAAACACTTATGTTAGCTTTTATGAATGGTGCATTTGACGTTCTTGTAAGTACGACTATTGTTGAAAGTGGTTTAGATGTGCCCAATGCTAATACTATATTTATCAATAACGCCAACAATTTTGGGTTGAGTGATCTGCACCAGATGAGAGGTCGTGTCGGCAGAAGCAATAAAAAAGCATTTTGTTATTTTATAACTCCTGAATTTTCGGCTATGACCCCTGACGCCAGAAAACGCATCACAGCTTTGGAGCAGTTTACAGAACTGGGCAGTGGATTCAATATAGCAATGAAAGACCTTGAAATTCGCGGCGCAGGTGATCTGCTTGGAGGAGAGCAAAGTGGATTCATTAATGAAATTGGTTTTGATACCTACCAGAAAATATTGCAAGAAGCCATTGAAGAACTAAAAGAAAAAGAATTCAAGGACTTGTATAAAGAAGACTTATCAAAACCTAAACAATATGTAAAGGACATTACCATTGATACAGATTTTGAACTTCTTTTTCCTGATGATTATGTGAATAACATAACCGAAAGGCTCAATTTGTATACTCAGCTTAATACTTTAAAAACTGAAGACCAATTACAACAATTTGAATTGGATATTATTGACCGTTTTGGAGACTTACCTACTCAAGTTGTCGACCTTTTAAATAGTGTGAAGATCAAATGGATTGCAACTAAATTGGGATTGGAAAAGGTTGTTATGAAGCATAATAAATTGGTTGGTTATTTTATAAGTGACCAGCAAAGTTCATTTTATCAAAGTTCAAATTTCACCGGAGTTTTAAATTACATTCAAAACAATCCAACAGCTTGCAAGATGAAAGAAAAACAAACCAGAAGTGGTCTAAGATTATTAATTACTTTTGAGAAAATTTCTACAATTGAAAAAGCATTGAACGCCCTTCAACAAATAAATACTTTATAATGGAATTCTTTAGAATAATAGACAGGCAGATTTCACAGGAAATAATTCAGGATAAAATTAATCCAAAAAGCGTTGATGAATTTACAGAATCCATGATGTTTCTTGAACACAATAACAACGATTTTAAAGGCTTAACTCTTTGGGGGGAATTTATAATCAGCTATGATAAAATTAACGGAGGTGTCCGATTTACCCTGGTAGATTGCCCAAACGCATTATCCTGGACAATTACCACCGGGTTTCCTCCGGAAAGAAATAAAATTGTGATCCATGCTACCGTAAACAGAACGCAAAAACCAGAAGAATTTCTTGAAGAAATTCATGAGTTTCTGGATGAATGGGAATCAGGATTAAATTCAATATTTTAATTATAAACTTGTTTTTGAATATTGTTTACTTTTGAAATTCAAAAACATGAATATCCCTTTGGACCCATTAACAAGGTTTGGCTTAATTCTTGTTTTATAAAAGTAAAACTCAAAAAAATGACTAAAAAACTACTTTTTTTATTCACTCTTCTCCCAAGCATCTTATTGGCACAATATAGTATAAAAGGCACCTTTACACCGGCAAAAGAATATAAATGGATCATACTATATAAAGTGACTCCAACAACTTCTATCTATGTTGATAATGTAGAAATAGCTAAAGATGGAAGTTTTGAAATTTCTCTGGATTCTTTAGCCGCAAAAGGAGTATATAGAATTGTATATGCTGTTCCTCAGGAAGAATTTAACTTTGATATTATATATGATGGTAAAGAAGATGTTGAATTATCTTTTAGTCAGGATAAAGGTGTTGAGTTTTTAACATCCAATGAGAATAAATTGTTGACATCGTATACTAGAAGCATGATGATGGTGAACGAGACTATCAATAGTTTTTATATGAAAAACAGTAAAGACCAAGAGACCTTTAATCATATTTTTAAAACCTTAGTCGAAGCTCAAAAAAGTTTTGAGGAAGCTTCACAAGGAACTATTGCGAATCATTTTATCAAAGCTAATTCCCCTTATATTCCAAATAGTTTTGAAGATGTAAGTACCTATTCTAAAAATTTAAGAAATAACTTCTTAAAGCATGCTGATTTCAATGATCCTGTTTTACAAAGCTCAGAATTCTTAATAGAAAGGATGTTAGGTTATGTGTTTGGAATGACCTCCAATCCTGATGATTTGGATGCCTTTAAAACTAATGTTGATGATATTGTCAAGGCTATTAGATCAACTAAACTTGATTATCAAAAGACCTTAATGGAAATCCTTTGGGATCAGTTTGTAGATATTGAAAATGAGACCATGGCAAACTATGTAGCCTCTAATTATTTGATACCGATTTCTGAAGAGCTGAATGATGATGAATTGACAACTAAATTAATTGTTTATAAGAATACATCTATAAATGCTTTTGCTCCGGATTTTCCTTTAACAATCCAACAAGACGGAAATGAAGTGACAAAAAAACTTAGTGAACTGGTTATTGCCAACCGTTATGTTATTGTCTTTTGGAGCAGTTCATGTAGCCACTGCTTAAAAGAACTTCCGGAATTAAAAAAATATTTACAGACTTCCGGTGATGGCACCAAGGTCATCGCCATAGGATTGGAAGATGAACCTTATAACTGGAACAATGAAATTTCTTATTACCCTGATTTTATACATGTGTATGGAACCGGAAAATGGGATAACCCAATTGGTGATAGTTATGGCGTTAGCGCGACACCAACTTATTTTGTTTTGAATAAGGACAAGCAAATCACAGCAAAGCCTTATGACTTTGAAGAACTACAAACTTTTTTGGAAGAGAATCCTGTAAAGGTTGAGGATTTAAAAGTAGAAGACTAATTTAGATCCTGAAACAAGTTCAGGATTACAAAAATGTCAAAAGTGATAAAAAGCATTTTCCAAATGCTCAATGTCATAAGAATTAGCATTCTTAACAATGGCAATAATATCAAATCGCACCTCAACATTTAATCCGTTAACTGTGACATATTCATCAACGGCTTTTACCAATCGCTGGATCTGTTTGGGCTTCACAAAATCCTGAGGATTTCCAAAATCAATACTTGATCTCGTCTTAACTTCTATAATTGCTAAAGTTTCTTCTTTCCTGGCAATAATATCTACTTCAGCCTTGTCAAACCGATAATTGCGTTCAATAATTTTGTAGCCGTTTTTAACCAAAAAATTTACAGCCAGCTGCTCTCCTTTTTTACCAAGTTCATTGTGTTGTGCCATTTATTCCTGCGAAGGCAGGAATCTCTGCCTTCAATTTTAAATTACTGTGTCATTTCGATCCGGATAACAATCGGGACGAGAAATCTCATCACAATTTTTCTAACAATATGAGATTCTTCACTTCGTTCAGAATGACAAATTTTTTATTTAAACGTTACTGTTGACTGCTTGCTGCCAACTGCCAACTGAACTGTTCTTCCCAATATTAATGTTCGATTATCATCAATATGTCCAGCGGGAAAATTAAAACAAATAGGAAAATTATACCCTTTACACACATCCAGAATGATCTCTTCTGCAGTTTTTCCAAAAGGAATGGTATTATCATTCATCTCGGTCATACTGCCAACTATCAATCCTTTTAAATTTTCAAAATAACCATTGCGCTTCAGGTTTTGCATCATCCTGTCAACATGATACAAATACTCATCCAGATCCTCAATAAATAGAATTTTTCCGTTTGTATCAATACTTGTTTCCGACCCTAATAAACTATACAAAATACTTAAATTCCCTCCTGCTAATTGCCCAGTTGCACTTCCCGGTTTATTCAGCTTATCAGATTTAATTGAATAGTTCAAATCAACACCAAATAAAGCATCTTTTAAACTATTCAAGGTTTCACGTGTGTTTTTTGGAACATTAATTGGCATAGTTGCGTGCAATGTTTCAAATCCTAAATTGTTGATATGATTATGCAAAACAGTCACATCACTGTATCCTATAATCCATTTTGGATTTCTTTTAAACTTAGAAAAATCTAATGTGTCAATCATCCTGACTGTACCATATCCACCGCGAGCGCACCAAATGGCTTTAACCTCTTCATTATCCAGCATCTTTTGAAAATCATATATCCGCTCTTCATCAGTTCCTGCAAATTGATTGTTTTCTAAACCAATGGTCTTACCTATTTTTACATTTAATCCCCAACTTTCAAGCAGTTCTATTGCAGGCTTGATCTCTTCCAAAGAAATTTTTCTTGCGGTGGAAACTATGGCAATCGTATCATTTTTCTGTAAATATTTGGGTGAAATCATCTCCTTTAATTGAAAACAACAAAATACATATTTTCTCAATAGGTTTCTGTATTTTTGCATCTTAATAATTTCAAGTAATGACTACACCAAAACGATATACAATTACTGCTGCTTTGCCTTATACCAATGGCCCTATCCATATTGGACATTTGGCAGGAGTGTATGTCCCTGCTGATATCTATGCACGATATTTGCGATTGACAGGACATGATGTGGCCTTTATTTGTGGTAGTGATGAACATGGTGTGCCTATTACAATAAAAGCTAAAAAAGAAGGTGTTTCACCTCAGGATATCGTTGATAAATATCATGCGATCATAAAGAAATCCTTTGAAGATTTTGGGATTACTTTTGATAACTATTCACGTACAACGGCAAAGATCCATCACGATACTGCCTCAGAATTCTTTACTACCTTATATAATAAACATGAATTTATTGAAGAAACTCAGGAACAGCTATATGATGAAGAAGCAGATCAGTTTCTTGCCGATAGATTCATAGTAGGTACTTGCCCAAAATGTGGTAATGAAGAAAGCTATGGTGACCAATGTGAGAACTGCGGAACCAGCCATAATGCCACCGACTTAATAAATCCGAAGTCCGCAATAACTGGAAATACACCTTCATTAAAAGAAACAAAACATTGGTATTTACCACTCAATAAACACGAAGCTTTTCTTAAAAAATGGATTCTAAAAGATCATAAAAAAGACTGGAAACCTAATGTTTACGGACAATGTAAATCCTGGATAGATGATGGTTTGCGTCCACGCGCAGTAACCAGAGATCTGGACTGGGGAATTCCGGTTCCGTTACCAGATGCAGAAGGAAAAGTACTATATGTGTGGTTTGATGCACCTATAGGTTATATATCATCAACGAAGGAATGGGCTAAACGAGTTGGAAAGGATTGGGAGCCTTACTGGAAAGATAAAGAAACAAAACTGGTCCATTTTATTGGTAAAGACAATATTGTATTTCACTGTATTATTTTCCCTGCAATGCTCAAAGCAGAAGGTTCATATATCTTGCCTGATAATGTTCCCGCCAACGAATTTTTGAATTTAGAAAGCAACAAATTATCCACCTCAAAGAACTGGGCAGTTTGGTTACCGGAATATTTAAAGGATTTTCCTGATAAACAAGATGTGCTTCGCTATGTATTAACGGCTAACGCACCTGAAACCAAGGACAACGATTTTACCTGGAAGGATTTTCAGGCAAGGAATAATAATGAATTAGTAGCCATATTCGGAAACTTAATTAATCGTGTTGTGGTCCTGACCAATAAATATTACAATGGAATTGTTCCGGCACCAAGCACTTTTTCACAAGTTGATAAAGAAACGTTGGCCGCTATAAGGGCTTATCCTGAAGTTATTTCCAGTTCAATTGAGCGTTACAGATTTAGGGAAGCTTTAGGTGAACTTATGAATCTGGCCCGTCTTGGCAATAAATACCTTGCCGATGAAGAACCCTGGAAGGTCATAAAAGAGGATGAAACCCGTGTACAGACCATTATGTATGTAGCTCTTCAAATTGCAAGCGCTTTAGGAACTTTATGCGAACCGTTTTTACCGTTTACCTCAAATAAATTGAACTCTATTCTTAATGTCAGTTCGAGTGATTCCACGCAGGGGAATTGTACAGAGAACTCTTGGAACGATATTTCGGCCGGTAAATCTCTGCTTCCTGCAGGTCATCAAATAGGTAAAGCCGAATTGCTATTCACTAAAATTGAAGACGAAGAAATTCAAGCCCAACTGGACAAATTAATAGCCAGCAAAAAGAAAAATGAATCGGCAAATAGAAAATCAGAGCCTCAAAAAGAATCGATTACTTATGAGGACTTTTCCAAATTAGATATTCGTGTAGGCACTATACTTGAGGCTGAAAAGATGCCAAAAACCAAAAAACTATTGGTTTTGAAAGTGGATACAGGAATTGATGTGAGGACCATTGTTTCCGGAATTGCCGAAAGCTTTTCTCCTGAAGAAGTAGTAGGCAAGCGCGTAACGGTATTAGCCAATTTAGCTCCAAGAGCTCTTCGAGGAGTGGAAAGCCAGGGGATGATCTTAATGACTGAAAACTCAGAAGGTAAATTGGTGTTTGTAAATCCTGATACTTCGACTTCCCTCAGTACAGGTGATTCTAAAATTGAAAACGGATTAAAGATTAGTTAAAACAATTTAGTAATTTTAACGATCATGCTCAAACGCTTTTTATCAATAATAAATAGAGTTTTTGAAAGCTTAAAACAGTATTGGGAAAACAAGAAAAGTCTGCATGCTATTAGCATCATTCTTGTAATAACTTTTATAGTTAGTTCAGTTCTAAGTGTTCTTGTCAATAATGATTTCATAAGTCTTGGGAATTTTGACTCTAGTTTTAGAAATCCATTCTTTTCAATAGAAATTGTTTTCACAATTTTACTGATAGTTGAACTTTTCGGACTCATATTCGTGCTTCCAAAATCGGTTGCTAATTCTGTGGGAAAGCAATTTGAACTCTTATCATTGATCTTTTTAAGAGATGCTTTTAAGGAATTCAGCCATTTTGGGAATAATCTAGAGTGGTTACAAATAAAAGATTCATTTATAAATATGATGATCTATGGTTTTGGAGCCATCATAATCTTTTCAATTATTGGGCTAAACAACAAGATTCAAAAACATATTAAACTAAGCTCCACTGAAGATGAGCAAACACAATTTATCAGATTAAAAAAGTTGTTGGCTTTAGCTTTATTAATTGCATTCACAATTATTGGATTCAGGGATTTAAAAGTGCTCATAGAATCAGGGACTTATTTACATTCATTCCAGGACTTTTACACAATTTTAGTATTTAGCGATATATTAATAGTGTTGTTTGCCTTACGTTTTACAATAAATTACTACAAAATATTCAGGTATTCTGCCTTTGTTCTAGCTACTATTTTAATCAGATTGTCATTGTCCTTATATCCATATTACGATGTTCTTGTTGGTGTAATCGCAGCATTATTTGTGTTAGCCTTAACGGTGACTTACAATTATTTCTTAAAAAATATTCCAGCTGAAAAATTGGAGTGATCTTATGTTAATAATACGTTACGGTATAATCCAACACGTCAGTTTAATCGTATCTTTCACATAAATCGTAAACGAATGAAAAAAACAATATTCTTAATGGCATTGACAATAGTTTTAAGCTCCTGCAATGCTTCAAAAACAGTTAGAACCTCAAAAAAGGTAATTAAAGGTGACTGGATTTTAAACACAATTACTTATGATCAAACAGGAACGTTTAAGGTGTCTTTATTCGATGATGCAACAAAAGACTGTTTTGAAAGTAGTTCGTGGAATTTTATTCCCAATAATAACACTGGGACTTATACCATTAATGGTGCAAAATGTTCAAATGGAGAGCGTTATTTTATCTTCACCATTCAGGAAGTTGACCCTGAAACAGGTTTATATGATTTTTTATTAAAACCGACTGATGTCAAGGAAAAATCTGAAACCAATCGTGGATTTAGGCTGCAATTAACGCAATTGTCTGATACAGATATGCAATGGCAACAAACCGTGTCCTTAGAAGGAAAACCTTTTAAAATAACTATGAATTTTACTAAAACTCAAAACTAATGAATACTCAAATCAAAAAAATAAGCCTGATCGTTTTGGCTTTAACAGTAGCTTTTACTTTTACAAACTGTAAATCCATTCAAAATGCAAATAACAAACAGAAAGGTGGAGTAATAGGTGCAACCGGAGGAGCTGTTTTGGGAGCCATTATTGGAAATAATGTTGGCAAAGGCGGAAACGGAGAATTAGGAGCAGTTATTGGAGGTGTTGTGGGTGGTACAGCAGGTGTGCTTATTGGAAACAAAATGGATAAACAAGCTCAAAAAATTGAAGAGGAAATACCAGGAGCCCAGGTAGAACGCATTGACGATGCTATTGTTGTTACATTCGATGAAAATAGCGGTGTATATTTTGATACCAATAAGTATAATATAAATGTAGCATCACAAGAAACCTTAAATAAACTAATCGCTGTTTTTAAAGAGTATACTGATACAAATATCCTAGTGGTTGGACACACAGATAGTGTTGGTGCAGAAGATTATAACATGACATTATCTAAAAATCGAGCTAATGCTGTTACTAATTATTTGATAAACAATGGTGTTAGCAGCGGTAGATTAAATACTAATTGGTTTGGAGAAACCCAACCAACCAACGATAATTCTACGGCAGAAGGTAGGGCAAAAAACAGGAGAGTTAATGTTGCAATTGTGCCAAATCAAAAAATGATTGATGATGCCAAACAACAGTCCGAAGGAAATTAATATTTATACTAAAAAAGTTAAAATATTCAACCGAGTTAAATATATTACAGACCTTATAATTCTAAATTTATAAGGTCTTTTTTTATGATAAATTATATTATTTCCAAAACCCAGCTTCCAGCA
The DNA here is from genome assembly GCA_963827785.1 of uncultured Flavobacteriaceae bacterium. Lineage (GTDB taxonomy): Bacteria > Bacteroidota > Bacteroidia > Flavobacteriales > Flavobacteriaceae > Site-B1. The sequence continues at coordinate 32,363 of CAWHCT010000015.1, read as the reverse complement.
AACAGTGTAAAAAATACCATTGATTTACTGAATGAGGATTGTACCATTCCGTTTATTTCTCGTTACAGAAAAGAACGAACAGGTAATCTGGATGAAGTTCAAATTGGAGACATTGTAAAATACAAGGAGCAATTTGAAGCTTTGGAAAAACGTAAAATCGCCATTCTTAAAGCACTTGAAGAACAAGAAGTTTTAACATCAGAATTAAAAGACAAAATCAACAAAACTCAAAATTTAACCACGCTTGAGGATTTGTACTTACCGTATAAAAAGAAGCGGAAAACCAAAGCAGAAACCGCTCGCAAAAATGGATTGGAACCGTTGGCTAAAATCATTATGAGCCAGAATGCGAATGATATTGAATCCATTGCTTATAAATACGTAAAAGGTGACGTAAACTCTGTTGAAGACGCTCTGGAAGGTGCTCGACATATTATTGCAGAATGGATCAATGAACGAACAGATATTAGAAATAGTATTCGCTATCAGTTAGAAAAATTTGCAACTATTAATACCAAAGTTAGTTAAGACTAAAGTCGATCCCGAAGCCATCGGATGAAAAAGCGCAAAAATTCAGAGATTATTTTGATTGGACCGAATCCTTAAATAGAATTCCATCACATAGATTATTAGCCATTTTAAGAGCAGAACACGAAGGATTTATTCGCGTTAAAATTGAGATTGATGACGACAAAGCATTGGCTGAAATTGAAAATAGAATCATTCGTTCTCAAAACGCTTGTTCCGATCAAATAAAATTGGCTATTACAGATGCATATAAGAGATTACTGCTTCCATCGTTATCAAATGAAGCTTTACAGATTGCCAAAGAAAAAGCTGATGAATCCGCCATTAATGTATTCGCTAAAAATTTAAAACAATTACTGTTAGGTTCACCTATTGGAGAAAAACGTGTGTTAGCTATAGACCCGGGATTTAGAACGGGTTGTAAAGTGGTTTGTTTAGATGCTCAAGGCGATTTAAAATATAACGAGACCATTTATCCGCATCCTCCAAAAAATGACAGCAAAGGTGCTATGAAGAAGATTAGCTCCCTGGCAGATGCCTATAAAATTGAAGCTATTGCCATTGGAAACGGAACTGCATCCCGAGAAACGGAATCCCTTATCAGACGCATTCATTTTAAAAATGATATTCAGGTTTTTGTGGTCAGTGAAGCTGGTGCATCTATTTATTCGGCTTCAAAAATTGCTCGTGAAGAATTCCCTAATTACGATGTAACCGTTCGTGGCTCGGTATCGATTGGAAGACGCTTGCAGGACCCTTTAGCTGAATTGGTAAAGATTGACGCCAAATCAATAGGAGTTGGACAATACCAGCACGATGTTGACCAAACCAAGCTTAAAACCAGTTTAGATACAGTGGTAGAGAGTTGTGTGAATGCCGTTGGAGTGAATATTAATACAGCAAGTAAATCCTTGCTGAGTTATGTATCTGGTATTGGACCAAAACTGGCAGAAAATATTGTAGAATTTAGAAGTGAACAAGGTTCGTTTGCATCAAGAAGTGAGATAAAAAAAGTACCTCGTTTAGGTGATAAAGCCTTTGAGCAAGGTGCTGCTTTTTTAAGAATTAAGGATGCTAAAAATCCATTGGATGATTCTGCTGTCCATCCGGAACGTTATGATCTGGTAAAACAAATGGCCAAAGATGAAGGTAAAGCTGTTTCAGAATTGATAGGAAATAAAAAGTTGCTTCAAAAAATTGATCTAAAAAAATATTGTACTGATTCTGTTGGATTACCAACACTTGAGGACATTATTAAAGAACTCGAAAAACCAGGATTGGATATTCGTGAGCAGGCAAAAGTCTTCACCTTTAATCAAAATATTAGAAGCATAAACGACTTGCATGAAGGTCAACTGCTTCCGGGAATCGTGAACAACATTACTAATTTTGGTTGCTTTGTAGATATTGGCATTAAAGAAAGTGGCTTAATTCATGTATCCAATTTAGCCGATGCCTTTGTAAGCGATGTAAATGAACATGTGAGTTTGCATCAGCAAATTATCGTAAAGGTGTTGGATGTAGATATTCCAAGAAAACGTATTCAGTTAAAGCTTCATAAATCTGATTAATCCCAAACAGGAACCACACAACGTTTATCAAGACTATTAAGTAAGGGTTGAATTCCTTTGATCAAACTTTGCTGCATCACCTTAGAATCTTCTTTATGACATTGCAGACAGGCACCAATCAATAAAATTTGCTTTTGCTCCTCAACTGTAAATGGTCTGAAATCGGTTCGTGTAGAATTAACTGTTCCTGCCTCAACATCTTTTAAAAATGGAATCCATGCATCTTCCGGAAGATCGTCATTTTCATTTAGAGCATATTCAGCAATAAAACTCCACTTCCCATTTTCAACATTAAAATTCAGTTCTCCTTTTCCATAACCGATGGCTTCAGGACTGTTGTGACAAGATCTGCAATCTCTAACCTTTGAAGATGTTGTGTGAGGAGAATTTGGAGCATACAATCTGTGAAAAGACACATCCTCACCTATTTCCTTTCCTTCATAACTTCCTTTATCAATGGTCAAGATCATCCCCGGAACTGCCGGCTCAATATGCTTATTACCTTCCTTTTCCCGAACTCCCAGCGATGGTTGAGAAGATGAAAATTCTGCAACATATTCCTTCCATTGTCCTTTTACATAACGTCTGTCCAACAAATCGAAGGCTCTTGTTTCATTTTCGTCAAATTGGTTATGGCAACCTATGCATTTGGTGGTCCAGGATGAATGACAAGTGGAGCAAGTCATATCCTTATGTGCATTATCTCTTGAGCAAACAGTAGATTGAGGTTTCAACTCATGAAGTTTCCCGTCTTTTTTTCCTATTAAAAAAGCGTTTCCAACTGAATCTAAAAAGGTATTCACCAACGGATGGCCTCCGTTTTCCACAGAGATAATTTGTTTGTCTGTATGTTTATAATCTCTATGTAAGAACACCAACATACTTTCGGTATCCAACGAATCATAGGGAATAGTGTTAGGTTTTTCTTTAAAATGACAGTCAGAACACTGCAATTTTACCGCTTGTTCCTCATGCGTATAACGGTTTCCGTCTCCCATTACTTCATGAGAAGAATGGCAATCTATACACAACATGCCTTTAGCATGATGCACATCTTCCTCTATATATTTATATACACGTTTATCTTCTAATATTCTGAATCCATCTTTATTTATCACATCGGTTTCATCCAATAGGGTTTCCTGCCAACCTTCATAATTAGTTGAAATCCTGCTAGATCGACTATGGCAACCAAAACAATGTTCGTTAGTTACAAATATATTGGTCGCCGGATGTGCTAAAGGCAGTTCTTTCTTATTAGATGACAAATAGCTAATCAAATCTTTTTTAGAAGCTTCATCATAATTCAAATGGCATGCATTGCAACCTCCTCCTCTGCTTAACTGTGTGATCTCGCCAAACTCCTTCTTCTCGGCTCCTAAATGGCAATTGGCACACAGATCTCGCAAATGTTTATCAGATGCTGAATTTTGGATTTCTTTTATATGATAATGATAATCAGGACTGTCAGCTTCACCAAATACAAATTTGTCAACAGCCACAAGTCCGCTGTTAGTTGTCATAAGCGAATTTTCGATCTTCTTTAATTCATTAGGGTGACATTTGCCACAGGTTTCTGAAGCATCAGATAAATTTCCCGGAATTAATACCATGCCTTTGTGTGAATCGTCCTTATCCAAGGTGGATGCATTACCTAAATGGCAACTCGTGCAACCTATCAATTCAGGATTATGATAACTGGAATATCCTTTGGTATTTGCATGACATTGCAGGCAGGATTCATCTGAAGGTACTTCAACGCTTACATATTCTGATTCTGTTTTCGAACTGTAAATTGAAGAATCACTTTTAATCCAAAAAAACAAGGCAACTATCAATATCAATAGAACAAAGCCAATCCAAAATTTTGAATTATTTCCCTTCATCAAATACATTTTAAATCAAAATTACGATAAATAATATTTAGATGATATTTAGAATATCTCTAAATGGCATTGGATCACTTTAACAACAAGGCACGGCAAATGTAATGTGACCAATGTTACCATTTCAATACAGTTATATGACTTTTGTCATTATCTGAATTTTTATCGGTGGATACCTTTACCCCAGAAAAAAAATGTACTTATGTCAACTTCAAGAAGAAAATTCATAAAAATTTCTGCTTTAGGTTTAGGAGGCGTTGCCGCATCTGCAAGTGCCCTAAATATGTTTGGGGCAAATACCTTTTTAAATGGGGTTGTGCTGGATGCTGTTACAAAAAAATTAAAACGAACTCCAACGTATTGCGAAGTTTGTTTTTGGAAATGTGCAGCCTGGGCTTATTCAGATGATGAAGGGAATATTCCAAAGATCATTGGTAATGAAACAGATCCACATTGTTACGGACGATTATGCCCAAGAGGCACAGGTGGTGTTGGAATGTATTCTGATGAAGACCGACTAAAAACACCTTTGATCAGAACTACCGTTGATGGTGAGCAAACTTTTAGGGAAGCAAGCTGGGAAGAAGCTCTGGATTTAATTGCATCAAAATTCAAACATGTTAAAGACACCTATGGGGCTGAATCTTTTGCTTTAATAAAACATGGAACACCAGGTTCACATTTAGAGCATTTATTTCAAGCCTATGGATCCGATACTATTGCCGAACCAGCATATGCGCAATGCAGAGGTCCAAGAGAAACCGGTTTTGGATTGACTTATGGATCTTGGGTTGGTTCTCCTGAACCAACAGACATAAGGGACACAAAATGTTTGGTTTTAATAGGCTCTCATATTGGTGAGAATATGCACAATACTCAGGTTCAGGAAATGTCTGATGCCATAGATAATGGAGCAACTATTATTACAGTTGATCCAAGATTCTCAACAGCGGCCAGTAAGTCTCAGCATTGGTTAGCTATAAAACCTGCGACTGACATTGCTTTAATGCTGGCCTGGATGAATGTATTGATTGAAGAAGAACTTTATGATAAGGATTATATAGAAAAATATTCAACCGGATTCAATGAACTTAAAGATCATGTGTTGAATTTCACTCCCGAATGGGCTTATGGTATAACAACCATAAAACCAGAAGAGATAAGAAAAACCGCAAGAGCTATGGCCTATGCAGCTCCCTCTGTAATCATACATCCGGGACGTCATGTTACATGGTATGGAGACGATTCACAACGAGCCAGAGCTATGGCAATTTTAAATGCCTTACTAGGTTCCTGGGGACGACGAGGAGGTTTCTACTTTAAGGAAGGCATAAAAGTGCCAACTTTTCCTCATCCCGAATATCCGGAACCTAAATGGGGCTGGAAAGAAATAGGTGAAATATTCCCATTGGCACAGATGGGTGTGACTACTGAAGTTATGAAATGTGCTATTCCGGGAGAAGAAAACCATGAAAAATACCCCGTAAAAGCCTTAATGGTTGCAGGAACAAATATTACTAAATCAATCCCTAATAAAAAACTGTTAGAGGAAGCTATTGATAGCCTTGAATTTATGGTTGTTATGGACACTATGCCAATGGATGTAACAGGATATGCAGATGTCGTGCTTCCGGAATGCACCTATTTAGAACGCTATGATGGCATTCGTTCTTCTCCAAACAGAGAGCCATCTATTGCTGTCAGAGTTCCTGTTGTTCAACCAAAATACGACTCTAAACCGGGTTGGTGGGTTGCAAAACAAATTGGTGAACGAATTGGATTAGGTGAATTCTTCAATTATAATGATTATGAAGAAGTGATTGAATGGCAATTGAATAAAATGGGAACGTCATTGGAAGAAATGAAAAAGATTGGAGTCAAACATTTTCCTCGTAAATCGGGTCCATTATATTTAGTTGAAGACAAAAGCTACCAATTCCCAACAGCAAGCGGAAAGATAGAATTGTACTCAAAAGAACTAAAAAATCTTGGTTTCGATCCAATGCCTGTTTATACTAAACATCCTGAACCTCCTCAAGGGTTCTACAGATTAAATTATGGCAGAGCCCCTATGCACACCTTTAGTAGAACTGCCAATAATCCAAATTTAAATGATCTGATGGATGAAAACAAACTTTGGGTAAATCCTAAAGTTGCCAGAATACTCGGATTGAAAACCGGACAGGAAGTCTGGTTGAGAAATCAGGATAAGATTACCTCAACGTTTGCTATAAAAGTCCGTGTCACCGAAAGGATTCGCTGGGATTCCGTGTACATGGTGCATGGTTTTGGTCATGATAACAAAAAGTTGAGCAGAACCTTTGGCAAAGGTATCAACGATACCCAAATGATAACAAAAGTTGCTATGGATCCATTAATGGGAGGCACAGGAATGAGAGGCAACTTTGTTGAAATATTAACTAAAGATCCACATAAAATAGTAGAGGTATGAGATATGCAATGGTTATAGACACATTAAAATGTGTTGGATGCAGTGATTGTGTTGTTGCTTGTCAAACAGAAAACAATGTACCTATTGGATATTGTAGGGATTGGATAACTGAAATAGTTGATGGGACCTATCCAAAAGTTGAATTAGAATTGAAATCAGAGAGATGCAATCATTGTGATAACGCACCTTGTGTTAGATGTTGCCCAACAGGTGCAAGCCATATAGTTGAAGGTGGAATCGTTTTGGTTACTCCAAACGAATGCATTGGTTGTGGAGCCTGTATAGAGTCTTGTCCTTATGATGCTCGTTACTCCCATCCTATAGGCTATGTTGATAAATGTACGTTCTGTAATCACAGATTGGAAAAAGGACAATTACCTGCATGTGTATCGGTTTGTCCAACCAAGTGCATGTATTTTGGTGATTTGGATAATCCTAACAGTGAAGTGTCCAGATTATTAAAGTCCAGAAAACACAAAACATTGGCTCCTGAAGCAGGAACAAAACCACAAGTGTATTATTTAATTTAATATTAAGATCATGCAAGAAGAAATTTTCGTAAGCGGAAGAAACATTCCTCATATAGATCCATCATTAGAGATTTGGCATTGGCCTATTTCTGTTTACTTGTTTTTAGGTGGTCTGGCAGCCGGTATTTTATTGTTTGCCGCTATTGTTACTGTTCTTGACAAGGAAAAAGACTATCCAACAGCGGTAAAATATGCAACAATTATCCCTCCAATAGCGCTATCTTTAGGTTTGGTTGCCTTGATTTACGATTTAAAACATCCTTTGTACTCATGGCAATTATACACAACAATACGTTTGGAATCACCAATGTCCTGGGGAGCTTGGGTCTTATTGGCAACAACACCATTATCTTTTTTATGGGTTTTTAGCTATTTTACTGAACTCTTTCCAAAATGGAATTTAAAATTCGAATTCTTGAAAAAATTTGAAATTTTTCTCAAGAATAATAGAAAGCTAATGGCCTATGCTATAATTCCACTGGCAATAATATTGGGAGTGTACACAGGAATATTACTGTCTGCTTTTAATGCAAGGCCTTTATGGAATAATGCTATTCTGGGCCCATTATTTTTAACTTCCGGAATGTCAACAGGAGCCGCAGCAATCATACTTTTGGCAAAAACAGCAAAAGAAAGACACTTATTCAGTAAAGTCGATCTTGCATTAATAATTATTGAACTTGGCTTGATCGTCCATATGATCATGGGAATGTATGCCGGATCTCAGGTTCAGTTAGAGGCCATGCAATTATTAGTGGGAGGAGATTTTACTGTAATGTTTTTCGGGTTTGTGGTTATCCTTGGACTTATAGTTCCCGGCTTACTTGAACTTCTTGAATTAAAGGGATATAAAGTTCCGGTTGCCATTCCTGCTATACTCATATTAATTGGCGGACTGATTTTCAGATTTGTTATGGTTGAAGCCGGACAAATAACAAGATATCTATACTAAAACTAACAGAATGAAAGATAAAGAACAAAACAGACATGTATACTGGAACCCTTATTTTGGAGGATTCCTTTTAGGTATTTTAATAATCTTTACCTTCTATATAACCGGTAGAGGTTTGGGTGCCAGCGGTGCAATGAAAAGTAGTGTTGTAACAATTGTAGATGACATTTCTCATGAGCATGCTGAACAAAGTGCTTATTACAGCAAATTTGTTGATGAAAACAAGTCGCCAATGAACAACTGGATTGTATTCGAAACATTGGGCGTTCTTATCGGAGCTTTTATTTCCGGTGGTTTGGCAGGCAGAATTGGCTGGAGAGTACAACACTCACCTAAAATTACACGAAGACGTCGATTAATTTTTGCATTTAGTGGAGGTATCTTATTTGGGCTGGGAGCCCAAATAGCCAGAGGATGCACAAGTGGAGCGGCTTTAAGCGGAATGGCTGTATTATCTACTGGCGGTTTCATAACAATGCTTGCCATTTTTGGTACTGCATACTTATTTGCGTATTTCTTTAGAAAAAACTGGATTTAAAAATATTTAAAACAAAAATTTATGGGACCATTAATTCCTAACGGCATAATTTCTTTTGAGTGGAGCAGCATCATTGCTATAATTATTGGAATTTTCTTCGGATTTATTTTAGAAGCTTCAGGTTTCTCATCATCAAGAAAACTGGCTGGTGTATTTTATGGCTACGATTTCGCTGTATTGAAAGTATTTTTCACAGCTGCAATAGTTTCCTTAATCGGACTTTTATATATGGACTACCTTGGATATGTTGACATAAACAGACTTTATGTACATCCAACCTATTTATGGGGAGCAATTATTGGTGGTGCTATAATGGGGGTAGGATTTGTAACCGGAGGGTTTTGCCCGGGTACTAGTTTATCAGCTGTAGCCATAGGTAAGATAGATGCCATTGTTAATGTTGTTGGCATCATGGTAGGAATCTTTATTTTTTCTGAACTGTATTCTCTTTTTGAGCCAATATACAATGGTTATTTCTATGGAAACATAACATTAGTTGACTCATTGGGAGTTAATCCATATTGGTTTGTGTTTTTATTAACCATAGGTTCTATTATCATATTTGCTCTATCAGATATGATACGTAAAAGAGTTAAAAAAGTATTTTACTAATAATTTAAATCACAGAAAATGGTAAATAGAAAATTAGTTAAGTTTTTATCATTAAGATATAAAATTCTTGCTTTAGTGTTCATTGTTCTTGCAGGTGGTTTAGTGTTATTGCCCAAATATGAAAAACATGAAGGTATTAGTCCCGAAAAGTTATTGAGTAATGCAATAAGCCCGGAGAGATATATTAATACCGATGAACTATCAAATCGCATAATAAATCAAGATCCGTCATTAATGCTAATTGATGTCAGGGAACCAGATGAGTACACAAAATATTCGCTTCCAAATGCGGTGAATATTCCATTAAAGAATTTACTTGATGAAGATTTTGAACCATATTTAAATCAAAACCAGTACGATGTTGTATTATTCTCAAATGATAATTTTTATTCCGATCAAGCCTGGATGTTATGCAGCAGACTAGGGTATAAGAATCTTCATGTGCTTAAAGGAGGTATAAATAATTGGTTTCATACCATTATAAACCCCGAAAAACCATCGGAGAATATGGCTTCCAATGAGTTTGCATTATATTCTTCTCGTAAAGCTGCAAGCATGTATTTTGGTGTAGCTTACCCACAAAATATTAAATCGAAGCCAATCGTTGTTAAAAAACCAAGTACCTCAACAACTCCTAAAAAGGTTATCCCTGTTATAAAGAAGAAAAAAATGCCAGTTGAAGGCGGTTGTTAAAACACCAACTATTTAAAATTATTCTTATGAAAGAATTAGAAAAAACGAAACGTATATCAATAGCCGCAGTTGTATCTATCTTAATAGTGATCATTGCACTTCTATCATATAAAAGACCAAAACATTTATATAGCGTAAACACTCAAGATACCTTAGAAAAAATAATAAATACTAATTATCTTCTTGCTCAAAATGATATTGATGAAACAAATTCTGTTTTAATCGATATTAGAAATCAATATGAATTTGACAAAGGGCATATGGAAGATGCCATTAATTTGTCGGCACCAGAGATATTAAACGAAGAGAATTCTGATATTCTTGAAAATTTTAAGGAAGAAAACAAAACCCTTGTCTTGTATGGCAATAATCCAAACGAAGTAATTGCTCCATTTATGCTATTATCACAATTAGGTTTTGACAATATTAAAATACTATCTGTGGAGAATAGTTACTTTCAAAACAAATTGATTACTACGGATGTGACTGCAGAATCCTCTGCTCCTGATATTAATTCCTTTATCCAGGAATCTATTAAAAAGAGTCAGGAAGCAATGGACAAAGCTAAAGTTGCTCCTAAACCTAAAATTACAACAGTTCCTAAAAAAATTATCCCGGTTGTAAAGAAAAAGAAAATGCCTGTTGAAGGAGGCTGTTAAGCTGGTTTTCACTAACTTATATACTCCTTTAATATTTAGTTAATTCTAATTTAAAATCATATCAAAATGGATTATGATGTAAAATTTATAAAGGATCATTTAACAGAGCATTTCAATAGTGTCTTTGAAAAAAATCTTATTAATGAATTAGCTCAACATGGGATTTACAAGACTTATAAAAAAGGTGAAATGCTTATTGATATAGGAGATGAAATGACTCATATTCCTTTGATTTTAAATGGGCTTATAAAAGTATTAAGAGAGGACCAGCATGAAGACGAAATTTTACTTTACTTTTTAGAAGAAGGAGATACATGCGCCATTTCATTCGTAAACTGTATCAATCAAAGCAAAAGTATGTTCAGAGCTTCAGTTGAAGAAGATACAGAATGCATTCTTTTCCCGGTAAATAAAATTGAAGACTGGATAACAAAATATAACTCCTGGCGGGTTTTTATTATAGATAGCTACCACAACCGACTTTTAGAACTGGGAGATGCCATAAGAAGTCTTGCATTTCTTAAATTAGATGATCGTGTATATAAATATCTTGCCAAACAGGTTGATCTAAAACATAGCGGAAAACTTTCAATAACACATCAGGAAATAGCCAACGACCTTCACACTTCAAGAGTTGTAGTTTCCAGGTTGCTAAAAGCACTGGAACATGAAGGAAAAATTAAACTGGGAAGGAACAAAATTGATGTCCTTGTTTAGGTGATTTTTTTCTTATTAATTATCAAAATCTGACTTCTTTACGACCTCATTTTCAGCAATAAGATTTCCTATAATTCAGCGATCCTACTAATTTACATTTTGTCATTTCTAAATTTAACGACAAACTTCTAACCTCTGTCTTTTTTCAAGAATTTAAATATAACATAAGTAATTGATTTTCTGTATTTTAAACTTGTTTTTTTAATAAAAATCTGAAAATATTTTTTGGTAACAATTGTTACCAAGCCATGTTACAAATGATACTGTGTATACTAAATATGTATTAGATAAAGATGACAAAAATCATAAAAATCCTGTACCTCCGACTATAATTTTACAGCTAGTAAAAACAATTAAATTTTTGAATTTTAAATAGTTAAATCATGAAAAAAACCTTCTTTTTTTTAATAGCGTTTTTTGTTTCTTCAATTGCTTTAACAGTAAGTTATGCGCAAGAAGAGAATTCTGCTATGACCTCACCGGATGAATTTGAAACTCTGGTAAATTATCTAGAACCTTCTACCGGCTTTATTAAAGGTGAATTACCAATAATAATGGCTGATGAAGTAAAGCAAAACTTTAAAAACCCCAAGTATCATCTTATTGATATCAGATCTGACAGTTGGTTTGAATATGCACATATTAAAAATGCTGCAAATGTTCCATCATCAGACCTGTTAACTTATTTTGATACAACGATCAACCCATCCGATTTTGATAAAATAGTAATGGTTTGTTACTCAGGTCAATCTGCTGCATATTACACCAGTTTATTGCGTATGGCTGGTTATGATAATGTATATAGCATGAAATGGGGAATGAGTTCCTGGAGAGAGGATTTTGCGAATAACGCGTGGAGCAAAAATATCAACAATGAATTTGCAGATAAACTGGAAACCACGGAAAATGCAAAACCTGAAACAGTAAATCATCCTTCACTTACCACTGGTAAAACTGAAGTTCAAGAGATTTTAAAAGCAAGATTGGAAGAATTATTTGCAAAGCCTTACAGTGATTTCATTTTAAAATCACCTGATGTTTTCGAAAATACCAGTGATTATTTCATTGTGAACTATGTCAATGCAGAAAATTATAATAACGGGCATATTCCTGGAGCAATTCAATACGAACCTGGAAAATCCTTATTGTTTGAAACAGATCTTTTAACACTTCCAACAGATAAAAAAGTAGCGGTCTATACAACAACAGGCCAAGAAGCAGCTTACATTATAGCTTATCTCAATGTTCTAGGTTATGATACAGGCAATATAGCTTATGGTGAGAATGGATTTATGAATGATGTGTTACAGGATAAAGGATTGGATGCCTTCACCAAGAAAGAAATTAACATGTACCCAGTAGTCGAATAAAACAACAAATTATATAACATAAACAAATTAGTCATGAAAAAATTATCAATTTATTTAATAGGATTATTATTAGTTCCTGCCTTATTTCTAACCTCTTGTGATAGAGGTGATGACCCTACCGATAACAACGTTGTCGCCACACCAGCATTTACTCTTATGAAAGAGTATATGGTACAAAACGATCTAGATATTAGCAATATTCTTACCAACACTGATAATCAAAAATTTGTAGTTGGTGCACCAGCAGAAGCTGATTTGCAAACTTTCCTTGATACTTATTATATTATGGATATAAGAAGTAATACAGACTTTTTGACTGCACATATTGAAGGTGCTAATAATGTGGCTTTCTCTGATATTCTTACTACTGCTGCAACTACTACTAAACCAATATTAGTTGTGTGCTACACAGGACAAACAGCTTGTTATGCTACAGCCTTATTGAGACTGTACGGATACCCAAGCACTAGATCCCTTAAGTGGGGAATGTCAGGATGGAATCCTGATAATGCCGGTCCTTGGAACAGTAAAATAGGTAGTAATCTTGCAGATGGGCATAGCAATTGGTCATATCAAGGTGCGCCTGCAAATATCGTATTTGATGAACCAACAATCTCTACAACTTTAACTAATGGCGAAGCTATCCTTAAACAACGAGTAGAGGCAGTTGTTGCTGCAGGATTTGGTGCTGCTACAGCAAGTGGATCAGACGTACTAAACAATCCATCTCAATATTTTGTCAATAATTATTTCAGTGAAGGTGATTATTCAGGATTTGGACATATTAATGGTGCTTACAGAATTCTTCCTTTAACTCTTAGTGACAATTCTTACTTAGGGTTAGACCCAGCTGCAAATGCGAAAGTGGTTAATTATTGCTACACTGGTCAAACTTCCGCTGTATTGACAGCATGTTTACGAGTTCTTGGTTATGATGCTTATTCAATGACTTTTGGAATGAATGGAATTTTTAATACTAATCCTTCATGGTCTACAAACCAATGGGGAGGCGATTCTAACCCTAAAGATTTACCGGTCGTTACTAATTAATAAGACCCTTAAAACAACAATATGAAAAGCATATATAAATTGCTCATTTTAACACTGCTGTTAAATACAAATGCAGTGTTCTCTCAAGGTTGTGATATAGATGATCCCGCAAGCAGCAGTGCCGAAGGAAATATGCCAAATATTAAACTATTTGGATATATACAACCGCAATACGATTACAATTTTACAGATGGCAACCAAGCCAATACCATTAGATTTAAAAGAGCCAGATTAGGTGTTAGAGGAAGTGTATTGAATGATTTCTCATATTACTTTATGCTGGAAGCAAGCCCGTTTATTGGAGGAACTGCAGATACTTATTTAATGGATGCTTTTATTACTTACGAAGCAGATAACTGGGCACGAATTTCTGTGGGTACTTTTAAACAACCATTTAGTTTAGATGTAGCTACACCTTGCCATATGCTTAAAACTGTAGAACGTTCTGTAGTTGCTGATCAATTGGTAGCACCTCAACGTGACTTTGGATTAGCCGTTTTTGGTGGTAACAAATTCAATAAGCTGAATTATTCCGTAGCAATTATGAATGGTACAGGCCTTAACCAGGGTGATAACAATACCAAAAAAGATGTTATGGGTAGAGCTACTTACAAAATCACTAACTATTTAACAGTAGGTGGTAGCTTTAGATTTGGCTATCCGATACCTAATAATAATGTCGATGACCGTTCATCTTATGGTGGTGAATTGTTGTTAGAATTGGATAAACTAAGAGTTCAAGCTGAATATATTTATGACGAAGGTGCCTATTTTGCCGGTGCTGCTGGTGGCTGTGGTACAACTCCAATCGCCTTAGGCGAAAAAAGAGATGGTGCTTATATGTTAGCAACCTATGCCGTGAACGAAAAATTCGAGCCTGTATTCAAATATGAATACTTTGACCCGGACATAGACTTAAAAGATAACATTGGCTATCTGGAAAGAATGACAATTGGCTTTAATTACTTTGTGAATGACAAAGTGCGATTCCAATTAAATTATCTGTCTAATATAGAGACTGTTGCGAATGTAGACAATGATCAATTATTAGCTCAGGTACAGATAAAGTTCTAATTTATTAATTGTTTTCACTGTATGAATTAAACTTAATTTTGAACTTAGAACCCTCTGGCGAAAGTTAGAGGGTTTTTTCTTTCCAATTTTGTTACCTTTGCACAAACAAATTGCATTTCATACAGTGATTACCCAAGAATTAATTTTAAGAGAAAAATTAGCCGATTATTATTCTGATGTCTTTGAAGATGAATTAATCGACGAAATAGTAAAAGTAGGTCATTTTGACAAGGTCAAAGGAGGTGAACTTTTAATAGATATTGGGTCAGAAATGACACATATTCCTTTAATCTTAGATGGTGTTGTTAAGATTATCCGACAAGAAAAAGAAGGCGAGGAAATAGTTCTTGTATTTTTTAGAACGTGGTGACACTTGTGCCATTAGTTTTGTAAATTGTATCAACAGGAAACAAAGTATGTTCAAGGGTGTTGTAGAGCGCGATATAGAGGCCATTTTCATACCTGTAGAAAATATTGATACTTGGTTGTCAAAATATAAATCCTGGAGACATTTTATTATTGACAGTTATCATTTTAGATTGATAGAAATGGTTGAATCCATCGACAGTTTGGCATTTATGAATATGAGTGAGCGATTACTAAAATATTTAACCGATAAGGTTAAAATAACAAATGACGTGGATCTTGAGATCACGCATCAGGAAATTGCTAATGATATGAATTCATCCAGAGTTGTAATAACCAGAGTGATCAAACAACTGCACGATGAAGGAAAGATATTTTCTACCAGGAATAAAATAAAAGTATTGGAATTCCACGAATAGGAATTTTTAAACCAATAAAAAAGCCATTTTACTAAGTAAAATGGCTTTTTTTATTAAATGGAGTGCGATATTTACATCGCCTTAAGTTCACTTATTAAAGCCTGAATCATAGCTTTTGCGTCACCAAATAACATAGAGTTCTTAGAATTATAGAATAATTCGTTTTCAATACCTGCGTAACCAGGCTTCATACTACGTTTATTAACAATTATATGCTTGGCTTTCTCGACATCAAGAATAGGCATTCCATAGATTGGACTTGAAGGATCATTGTGTGCTGCCGGATTTACCACGTCATTAGCTCCAACAACAAATACAACATCGGTATTTGGAAATTCCGAATTAATATCATCCATTTCTACCAGCTTGTCATAATCAACATTGGTTTCTGCCAGTAATACGTTCATATGACCCGGCATTCTACCTGCAACAGGATGTATTGCATATTTAACTTCTATTCCTTTACTATCCAACAACTGCTCCAATTCATGAATGGCATGTTGGGCTTGTGCTACTGCCAATCCATATCCAGGAACTATAACAACTCGTTGTGCATAATTCATTAAAATGGCAACGTCACTTACAGAGGCCTTTTTAATAGTTCCGGTAATTTTACCGCCTCCTTCTCCACTAGCCGCCTTACTGCCTTCACCAAAGGCACCAAATATAACATTGGACAATGGTCTGTTCATCGCTTTACACATGGCAAGTGTCAATATAGTTCCTGCAGAACCTACTAAAATACCACCGGTTAACATAACCATATTTCCATATAAAAAACCTCCAAACGCAGCTGCTAATCCAGTAAAAGAGTTTAATAAAGAAATGACTACAGGCATATCTGCTCCGCCAATAGGTAAAACAAATAGTACACCATAAAGCAAGGCCGCGAAGAATAAAATGTATAAAAATAATTGGCTGTCACTACCGCTAAAAATAATATATGCTCCAAAGGCAAATAAACCTAATAAAAAAATATTATTTAAAAAGTTATATTTCGGCAAACGAATAGGTTTGTTTAAAGTACCATTTAGTTTTGCCCAGGCAATCATACTCCCGGAGAATGATACACTACCGATGATCATACCCGCAATAATTGTTAAGATTGATAATTGATCGCCAATATAATGATGAAATTCAATAAGACCTATCAAAGCAGCACTTGCCCCTCCCATTCCGTTAAATAAGGATACCAGTTCAGGCATTTTGGTCATATCAACCTTTATGGCAACCAGCCAACCTATAATTGTACCAATTACAATTGCAATTGCTATTAAAATATAGATCTGTGTTGACACTTCTCCCTGATACAGAAATATAGTTCCAAAGATTGCCAGAGTCATACCGGCAGCAGCAATTAAATTTCCCCTTCTGGCAGTATGAGGATTACCAAGCATCTTTAATCCTAATATGTAGGTAACCGATGCTATTATGTAGATAAATTCAAGACTAAATATATATTCCATTATTTTTTCTTTTTAAACATTTCTAACATGCGATCGGTCACTACAAAACCGCCAACCACGTTCAAGGTTCCAAGTAATACGGCCACAAAGCCTAAGGATTGTGCCAAAATATTTTCAGGATCTGCCCCTAACATGACCAAAATAGCACCAATAATTACTACCCCATGTATGGCGTTTGCACCCGACATTAAAGGTGTGTGCAATACTGCCGGCACATGACCTATTACTTCAACTCCAACAAATATCATCAGGATGACGATATAGATCATTTGGAGATTATCACTTACAAAATTTATTAATTCAGTCATAGTTATTCAGTTTTACCGTTATGTCTTATTTCTCCGTTGAATACAATTAAAGTTTCATCGGTTATCTCATCTTTTAGATCCCATTTGAATTGATTACCTTCTGTTAAATGCATTATATAATTGTAAAGATTTTTCGCAAATAGATCACTGGCGTTGGTAGATACACTTTCCGGAGCTATTGTCGCTCCAAAGATTTTCACACCATGTTTAATGACAGTTTTGTTTAATTTACTTAATTCACAATTTCCACCTTGAGCAGCAGCCAGGTCGATAATTACAGCTCCATTCTTCATTTGTTTCACCTGCTCTTCTGTAATTAGCACTGGTGATATTCTTCCCGGCACCATCGCAGTTGTAATAACAAGATCAGCCTTGAACAATGAATTGTTAACAGCTTCCTGTTGTCTTTTTGCATAATCCTCAGAAGCAGCTTTTGCATAACCTCCTTCAGCTTCTTCCTCTCCTGTATTGTCAACAGTAATAAATTTTGCGCCTAATGATTCTGTTTGTTCTTTAGTTTCTAACCTGATATCAGTTGCTTCAACAATAGCTCCAAGACGTTTTGCAGTTGCAATTGCCTGTAATCCCGCAACTCCAACACCATAGACCAATACTCTGGATGGTGTTATAGTCCCCGCAGCTGTCATCATCAAAGGAAATATTTTTGTCATTTCGTAAGCTCCTTTAATAACCGCCTTATACCCTGCTAAATTATTTTGCGAACTTAAGACATCCATGTCCTGTGCTCTTGAAATTCTTGGCATAGCATCCATTGAAAGAGCAGTAGCGCCTTGCTTGGCTATAATCTCTATATCATTTGGATGTGATTTATGGAATAATTGAGCAATGATTATCTGGCCTTTTTTTAATTTTTTTAACTCATCATTATCAAAAGGATTTATTTTTATTAAAACATCAGCCTTCTTAAAAATATCTGCTTTAGTACGAATTGGAGCACCGGCTTTACTGTAATCAGAATTTTTATAATTAGAACTTGACCCTGCATCTTCTTCAACTCTTACTTCAAATCCCTTTTCAACAAGTTGTTTGGCTATATGTGGTGTTATAGCAACACGCTTTTCACCTTTTTGAGTTTCTTTTAATATCCCTATTTTCATTGTAGAATTAGTTTAAATATAGAAGATAAATTTAGATAAAATTAAAAGTTCTAAAGATGACAATAGTCATCTTTAATTCGCCTTATAATTATAAGTTTTTAATAATTCTATTCTTAAAAAGATGCAATTATATTAAGGTTTATAGATTCTTGATGTGATTAGTTCAATATTCTATTTGAAATGTTAATTTTAATAAAATAAATATGATTGAAATAATTCATTTTTAATGCATTATAAATGCTGAATTGGATTTCTCGCTATCTTTTTTTTACGATTTCTGCTGTAATTTAGTTTAGCATCAACTTTTATTATTTCCAAACTGCCTTTGTATAGTTATATTTTAACAATAATAAAAACCATACAATGTCGTATATTGCATATTACACTTGAAAATTTTAGTGAAATGTGGAGAGGATATCCAAAATATATATTGAGCTTATTTTTTTGTTTGTTCTTATTGCCAACTTCAGCACAGGAACTTTCTCCTATAGTTACCTATTCCCCTGGTGATTATGGTGCAGATAATCAAATATGGGACATTTCTCAATCTTCTAAAAATTTTATTTATGCTGCAAATTCTCAAGGCTTATTAGAGTTTGACGGGGCAAGATGGAAGTTATTTCCGGTACCAAACAATTCAATTATCAGATCGGTTAATGTTATAAACAATAAAGTTTTTACAGGATGTTTTATGGATTTTGGTTATTGGGAAACGGATCTTTTCGGCAGCCTTAACTATATATCACTCATTGATCAATTCGGCATTAACTTAGAAGAAGATGAAGAATTTTGGAATATTACGGAGTTAAATGGCTGGATGATATTTCAATCCTTGTCAAGAATATATTTATTAGACCTCAACAACAAAGAATTTAAAATTATTAAATCTGATGCACAGATTTCTCAAATGATAAATTTTGAAAAAACGATCTTTTTCCATAAAGCGGGAATAGGATTGTTCAAGATTGAAAATGGCAATGTTGTATTGGTCAATAACAATGATATATTAAAACGAAATAAAGTAATTGATATTTATAAGATCAATAAACAAATTCTTATTCAAACGAGTAATGAAGGTGTTTTTGTTATGGATGACGAGGCCCTGACTTCATGGAAATTGGATGATAATATAAATATTAATGAATTGACGGTGTATAGTGCTACACAGCTAGATGATGAAACTTTTGTTATTGGAACGATCTCAAATGGTATATTCCATATTGATACTGAAGGTAATTTAATAGGCAGGTTCAATCAAAATAACGGATTGAGCAACAACACCATTCTTTCTGTTTTTGAAGATAGCCAAAATAACATTTGGCTTGGTTTGGATTACGGTCTGAACTATATTAACAGAAACTCCAAGTTTAAAATTTATATTAACCAACAAGGGCAGCTAGGCACAATTTATAATGCAATAATATTTGAAGATCTGCTTTATTTAGGGACCAATCAAGGCTTATATTATAAAAGGATAAACACTAATGATGAATTTAAATTCGTACAAGGAACTAATGGGCAGGTATGGACTTTAAAAGAGATCGACAATTCATTGTTCTGTGGACATGATTCGGGCACATTTATTGTCAAAAATGGAAGGATCTTGAACAAAATAACAAATGCTATAGGTAGCTGGGATTTTAAGCCTATTCCAAATATGCCTGATATGATACTTCAGGGCAATTATGGAGGGTTAACCATTGTTGAAAAGGACAAAGAAAATTGGAGGTTCAGAAATGCCATTGAAGGCATTGATATGTCTTGCCGATTTTTTGAGATCTACAATAATCAAATATTTGTCAACCATGAATTTAAAGGGCTGTACGAGTTAAACTTTAATGACAATCTAACTAAAGTGCAAAGCTTAAATATATCAAATACTGTTGACAAGGGAATTGGTTCAAGTTTATTAAAGTATTCTAATGAACTGATCTACTCGTCTTCAGAAGGTGTTTTTAGATATGATAATGAGTTAAAATTCACTAAGGATTCTATCTTCACTTCATTATTCACCCCATATAAATCCATTTCGACACTACTTGAAATTAATGGAGAATCTGATAAATTATGGCGATTTGCCGATGATAATATTCTAATTGTATCTCCGGGAAGTGTTAGTTCAATTCCACAAGTGGAGGTTATCCCTATTTCCGAAAATCTTAGAAATGTTGTGGCTGGTTTTGAAAATTTATCCAAGATCAGTAATGAGGAATATTTGATAGGCACCTCAAACGGATATATCGTCTATAACAGGTCAATTCCAGACCCTCAAAATGATTGGACTATTCAAATTAATTCTGTCTTGGCCAACAAACTTGAAGGTCCAAAGAACAAATTAAACTTGAGCACCCTAAACCAACTTGAGAACAAAACCAATAATATAGAAATTAATTACAGCATTCCATTTTTTGGAAAAATTGTAACAAGCAAATACCAATTCCAGTTAGCCGGCCTAACTGATAATTGGTCCGAATGGAGCAATGAATCAAAACAACTTTTCGAAAATTTACCATATGGAAGTTACACCTTTAATGTCCGAGGAAAAGTTGGTAATAAATTAACCAAAAATATTGCATCATTCAATTTTGAAATAGACAGGCCCTGGTTCCTTTCAAATATTGCAATTGTAATATACAGTATCTGTGCTCTATTCTTAATTCTCGTTATCCATAATTTTTATAAGGCTTATTATGTTCGTCAACAAAGCAAATTATTGGAAGATGCACAACGTAAAATTGAGTTGAATGAACTCGAGAACAGCCAAAAACTGATCGAACTAAAGAACGAAAAGCTAAAGCAGGATGTTGAAAACAAAAGCAGGGAACTAGCAATATCCACAATGAGTTTAATTAAGAAGAATGAGTTTCTGAATAGAATAAAAAATGAATTAAGAACTGCTGAGAACCCCAAAATAAAATCAGTAATTAAACTAATCAACAACAATATTAATAATACTGATGACTGGCAGTTCTTTGAAGAAGCATTTAATAATGCCGACAAGGATTTCTTAAAAAAGATTAAGAATCGACATCCGGATTTGACACCAAATGATCTTAAACTATGCGCCTATCTTCGATTGAATCTTTCTTCTAAAGAGATCGCTCCATTACTAAATATTTCTTCAAGAAGTGTTGAAGTAAAACGTTATCGCCTACGAAAAAAAATAGATTTACCGCACGAATCTAGCCTAACAAATTACATTTTAGAAATATAGTGACACAACAGGCTTTAAAAAAACTATACATTACCACAACATACGTATATTTTAACAGTCTTATATTCTGATATTTTATAAATTTATATTTCCCTAAAACATTAATTTTATGGTGTTTATCATAAAACTTAATCGATTAAATGCCCAATCCTTGTTAAGTATGATTTTTGTAGTGTTGTTTTTTATGATTTTGTTAACATTTATTATTATTTTTATGTGATTAAAAAATTAACTCAATTTGAAACATCGGTAAATCTAATTTTCTAAATAAAGAAATTTCCTTGATTGATGTTACAACTAAGACCTTTTTAAAAAATAAAAACAAACATATGAAATCAAAAATTTTAATCCTCACCTTGTTTTTAATTACCACTTTAGCATTCAGTCAGACTGTAAATGTTAGTGGTACAGTTACAGATACTGGCAGTATTCCATTACCAGGTGTAAATGTAATTGTCAAGAACACATCAAAAGGGGCTTCAACTGACTTTGACGGTCTGTATGCCTTAAACGAAGTTCCGGTAAATTCAATTCTGGTATTTTCCTACATTGGATTTTTGACTCAAGAAATTACCGTAACCAGTAACAGCACAACAATTAATGTTACGCTGTTAGAAGATGCAGCACAACTTGATGAAGTCGTTGTGATTGGTTATGGTACACAAACGAAAAAAGAGATCACAGGTGCTGTTTCCGTTGTATCCAACTGAAACAATTGAAAAATTAAAACCAACTCGAGTTGAGCAAGCTTTACAAGGTCAAGTTGCTGGTGTTAATATTACAACCAATTCGGGATCTCCAGGTAGCTGGTGCAACTATAAGTATTAGAGGTGTTTCAACAAATGGAGATAGTAGACCTTTAATTTAGTGGATGGTAATGTAGTTGAAGACTTAAGTGTTATCAATCCTAATGACATTGAAAGTATAAACGTACTTAAAGATGCAACTGCCGGTATTTATGGTGTAAGAGCTGCTAATGGTGTTATTTTAATAACAACTAAAACAGGACGAAAAGAAATGCCTTTAACTGTTGAATACAATGCATATGCAGGTATTCAACAAACAACACGAAAAATGCCAGTGTTAAATGCTACTGAATATGCAATAATAGTAAATGAAGCAGTTGCTAATGGAGGAGGCACACCACCATATACTAATTTATCAGAATTAGGAGTTGGTACAGATTGGCAAGATGAAGTGTTTCAAACTGCACCTATTACAAGAGCATAGTATTTCTTTTAAAGGTGGTAAAGAAAAATCATCATACTCTTATAGTGGGTCATTTTTAACACAAGATGGTATTGTTGGAGGTAAGAAATCTAATTTTACACGTTTTACAAATAGTGCAAGTTATAATTTAGATTTTTTAGAGAATTTTAAATTTAAGTCCGGGCTTACTTTAACCAGAACAAATAGAAGAAGTCTTCCAGAAAACACTTTAGGATCAGTACTTTTTAATGCTTTAAATATGGCACCTAATATTCCTGTAAGAGATGAATTTGGTGAATATTCATTAGCAGATGGTTTAGGTGCTGAAGTTATTAATCCACTAGCTCAAATTGCTAATACCTATAATAGAACTAAAGTAATGAAGCTTAATGGTTTTGCCGGTTTATCGTATAACTTTTTAGAGCATTTTACGGCTGAAGCAAATTATCAATTTAATTATGCTGAAGTAGTCAATATTAGTCTTTTGATCCAATTGATTATTATGGTCTTGGAAAGGTTTTTAATACTATAAGAAATCAAGTTTTTGAAGGTTTAGATATTTTTAGAGATTACACATTTGATGCCTTTATTAAATACGAAAACACATTTAATGATGCGCATAAAGTTAATGTACTTTTAGGAACGTCGGTTTTTGAAACCTCAGGTGGATATTTTCTGGAAGAATAGGTCGCGATATAATAGATAATGATATACGCAAATGCATCGGTAGATCAGGCTGGAGAACAAGAAGATATATATGAGGAATTAGGTCGAAACCCAACATTTGATGGTAGATTATTATCCTATTTTACAAGAGTGCAATATGATTATAAAGGAAAATATTTGTTCTCTGCAGTAGTACGTAGAGATGGATCAACACGATTTCCTCCAGGTAACAAGTTTGGATATTTTCCTTCTGGATCCATTGGCTGGGTTGCATCAGATGAAGATTTCATGAGTGATAATAACTTCTTTGATCTATTAAAAGTAAGAGCATCATACGGGATTTTAGGTAATGACAGAATAGGTGATTATAGATTTGTATCACTACTTAATGGTGAAGGAACCTATTTTTTTGGTGGTAATGATAGAGAAGATGAGTTTTTTGGAGCTGCAAGTGGTGGAATTGCCAATCCTATAATTAAATGGGAAAAACAAAAAACATTGGATATAGGATTAGATATACGTATTTTAAATAGTAAAGTTGATATTACAACTGATTATTTTAAAAGAAGAACAGAAGATCTTATTGGTATCACCTGAAGTATCTGGATTGTTAGGTACAGGAGCACCACCTGTTGTAAATGCAGGAATAGTTGAAAATAAAGGTATTGAATTTGCAATTGGCTATTCAGATAGATTTAGTGATAATTTTAAATTTAGTGTCAAGTATAATGTTACTGCAATTAAAAATGAGGTTGTTTCAGTAAGTGGAGAAGGTGAATTTCTTGAAGGTGGTGGTTTTGGAATTTCTCAACCTGCATATATCCAGAATGGAAGCAGGATTTCCTTTAGGTTATTTTATAGGGTATGAAACAGATGGTATTTTTCAAAATCAAAGTGAAATTGATAATTCAGCAGTATACTAGATATTAGCACCACAACCGGAGATTGGAAATTTGTAGATCAAAATGGCGATGGTGTTATTGATTTAGATGATAGAGTAAATCTTGGTAATCCTTTACCTGCTGCTACTATGGGTCTTAATTTATCTTTTGATTATAAAAATTGGGATTTTGCAGCCTATGCTTTTGCATCTCTTAGGAAATGAGATTGTTCGTAATTATGAACGTAATCTGCATTTTACAAATAAACCTAATTCGTACTTAGATCGTTGGACTGGTCCTGGTACAACTAATTCAGCACCAAGAGTAACAACTGGAGCAACTTCTAATACAGTTTTTTCTGATTTTTATGTAGAAGATGGTTCTTTTGTTCGTTTACAAAATGTACAATTAGGGTATACGTTTTCTAACGATGACGATGATTCTAAAATAGATAAGTTAAGAATTTATCTTTCAGGAAATAATTTATTCACATTAACTGAGTATAGTGGTTATGATCCAACAGCAGGAACAGGTGCACCAATTGGTGGTGGAATAGATCAAGGGTTTTACCCAACTGCTATGACAGTTTTATTAGGAGTTAACGTAAAATTTTAATTAAGTATTATGAAAAATTTAAAAATTATATTATATCATTTTTACAGTTTTTATCATGCTATCTTGTAGTGATGATTTTGTAGATGTGGATTCACCAGATGAAAATTCTGAAACCTTTTTTAATTCAGAAGAAGATTATCAACGCGCATTAGTTGCTGCTTATGATTATTTACAAACAACATCAAAATTTGTTCAATTTGCAGAAATAGCTTCAGATAATACTTTATGTGGAGGTGAAAGTGCAACAGATTCACCATATATTCAGGAAATTGATGATATGATTCATTCAGCTGTAGGTCAAAGTGGTGGTGGATTAAGAACTATGTGGCAATGGATGTACGAAGCTGTAAACCGTTGTAATTATATTATGGAATTTCAGGATAAAACAGATTTTGCAAACAAAACAAGTGTTATTGCTCAAACAAGATTTTTAAGAGCATATTATAATTTTATATTAGTAAAATGGTGGGGAGATGTTCCTATGCTAGTTGATAAACGAATACAATTTGGAGATCAATTTAATATTGATAGAACACCTACAGCAGAAGTTTATGCATTAATTGAAGAAGATTTAATCTTTGCTGCTGCTAATTTACCTTATGTACAAAATCAAACAGGTAGAGTTACTAAAGGTGCTGCACAAGCATTATTAGGAAAAGTATATTTATATCAAGATAAATTTGCTGAATCTGCAGCAGTTTTGGAAGATTTAATAAATAATGGTCCACACCGATTGTTGACAACTGCAGAGTATCCTGATTTGTTTGAACGCTACAACGAAAATAACATAGAATCTGTTTTCGAAGTTCAATATTCTGATGTTGAAGGAGGTAGCTTTGGTTGTTTCCAATGTCTTGAAGGTAACTATGCAGCATATTTTAATGGTCCAAGAGGTTTTGTAGATTCCACCGGATTCTTTGATGCTGGCTATAGTTTTAATGTTCCTGTTCAAGAAGTAGTTGATGCTTTTGAGCCATGGAGATATTCGTTTAGAATATTCTATATTAGATATAGAACAATGGATAGCAGATCATCCAGGTTCATCTTATGATGAATCAGCTGGTTATGAACAAACGGGTTATTTTAACAGAAAAATAATGGCACGAAAAGGCGATTTAAATAATGGTGATGCGGCACTAACAAATCCTGATAATTACCGTGCAATTAGATATGCAGATGTATTATTAATGGCTGCTGAAGCTTTAAATAGAGGAAATATCTAGTGATAGTAGAGCACAAGATTATTTAAATCAAGTACGTAACAGAGCTACTTTAGCAAGTATAACATCAACAGGAACTAATTTAACTAACGATATTTATAAAGAACGTCGTGTTGAATTAGTAGGTGAAGGACATCGTTTCTTTGATCTGGTAAGAACAGGACAGAGCTGCTCAAGAAATTGATGGTTTCCAGGACGGAAAACATGAACTTTTCCCAATACCTATTGAAGAAATATTATTATCAGGTAATAGATGGGAACAAAATCCAGGATATTAAAAATTAAAAAAAATAGATATGAAAACAATAAAATATATATTAAGTTTAGCTTTGATCTTCTTTATAAGTTGTTCAGAAGACGATATTGATCTAAGCTATGTTGATAGTGTGACGGCACCTTCAAATGTGTCTGCTCTGTTTCTAATTACACAAGACAATACGGGATTAGTAACAATAACACCTAATTCTGATGGAGGAGTATCTTACAATATATCGTTAGGTGATGATACAGCAGAACCTATTAGTATTTCATCAAGGAGAGCATGTAGAGCATATTTATGCAGAAGGAACTTATACAGTTAGGTATAGAAGCTATTGGTATTACTGGTTTAAATACAACAGTTTCACAAGATTTAGTTGTGTCATTTAGAGCACCTGAAAATTTAGAAATAACTGCAGAAATTGATCCTTCAAATCCATTTCTTATCAATGTATCAGCTACCGCAGATTTTGCCGCTTCGTTTTTAGTGTACTTTGATACATCCAATCCAGACGAAGAAGGCAACACCATTAGGTTTAGATGGTACTGTTAGTTTTGAATATCCTGCAGTTGGAGATTATACCATTAAAGTGGTCGCGTTAAGTGGTGGTACGCAGAAACAACTGAATTAACTCAGGTTGTAACAATGTCTTCACCTGTAGAATTACCAATTGATTTTGAAATTTTTGATGCAAGTGTTTTCCAAGGATTTGGTGGAGCATCAAATGCCGTTATAGATAATCCTGATACAAATGGTAATGAGTCAGCAACAGTAGGACAAATTATTAAAGGTGCAGGTGAAAGTATGGGCTGGTAATGTTATTACATTGTCAGCACCTATTGATTTTTCTGACAAATAAAGTCATAAAAATGGATGTTTGGTCACCTAGACCGGGAGGAAGAGTATTACTAAAAGCTAGAAAATCTTGATGATGCAAATATTATCTTTGAAAAAGTAGCTACAACTGTTGGAAATGCAGTGCATGGGAAGACGTGTTATTTGATTTAAGTGATATTGATACAGCAAATACTTATCAAAAAATAGTATTGTTCTTTGATTTTGGAACGTAGGAGATGGAAGTAGCTGATTGGACGTTCTATATAGATAATATTAAGCAAGTGGCTAGCTGCATCTGGATGCATTTGCTAAATTAATGGTTGAAGATTTTAAGGTCTGGCACCAAATGTAGGTGCTTTTGGAAATGCAGGCTACGGAGAAGTTATTACTCTAGACGATCTACCTTCAGGATCAGGAAATGTTACTGATGATGTAGGTAAGTTTGATAAAGCGGCAGGTGCAGAAACATGGGCTGGATTATTTTTTGATGTACCTTCTAGACTTAGATACGTATAGTAATATAAGTGTAAAAACATGGTCGCCGAAAGTAGGTGCAGTCGTAAAATTAAAAATAGAGAATGCTGATCCAAAAGTATTTGGACGAAGTTGATTTGACTACAACTGTTACCGATGCTTGGGAAGAATTAGTGTATGACTTTAGTGGAGCTCCAGCAGCGGACTACGTAAAAGTTGTAATATTCTTTG
The DNA here is from genome assembly GCA_963827785.1 of uncultured Flavobacteriaceae bacterium. Lineage (GTDB taxonomy): Bacteria > Bacteroidota > Bacteroidia > Flavobacteriales > Flavobacteriaceae > Site-B1. The sequence goes on along the minus strand of CAWHCT010000015.1, from coordinate 4,448 downwards.
ATTTTGATGTTGCAGGAGATGGTTCAGTCTATTACTTTGATGATATTCAGTTAAGAAATACTGGAACACCACCATTAGTGGCAGAAGATTTTGAAGGTGTAGCACCAAATGGGGGTGCTTTTGGAAATGCAGGCTTTGGAGTTGCTGTATTAGATGATTTACCTTCAGGATTAGGAAATGTAACTCAAGTGTTGGTATGTTTGATAAAGCGGCAGGAGCTGAAACTTGGGCTGGGTTATTTTTTGACGTACCTTCCGTAGACTTGGATACTTATAGTAAAATAAGTATGAAAACATGGTCGCCAAAAGTAGGTGCAGTTGTAAAATTTAAATTAGAGAATGCAGATAATAGTATATCGCACGAAGTTGATTTGACTACTACAGTAGCAGATGGGTGGGAAGAATTGGTGTATGACTTTAGCTTAGCTCCAGCAGCGGACTATGTAAAAGTTGTAATATTCTTTGATTTTGATGTTGCAGGAGACGGTTCGGTATATTACTTTGATGATATAACCCTTACAGATTAAATTAAAATAAAACTATAAAAAATGAAAAATTTAAAATATAAATTATTAATTCCGATTTTAGGCTTTGTTTTAGTATTCAGTAGCTGCCAGGAAGACGATCTCACCATAGGAGATCTTGTAACTCCTAGTAATATTGACATATCACTTACCTATTTGGATGATCCAGATGGAGATGGAACTTATGAAGAAACAGCCGCTCCAGGATTAGGTAGTGGGATTGTACAACTTTCTGCAACTGCAAATGATGCCACATCATTTCATTTTGTTGTTCAGGGGGTGACTAAATTGCAAACTAATGGTTTGGTTGAACACAATTTTACCGTGCTGGGAAATAATACCTATGCTGTTACCGTAGTTGCATACGGAACAGGGGGGATTTCTTCTTCTAAAACAATAGAAGTGAATGTACTGGCACTTTATGAACCTCCTGCAGATCTGCTTGAAATGCTTTATGCCAATGGTACGAGAACCTGGAAGATTGCTGCTGATATTAACAAGCACTTCGGCTTAGGCCCTCCGGGTGGAACTACTAATGCTGAGTGGTATGGTGCAGGACCCAATGAAAAAGCCCATACAGGTATGTATGATGACAGATACACATTTAATGAAGACGGTACTATGACTCATGATACAGGAGAAGATGGATGGATATTTGGCAGAGACGGATTAATCAATGAACTTGATGGTCTAGGTGGTTCCGGTGGCGAAGCAGAAGGAGCCGATATTATACAATACGTATTTGATGATTATACAACTAATTGGTCTATTACTGCTCCGGGTGGAACAGAAACTTTAAGCTTGACCGGAATTGGCTTTTTTGGCTATTATATAGGTGGAAATCATCAGTATATTATTCACAGTCGTTCCGCCAATGAAATGATAGTAACATCTACTGATGGTAATGGTGAATTTAATTGGTGGTTTACATTAATACCGGAATAGTAGAATTAGTATATTAGAAATAAAGAAAGGGATGGTTTTTATCAACCCTTTCTTTTACGTTTATTAATTAACCTCAAGGTGTCAGTTTATGAAAAAGATTCCAATTGTAACAATCTTTATTTTATCACTCTTAATTTTAGGAACATTAATATCATGCTCTAACGGCAGTGATGGCACTGGCTCTTCTGATGATGATACCGGACCAGTGGCCATTATTCCATCTAATTTGACACTTTCAATAATTATTGTCGGTGCAGATTCCAATAATCCAAATGGTGATGGCTCAGGAGTTATTCAATGCACAGCAACCGCTACAGATGCCATAAAATATGGCTTTAAATTCGATTCCGGTGAGGAAATTGAAAGCTATTCAGGAAACATTGATTATACCTTTACAAATCAAGGTGCAAACAGTTATTTGGTTACGGTATTTGCTTATTCAAGCACCAATCATTCTGTAAGTACATTTCAAACAATTACTGTTTATCTTCAGGACAATGGTCCTCAATTGGTTTGGTCTGATGAGTTTAATGGTACTGGTGCTATAAATTCAGCCAATTGGTTTCATCAAACACAACTTCCCGCTGGTGGTAGCTGGTTTAACGGAGAAGTTCAGCATTACACGAATCGTACAGATAATTCAAATGTGAACGGTGGATTTTTAAATATCATTGCAAAAAAAGAAGTGTTTACAGATCAAGGACATACAAAAGAGTATACCTCAGCAAGACTAAATTCTAAATTTGCATTCACTTATGGCCGCGTAGAAGTTCGTGCAAAGTTGCCGACAGGTGTAGGAACCTGGCCGGCTATATGGCTGTTAGGAAGGAATATAAATGAAGCTGGAGCCTATTGGGAAACTCAGGGATATGGGGCGGTTGGTTGGCCTGCTTGTGGTGAAATTGACATCATGGAGCATTGGGGGAGCAATCAGAATTATGTGTCAAGTGCCATTCATACCCCTTCAAGCTATGGCGCCACAATTAATCATGGAGGCCAAACCATTTCAACCGCTTCAAGTGCGTTTCATGTATATGCTTTAGAGTGGACTGAAGAAAAAATGGAATTTAGTGTTGATGATGTTGTTCATTATACCTATAATCCAGCTACAAAAAATTCAGATACCTGGCCTTTTGATACTGATCAATATATTATACTAAATATTGCTATAGAACCAGGAATTGATCCCGCTTTTACACAAAGTGCAATGGAAATTGATTATATAAGAGTATACCAATAATATAGAGACATGTTTTTAATAAAATTTATATATTAGTCTAATGAAAAGGTCAATAGCCCACCTATTGGCCTTTTTTAAATTGTTTCATTCCCTCTTCTTCCCTTTTCCTGCAATAATTAACTGACTATGCAAAAAATTGACTTATCTAAATTGATTATTTTCACAATTGTATTGTTTGCAACAACAAGCTGCCAAGAGCAAAGTGAAAAGCAAGTATCAAATTACAAATCACAAGCAATTTCTAGTAATTTGGATTTATCAAAAAACAAAGTTTACACAACTACAGCAGAAAATAACATCAAGCTGAAACTAACCAAAGAAGATGTGGAATTCAAAGAATTTGAACAACCATTGGAAACGCAGTCTTCAATTTTGGTAAATCCTGATAAGCAACATCAAACTTTTGTTGGGATTGGAGCCGCGTTTACAGATGCTTCTGCTGAAACATTTTATAAATTAAAGGAAGATCAGCAAAAATTATTCATGGAAGCTTATTTCAATAAGGAAAAGGGAATTGGCTATTCTCTGGGACGCACTATAATTCACAGTTGCGATTTCTCACCTTATAGTTACACATACATTGAAGAAGGAGACGCAGAATTAACTTCTTTCAATATTGATCATGATAGGGAATTTCGAATTCCGTTTACAAAACTTGCTATTGAAGCTACAGGTGGTGAGTTACCTATATTTGCCAGTCCATGGAGCCCTCCGGCATTCATGAAAACAACCAACAACATGCTGCAAGGCGGAAAGCTTAAACCAGAGTATTATCAACCTTGGGCAAACTACTATGCAAAGTTTATCAAAGAATATGAAAAAGAAGGAATCCCTATTTGGGGCCTATCTATTCAAAACGAACCCATGGCGAAACAAACCTGGGAATCATGCATATATACGGCAGAAGAAGAACGCGATTTTCTAAAGAATTATTTGGGCCCAACTCTGGAAAAAGAAGGACTGGGTGATAAAAATATTATAGTCTGGGATCATAACAGAGATTTATTATTTGAAAGAGCTAATGTTATCTTAAGTGATCCTGAAGCCAACAAATATGTTTGGGGAACCGGATTTCATTGGTATGAAGATTGGAAAGATGGAACTCCTATGTTCAAAAATGTCGCTGCTGTTAATGAAGCTTTTCCAGATAAGAAATTGATCTTCACTGAAGGTTGTAATGAAAAATACGAACTGGCAAGAATCGAGGATCCTAAACTGGCCGAACGCTATGCTAAAGCCATGATAAACGATTTTAATAACGGGACTGTTGCATGGACGGACTGGAACATTCTCTTGGATGAAACCGGAGGTCCAAATCATGTTGGTAATTTATGTTTTGCTCCTGTTCATGGTGATACAGCAACAGGATTGTTGACTTTTACCAATTCATATTATTACATTGGGCATTTTTCTAAATTTATCAGACCTGGTGCTAAAAGACTAACAACGGGAACAACTGCAAACCATTTGAGTGCCACATCTTTTATCAATACTGATGGAAGCCTGGTAGTAGTTGCACTAAATGAAAGTGACGATGCTTTAGATTACATGCTAACCATACAAGGTAAAACCGCAACCTTAAAAATGCCTGCAAGATCCATTCAAACAATAGTTCTGTAAGAAAAAATAACCAACCAATATGAAAAGTCAGGAACCTAAAATGCAAATGAATAAATCTTACACAATACTAATTAGTTTAATTGTTGCATTAGGAGGTTTTTTGCTTGGCTTTGACAGTGC
>CAWHCT010000014.1:0-22405 GCA_963827785.1 uncultured Flavobacteriaceae bacterium | reverse complement strand
CAATGTCATTTCATCAATTAAATGTATGGCTCCTGCGTACTTATCAACTATGAATAACACGTAACGCATGTCCACCATAATATTTCGGCAAATATCGGGATCATAATTATAATCGCTCATGGTTCCTTCCCAGACTCTGTCAAAATTCAGTCCAACCAAATTTCCATATGCATCAATTGCCGGACTTCCGGAGTTTCCTCCTGTTGTGTGGTTGGTCCCTAAGAAACAAACTGGCAGCTTGCCATTTTCATCTGCATATTGCCCATAATCTTTGGATTCGTAGAGTTCCTGTAGTTTTTGCGGGACATCAAATTCGTAATCTCCCGGAATGTATTTTTCCATCACACCTTCCAAATAACTTACAGGCTCATAATAAACGGCATCTCTAGGTGCATATCCGTTCACAATTCCATAGGTTACTCTTAGTGTGCTATTAGCATCAGGGAAATAACGCTTTTCGGGCAATACTTCCATTTGGGCTTCCATATATATTTTTTGGAGTGCATTGATCTCAGAGTTTATACGCTGGAATTCCGGTTCTATTTTGGTATAGAACTCTTCAATAAAAGGTTTGGCAAATTTATAGGCCGAATCTTCATTTAACCTTTTTATTACTTTTTTTGGTTTTCCTTTTAACAAATCTAATGTCTTATCAAGATTGGTAAAACTTGTGGTTTCATAAATTGAAGCATCAAAATTAGTTGTGTATATTGGCATAATGCTTTTAAAAATACCTTTATCAACCTCAACATCATAGTTTTTAAAACTTCTTGTTAATCTGCTTATCATTGAAGCTCTGGCTTTCTCAAAGGCCTCATCGCCTCTGAAAGCCGCTTGTTCCAATTGAGTCAATATAAACATCCCTGACATCAACTCATTATTCCTGATAAAAACCTCGGCAAAATTACTTCGTTTTACATTTATGGGTTCAAATTCTTTATATAATCTTTCAAATTCAGGAAGCAGGTTTCCATATTCCGCTTCTAAGCCTTTTGCTTTTAGTTTTCGGGTGAATTCAGCTTCCAGTTCCTTTCTTTTGGCTATGGCATTACTTTTTTCAAGTCCAAGATTTTCGCCTATCCATTTCTTCCAGTAATTGGCTATTCTTGCCTGTTTTGAGGCATATTTTATTCTTACTTCATCATCTGTTTTCATCTTCTCATCCATCACTTTCAAGGCAGCTTCTCTTATGGCGATATTTGAAGGATTTACTTTTTCCACTATTTGCTCTATGGCAACAGCTGGCAAGTATTCATCAGTAGAACCGGGGAATCCGAATACCATCGTGAAATCACCTTCTTCAATACCATCTAATGACACCGGAAGAAAATGTCTGGGTGTAAAAGGTACGTTGTCTTTTGAATATTTTGCCGGACGATTATTAGCATCGGCATAAATTCTGAAAATTGAAAAATCGCCGGTATGTCTTGGCCAAACCCAGTTATCCGTATCACTCCCAAACTTTCCTATTCCAACTGGAGGCGCTCCAACCAGTCTAACGTCTTCGTATCTTTCTGTAACAAACAGGAAATATTGATTACCATTGTAGAAAGCTTTAATCCTTGTGTCCTGCCAGTCTTCTTTTTGAGTCGCTTTCTGAATGGCATTACTGTTTCCGTCTATTTTGGATTGTTTTTCTCTTTCGGTCATGGTATCCAGAACACCTACTAAGACTTGTTCTGTGACATCTTCTATTCTTACAATGAATTCGGCGTACAAACCGTTATTTGGTAATTCCTCCTCCAAACTCATGGCCCAAAAGCCATTTTTTATATAATCATTTTCAAGTGAAGAATGCGATTGGATCTGACTAAAACCGCAATGATGATTGGTCAGGATCAAGCCTTTTGGAGAAATGACCTCTGCTGTACAACCTCCATTAAAATGAACGATTGCATCCTTTAAACTTGAACTGTTCACATCATAGATGTCTTTTGCGGTTAACTTACTTCCCAGGTCTGTCATTTCCTGTTCATTCATGCCTTCGAGCAACGACGGAATCCACATCCCGCCCTGTTGAGCAGAAACCTGAATTGTAATAAAAAGAATAAGGAATTTTAAGAATTTCATGTTGTTATTTTTAAGAGTACTCAAAGATAAAAAACAAGTACGTGAATAGTAATTTTTTTCTTAATTTATAAGATATTTAACACCCTTCAAATGAAACACCAATCCAAGCTTCCAAACATCGAGACAACCATTTTTGCAGTTATGAGTGCTTTGGCCAATAAACACGATGCATTGAACCTCTCTCAAGGCTATCCTAATTTTAAAGGTGACCAGAAATTGTATGATCTGGTAACAAAAGCCATGAACTCAGGATACAACCAATATGCACAAATGGCAGGGAATCCGGATTTGCGAAATGCTATTGCAAAAAAGATGGAATTAGTTTACAATACAACCTATGATCCTGATACCGAAATTACTGTTACTGTTGGAGCGACTCAGGCCATTTATACCATCATATCAACTTTTATAAGGCAAAATGATGAAGTCATAGTCTTTCGCCCGGCCTATGACAGTTACATTCCTACTATCGAGTTGAATGGCGGAATTCCGGTTTCCATCCAACTAAAAGCTCCGGATTTTAAAGTTGACTGGGAGGAAGTAAAGAGCAAGATCAATAGTAAAACAAAAATGATCATCATCAACACGCCTCATAACCCCAGCGGAACCATTCTGGAAAAAGATGATATGCTCAAATTGCAGGAATTAACTCGAAATACAGATATTATCGTGTTAAGTGACGAGGTCTATGAGCATATGATATTTGATGGTCTGAAACACCAGAGCGCCTGTTTATTCCCTGATCTTAAATCGAGAAGTTTTGTGGTGTCCTCATTAGGTAAATCATTCCACAATACAGGATGGAAAATTGGATATTGCTGTGCTCCCAATGAATTAATGGATGAGTTCAGGAAATTGCATCAGTTCAATGTGTTTAGCGTCAATCATCCCACTCAAAAAGGAATAGCCGATTATATGGAAGATCCAAACAGTTACTTAAGCCTTTCTGAATTCTTTCAGAGAAAAAGAGATCTTTTCCTTGAGAATATCAAGGAATCCCGATTTAAGTTCAGGCCATCAAAAGGAACTTATTTTCAACTTGCTGGATTATTCTGAGATCACAGATGAAAACGATTTTGATTATGCCAAAAGATTGATTACAGAACAGGGCGTTGCATCAATACCTACATCTGTTTTTAATGAGAATAAATTAGACCAAAAAGTATTGCGATTTTGTTTTGCCAAAACTGATGAAACTCTTTTTAAGGCTGCAAAGATTTTATGCAAAATCTGATACTAATTACGTAACTTTAATTGATAAAATAATAAACGTAATAACAATGAAAAATTTAAAATATTACACCACATTAATATGTCTTATTGTTGTGGGATTTGCTTACAGTCAGGAAGTTGTTTACAAAGGAGCTACCTATACTGTTAAAAAGGGATTGATCTATGCCGAAGGCAATGACGTGACCAGTACCTTATCTCTTGAAGACCAGACTCAAATAAAGTCGGTTTACAGGTCTAATGTGGCGGAATTGAAAAAACAAGAGGAAGCCGAAAAAAGACTTAAAAATCAGGAAAAAGGTCGGAAAAAGGCTGAAAAAAAACAAAAAGAGGCTGAAAAGAAACTTAAAAAGATAGAAAAGCAATTACAAAGAAAAGAAAAAGCTGAAAAAGCGGTTTTACGTGCACAATCTAATCTTGAAGATGCTCAAAATAAATATGAAAAGTTAAGTAAAAGAGGCAAACTCTCGCCTAATGACGAAGCTAAATGGCTTGAAAAGATCAAAAAGCTAGGTGATAGAGTGAATTCCGCCAAAAATAAATTGAGCCGTCTTTAAGACTATGCCAAACACCTTAAAAATAGCACTTATTCAATCTGACTTGGTTTGGGAGAATCCAGAGCAAAACCGAATCAATTTCAAGCATAAAATAGATTCGATCAAGGAACCTGTAGACTTGATCTTGCTGCCGGAATTATTTCCAACAGGGTTTACAATGAAACCTGAAAAAGTGGCCGAAACCATGGATGGAGAAACCATTCAATGGATGTCAAAAATAGCTTCTGAAAAGCATTCGGCCATTACCGGGAGTGTCATCATAAAAGATGATAATAAATTTTATAATCGTTTGATATTTGTTCAGCCTTCAGGAAAAATTGATATCTACGATAAGCGACATACATTCACTTTTGCCGGAGAAGACAAAGTATTTTCCTCAGGCACCAAAAAACTGATTGTTGATTACAAAGGTTGGAAAATTTGCCCTTTGGTTTGTTATGATCTTCGCTTTCCTGTATGGTCCAGAAATGTTGAGGATTATGATATATTGTTGTATCCTGCAAATTGGCCAAAACCAAGAATGGTTGCCTGGAATGCCTTGTTAAAAGCGCGAGCCATAGAAAATATGTGCTATTGCATAGGTGTTAACAGAATTGGTGTCGATTTTTTAGAAAATGAATATTCCGGCCATTCTGGAGTATTTGATGTGTTAGGTGAGAAAATATCCAATATAAAACCAGATAAAGAGCAAACAGAGGTCGTTGTATTGGACAAAAACCACATCAAATCCAACAGAGAAAAATTTCAGTTTTTAAATGACCGGGACAGCTTTACTCTAAAATAAAGGTTTGTACCAAATCCCAACCCACTCTAACATCCAACAATTCAGGAAAATAGCTGATTTTCTCTGGTTGACGATTTTCTAAAAAACTGCCGGAATCCCATTTTTTATTTCCATTGGTATCAAAAACTACTCTGATATAATACTTTTTAGGATCAAGATAGGTGAAGTCAAAAGGTTCCGGTTTTGTTGAATACTTTTCCACCACAACCACTCCCTTGTCATCTGTTAATTGAACAATTACAGGATATTTGGCATTTTGCAAAGTAACCCTGACATTTCCGTAATCTGAAAATTGCTTGGTCCTCAAACCAAAATTTATGGTGTCATTGGTGTTTTCAAAAATGTCTGTGATCGCACCAGGTAAGAGTTGAATAGCGTATCGCTGGTCTTCTTCTTTCTTAAAATCGACAATATATTTGTTATTCAAAGAATCAAGTTTATATTCGAAATCTACCTGTAAACTATCTTTATCAAGGAAAATTATTTGTGATCTATCCAATTTTTCAAAAGGTATAACACTTGAAACTTCCAGTTGTTTTTCAAATCCAATAGTTCCTTTTGGAGATATGTTTGTAACAAGCGAATCTTTAGTCATATCCCTTATTTTAACAACCACGGAGTCTTTGCTGTAATTGAATTCCTTATTAGTAATATTAAAAATAAGTGAATCCCTTTCAATTTTTGGGTTATACCAATAGTATAAGGTATCTGATTTCTGATCTTTTGTAATTCTGTATTTAAAATTATCCGGAACTGTATCAAGCAGATCGATCTTCATGTTCTTTGGATTGCCTTCAAATCCGAAAGCAATTTTATTCCCGGCCACCTGTGACCCTCTTATTACATTAAAATCAGCTTCTTCTTTGAAAAGCGTAAGATTATAAATGGTGTCCTTTGGTACGTCGATAAACCCTTCTAAGAATCCGATCTTATCCGATCTTTGCTCAAAGGTATTATTTTGATTTTCGTCTTTTAAGGCAATCAATTTATATGTTCCCGGTCTTTAATATTCTCAATTGTGAAGCTGGTTACACTATCTAAAGTATTGGTTATATATTTCGGATTTTTATTATACACTACCGAATCTGTATATGTTGAATCCATTTCATATAACATAACTGAAACAAACTCTTCAGGTTTAAGCTTCTCGGCATCAAAAATGAGCCTTTTACAGTCAGTGAATCAATATAGTCGCCCGTGGAAAAAACATATCTGAAGAATGGATATGGATTCTCCTCATTATTATCGACCACACTTTGGCCAAAATTGAATGCGTAGGTCGTATTTGGCTGCAAGGTGTCAAATATTTTGATGGTAATATATTTACTTGCAGAACCAAGTGGCAGCACTTCAGGTTTCGTTTTCATTGGAGGTGAAATGATAAGCTGTTTTTGCAAATTTTTTAGCTTAACATATTCATCAAAGTAAATTTTGATCTCATTACCGCTGAACTTTGTAGAATAGTTCTTTGGTTCAGATTTTATGATCTATTGGCGGTTCGGAATCTTTCTCTCCTCCTTCTGGTCTTCCTCTGTTGGCGCAATTAATTAAAAATGCACTTATTGTCAACTATGAAAATAAAATTTGAAAGCTTTTTTTGCATTCTTAAATCCTAATTTTGAACAAACCTACACAATTTTTTTTGTTTTATTTTTTATTAAAAAACAAAAAAATAATTGGTGGTTCCCTCTTGCCAAATAATTAAATTAATAACTCACATTAGAAATAACGACTAATTTTAGTACTAACGAAAAACTTATTCAACAATTGCAATAGAAGCCACACTTAATTTTACATTTTTTGCTTTTAAAAGCTGATCTGCGCAAGCCTCTATGGTGGCGCCTGTAGTTATGATATCATCCACTAACAAAATATGTTTGCTGTCAATTAAATTTAGATTTTGAACAGAAAATATTTCATCAGTGGAATTCCATCTGGCCAATCGACTTTTTTTTACCTGTGATGTCGTATTATTAACTTTTATCAAAACCGTTTCACAATATTCAGCATTCAACCGTTACTGCGATCTCCTTTGCAAATAAGGCAACCTGGTTATAACCTCTTTTCTTAAGTTTTCTCTTGTGTAAGGGGACAGGAATAACAATATCAATACTTTTATACTCTTCTATGTTACTAATTCTTCACCCTAACCATTCTCCGAAAAATTTCCCTATTTCCTGATGGCCCTTATACTTTAAATTATGTAAAAGTTGCTGAACAATTCCCTTCTTTTGAAACCTAAGCAAAGAAGTGGCATTCTCCAATTTAACACGTCCATAAAACAACTTCTTAACTTGATCAGATTTCTCAATGTGAAAATTCGTTACGGGAAGGTCATGTCGGCAGCTGGTGCAAACATATATTTCATTATCTGCTAATAAATTATTGCATCCAAAACAGACCTTTGGGAAAAATAAATTGATTAAATCTTTAAACATTGTCACTTAAAAAACTCAAAATAATAAAAATAAGTTTAGATATTCTAAAAAATTATAGCTTGTTATAAAGGGTTTTATATTTTTGCAGCATGGCAAATCAAGATGAACAATTTAAGAAAGTAATTTCTCATGCTAAGGAGTATGGTTACATTTTTCAAAGCAGCGAAATATATGATGGATTAAGTGCTGTATATGACTATGGTCAAAATGGTGTGGAACTTAAAAATAATATTCGCGATTACTGGTGGAAAGCAATGGTGCAAATGAACGAGAACATTGTTGGTATAGATGCTGCAATTTTTATGCATCCAACCATCTGGAAAGCGTCCGGTCACGTAGATGCTTTTAATGATCCATTAATTGATAATAAAGATTCGAAAAAACGATATCGGGCAGATGTTCTAATTGAAGATTATTGCGCAAAAATTGAGGGAAAGATAGATAAGGAAGTAGGAAAAGCAGCAAAACGTTTTGGAGATGCTTTTAATAAAGATGAATTTGTATCGACTAATGAACGTGTTTTAGGCTATCAAGAGAAGATCGATACAACACTTATCCAGAATGGCCAGATCCTTAGAAAATGAAGATCTTGCAGATGTAAAGGCCTTAATTGAGGAATTGGAAATTGCCGATCCGCTTTCCGGAAGCAGGAATTGGACTGATGTCAAGCAATTCAACCTGATGTTTGGAACCAAACTGGGTGCTTCAGCTGAAAGTGCCATGGATCTGTATTTACGCCCGGAAACAGCACAAGGTATATTTGTAAACTTTCTGAATGTTCAGAAATCAGGAAGAATGAAAATACCGTTTGGTATTGCACAAACCGGGAAAGCTTTTAGAAATGAGATCGTAGCTCGTCAGTTTATTTTTAGAATGCGTGAATTCGAACAAATGGAAATGCAGTTCTTCATAAAACCGGGAACTCAGAAAAAGTGGTATAAATACTGGAAAGAACATAGAATGAAATGGCATTTATCCTTAGGAATGGGTGAAGAGAATTATCGTTTTCATGATCATGAAAAACTGGCCCATTATGCAGATGCAGCATCTGATATAGAATTTAAATTCCCTTTCGGATTCAAAGAACTGGAAGGAATCCATTCAAGAACCGATTTTGATCTAAGCCAGCACGAGAAATTTTCAGGAAAAAAATTACAATACTTTGATCATGAAGAGAACAAAAGCTATGTTCCTTATGTTTTAGAAACCTCCATCGGTTTAGACAGAATGTTCTTGGCAGTGTTCTCAAATTCACTTATCGAAGAGACTCTTGAAGATGGCAGTTCACGTGTTGTGTTAAGATTACCGGCTGTTTTGGCACCTTATAAAGCAGCCATTCTTCCGCTGGTTAAAAAAGATGGCTTACCGGAAATTGCTCGAAAAATAGTTGAAGAACTTAAATGGGATTTTAATGTCATTTATGATGAAAAGGATGCCGTAGGAAGGCGCTATCGCAGACAGGATGCCAACGGAACACCATTTTGCATAACCGTTGATCATGACACTTTAGAAGATAATACAGTTACCATAAGACATCGAGATACTATGGAGCAAAAACGTGTTAAAATTGAAGAATTAAGAGATATTATTAAACAGGAAGTAGATGTCAAAACCTGGTTGATGAAAATGTAACAAAGTTATGCTGAACTGTCACACTGAGCCTGTCGAAGTGTTGTTTCAGCATCTTATATAAAAAACGCCCAAACTTTAATAGTTTGGGCGTTATTTTATTTTATTAAAGATTAAAATCGGTAACCAAAAATAATTCCAAATCGTGCTTCAATATTTTCCAGATAATCAGTATCAAAACTTCCAAGATTTCTTGCAATCTCTCCTGATACTGATAATGTAAACTTGTTATTAAAAGCCCATTTATGTCCCAAACCGAAACCGGCTGAAAATCCGTCTACATCATATGTAAACTCTTCTTCAATATAAATATCACTATCATAATTATAATACCCATAATCATCTACAACAACTTCTCCCGTTCTTAACTTCAACTGTGGGTAAAAGAAAAATCCTTCGTGGTCTATTTCTTTTGAAAAATAAATCAGATAAGCAGCCTTTAAACTAAAGGCATTACTGCTTTTTAAATAACCGGCATCATAATAACCATAAGTATCAAAAAAGGTTGCGCCAATAAATAAAGATTGGTTTTTTTCAAATAAGCGCTCGTAATTTACATTTAAGGATCCGGCTACTACAAGATCAAAAAGGTTAGATGAAATTTCATGCTCTTTTGGAAGATCTTCACCAGACTCTTGAGAGAAAGACGCAAATGATACTAAAAACATTGCCGCAATAAAGATTTTTTTCATAATTAATGGTTATAGGAATTTACTTTTATTCCGGTTCTATTAGTGGATGGCAAATATAGAAAAAGGTTGCGTAAGAATATACCTTAATTAATTATTCTGACAATAAAATCAAACTACCTTTTGTAAGCACATTTTTATCATTAAAATCATCAGGATTTAAAACTTCAATAAAATCTTCAACTTGTTTACCTGCTTTAACTTCTATTTTATTAAAGGTATATATATCATCCTTTAAATCCTTTAATACCAAGGTAAAGTAACTGTCATTGAAATTGTAAACCGCATCCTTTGGAAGCGCTTTGGCTGTCTTTGTATCGGTTATAATTTCTGCTTCAATAAACATTCCTTTAATGAACCGGGTCTTTTCTTCATCTTCAATGTGGGCGTGAACCTTTATGGTCCTGGTGGATTCATCAATTGAAGTTCCAACTAAATGTACTTCCGCTTTAAATAGTTCGCCACTGGATTCCGGAACCTTGAATGTAATGATCTGCCCTTTTTTGATCTTCATGATATCCTTCTCAAAAACCGATAGTTCCAAATGAATATGATCTGTGTTCACGATTTCCAAAACCTCATCCTGAGAAGAAATATACGAGCCATTGCTTACATTGACCTTAGTAACATAACCAGAAATTTGTGAATACAAATTAATGGTTGATGAAATGTTTCCTTGCTCAACAGATGTAGGATTTATATTCATCATTCTCAATTTTTCACGTAATCCATTAAAATGTGCTAAAGTACTTTTATAAGTGCTTTCAGCCTTTAAAAAGTTCTTTTCTGAAGTGATCTTTTCATTAAATAAGGTTTGTTGTCTTTCATATTCCGATTTTAAATAACTTAACTGTTCGGCAACTTCCATATATTGTTGCTGTAACTCAACATACTCAGTGTTTTCAAGAGTTAAAACCAATTGCCCTTTTTTCACTTTATCACCTATCAGGAGAGGCGTATTTTTTACAAAGCCACCCATAAATGTGCTAACGCTGGCTTTGTTTTGTGGAGGGACATCAATAAACCCGTTGGCTTTTACCACCTCGTTAAACTCGTAATCAACCACATTGCCTAAAATCATATGTCCATTTTCAAACTGAGATTTGGTAACAGAAATAATATTATCCGTTTCAGCTGTATTGGCGATTTCGTTAGATTGACTGTCCTTTTCACCACAGGCAGCTAAAACAATTGGTATCAATAATATATATAGTCGTTTCATAATAATTTATCTTATAAGATTAAATAGTTGATTTCAATAACTGTTTGGTTGTAATTGTTTCAGATTTTCTAAATAAGTTAGTTCAATTTCCATTGCGTTTTCAATGCTCTGTATATATTGAAAGAAGTCTATCTCTCCCTGTTTAAAACTTCGTTCTGCTGTTTTAATAATTTCTTTTGATAGATTTTCTCCCTGTGTTTCATAATAGATAATAGTCTCCTGATATTGCTGAAGCTTTGCCAGGAGCGAATTATATTCTGCTACATATTTAACTTTATAGTCGTTCTGCTGCTCTTCGATTGCATCATTAGCCAATTTTGAAGCCTTTATTCTTGAGGTGTTACCACTAAACAAAATCGGAATTTTGACCCCTAACTGATATCCTATAATATTTGTATTAAGACTGCTATTGGTGCCTTGAAAATATTCTAAGTTTAGGTCCGGTAATAAATTTTGTTTTTCCTGCTGATACAATGCTTTATAGTATGATCTGCTTTTTTCAAAATATTGCAGTCCGAGATTATTCATTTCTGAAACCGCAAGAATCTCCAATTTATTTAAAGGCTCATCTTTTATGGCAATTGACTCCACCTGTACCAGTTTTTTAAGCTGTTCGGTATTCATGATCACTTCCTGAAGCGCCTGTTTGTAATGGGTTTGTAACAATTTTTCTTTAGATTGAGCAGTGATCATCTCTAAATAATTGCTTTCTCCCAACTCAAATCGGCGTTTGGCTGCCTGAGCAAAATTTTGATACAAACTGTCCAGTAACCTGTAAGTTTTAGTCTTGTTTTTCGCATATCTTAAATTGTGAAAAGCAATGGACACTTCCTTTTTAAGTGTTTGTAGCTTAATATTATAATTAGATTCTTCTAAATTAAACCTGGCCTTATTCACTTTTTTATCGGCAAAATAAACAGTAGGAAATTTGAAATCCTGAGAAACTCCAAACACCTTTAAAGGCAAATTATTTATTGCCAGATTATTTTCATCATAATGATAATACACACTTGTTTTATCAAAATTAAAAGCATTTCCAATTAATGCATTTGCTTCATCAACTTTTAAGTATGATGCTTTTAAACCTGAATTATTTTCGATCGCCAAAGCAATTGTTTCATCAATTGATAACGGTTTTTCTTGTGCATTCAAACTGAAAGACAGAAATAAAACAACAACCGTAATTATTGAATTTTTGTCCAATTTAATTTTTGCTCTATGTTCAAACCAGGCGTATAAAACAGGTAGAACGATCATGGTTAATGCCGTAGCTGTAACCAATCCGCCGATAACTACTGTAGCTAATGGTCGCTGTACTTCTGCTCCTGCATTG
Source organism: uncultured Flavobacteriaceae bacterium (assembly GCA_963827785.1). Lineage (GTDB taxonomy): Bacteria > Bacteroidota > Bacteroidia > Flavobacteriales > Flavobacteriaceae > Site-B1. The sequence continues at coordinate 10,453 of CAWHCT010000014.1, read as the reverse complement.
GTTGAAATAGCCATTGGCAAAAATCCTAATGCTGCCGCAGCAGCCGTTAACAATACAGGGCGCAATCTTTCTGTGGTTCCTCTCTTAATGCGTTCTTCTATATCTTCTAATCCCATTTCTTTAAGTTCTTTAAAGTGTTCTATTAATACAATACCATTTAATACAGCAATACCAAAAAGAGCAATGAATCCAACTCCTGCCGAAATACTAAATGGCAAGTCTCTTAACCACAATAAGTAAACGCCTCCCACAGCCGATAATGGAATTGCCGTAAAGACCATAAAAGCATCCTTTATTGATCCGAATGCAAAATGCAGCATGATGAAAATTAGCAGTAATGCTATAGGCACTGCGACCATAAGTCGTGATTTAGCACTTTGAAGATTTTCGAACTGACCTCCATAGGATATTGAATATCCTGTTGGAAGTTTTAGGTTATTATCTATGATGGTTCTAACATCATCCACAACAGATTGCAAATCCCTGTTACGTACATTTATTCCAACTACAATCCTTCGTTTTGTGTCATCTCTGGAGATTTTGGCTGGTCCGGTTGAATATTTTATTTCTGCCAGTTCGCTCAAAGGGACTTTAGCTCCGTTTGGTGTATCTACATATAAATTTTGAAGGCTTTCAAGGTTTTTTCTGCTAGGTTTATCCAACCGCATAACCATGTCAAATCTTTTTTCTCCTTCAAATACAATCCCAACGGTTTCACCTCCAAATCCCATGGAGATCAACCTGTTTAGATCAGAAATATTCAGTCCGTATTTAGCGATCTTATTTCTGTTGAACGTCACACTCATTTGGGGTAATCCTTCAACTTTTTCCACCGAAATATCTGAAGCTCCTTCTACATTCCTGATCAATTCTTTTACTTCATTGGCCTTATCTGCCAATATTCCAAGATCTTCTCCAAAGATTTTAACGGCAACGTCTGCCCTGACACCGGTTATTAGTTCGTTGAAACGCATTTCGATAGGCTGCGTGAATTCTACTTCCATTCCTGGAATAACCTCTAAGGCTTCTTTAAATTTATCTGCAAGCTCGTCCTTACTTGAAGCAGAAACCCATTCCTTTTTAGGTTTTAATTTGATGATCACATCACTTTCTTCCATAGACATGGGATCTGTAGGCACTTCGGCTGCACCGATCCTGCTAACTACCTGATCAACTTCCGGGAAATTATCCAATAAAATTTGTTCTATTTTAGTTGTGATCTCAATGGTACTGCTCAAAGAAGTTCCTGTTTTTAGAACAGGTTGGATCACAAAATCGCCCTCATCTAATGTTGGTACAAATTCACCTCCCATTCTACTGAAGATCCAGATACTTGAGCCCAACAATAAGACAGATATTCCCAGGATGATCTTTTTGTTCATCAAGGACCAGTGAATTACCGGCTTATATGTACTCATTAAAAATTTCATCAGCCTAACCGATATATTTTTATCAGACTGTTCAGTTGGTTTTAAAAACATGGATGAAATTACCGGAACATAAGTAAGACAAAAGATCATAGCCCCTATTAACGCGAAGCTAAAGGTTAGAGCCATCGGTTTAAACATTTTCCCTTCCACACCGCTAAGAGATAAAATAGGAATAAATACGATTAAAATGATCAATTGCCCAAATACTGCTGAATTCATCATTTTTGAAGAACTTTTTAAAGTAACAGCATCTATTTCGCTCTGCTGATCATCTAATGACAAGGACTTGATCTTGGTTCCTTTAGCGGTTATTTGGTATGCGATATATTCAACAATTATAACAGCTCCATCTATAATAATACCAAAATCTATTGCTCCTAAACTCATCAGGTTAGCATCAATTCCAAAGATGTACATAAACGATAAAGCGAAAAGTAAACTTAGTGGAATAACGGAAGCCACAACCAAACCGGAGCGAACGTTACCTAAAAGCAGAACTACAACAAAAATTACTATTAATGATCCCAATATTAAATTCTCGGCGACCGTAAATGTGGTTTTGTTTATCAGTTCACTTCGCTCTAAGAACCCATTTATATAAACGCCTTCCGGTAAAGTTTTTTGAATTGAATTGACTCTTTCCTTGACCGCGTCTATTATTTTTTTAGAATTTCCATCTTTGAGCATCATGATCTGGCCTAAAACCTTTTCTCCCTGACCGTTTCCGGTAATAGCGCCAAACCGGTTAGCACTTCCAAAATTGACTGAAGCTATATCCCTGATGAGTATCGGAATGCCGTTGTTGTTTTTAACAACTATATTCTCAATATCCTCAAGAGAGGATACCAAACCTTCTCCGCGAACAAAATAAGCCTTATCCGATTTTTCTATATAGCTTCCTCCGGCAACACTGTTGTTCTTTTCGAGAGCTTCAAATATTTCAGCCATAGTAATATTCATGGCTATTAATTTTTGCGGATTCCCGGCAATCTCATATTGTTTTAAATAGCCTCCCCAGGTATTTACCTCAACAACTCCCGGTATTCCGGAAAGCTGTCGTTTTACGATCCAATCCTGGATAGTTCTTAGCTGTGTTGCTGTATATTTATCTTCATAACCTGGTTTTACATCCAGAATATATTGATAGATCTCTCCCAGACCTGTGGTAATGGGTCCCATTTCGGGTGTTCCAAATCCTTGTGGTATTTTTTCTGAAGCAGATTTGATCTTTTCAGCAATCAATTGCCTTGGTAAATAGGTGCCCATGTCGTCATCAAAAACAATAGTCACAACAGATAAACCAAATTTAGATATAGACCTGATCTCCTTTACACCTGGTAAATTGGCCATTTCAAGCTCAACAGGATACGTTATGAATTGCTCAACATCCTGAGTTGAAAGGTTTCTGGAAGTAGTAATTACCTGAACCTGGTTATTGGTAATATCAGGAACAGCACCAATTGAAATCCTGGTCAGGGAGAATATACCAAAACCAATAACGGATGCAATAAAAAGTAAAATGATAAGCTTGTTCTTTAAGCTAAATCGTATAATTTTTTCTAACATAATTCATAGTAATTATAATCATTAAGTACTGCATAATTTTTAATTTGTACAGCTCAACCAATGTTTTTTATAATGAATTATGATGATTTGGGAGGTTGAAAAACGGACCGTTTTTCGAAGGAAGAAGAAGATTCTTTATAGTAAAAATTAAGCGGTGCCTCAATACCTCTTTGGCTCTTATCTTCAAGATTGAATTTAGAACCTATTGTGAAATCAAAAACTATATGAGTACGATCCTGGTGATGCTTGAATGGCAGTTCCTGATGTTGTTTGTGATCGTTTTGATGTTGTTGCATATCTGACCCGTAATGTTCAGTCAAAAAATCAAAAAAACTGTCTCCGTACATTTCATGATGGTAATCGGCATGTTCCAATAGCACATTCAGTTTTGAAATGTCCTCAAAACTAATGTTAGTACTTTGAATCATTATCAAAGTAGAAAAGAATATGGCAAACAGTTTACTCATAGCACACGCTAAATTAGTAAAAAATAATGTTCAATATGTAATAATAGTTACAAGCCCTTTAAAAATAAGCTTTAAGTTGTATTGTACCTGTATGAATGGACTTGCTTGTTTCCGTTTTCCTACCAAAGTAATTCAAGTTCAGATCCAGGAATTTTGTCAGTTTCTTTTGAGCCAGTAAACTCCAGGTGAAATTCTTACCGGGCTGCAAGCCCTCCATCATTTGATAGGCAACAGGAGAGTTTTGATTGCCATTGAATTTGTTAGAAAAATAATTGAATTCTCCATTGATAGCCGACTTCTGATTTTTTGAAAATGAAAAGGACACCCCATATTTTTGCTGCTTTAAGGATTCTAAATTTCCAATAGTATTATCCTTATTGGCGTATTGATAGAATACATCAAATCTGGAATTATTATTAAATAAATAGGACAATTTCGGGTTAAAGCTAATTTCATCAATAGTGTAATTCTTGCTTATAAAATTTTCACTGACACTTTTTCTGTTCCCTAAAATGAAAAAGGTATTCAATAGCCAACTCACAGCAAATTTATGTACGAAATTGAATTGATGACTTTCAATGTTATTCTCAATTGATCCGACACTCAAGAGATTTTTAGAGCGATTTGACAGATATGTGTAGGAAGTTGTATAACGTTGCTTACCTCTGTTAAAAAACAATACATTTCTGAAACTTAAATTCAAGCCTAATTGTTCATCGCCAAAATCTTTAAAAGGGTTAATATCAAAATTATCATTGTTTCGTCTTATTTTCTTGTCGATCAAATATGATGTCTGATTATACAAATGAGACCAAAATCTGTTTGTAATGGTATCCTTTGAAGTTAACATTTGCGGATTGATCGTTAACAATTGACTTAACCTGTTTTGATGGGTCTTAATGAATACCCGATTTGGTAAAAGTACACGAACATAGATTCCCTGATCCTGGAATTGTGCTATTTCAAATTCCTCCAATTCCTGAATTCCATTTTCATTATAATCGATCCAAGTGTATGCTCCCTGTCCTTCATCCACCTCAACATAGGTAAAATCCTGTTGAGGCAGAACTCCTGAATTCGTTTCAAAAACCGTATTCCAATTAATCAATTGATCAAATAGTTTTTGATTGTATTGTATTCTTGAATTTAAGGAATTCTCATCAGGAATGGACTCGTCTTCGTTTTTCAACTTCCTGTAATTTAAGTAAACAGACAGGTTTGTATGTTTGTTATCTAATAGCTTTGATTTTAAGTAATAGGTGTTTGAGGTGTTGACTTTTACTAATTCATTATTCCTTATACTGTCATTAACTCTGTTTTTAAAACCTATTTCTGCAAACACTTTCGAACTATCACCAACACCATAAAAAACCTCGTACGAAGTGAATTTCTGACTTAAAGGAGTTAATTCCTGAGTTGCAGAATTAGTCTGTTCATTATTCTCCAAAGCTATTTTTGTACCTATCCACTGCTTATTAAAATTATAAGTCACACGGTTAAATGAACGTACAAAATCGGAAGTGTTAATAGTAGAATTCGCATTTAATATGCTACTATTAGAAAATATATTCCAATTATTAAGACTTAGATTGGCAAAAATAATATGCCTGTTACCATTAAAATTGTTTGAATAATTTAAATGCTCAAATTCATACCTGGTCATTCCTTTGACAGAATGATACAGCTGAATTCCTGTGGAAAGCAGGGATTGATTTCCAAATCCAACAGCGTTTTGTGATACATTGGTCTGTTCCAGATTCCAGTCTCGATTGAACTCTGCTCTTTTGTTCAGGCGCTGAATGGTTTTGAAATTTTCCTGGATTAATGTCGCATCAGCCAATACTTCTAAATTCCATAAACTGTCATTTTTTATGATACTTTGTTTAATGCTTAATTTTCCCGCAAGTCCGTCATTATCTTCATCATCTAAATTCGAAAACAAGTTGAGATCGTTTTTGCTCCCGGCTGCTTCAAAATAGATATTGGTTTTTTCCGAAGGATAGTAGCTACCGTTTATAACCGCCATCTGCAATTTAGTTGGCGCAATTAACTGGACGATTGGCTCATAATTCCCCTGAGGAATTCCCGAAACAGGTTCTACATATTCAAAAATATTATTGATCGCGCTTGAATTGGTAAGAATATAATTTCCCTGATTATCACCAACCAATGAAAACCTTACGTTGTATAATTCATCATCAGGATCAATTGAAAACACAAATGCTTCAACGCCATTTATCAACTCTTTTTTATATAAGATCCTGTTTTCGTTGAATGCTTCCGACACTTCTGAAGGAGCGACCATCTGAGTTCGATCGTCTCCGGCATCAGCCAAAACCTGTGCCTGATCTGATGATAAATTTTGTTGCAATGGTTGATTCTTAACATCATTTTCTGAATAAATTGAGGCTCCTATACTAAACTTTTCGCCTTGGTAATTCCCACCACCATAGGCAACGATCCTGGAATAATTTCGTTCACTATATTGATAATCAACTGTAATTCTCATTTCAGAAGTAATGGGAAATGTGGAATTAAAAATTAGTTCGCCCGCATTATAATCAATTATGTAATCTTTATTTTCCCCGCGTTCCACAGGCACACCATTAACATAAACCGTTTCACTTCCTGAAACTATCAAAACAAAAAGCTCATTATTTGGCCCTTGCAATTTGTAAGGCCCCTGATTTCCTTCCTGGGCAGTAAACTGACTGGTAGTGAACTGACCTCTAACCAATGCTCCTGCTGCAAATACATTGGATTTGTTTTCTGACCTGGACAGGTTAGCATTCAAACTTAATCCCTGAACGCGTTTAGAGAATTCTCCAAAATAAGAATGGCTGTTTTGCAGATCAATATCTCCTGCTCTAATATTCCAGTCATCGCTGAATAGTTCTATAAAAACCTGATCAAATTCGTCCAGTCTTTGAGAATAACCGCTTTCCTGTAAGGGAATATTAGCATCTTGTATAGAGGCACGAAGCGAGACCTTATCATTCAATTTCCCTGAAACCTGCAGATCTAACTCGCTATTCAAAACAGAATTCTGATTATTACCCACAGTTACTCCTCTTGATATGCTTCCCGAGGTCGTTAAACCATCAAATGGAATAAACTTGTCATCTATATTGCTTTCTGATAATTTGTAGAACTGCTGCATGTTTCCTGTGCTCTCCACAATGATACTTTCATCCAATTGAAAGTACTTTTTTGTTAAAAAATCGGGATATCTTAAATATTCAATGAGTATGGAGTCAGTTTCAATAGGTTTTTTAAAAGTTAAAAGTGCTTTGCCAAAATCAACTTTATAAAAGGAAGAATCGATAACTTTTTGGTCTCTTGTCTTTATAATAAATCTGCTTGGATTTATGCTTACGCTATCTACATAAACAGAATCCTTTACCGCAACTGATTTAGTAATATAAGTTGATGTTTTGTCCTGCGCAACAACACAAGAACAGATCAGCAAGAAAAAAAGAGAAATCTTATATTTCATCTATTACAATAAACTTCAAACAAGCAATATTATTTTGTTAATAGAAATAGTTAAAACTCCCATAATTTAGTGGTGTAAATGTAAAGCATTATTTAATTTAGCCGAAATTAACCGGGTTTGCAAAACAAATTGAGTATTCCTGATGAAGATCAGGTTCTCATCCTTTTAAAATTGAATACATGAAAATCATCTCCTACAATGTCAATGGCATAAGAGCTGCCATAAATAAAGGATTTATAGATTGGTTAAAAAGTGCCAATCCGGATGTGGTGTGCCTCCAAGAGATCAAAGCCATGGAAGAGCAACTTGATCTGGATATGTTCCATGAGGCAGGATATAAACATAATTACTGGTTCAGTGCTCAAAAAAAAGGGTACAGTGGCGTTGCTATTTTAAGCAAGACCAAACCGGATCACGTTGAGTTTGGAACAGGAATAGACTCGATGGATTTTGAAGGAAGAAATCTTCGTGCCGACTTTAATGGTACTTCTGTTATGAGCATGTATTTGCCTTCAGGTACAAACGATGAAAGATTACAGCATAAATTTGATTATATGGATATGATCCATGATTATTTAAATGACCTAAGAAAAGAAATTCCAAACCTAATTGTTTGTGGGGATTATAATATTTGTCATGAAGAAATCGATATTCATAACCCTAAAATGAAAGGTGTGTCAGGGTTTTTACCTGAAGAACGTGAGTGGCTGGGAAAATTTATCAACAGTGGATTTATAGATTCTTTCAGGCACTTACATCCTGAAAGACAAGAATATAGCTGGTGGAGTTACAGGGCTAATGCAAGGGCCAATAACAAAGGCTGGCGCCTGGATTATGCCATGGTTTCAAAACCTTTACAAGAAAAAATAAAAAGAGCCGTTATACTGACTGGAGCAGTACATAGTGACCATTGTCCAATTTTATTAGAACTAGAAAAATAATTTACAGTATCAGTAACAAGTGGAAGTTAATTAAACGACTGGACACTGTTTACTGATAACTTAACATTAACATCAAAAAATTAAATTATCCATGATGAGAAACAGACTTATTAATATTACTAACAACTTTCATTACTCACAAATTGTGTCTCGCCTAAAGTTTATAAGGATCTGGAGGATAAATATGCAGACCTAAAGAGAGAAAATAAAAATCTTTCAGAAGATTATGAAGCCTTATTAAATTCTAAAAATGAAGCGCAAAACAGTTTAAATAAATTGCAAAAGCAATATGATGAGGCTCTTGCCCAACGTGATAAATTACAAAGTGATTATAATGCCACTAAATCTAGTTTAGATAATCTTAAGGCCTCTTATGATGCTTTGGAACAAAACAGCTCATCAGAAATTGCTAAGAATTCACAAAAGAACAGAGAACTATTGGCTCAACTGGAAGCTAAAGAACAGGCCTTAGCAACCGAAAATGAGCGTTTGAATAATTTAAAGAAAGAACTGGAAGCGCGCTCCAACAGAGTCGCCGAACTGGAAAATGTCATAGCTGCCAAAGATGCAAAAATGAATCAGCTTAAAGATGCCATTTCCAAAGCCCTGACCAATTTTGAAGGTAAAGGTCTAACCGTCGAACAACGAGATGGAAAGGTTTATGTTTCTATGGAAAATAAATTATTATTTGAATCAGGCAGTTGGGCTGTTGGCTCAGAAGGTAAAAAAGCAGTGAACCAATTAGGAAGCGTTTTGGCAAATAATCCGGACATTGCGATCCTGATTGAAGGACATACTGATAATGTTCCTTATGCAGGAAGCGGACAATTAAGCGGGAACTGGGATCTGTCAACAAAACGAGCCACTGCTATCGTCAATATTCTGAGAGAGAATTCATCTATAAATCCTGAAAATTTAACCGCAGCCGGACGTGGTGAATATGCTCCTGTTGCCTCCAACGATACACCTGAAGGAAAAGCAAAGAACAGAAGAATTGAAGTCATATTAACTCCTAAACTTGACGAGATCACCAGACTATTAAATGATATTTAGTATTGGGGCGTTTCCCTGAAACAAGTTCAGGGTCGCGCTTTCACTACTCGTTTTATAACATTTTGTCATATTGAGATGTCACACTGAGCTTGTCGAAGTGTTGTCGAAATATCTTTGCAAAATGTTTTAAGAACTCAAACAGATCGTTCAATCGCTAACGCAAACTTATGAAATACACCAATTTACCAAACACCAATATAAAAGTCAGTAAAATTTGCCTTGGCACCATGAACTGGGGAAACCAGAATACAGAAGCCGAAGGCCATGCACAAATGGACTACGCCTTGGATCAAGGCATTAATTTTTTTGATACAGCCGAATTATATCCTGTCCCTGCCACTGCAGAACGCTATGGAAAAACCAGTGAGATCATAGGTAAATGGTTTAAAAAGACCGGGAATCGAGATAAAATAATTCTGGCATCAAAAATTGCTGGACCGGGAGATTATACAGCTCATATCAGAACAACAGGATTTAGTAAAGAAGCCCTCAATGAAGCTGTTAATCTTGAATTGAAAAGACTACAAACCGATTATATCGATCTGTTCCAACTGCATTGGCCGGAAAGGCAAACAAACATGTTTGGTGTTAGAGATTATAAACATAACCCTAAAGATACATGGCAAGACAATTTTAAAGAAATTCTGTTTAGTCTTGATGAACTAATTAAACAGGGTAAAATTCGTCATGCAGGAATCTCCAACGAAAAAGCATGGGGAACAATGCGATATCTTGAAGAATCAAAAAAACATGATCTGCCAAGAATGATCACTATTCAAAATGCTTACTCCTTACTTAATCGTGTTTTCGAAGGTGACATGGCAGAAATAGCCATGCGAGAGAACATTGGTTTATTGGCTTATTCACCAATGGCCTTTGGTGTCCTGTCTGGAAAATATATCAATGGAACGGCCTCAGAAAATTCACGTTTAAAACTATTTCCAAGGTTTGCGAGATATAGCAGTGAACAGGCAACGAATGCCACAAAGCAGTATTTAAAAATTGCCAAAGATCATAATATGAAACTGTCCCAAATGTCTTTGGCTTTTGTAACTCAGCAACCATTTGTGACCAGCAATATTATTGGAGCCTCAAGTCTGGAACAACTCAAGGAAAATATTGGAAGCATAAATATTAAATTGGACAAGGATCTATTGGCTAAAATCAATGCGATTCATGCTGTGAATCCAAATCCGGCACCTTAATAATATTAAACTAAAAAACGCAACCATTCCGATAGCTATCGGGGGAGGTTGCGTCTTTCAACTTCTGGTTAAGGGCCTAATATTAATTAATAATCACTTTTCTGTCTATAGATTGATTGTTCTCTGTCTTTATACTTACAATGTATACACCACTGCTAATACCAGAGATATCAATACCATTCTCTAAGGTCTGATTGTCAATTGAATTAAGGATCTTGATCCTTTGCCCCAGCATGTTTGTAATAGTTAGTTCCTTAGCCTGTTCGGTCAATTGTCTTACATATAACTTCTCTTC
>CAWHCT010000013.1:0-15084 GCA_963827785.1 uncultured Flavobacteriaceae bacterium | reverse complement strand
ACAAAATAAGCCTTATCCGATTTTTCTATATAGCTTCCTCCGGCAACACTGTTGTTCTTTTCGAGAGCTTCAAATATTTCAGCCATAGTAATATTCATGGCTATTAATTTTTGCGGATTCCCGGCAATCTCATATTGTTTTAAATAGCCTCCCCAGGTATTTACCTCAACAACTCCCGGTATTCCGGAAAGCTGTCGTTTTACGATCCAATCCTGAATTGTTCTTAGCTGTGTTGCTGTATATTTATCTTCATAACCTGGTTTTACATCCAGAATATATTGATAGATCTCTCCCAGACCTGTGGTAATGGGTCCCATTTCGGGTGTTCCAAATCCTTGTGGTATTTTTTCTGAAGCAGATTTGATCTTTTCAGCAATCAATTGTCTCGGTAAATAGGTGCCCATGTCGTCATCAAAAACAATAGTCACAACCGATAAACCAAATTTAGATATAGACCTGATCTCCTTTACACCGGGTAAATTGGCCATTTCAAGCTCAACAGGATAGGTTATGAATTGCTCAACATCCTGAGTTGAAAGGTTTCTGGAAGTAGTAATTACCTGAACCTGGTTATTAGTAATATCGGGAACAGCACCAATTGAAATCCTGGTCAGGGAGAATATACCAAAACCAATAACGGATGCAATAAAAAGTAAAATGATAAGCTTGTTCTTTAAGCTAAATCGTATAATTTTTTCTAACATAATTCATAGTAATTATAATCATTAAGTACTGCATAATTTTTAATTTGTACAGCTCAACCAATGTTTTTTATAATGAATTATGATGATTTGGGAGGTTGAAAAACGGACCGTTTTTCGAAGGAAGAAGAAGATTCTTTATAGTAAAAATTAAGCGGTGCCTCAATACCTCTTTGGCTCTTATCTTCAAGATTGAATTTAAAACCTATTGTAAAATCAAAAACTATATGAGTACGATCCTGGTGATGCTTGAATGGCAGTTCCTGATGTTGTTTATGATCGTTTTGATGTTGTTGCATATCTGACCCGTAATGTTCAGTCAAAAAATCAAAAAAACTGTCTCCGTACATTTCATGATGGTAATCGGCATGTTCCAATAGCACATTCAGTTTTGAAATGTCCTCAAAACTAATGTTAGTACTTTGAATCATTATTAAAGTAGAAAAGAATATGGCAAACAGTTTACTCATAGCACATGCTAAATTAGTAAAAAATAATGTTCAATATGTAATAATAGTTACAAGCCCTTTAAAAATAAGCTTTAAGTTGTATTGTGCCTGTGTGAATGGACTTGCTTGTTTCCGTTTTCCTACCAAAGTAATTCAAGTTCAGATCCAGGAATTTTGTCAGTTTCTTTTGAGCCAGTAAGCTCCAGGTGAAATTCTTACCGGGCTGCAAACCTTCCATCATTTGATAGGCAACAGGAGAGTTTTGATTGCCATTAAATTTGTTAGAAAAATAATTGAATTCTCCGTTGATAGCAGCCTTCTGATTTTTTGAAAAAGAAAACGACAGGCCATATTTTTGCTGCTTTAAGGATTCTAAATCTCCAATAGTATTATCCTTATTGGCGTATTGATAGAATACATCAAATCTGGAATTATTATTAAATAAATAGGACAATTTCGGGTTAAAGCTAATTTCATCAATAGTGTAGTTCTTGCTTATAAAATTTTCGCTGACACTTTCTCTGTTGCCTAATATAAAAAAGGTGTTCAATAGCCAACTCACAGCAAATTTATGTACAAAATTGAATTGATGGCTTTCAATGTTATTCTCAATTGATCCGACACTCAAGAGATTTTTAGAGCGATTTGACAGATATGTGTAGGAAGTTGTATAACGTTGCTTACCTCTGTTATAGAACAATACATTTCTGAAACTTAAATTCAAGCCTAATTGTTCATCGCCAAAATCTTTAAAAGGGTTAAGATCAAAATTATCATTGTTTCGTCTTATTTTCTTGTCGATCAAATATGATGTCTGATTATAAAAATGAGACCAAAATCTTGTTCTGGTGGTATCCTTAGAGGTAATAGCTTGTGGATTGATCGTTAACAATTGACTTAATCTGTTTTGATGGGTCTTAATGAATACACGATTTGGTAAAAGTACACGTACATAGGTTCCCTGATCTTGAAACTGTGCTATTTCAAATTCCTCCAATTCCTGTATTCCATTTTCATTATAATCGATCCAAGTGTATGCTCCCTGTCCTTCATCCACCTCAACATAGGTAAAATCCTGTTGAGGCAGAACTCCTGAATTCGTTTCAAAAACCGTATTCCAATTAATCAATTGATCAAATAGTTTTTGATTGTATTGTATTCTTGAATTTAAGGAATTCTCATCAGGAATGGATTCGTCTTCGTTTTTCAACTTCCTGTAATTTAAGTAAACAGACAGGTTTGTATGTTTGTTATCTAATAGCTTTGATTTTAAATAATAGGTATTTGAGGTGTTGACTTTTACTAACTCATTATTCCTTATACTATCATTAACTCTGTTTTTAAAACCTAGTTCTGCAAATACTTTCGAACTATCACCAACGCCATAAAAAACCTCATACGAGGTGAATTTCTGACTTAAATCTGTTAATTCCTGAGTTGCAGAATTGGTCTGTTCATTATTCTCCAAAGCTATTTTTGTACCTACCCACTGCTTATTAAAATTATAAGTCACACGGTTAAATGAACGTACAAAATCGGAAGTGTTAATAGTAGAATTCGCATTTAATATGCTACTATTAGAAAATATATTCCAATTATTAAGACTTAGATTGGCAAAAATAATATGCCTGTTACCATTAAAATTGTTGGAATAATTTAAATGCTCAAATTCATACCTGGTCATTCCTTTGACAGAATGATACAGCTGAATTCCTGTGGAAAGCAAGGATTGATCTCCAAATCCAACAGCGTTTTGTGATACATTGGTCTGTTCCAGATTCCAGTCTCGATTGAACTCTGCTCTTTTGTTCAGGCGTTGAATGGTTTTGAAATTTTCCTGGATTAATGTCGCATCAGCCAATACTTCTAAATTCCATAAACTGTCATTTTTTATGATACTTTGTTTAATGCTTAATTTTCCCGCAAGTCCGTCATTATCTTCATCATCTAAATTCGAAAACAAGTTGAGATCGTTTTTGCTCCCGGCTGCTTCAAAATAGATATTGGTTTTTTCCGAAGGATAGTAGCTACCGTTTATAACCGCCATCTGCAATTTAGTTGGCGCAATTAACTGGACGATTGGCTCATAATTCCCCTGAGGAATTCCCGAAACAGGTTCTACATATTCAAAAATATTATTGATCGCGCTTGAATTGGTAAGAATATAATTTCCCTGATTATCCCCAACCAATGAAAACCTTACGTTGTATAATTCATCATCAGGATTAATTGAAAACACAAAAGCTTCAACGCCATTTATCAACTCTTTTTTATATAAGATCCTGTTTTCGTTGAATGCTTCCGACACTTCTGAAGGAGCGACCATCTGAGTTCGATCGTCTCCGGCATCAGCCAAAACCTGTGCCTGATCTGATGATAAATTTTGTTGCAATGGTTGATTCTTAACATCATTTTCTGAATAAATTGAGGCTCCTATACTAAACTTTTCGCCTTGGTAATTCCCACCACCATAGGCTACGATCCTGGAATAATTCCGTTCACTATATTGATAATCAACTGTAATTCTCATTTCAGAAGTAATGGGAAATGTGGAATTAAAAATTAGTTCGCCCGCATTATAATCAATTATGTAATCTTTATTTTCCCCGCGTTCCACAGGCACACCATTGACATAAACCGTTTCACTTCCTGAAACTATCAAAACAAAAAGCTCATTATTTGGCCCTTGCAATTTGTAAGGCCCCTGATTTCCTTCCTGGGCCGTAAACTGACTGGTAGTGAACTGACCTCTCACCAAAGCTCCTGCTGCAAATACATTGGATTTGTTTTCTGACCTGGACAGGTTTGCATTCAGACTTAATCCCTGAACACGTTTAGAGAATTCACCAAAATAAGAATGGCTGTTTTGCAGATCAATATCTCCTGCCCTAATGTTCCAGTTATCGCTGAATAGTTCTATAAACACCTGATCAAATTCGTCCAGCCTTTGTGAATAACCGCTTTCCTGTAAGGGAATATTAGCATCTTGTATAGAGGCGCGAAGCGAGACCTTATCATTCAATTTCCCTGAAACCTGCAAATCTAACTCACTGTTCAATACCGAATTCTGATTATTACCAACGGTGACGCCTCTTGAGATGCTTCCCGAAGTTGTCAAACCTTCAAATGGAACAAATAAATCTTCTCTATTGCTCTGGGATAATTTATAGAACTGCTGCATGTTTCCTGTGCTCTCTACAATAACACTTTCATCCAATTGAAAGTACTTTTTTGTTAAAAAATCGGGATATCTTAAATATTCAATGATTATAGAGTCAGTTTCAACGGGTTTTTTAAAAGTTAAAAGTGCTTTACCGAAATCAACTATATAGAAGGAAGAATCGATAACTTTTTGGTCTCTAGTCTTTATAATAAATCTGCTTGGATTTATACTTACGCTATCTACATAAACAGAATCCTTTACCGCAAATGATTTAGTAATATAAGTTGATGTTTTGTCCTGAGCAATAACGCAGGAACAGATCAGCAAGAAAAAAAGAGAAATCCTATATTTCATCTATTACAATAAACTTCAAACAAGCAATATTATTTTGTTAATAGAAATAGTTAAAACTCCCATAATTTAGTGGTGTAAATGTAAAGCATTATTTAATTTAGCCGAAATTAACTCGGTTTGCAAAACAAATTGAGTTTCCCTGATGAAGATCAGGGTCTCATCAATTCTAAAATTATTTACATGAAAATTATCTCATACAATGTCAATGGCATTAGAGCAGCCATAAACAAAGGATTTATGGATTGGCTAAAAAACGCCAATCCGGATGTGATTTGCCTGCAAGAGATCAAAGCCATGGAAGAGCAACTTGATCTTGAAATGTTCCATGAAGCAGGATATAAACATAATTACTGGTTCAGTGCTCAAAAAAAAGGGTACAGTGGCGTTGCTATTTTAAGCAAAACCAAACCAGATCACGTAGAATTTGGAACAGGAATAGACTCAATGGATTTTGAAGGAAGAAATCTTCGTGCCGATTTTAATGGTACTTCTGTGATGAGCATGTATTTGCCTTCAGGTACAAACGATGAAAGATTACAGCATAAATTTGATTATATGGATATGATCCATGACTATTTAAACGATTTAAGAAAAGAAATTCCGAACCTAATCGTTTGTGGAGATTATAATATTTGTCATGAAGAAATTGATATCCATAACCCTAAAATGAAAGGAGTGTCAGGTTTTTTACCGGAAGAACGTGAGTGGCTGGGAAAATTTATCAACAGTGGATTTATAGATTCTTTCAGGCACTTACATCCTGAAAGACAAGAATATAGCTGGTGGAGTTACAGGGCCAATGCAAGGGCCAATAACAAAGGCTGGCGATTGGATTATGCAATGGTTTCAGAACCTTTACAAGAAAAAATAAAAAGAGCCGTTATACTGACTGAAGCAGTACATAGTGACCATTGTCCAATTTTATTAGAAATAGATAAAAATTAGTCGGCAGTGTTCAGTCACAGTTGGCAGTTAATCAATCGACTGAAGACTGTTTACTGATAACTTACGACATTAACATTAAAAAATTAAATTATCCATGATTAGAAAAGCCTTATTAATAGTCCTAACAGTTTCATTAATCACAAGTTGTGTCTCGCCTAAGGTTTTTAAGGACCTTGAGGACAAATATGCAGACCTAAAGAGAGAAAATAAAAATCTTTCAGAAGATTATGAAGCCTTATTAAATTCTAAAAATGAAGCGCAAAACAGTTTAAATAAATTGCAAAAGCAATATGATGAGGCGCTTGCTCAACGCGATAAGTTACAAAGTGATTATAATGCCACTAAATCCAGTTTAGATAATCTTAAGGCTTCTTATGATGCTTTGGAACAGAACAGTTCATCAGAAATTGCTAAGAATTCACAAAAAAACAGGGAGCTTTTGGCTCAACTGGAAGCTAAAGAACAGGCCCTGGCAACCGAAAATGAGCGGTTGAAGAACTTAAAGAAGGAACTGGAAGCGCGCTCCAACAGAGTTGCCGAACTGGAAAATGTCATAGCTGCCAAAGATGCAAAAATGAATCAGCTTAAAGATGCCATTTCCAAAGCCCTGACCAATTTTGAAGGTAAAGGACTAACCGTCGAACAACGAGATGGAAAGGTTTATGTTTCAA
Source organism: uncultured Flavobacteriaceae bacterium (assembly GCA_963827785.1). Lineage (GTDB taxonomy): Bacteria > Bacteroidota > Bacteroidia > Flavobacteriales > Flavobacteriaceae > Site-B1. The sequence continues at coordinate 8,801 of CAWHCT010000013.1, read as the reverse complement.
TGGAAAACAAGTTATTGTTTGAATCAGGTAGTTGGGCTGTTGGCTCAGAAGGTAAAAAAGCAGTGAACCAATTAGGAAGCGTATTGGCAAATAATCCGGACATTGCAATCCTGATTGAAGGACATACTGACAATGTACCTTATGCAGGAAGCGGACAATTAAGCGGGAACTGGGATCTGTCAACAAAACGAGCCACTGCTATCGTCAATATTCTAAGAGAGAATTCATCTATAAATCCGGAGAATTTAACAGCTGCAGGTCGTGGAGAATATGCTCCTGTTGCCACCAACGATACACCTGAAGGAAAAGCCAAGAACAGAAGAATTGAAGTCATATTAACTCCTAAACTTGACGAGATCACTAAACTATTGAATGATATTTAGTATTTGGGCGTTTCCCTGAAACAAGTTCAGGGTCGCGCTTTCACTACTCGTTTTAAAACATTTTGTCATATTGAGCTTGTCAAAATATCTTAGCAAAATGTTTTAAGAACTCAAACAGACCGTTCAATCGCTAACGCAAACTTATGAAATACACCAACTTACCAAACACCAACATAAAAGTCAGTAAAATTTGCCTCGGCACTATGAACTGGGGAAACCAGAATACAGAAGCCGAAGGTCATGCACAAATGGATTACGCCTTGGATCAAGGCATTAATTTTTTTGATACAGCCGAATTATATCCTGTTCCTGCCACCGCAGAACGCTATGGAAAAACCAGTGAGATCATAGGTAAATGGTTTAAAAAGACCGGGAATCGGGATAAAATAATTCTGGCATCAAAAATTGCCGGACCGGGAGATTATACAGCTCATATCAGAACAACAGGTTTTAGCAAAGAAGCCCTAAATGAAGCCGTAAATTCTGAATTAAAAAGACTTCAAACCGATTATTTAGATCTGTTCCAACTGCATTGGCCTGAAGCGGCAAACCAATATGTTTGGTGTTAGAGATTATAAACATAATCCTAAAGACAAATGGCAGGATAATTTCAATGAAATTCTGCAAAATCTGGATGAAATTATTAAAAAAGGTAAAATTCGTCACGTTGGAATTTCCAACGAAAAAGCATGGGGAACAATGCGATATCTTGAAGAATCAAAAAAACATGATCTGCCAAGAATGATCACTATTCAAAATGCTTACTCCTTACTTAATCGTGTTTTCGAAGGTGACATGGCAGAAATAGCAATACGGGAAAATATTGGTTTATTAGCGTATTCACCAATGGCTTTTGGTGTCTTGTCAGGAAAATATATACAGGGAACAGCTTCAGAAAATTCACGACTAAAATTATTTCCAAGATTTGCAAGATATAGCAGTGAACAGGCAACCAATGCCACTAAAGAATATTTGAAAATTGCGGAGTCTCATAATATGAGTTTAGCTCAAATGTCCCTGGCATTTGTCACTCAGCAACCATTTGTAACCAGCAATATAATTGGAGCCTCAAGTTTGGAACAACTCAAGGAAAATATTGATAGCATAAATATAGAATTGGATAAAGATATATTGGCCAAAATAAATGCGGTTCATGCTGTGAATCCGAATCCGGCTCCTTAATAATAACTTATAAAACAAAAAAACGCACCATCCCGATAACCATCAGAAGGTGCGTTTTTTAATTTTAGTTAAGGATCTAAATATTAATTAATAATAATTTTTTTATCAATCGATTGATTGTTTTCTGTCTTTATGCTCACAATGTAAACGCCACTGCTAATGCTTGAAATATCAATACCATTCTCCAAAGTCTGATTGTTTATCGAGTTGAAGATTTTAATCCTTTGACCAAGCATGTTGAAATAGACAGTTCCTTAGCCTGTTCTGTCAATTGTTTTACATACAACTTGTGCTTCCGGTTGATTCACATAGATAAGTGTATTGTCAGACATGAATTCTTCAGTTGATAAGGCAGAAGGATCCTGGAAGATCACCTGGAATCTATCTGTAAAGGATCCCGCAACTGATGTAAAATTATATGGTTCAGTGCTTCTTAAGTCAAAATGTCCTCCGTTTAAATTATCTCTTAAGAACAGATCCTGGTCTTCAGGGAAATTGGAGATCTCTGTCGATTTTAATGTATAAGTATAGTTCCCTGATGCATGCAATACAAGATCTATTTCTTTATCTGGTGTATAAGGTGCAAAAGCCTGAATAACATATTGCTGACCATTGAGTAAGCTTCCCATATCATCATCCGGTGGATCGTTGATCAACCCGCCATCCAAGCCATAATCGTAGCCATCTGTGGCATCTTCACTGAATCCAATGACGAAGCTTCTGCTTGCTCCACTGGAAACTCCAAACTCCAATCGAAGGATCTGAGTTTCGGCTGCCGTTTCCTCTGTGCCGGATTCAGCATTATCCGTATTTGAAGTCCTAAAGAATACTGACCCATTATTGGCATAACCTCCATTAAGTTGATCAGCCAGTACATCACTTTCTTTAATAAATATTCGCTGTCCATTATTGAATTCTATATCACCATCCGCAATCACCTGAACAAAGAAACTTTGTCCTACAGGAATATAGTTGGTAGGTCTTTTAATACCCTGACCACCACCGCCATCAATAGGTATATTATCATGTTGGTAGGCACGTTCTGTTTCTGTTTTATTGATGAAACCATAACCTCCCTCATAATATGCCAGATAATGCGTATTTCCATCCCATTGTTCCCATAAAAGAATGGTGCCATCTGTAATGCCTCCAGCAGCCGGTAAATTATCATCTATGAATTGAATGGCATCTAAAGCACGATGGATACGGATTACCAACCAGTGAGGTTGTTAAAGTCACATCCTGAACACTTTCCCGCCATTTGCTGCTTCATAACCATCACTTACATCATCTCCTGATAATAAGAATTGTTCCATTATTAGGTTTCCCTTCAAAGGTATACTGCTGTTCAATTCCTCCATTGCCTATTCCTTTCTGGGTATACCCAAATCCGGGTGAAATATCATCTGTTGGAGCGAATCGCTGCCAGTCGTAATAGGTTATCCCGTTCTGGAAGGTATAAAGCCAGTAGGTGCTTATTTTTCCTATCTCATCATAAGCCGTGGTAAAACCTATATCGGCTCCATTCCCGTCTTTGATCATGTCCAGATTAAATGGCGTATTGTTGGCATTGTTTGTTGATCCATTATTATCTGTAAGCGTTGTTGCTCCTAAACTGCCAACAGGTGAACTCCAGTAATTATACCAGAATTTGTTGGAGGTTCCTTCCTGTCTTCTTAATATTTTCCCATTGGCTCCTGTTACCAGATCACTTTTAAGTCCCTGGATCAATTGCGAATCATCCTGCAGATCGATCGTACCATTCAATTCCAGATACCAGGTATTGTTTATTTCAAAATCCTGATCGTCCAAACCTGTGTCGCCAACTGTAAATGTTTTTCCGGCATCAATTATTAATCCTAAATGTTTGTGTGACGCGGCTGTTGTTACATTGTCATGTAAATGAACGATGCTCCAGTCCTTATTATTTGCTACATCTTCAATATCCCAAACATCTCCGTGCAACCAGGTATTCTCATTATTCCATGTACCATCTGCTACTGTCTCATAAGGCAATGGGGCAGTTTGTGTTAATAATGTTGTGATATTAAATAACTGAGCATCTTTTGTAAAGGCCGATTTATCAATAACTTTTCCATCTGCAATATCTGACATGTTATAATACGTTAGGAGACTTGCCCATGGAATAGTAGCTGAAGTAGAAATATCCACTATATTTTTGTCGATTACAGATCCTTTTAAGACACCGGCATTGTCCTCTATTTCTTGATAAACCAGTCTTTGTATTTGATCTTCAGTTAATGTTCCGGAGAAAATCCTTATTTCATCGAGCCATCCCTCAAAGTTTTCTTCTCCCGGATCCGGTTGTGTATCTCTTTTTGATCCTACTCGAAGTGGATTGGTGTTTGTTAGTCTTGTGTTTCCAATAATATCCAAGGTTCCTACTTGTTCTCCATTCTTATAAGCAATAATAGTTTCCGTATTATAATTAACTACATACGTATAATGATTCCAATTGGTTGCATCAATTGGAATAGCAAGATCTTGAGAAGAAGGTCCCGCTCCATAAAAATGTTGCGCCCAAATTTGAGGTTCTGCAGAAGCATTGTTGCCTATTGTGACTTCAAACATGTCTTTTTGTCCTAAAACAAAAGTTTTATCCCCTATTCCACCCGTCGGTAAAAATTCAGGTTTTACCCAGAAACTAAGGGTATATTCATCCAAAGTGTTTATATCCGACGAAGGCGCTTCAAAATAGTCATTAACACCATCAAAATCAACGGATGTAGGCACCGTTGTAGACAAACATTGACTTATGGATATGTTAACTTTAACATCAATTAACCCGCAATTTCCCGTATCATCAACAATAGTTATGGTTTTTTCAAAATCGGTCGAAGGAAATGGTCCGAATAAAACCGGGGCACCATATGTACCGCTCCCTGTAACATCTCCACTTACATTATAACTACCTCCAAACCTTAATCCATCTGGATTTAGAGTAAATGTAAAGGTGTCATCAGAAGAATCCATAGGCGTTCCACTGTCATTACATGTCACCGCTAAACCAGGATCGGTCATACTACATCCTAAAAACCCAAAATCATTTATTTTCTCACAATTACCTGTGCTTCCGCTAGGGAATGTTGCCAACTCTATGTTATCGGTACTTAAATTGTAAATACTGGGTACAGTGGCAAGATCTGTTTCTATTAATATATTTTTTCCTCTGATTGCTGCATAAATTACAACATTGTCTAAGAAAAACTCTTCGTCATTGGAAGTATATCCATCAATCTCTACTCTTAAGTGTGAAGTTGCAGTTAGTTTATTAGGCTCTATAACAGTTCCGGATATACTAGCGCTTGTAAAATCATCTGCACTAAAGTACAATACCTGACAATTAGTAAATGTGTTATCAGAACATATTTCTACCTTAACTTGATCACCTATTTCAAGATCACCTTCCTCAAATACTTCAAAAGAAATCGTGGCAAAGGCAGCATCTAATAAGTTAACCTCCCTGTAAACACTCTTGTTGTTTTCTACTTTAAGTCTACTTAATATGACTGTAATATCACCATTTGAAGCGCCATCACTTTCTCCAGATTCGGTCCAGGAACCTGACCATCCGGTGCTTCCTCCTGAATAGTTGCCGGAAGAAAAGTCATCAGAAATTGTATTATCATATGTTGGAACTTCAAAAGAATAGTTTCCCAGAGCATCTGTCGTGGCAGTTGGTGAAGTAGCTAATGGGATATCTCCACCGTCTAAAACTCCATTGGTATTAAGATCTTCATAAACGTTGATGGTTATGTCTTCAATTCCAATTCCATCATTGTTGACCATGTCTCCATCTATATCAAGAAAAACCTGACCAAAGACTAAATTTCTGTTAGTTGGCGTAGGACAATCTGATATTTTTACCTTAACTGTTGCTGTGTTACAAACCGATGGATATTCCAGGGAACATACAGAGTATTCAAAGGTATCTTCACCTAAAAATCCTGTATCTGGCACATAGGTTATGGTGCCATCTGCATTGACTAATACAGATCCGTTTGATGGTTGAATAACTGCGTCTGTACTTACAGATGAAGCATCTATATTGGTAATGAACTTTGTGTCATTATATAAAACCGGTATTTCTACCGAGACATCTGTGATACCATATGCCAAATCATCATTGGCAAAGATTTGTGGCTGTAAACATAAGTGGCTGCATTGTAGTACCAACATCTACCGATCCACCTCCGGGAGTTGGAGCTAGATTAGCATCTTGACCATAGACAGCAAATATTTTCGTTCCGTCACATGTATATAAAGCCAAGCCACTTTGATCGTTGTCGTTATTAAATGTGTCAAATATTTGGCTGTAATCTAGCTCATTTAATAGTATAGATTGATCATATGGTATTCCACATGGACTCATGGATGCTGTAGTGGAAGTTAAATCACCATCGAACTTTATATAAATTGTTGTATCTGCAGTTGGAGTGACCCAAACCGGATTAAAATTTGCTACCAAACCGAGAGATCCCGGAGCCCATGCTATGGCCGCAAAGTCTGTTAAACGATCTTCAGATATCAAATTGAAAGCCCAGTCATATCCGGCACCACTTGCATCAGAATCAATTACTTCACTTGCAACAAAAGACTCGCCTCCCTGGCTCGTAAATTTGTATGCAGAATCATCACTAAGAGAATGAGATGCTGAAGAGTTTGCTGGTACGTTAATAGTCCCAGTATTTACATTTGACTGCCATTCAATTGTAATTGCAGAATTATAATTATTGTAAAAATAAGCTACAGCAGGAGCACCGCTATCAGTAGTAGGAACCGGCGTATAATAACTATTTGAATAAAATACAGCAGGAAGAATATTTATCTGTCGTGTTCCAAAACAATCTAAGCCTCCAAAAAATAGGTCAACTCCAACAGGTTTTGTACCCGTAATTAATGCTCCTGATTGAATTCCACCATCTATAAAGTGAACTTCGCCCTCATTAATTGTTACTGACGAATCGATAGAGCCGTCATTATCTAAGTCTATATTTATATTTGTATTATCTTCAGAAGCTCTTATAAATACTGATGTATATTGAAATTCCTGTCCTAAATCTTCACCAAAAGGAACCGTAAATGAAGTGCCAAATTTTTGGGTATCATACACATCGGTCTTTGCAACCTGGATGTCGAAACGATTTACATCTCCCGCAACTGTTGAAATTGCCACATCTGCAGATGTAAGGATCTTATCTTTTCCGTCATAATAAAATTCTAAAGAATTTCTAGGATTATAGTTGTATTGGTTTTCAAAGACAAAGTTACCGCCGGAAGGAATATAATCTGATGGGTAACCGGGTGCTATTCCATTAATTGGATCGTTGTCACCCCAAACTTCGGTAGTTGATTGCTGCGGATCCAGAATATCAGTTTCATATCCATCTTCCCAATGGTCATAAGTGACAACAATTCCAGGGTATGGACTTTTTAAACTTATAATACGATTTACGTCGTCGGTTATAACATCTCCACATCCAGCATTTCCTGCATTTATAAGTGCGGTGCGCAATTCATTATCTGAAAAAGGTATGTAATATATTTTATTTTCAGCAGCTGAAAGACAAGCATCTATCAGGTTTTCTATAATCGTTAATGTACACGGTGGCTGTATCACATAAAGGATTAAAACCGTTGTCATCACAAACCTGATAAACAAAAGAATCAGTTCCAAAATAATTACCATTTGGAGCATAAATAATTTCTCCTGTTGGTGCCACAGTGGCTGTACCAAAATTTGGTTGCGATACAATTGTAACGGACATTGGATCTATATTGTCATTTCCTTCTACATCATTACTTAAAACATCCATGGTTATTGAACCTCCCTGATCCAAAGTTGCAGAATCATCCACAGCATCAGGGGCGCAGGTAAGAGCGCAGGCAAAGAATCCGAAATTATGATCACAACTTATTTCACCTATATCTGTAAAGGTTATTGCAGAATAAGTCGGTGTAGTTAATGAAGTTCCAACCGGGATAGATGCATCATCAATTGCAGCTACATAAGTTGGAAAATATCCTTCTTTGGAATAATCTATTCCAACGTTATCAAAATACAGATAATTACTTCTATTGTTTTCAATTATACCATTTGCAACAAAACGAATATGAGTTGTCGCTGAAATAAATGCTGTAATATCATAGGTATGAGTTTGAGTAGGATCACCAAAATTAAAAGTCCCTAAAGTTGTATAGGTCACACCATCTGCCGATACCTCGGCATCGACAGAAAAATATTGTGCACTAGGAAAACTTATATAGTCTCGAAACCTAAATGATAAGGTAGCAGATGTGTAAGTGTCAAGATTTGCAACTCTGTAAGCGCCATCTCCTGTAATTACAGCATCAAAATAAGAATTTCTACCAAATCGTAAAGCATTTGTAACCTCTACATTTCCAAAATAAGGTCCATCACTTTCTCCTATTTCCTCCCAGTCATCTTCCCAATCCTGTGATCCATTGTTATTACCATAGGACCTGTAATTAAACCTGTCTAAAACGTCTTCTTCAAAAATTATCTCAGGCGGAACTAAAGCGTAATTACCAAGAAGGTCTGTTGTTGCTGAGTCAACAATAATGTCTCCAACATCAACAATACCATTTCCGTTGAAATCCTGATAAAGGTCTACATCTATACCGGTAATACCAGTTTCAGTCACATCAAATATCCCATTCTGATCTGAATCGGTAAATGCTGTTCCATAAACCGTATTTTGGTCTGGAACAACAACACATTGTGCTGTGGTAAGTTGGAAATAAAACAATACGAATAGTATTGTTAAATACTTTTGCAGGTAAAGATCTTTCATTTTAGGGCTTAAAATTAATCTTTAGATTCCACACAATGAATTGGTTGGACTCGTTAGGTTTAAGACAAAACTAGATTAAAGATCCGAATTGACCAAATTTTTTATAGACTAAATACCTATTTTATCGATGAAATGCAGTTTTTGAATTATTTTTGATTAATTGACCACTTTTTTATCAATCGATTGATTGTTTTCTGTCTTTATGCTCACAATGTAAACGCCACTGCTAATGCCGGAAATATCAATACCATTCTCTAAAGTCTCATTAGTTGATTGAATTGTAAGAATTTAATTCTTTGACCAAGCATGTTCGAAATAGACAGTTCCTTAGCTTGTTCTGTCAATTGTTTTACATACAACTTGGCTTCCGGTTGATTCACATAGATAAGTGTATTATCAG
>CAWHCT010000012.1:0-26648 GCA_963827785.1 uncultured Flavobacteriaceae bacterium | reverse complement strand
GCGAAATTTTTACCAATAAGAAGAAAAGAATGATCGTTGAAGGAATAATTAATATCAGGCTATCATCAAAAATAGATAAGGAAATTTTATAAGCTCCGTAGATCAATCCAATCAATCCAAAAAAAGGGTAGAGAAGTTGCCAGTTTTTCGAGATTTCCCAATTTTTTCTAAACTTTTCCATAGCTTTTTTAAAAACAATGCAAAGATAAGATAACAATTTAAATTCTGGGAACAAATGACGATAAACGTTGATTATAGTTTAGCTGAAAGTATAGAAAATAATTATAGAGTAAGTAATTCACTTCATAACCATAATTAATATTGGGATCATAATTTATTTGCATTTCATACAGATCAGGACTATACCTCATTGGTTGAAGAACTCTTTGGTTCCATTCATTTACCATAACTCTATTTCTTGATTCAAAATATATCTGGTCATAATAACCTCTTTGTCTAGCTCTGGTCACTAACCAAGTATTAAAACCGGGATCGATGATTATAATCTCATATTCCAGTTCGTCGTTAGCAATTCTTACAGTATCCTGTTGAGTTTCATTAAAGGTTTCAGAAGATATATCTGATACTTTTTTTGAAGAATTACAGCTATAAGTTAAAATGCAGAGGAAAACGATTAAGACAAGATTTTTCATAGCTTTTGTTTTACAGAAAGTTACGAAAATTTGAATTTATCTTAGTAGAATTTCTTAATCAATTAACATAAAAAAGCCAAACAAAAGTTTGGCTTTAAGAATTTATATTGTGAGTAATTATTTTTTCCCAAACAATCCGCCAAGCAATCCTCCAAGACCGCCTTTCTTCTTGTTGCCTCCTAATACCATTCCAGCGACATCATCAATTATGCTACCATCACCATCAGCATCTAATATAGATTCCAAAAAGCTTTGTTCTTGTTGTGGTGAATTTCCTTTTATCAATCCTCCTAATAGTCCACCAAGTGCGTCTGGACTGGAGACATTGTTTTGACTCGCTTGTTTTCCTAGAACTCCCATTAAAATTGGAGCTGCAACTTTTAAAATATTTGCGACTGAACCAGCATCAATACCAGATTTTTGACTTAAAGCCATTTCAACATTTCTTTGCTTGTTACCTAATACATGACCTAAAATTTTACCTCCATCATCCATAACATTGGAATCTACACCACCTGCAAATAGTCCTCCCAGATTATCTAAGATACTTCCATCATGTTTACTTTTTAAGGCACTTAATAATCCTTCTGCACCTTGTGGTGACGAAGCATTATTTTTCATTGCCTGCATTAGTACAGGCAAGGCCATAGTTAAAAGCCCACTAGTTTTGCTAGTGTCTTGTCCTGTTTGACCTGCTACACCGCTTACGATTGTTTTTCCAAGGTCACTGTTTAATAAATCTAATATTCCTGACATTTTATAAAAATTTGATTAAATAATTAATTGCAATCAAATAAATTAAAAAAAGCCCTAAAAAACTTGCTTAGGACCTTTTAATTTAAAAAATAATTATGGTTTGATCTTCAAACGGTTAGTTTTTACCGACAAGAAGTAATTCTTTTATTTGAGAGGCTAATTCTGTACCAATTCTGTCCTGAGCTTCATTTGTTGCTGCCCCAATATGAGGTGTTAAAGAGATGCGTCCATTCATTAGTACTTGAATTGCAGGAGTAGGTTCTTTTTCAAAAGTATCTAATCCTGCAAAAGCGACTTTTCCACTTTCAAGAGCTTTTACCAGATCTACTTCATTAATAACACCACCACGTGCTGCATTTATTATAGCTACACCATCTTTCATAACATCAAATTGAGCTTTACCAATTATATATTCTTTTTGAGCTGGTACATGCAGAGAAATAAAGTCTGACTTTTTTAACAATTCTTTCATTGGAATTGTTTTTATTTCAAAATTTAAAGATTGTCCATCAAAAAAATCAAGCTTGATATTTGCTTTTTCTACATACATATCACAGGCAATCACGTTCATACCTACTCCAATACCTATTTTTGCCGTTTCTTGACCAATTCTGCCAAATCCTATAATTCCCAAAGTTTTTCCTCTTAATTCAATACCTTTGGCGTAGTTCTTTTTTAATGCTTTAAATTTTGTATCTCCATCCAAAGGCATATTTCTATTAGAATCATGTAAAAACCGAACACCTCCATACAAATGAGCAAAAACAAGTTCTGCTACGGACTGGGAAGATGCTGCTGGAGTATTTATAACATGTAAACCTTTGGTTCGAGCATAGTCCACATCTATGTTATCCATGCCAACCCCTCCACGACCAATAATTTTTAGGCTAGGGCAAGCATCAATAAGATCTTTTCTCACTGTTGTTGCACTCCTTACCAATAAAACACTTATATTATTTTTATTGATGTGATTGATCAACTGATCTTGGGCGACAGTTGTCGTACTGACTTCAAATCCTGCACTTTCCAAAGCTTCAATTCCGCTTTTAGAAATACCATCGTTTGCTAATACTTTCATTTATTTATGCTTTTGTTTCTAATTCGCTCATAACTTCAACAAGGACTTTAACACTTTCCAAAGGCAATGCATTATACATGGAAGCTCTGTATCCACCAACACTTCTATGTCCGTTCAATCCGCTGATGCCAGCCTCTTTCCACATGGTTTCAAAGGTTTCTTTTAAGTTTTCGTTTGTCAATGTAAAAGTTGCATTCATCATAGATCTGTCTTCATTAGCAGCAAATCCTTTAAATAATGGATTTAAATCAATCTCAGAATACATAAGTCTGGCTTTTTTCTCATTCTCTTTTTCAATAGCTTCAATGCCACCCAGATTTTTGAACCATTCCATAGTTAGCATAGAGACATATACGGCGAAAACAGGGGGTGTATTGAACATACTGCCTTTACTTATATGAACCTTATAATCCATCATGGAAGGTATTTTTCTTGTAACCTTACCTAATATATCTTCATTAACAACAACTAATGTAGTTCCTGCTGGTCCCATATTTTTTTGAGCTCCGGCATAGATCAAGTCAAATTGTGAGAAATCCAGTTTTCTGGAAAAGATATCACTACTCATATCACAAACCATTGGTATACTTGATTTTGGGAACAATTTTATTTGAGTTCCAAAAATTGTATTGTTTGAAGTACAATGAAAATAATCGTGATCAGCTGGAATATCAAACCCTTTTGGAATGTAATTATAGTTTGCCTCTTTTGAAGAAGCTACTTCCAGGACATCATCCAGAATTCTCGCCTCTTTTATGGCTTTGTCACTCCAGGTACCTGTATTTAAATAAGCTGCTCTTTTTTCCAAAAGATTCATGGCTACCATTAAAAACTGAGTACTGGCACCACCTTGTAAAAACAATGCCTTGTATCCTTTGCCTTCTAGTCCCAGTAGCTCTAGAGCCAAAGCTCTAGCCTTTTCCATGACATCTACAAACGGTTTACTTCTGTGTGAAATTTCCAAAAGGGATAAACCACTATCATTAAAATCCATTACAGCTTCTGATGATTTCAAAAGTACTTCTTGAGGCAAAATTGATGGTCCTGCACTAAAATTATGTTGCTTCATAAAATATTTAATTGTTTTAAGTTGCAAAGGTGACAATTTATTGGTTAAATTATATTAAGAAATTAATAATTTTTCTACTATATTTTTAACAAGAAATCAACAGTATCAGTGCTATCTGCATAATCCCAAAGATTGGGTTTTTGTGTTTGTCCAAAAGAGATCTCATTTTCCAATAAACAATCAGCAACAATACACTGAATTTTATCTTCTTCTGTTTTCAGCTTTTTCTTTAAATCATTAACACTGTCATAACGTTCATAAAACAAAGTTGCAATAGGTGAGGAGTAACTGGAGTCTTCTTTTAACATCAAAAAACCATTTTCCAACAAATCAAATTCACTCATTAAATAAACAGCTTTGTTGTAGTCATAATTGTTGGCATATTTATTATCATGGATTATCGGATACCATTTATAAATTGCTTCAAAAAATTTGTCGAAATCATAGTCTTTTGGAACAAAAAGTTTAGAAACATTCCTGCACCCTAAACCATAATATCTAAAAATATCATCAGAAAGGGCAACTAGTTGACTTTTGGATTCATTTCCCGTCAAAACTGCTACGGAATTTCTATTCTTTCTAATAATGCTGGGTTTATTTCTAAAATAATATTCAAAATATCTTGCAGTATTATCACTTCCAGTTGCGATGACAGCATCAAAATACTCCAATTTTTCATCGGTAAATCTTATTTTCTTCTTTAGGGAGGGTTCAATACTTTCTAAATATTGAGCTAAAAAGGGCAATAAATGTTTGTCATTTGATGATTGTTTTATCAAAACATTGTGACCAGAAATTAAAACGCTTATAAAATCATGAAAACCTACCAAGGGTATATTTCCAGCCATAATTATGGCTACTGTCTTAGGGTTATTTACATTGAAGTTATACTTTGATACCCATTCCGTAATATTATTATTAGTCAATGCATTACTCCAATTTTTTAAAGCAAACAAAACATTTTTTTCCTTAAACCAACCGTTATGTTGTCCTGCCAACTTGATTTGATGTTTCATTCGGTCAAAATACATGTCATTATTCAAAATATCAGGTTTTCTTCGGATTTCATTTTCAGAAAACTGACTCAAAAACTTACCTAACTGAATGAAAGCATTGATTATATTTTGGGTGTTGTTCATATTAATTTGTGTATCACCTAATTTGGCTTTATTTTTGCACGTAAAGTTAAAAAAATGAAACGAACGAAATTTTTTTAAACTTAATTTTTATAAAGGTTTAAATTAATTTAAGTGAATCCTTGATTGTGATAAAATTTTTATTTTTTTAATTTATTGAATAAAAAATTTAAACAGAAAAAATGCTATGGCGATTATAATTACTGATGAATGTATTAACTGTGGAGCTTGTGAGCCAGAGTGCCCGAACAATGCTATTTATGAAGCTGCCGATGACTGGAGATATAAAGATGGTACCAGTTTGGAAGGTAAAGTTGTTCTGCCCAATGGCAAGGAAGTTGATAGTGATGAAGCACAGGAACCAATTAGTGACGAATACTACTATATTGTACCTGATAAGTGCACAGAATGTAAAGGTTTCCATGATGAGCCGCAATGTGCTGCTGTTTGTCCGGTAGATTGCTGTATTCCTGATGAAGATCATGTTGAAACGGAAGAAGAACTATTAGGGAAACAAACTTTTATGCATAGAGATTAGAGTGCATATTTAAAAATTAAATTCATAAAAACCTCAGCAAAAAGCTAGAGGTTTTTTTTGTTTTAAAAACAAGTAATAAGTGCTACATTTGCAGCCATAAAATATTTTGAATGAAAGCCGGAATTGTAGGATTACCAAACGTAGGAAAATCAACTTTATTTAATTGTTTATCAAATGCAAAGGCGCAAAGTGCCAACTTTCCATTTTGTACAATCGAACCTAATATTGGTGTGGTAATTGTTCCGGATAGTCGCTTAGAAAAACTGGAAGAATTAGTAAAGCCGGAGCGTGTTGTTCCCGCGACAGTTGATATTGTTGACATTGCAGGTTTAGTTAAAGGAGCAAGCAAAGGAGAAGGTTTAGGCAATCAATTTTTAGCAAATATTAGGGAAACTGATGCCATTCTTCATGTATTACGTTGCTTTGACAACGACAATATTGTTCATGTTGATGGAAGTATCGATCCCATTCGTGATAAAGAAATTATAGATATAGAATTACAGCTTAAAGATCTGGAAACGGTTGAAAAGAAATTGGACAAAGTAAAAAGGGCTGCAAAAACAGGGAATAAAGAGGCTCAAAAGGAGGAATCCGCTTTGCTGCATATAGTAGAATATTTAGAGGCCGGAAAATCAGTAAGGGCTTGTGAGTTTAGTAAGGATGAATACCTTGATTTTGTAAAACCATTACAATTAATTACAGATAAACCAGTTTTATATGTATGTAATGTTGATGAAGCTTCAGCGGTTTCAGGAAATCATTATGTCGATAAAGTGAAAGAAGCTGTAAAACATGAAAATGCAGAAGTATTAGTCCTAGCTGTTGGGACAGAAGCTGATATCAATGAATTAGAAGATTATGAAGAACGTCAAATGTTCTTACAGGATATTGGTTTGGATGAACCCGGTTCGTCCAAACTAATCAGGGCAGCTTACAGGTTATTGAATCAACAAACTTATTTTACGGCAGGAGTCAAGGAAGTCAGAGCATGGACTGTTGATGTAGGAGCATCGGCTCCTCAGGCTGCAGGAGTTATCCATACCGACTTTGAAAAAGGATTTATTAGAGCAGAAGTAATCAGTTATAATGATTATATTTCCTATGGTAGTGAAGCAAAGGTTAAGGAAGCAGGAAAAATGAAGGTTGAAGGGAAAAATTATATTGTCAAGGATGGAGATGTCATGCATTTTCTATTTAATGTATAAAAATATCATTGGAGCATTGGAAGCCTAATGTTCTCAACATTTATCGCGTTTTTTTGTTAATTACTTTGTTTTCTCTATATTTTATATTTTAGGCTGATATGTTATATTAGCGTCTTATCAAATTTTAAACGATTTTATGTCTCAACAATCTAACTATACAGAAGAAAATATCAGATCACTGGACTGGAAAGAACACATCCGCATGCGACCTGGAATGTATATTGGAAAATTGGGTGATGGATCTTCTCCGGATGATGGTATCTACGTTTTACTTAAAGAAGTACTGGATAACTCTATTGATGAATATGTCATGGGAGAAGGCAAAACTATTGAAGTTTCAATTCAGGGAAATAAAGTAATAGTTAGAGATTATGGTAGAGGAATTCCCTTAGGAAAGGTAGTGGATGTAGTATCCAAAATGAATACTGGAGGTAAATACGACTCCAAAGCGTTTAAAAAGTCGGTTGGACTTAATGGAGTTGGAACGAAAGCTGTTAATGCGCTTTCTGAATATTTCAGGGTAGAATCCAATAGGGATGGAAAATCAGCCTCTGCCGAGTTTACTCAAGGCAACCTGACAGATGAAGAAAAATTAAACGAATCCACACGAAGGAAGGGTACTAAAGTAACTTTTGTTCCGGATGAAGTCATATTCAAGAATTACAAATATAGAAATGAGTATGTAGAAAAAATGCTCAAAAACTATGTGTATTTGAATCCCGGATTGACTATTCTTTTTAACGGAGAAAAGTTTTACAGTGAAAATGGACTAAAAGATCTTTTAGAAGAAAACATAAGCGATACCGATATACTTTACCCAATAATTCATTTAAGAGGTGAAGACATTGAAGTTGCCATTACTCATAGTAAAACTCAGTATTCCGAAGAGTATCATTCATTTGTAAACGGACAAAACACAACTCAAGGGGGAACCCATTTGGCTGCTTTTAGAGAGTCTTTGGTTAAAACCATTCGGGAATTCTATGGCAAGAACTATGAAGCTTCAGATATAAGAAAATCTATTGTCAGTGCAGTTTCCATAAAAGTAATGGAACCTGTATTTGAGAGTCAGACCAAAACTAAATTAGGATCAACAGATATGGGTGGAGACCTACCAACGGTTAGAACCTTTATAAATGACTTCCTAAAAACTCAGTTAGATAATTACCTTCACAAGAATTCAGAAACTGCAGAAAAAATTCAACGAAAGATCTTACAGGCAGAACATGAAAGAAAGGAGTTGTCCGGAATTCGGAAAATTGCCAAAGAAAGAGCTAAAAAAGCTAGTCTTCATAATAAAAAATTAAGGGATTGCAGGATCCATTTAGGCGATCTTAAAATGGATAGGCGACTGGAGTCAACTTTATTCATTACCGAAGGAGATTCTGCTTCAGGAAGTATTACAAAATCAAGAGATGTCAATACACAGGCAGTTTTTAGTCTGCGAGGCAAACCTTTGAATTCCTATGGAATGTCGAAGAAAATAGTTTATGAAAATGAGGAATTTAACTTATTGCAGGCTGCATTGAACATTGAAGAATCAATTGAAGATTTAAGATATAACAATATAGTCATTGCAACAGATGCTGATGTTGATGGTATGCATATAAGACTATTATTAATTACATTTTTTTTACAATTTTTCCCCGAGTTGATTAAAGAAGGGCATTTATACATTTTGCAAACACCTTTATTTAGGGTTAGAAATAAAAAAGAAACTATTTATTGTTATTCTGAGCAAGAAAGAAGAGATGCAATTGAAAAATTAAAACCAAAACCGGAAATTACCCGATTTAAGGGTTTAGGTGAAATTTCTCCTGATGAATTCAAATATTTTATAGGTGAAGATATCAGGTTAGATCCTGTTATGCTGGACAAGGACATGTCCATTGAAAATCTTTTGGAGTTTTATATGGGAAAAAACACACCAGACAGGCAAGACTTCATTATCAATAACCTTAAAGTAGAATTGGATGTAATAGAAGAATAGAATTAGATCAATGAGAATCAACAATTCAAAAATCAAGAATACTATTTTATCGGCTTATTTTTTATTAGTTTTTGCCGTAATAATTAATATGATCGTATTTGGATTGTTCAAGGATTGGATGAGCAATACAACTTTAGAATGGATTTTGATCATTGGGTTTTTTATAGTTTTACTTATAGCGTTGCATTCTGTTGCAAAATATTTCGAGTATGATAGTGATGGAGATGTTCTTGTAATAATTAATAGAGGATTAATAGTCTCAGAGATTTTTAATTACAGAGAAAAGATAGTTGAATTTCCTAAGGAAAAGCTATTGTACTATAAATTGAAAGATTATGGAATCTATAAATCTTTAAACCTTTACATTCGATCTGGTGAACATCTGCAAAAGAGAATAAAATTTAATGTGACTTTAGTTCCCAAAAGGAAACTTAGGTATTTAAAAATGTCTTTAGATAAAATTGTGCGAAATAATAAATCAAAACGTTGATGGAGTTAGGTAATGGTGACTTAAATAACGAAAATTTAAATGATTCTAGCAGTCAGGATACAATAACAAGAGTTACTGGCATGTATAAAGACTGGTTCTTGGATTATGCCTCCTATGTAATTCTTGAAAGAGCAGTACCTGCAATTGAAGATGGTTTTAAGCCGGTTCAGCGCAGAATAATGCAGTCAATGAAAGACCTAGATGATGGTCGATATAATAAAGTAGCTAACATTGTAGGTCACACAATGCAATATCATCCTCACGGTGATGCCAGTATTGCCGATGCCATGGTGCAAATAGGTCAAAAGGATCTTTTAATTGATACACAGGGTAACTGGGGAAATATATTAACAGGAGATAGGGCAGCGGCATCAAGATATATCGAGGCGCGTTTATCTAAATTTGCTTTAGACGTAGTTTATAATCCAAAAATTACTGAATGGCAAGCTTCTTATGATGGAAGAAGGAAAGAACCTATCAATCTTCCAGTCATGTTTCCATTGCTTTTGGCTCAGGGTGGTGAAGGAATTGCTGTTGGATTGTCTACGAAAATATTGCCTCATAATTTTATTGAATTGATAGACGCTTCAATAAAACATTTGAAGGGCAAACGGTTTACAATTTTACCGGATTTTCCAACTGCAGGAATTGCCGATTTTACAAATTATAATGATGGTAATCGTGGGGGAAGGGTGAGAGTGCGAGCAAAGATATCACAATTGGATAAAAACACCCTGGTAATTACTGAAATACCATTTGGAACAAATACAACCTCACTTATAGATTCTATTCTGAAGGCAAATGACAAAGGAAAGATCAAGATCAAAAAGATTGATGATAATACTGCGGCAGATGTAGAGATATTAGTGCATCTGCCTTCTGGAATTTCCCCAGACAAAACCATAGATGCCCTATATGCATTTACTGCATGTGAAACATCCATCTCACCTCTGGGATGCGTCATTGAAGAAAATAAACCGTTGTTTGTTGGAGTTTCAGAAATGCTGCGGCGTTCCACTGATAATACAGTTGAATTATTGAAAAAAGAACTGGAAATCAAACTGGATGAACTTGAGGAACAATGGCATTTTGCATCGCTAGAGCGTATTTTTATTGAAAACCGTATCTATCGAGATATTGAAGAAGAAGAAACCTGGGAAGGCGTTATATCAGCAATTGATAAAGGATTAAAACCACATATAAAACATCTAAAAAGAGCAATTACTGAAGAGGATTTATCCCGTTTGACTGAAATAAGAATCAAACGAATATCAAAATTCGATATTGATAAAGCACAACAGAAAATTGACGCTTTGGAGGATCAAATAGCAGAGGTAAATCATAATCTGGCAAATTTGATTGATTATTCCATATCGTTTTTTACAAGACTCAAAAAAGAGTATGGTGCAGGTAGAGAACGAAAAACAGAAATCAGAATATTTGATGATGTAGATGCAACAAAAGTCGTAATTCGAAATACAAAGTTGTATGTAAATAGGGAAGAAGGATTTATTGGTACTTCACTGCGAAGAGATGAGTATGTCTGTGACTGTAGCGATATTGATGATATTATTATTTTTACAAGTGATGGTAAAATGATGATCACTAAAGTAGATGCCAAAACCTTTGTTGGAAAAGGAATTATTCATGTTGCTGTATTTAAGAAGAAAGACAAACGGACTATTTATAATATGATATACCGTGGATGGATTAAGGGACCATCATATGTAAAGCGATTTGCAGTTACCGGAGTAACAAGGGATAAGGAATATGACATGACCAAAGGTACTAAAGGTTCAAAAGTTTGGTATTTTTCTGCTAATCCGAATGGAGAGGCAGAAGTTGTTACAGTGATGTTGCGTCAAGTTGGAAGTATTAAAAAACTTAAATGGGACATTGATTTTGCTGATGTTTTAATTAAAGGAAGAGCATCCAAGGGGAATTTGGTGACGAAGCATTCCATTAAACGTGTTGAACTTAAAGAAAAAGGTGTATCTACTCTTAAAGCCACGAAAAATCTGGTTTGATGATACAGTTCAAAGATTAAACGTTGATGGCAGGGGTGAGTTAATTGGTGAATTTAGAGGTGAGGATAGGCTATTAGTTATAACTCAATCTGGAACGGTAAAAACAATTATGCCTGAGTTGACAACTCATTTTGACGAAGATATGATTGTTTTGGAAAAATGGATTCCTAAAAAACCGATTTCTGCAATTTATTTTGATGGTGAAAAAGAACGTTACTATGTTAAAAGGTTCATTATAGAAAATGAAAACAAAGAGGAATTATTTATTTCTGATCATAAGAATTCCCAATTAGAAATATCTTCAACAGATTGGAGACCCATGGTAGAAGTTGTCTTTGCAAAGGAAAGAGGAAAGGATAGAAAGGATAATATTCAAGTCAGTTTAGAAGAGTTCATTTCGATTAAAGGAATTTCTGCTTTAGGAAATCAATTGTCAAAAGAAAAAGTAAATCAGATAAACTTGCTTGATCCCTTGCCTTATGAAGCACCTGAAGAAATTCACGCTGATGAAATGGAAGTAGTTGATGAGGAAACATTATCTCCGGAAGAAGCTATTGATAAACAAACAAATCCTAAGGATAAAAAACCTTCAGATGATAAAAATTCAGATTTTGATATGGATGATGAGGGGCAAATAACGCTATTTTAATTTATAAATAAATTTCATTAAATAAATATTTTCGAGGTTTTGTCTATTTAAGAGTTTTTACCTTTGTTAAGAACTTTTTCATTCTTCTTTTTAATCCTATAATTTAAAAATTCTACAAAAAGAGAGAATGCAATGGCAAAATATAGGTAACCTTTTGGCACAGCTCCAACCGAATTGCCAAAAAACTCTGTTTTGGATAAGTGAGCAGCCTCTGTTATCAACATAAATCCAATTAGAATTAAAAAGGCTAAACCCAATATTTGCATACTTGGGTGATTGTCTATAAACCGCCTTATAGGATTGGCAAACCAAATCATGACGGCTATAGATATCACTACAGCAGTAATCATTAAAATCAAGGTGTAATAATGATTTGGGTGCAATCCATTGGTCATACCAACTGCAGTCAAAATTGAGTCAACTGAAAAGATAAAGTCGATTATTAGTATTTGTACAACTGCTTGAGAAAAAGATTTTATCCTTTTGTTCTTTATTGCGTTTTCATCATGTAAAGGAGTTTCAATTTTCTCATGAATTTCAGAGGTACTTTTATAAATAAGAAACAAACCTCCTGAAAAAAGAATAATACTTTGCCAACTTACAGCCAAATGAATCCAGCTTTTATCAAAAATAAAAAAAGGTTCTTTTAAACTGATCAAAAAGGAAACAAAGAATAAAAGTACAATTCGTTGCACCATTGCCAGTACTAGTCCAATATTGGTTACTCTGGATCGCTGGTTTTCTGGTAATTTATTAGCTGCAATGGAAATGAATACAATATTATCAATTCCTAAAATAATCTCTAAAAAAGTTAAAGTCAACAGTGCCATTATGGCATCACTTGTCAATAGAAAATCTAACACAGCTAATTCATTTTAATTGCTATTCCTTTTTGTTTATTGCTTTTACCAACATAAGAGTATTCAAAAGTATAAGAAGAATCTGTAGTCGATAATATTTTTACATGTACATCCTTTTTTTGTGCCATAGATTTGGGATTAATGGTTTTGAAGATCATTTCACAATCATTGATCCACCTTACGGTTGCCGAATCAGTTTTATTTTCAAATGTTTCAATTTGAAGAGTATCTGATCGTACAAAAGTTGAAACATAGTCTATGTCATCAATTTTTATAGTGCTTTTGAATGCTCCGGTTTTAAATTTGTTACAATCTCTTTCAATTTGATAGCAACTTGAAAAAAACAAAAAAAAGAAGACAATTGAAAAATACTTCATTGCTTAAAAAGTTTAAGCAAATTTAAATAACATTTGATTAACTGAAGAAAATAAAAAGGAATTAGTTAGTTTTCAAAATTCTCAAAACTGCCATCTGAGTAAAAAATAACAATTCGTTTAATGGATTTACCGGAATCTATACCTTGAATAGACTTTATTTTAGTCAAGTTTATATTTTCTTGATTTTTGGCTGTATTTTGTTCCTTACTAGGAAATTCACCTTTTCCATTTAATAACCAATACAAATCAATATCGGGAAAAGAGGAGAGGATCTTCATAACAAAATCCAGACTAGGTTTATTTCGACCGGACAAAATGTGTGAAATGCTAGAACGTTGAACTCCAATTTTTTCAGCAAAACCAGAAGAGGATAACCCATGATATTGCATAACTTTTTCCAATCTTTTTGTAAAATTTTGGGAGTTTATCATTGTAAACTTGGTATTAGGTATATGATATATTACAAATGTAAACTTTAGCAAAGATTAATCATAATATTCATGTAAATATTTACATTATACTTAAATATATAGTGTAAATATACAAATGTAATATATTGATATATAATTATTTAAATAACAAATATATTATTAAGCTTGATTTTTGATTTATTTCATTCAAAATGCTATCCAATTTGTTTACAACAATAAACAGATTGGATCTTTTTCTGGTTTACACATGTAACTTGAATATTGTTTACATTTGTAATTTAATTTTTTATCGTGATTGGTATTCAAGAACTTCATTCGCTATTTTCCTTATATAAAGAACAAAATATAAATGGTCGATATATTCATAATAAGAATATTTTGCCAATAATTAATCTTCTAAAAAGGAAAGTAGAAATCGATGAAATTGGAAGATCGGTTTTGAATGAACCCATTTTTAAAATAATAATTGGAAATGGATCAAATAGAATTTTGATATGGTCGCAAATGCACGGTAATGAAAGCACTACTACAAATGCATTATTTGATCTGATAAATACTTTGCTCGAAGAAAAAGATGCTAGGTTAAATACCATTTTAACACAATGTACTCTATATATTATACCAATTCTTAATCCAGATGGTGCAAAAGCCTATACTAGATTCAATGCCAATAATGTTGATCTAAACAGAGATGCTCAAAATTTATCTCAACCAGAAAGCCTTATTCTAAAAAAAGCATTTGAAGAATTTAAACCAAATTACTGCTTTAACTTGCATGGTCAACGCACTATTTTCAGTTCCGGTAACAAGAAAAAACCAGCTACAATTTCATTTTTAGCGCCTGCACAAGACAATGCCTGCTCATTAACCCATACTAGAAAGATCGCCATGGAATTAATAGCGGTCATGAATAAAACATTACAGCAGGAAATTCCTGATCAGGTGGGAGTTTATGACGACTCATTCAATATTAATTGTGTTGGTGATACGTTTCAAAGTATGAATATCCCAACCATTCTATTTGAGGCAGGTCACTTTAAAGATGATTATGTAAGAGAAAAATCCAGAGAATATATCTATCAATCACTATTAACGGCTTTGGATTATATCAGTACAAGTGAAATTAATGGAGACAACTATAAGGACTATTTTTTAATACCCGAAAATCAAAAACTATTCTTTGATATCATATTGAGAAATGCTAATTATAAAGGTAAAATTGTTGACATCGCTATTCAATTTGATGAAGTTCTTAAAAATGATAAAATATTGTTTATACCAGTTCTAAAACAAGTCGGAGACTTAAAATCTTTTTTTGGTCATAAGGAAATAGAACTGGACAAAAAAGAAATTGATATTTTGGATAATGATCCTGAGAAAGGAATCGAAATCGTTATAGTTGATAAATATTCTGAAATAAAGCCGTTAATTATAAAAGAATTCTAATTAATTAGTTAATTTTGTTGCGAAATACACATTAAATCAACTAAAATTATAAAATAACTAAAAAATGGCTAAGTTTAAATTAGATGAGGTAGATCATCAAATTCTGGACATGTTAATTGAAAACACCAGAACTCCTTTCACGGATATTGCCAAGCAATTGCTTATTTCAGCAGGTACTGTGCATGTTCGGGTTAAGAAAATGGAAGATGCGGGAATAATTCAAGGTTCATCTTTAACTCTAGATTATAAAAAGTTAGGATTTGCTTTTATAGCTTATGTTGGTATTTATTTACAAAATACATCTCAGACTCATTTTGTTTTAGAACGTATAAATGAAATCCCATTTGTCACTGTGGCACATATCACAACTGGGAAGTTTAATATTTTTTGTAAAATAAGAGCCAAAAATACGGAACACGCTAAGGATATAATTTTCCAATTGGATGATATAGAAGGTGTATATAGAACAGAAACTATGATATCTTTGGAGGAAAGCATAAATGACAAAAAACGTTTAATGCACACAATCTTTAAAGAGTTATAATTAAACAATTTTTCTTACATAACCCTTTATTGATCTCAATAAAGGGTTTTTTTAAATAAATAATATGCTGAGACAAGCCAAAATAGAACGTTTCAATGAAAATGTACTATCTAAATATCAAATTTACAATAGTATATTTTTGACCTTGCCATTTGATACTATTTCCAATACCGGTGTTATGCTGCCATTGTTTAGTACCGAATGCGAAAAAGGGTTTTCAAATAAAAAGACTCCAACTCAAATTGTAGAGACATTTTTCAAAAAGTATCATCAAAAACCCTCACAAAAAGAAAAGAACGATCTCCTTTTCAGGTTCATTCAATATATTGAAAGGCAAGTAGTTTTGTTTGATGCTATTGAAGATGCGGCTTTTCCTATTGTAACTAATATGGATGGAATAGGGACTCTTAGGAACATCAAAGAAGAGGCTAAAGCCAAGGATAAAGTTAAGGAATTAAAAACCTATTTAAATCGTTTTAAAGTTAGACCTGTTTTAACAGCTCACCCTACACAATTTTATCCTGGTGCTGTTTTAGGGATAATTACAGACCTTGATTATGCCATAGAAAAAAGTGATTTACTTACAATAAAAAAGTTGTTAGCTCAACTAGGTAAAACTCCATTCTTTAAAAAAGAAAAACCATCACCTTATGAAGAAGCCGTTAGGTTAATATGGTATTTGGAAAATGTATTTTATCATTCTGTCAGTAAGATATATGATTATATTCAACATAATATTTTAAAAGGAGAACCACTTGACAATCAAGTAATAGATCTTGGATTCTGGCCAGGTGGTGACAGAGATGGAAATCCATTTGTTACTACTGAAATAACTTTGAAAGTTGCTGACAGGCTAAAAAAGACAATTCTCCTAAATTATTACAGGGATATAAGAACACTAAAAAGGCGAATTACTTTTCCTGTAGTTGATAAAATTATGGCGGAATTGGAAAAAGATTTATACGATAATGTATATGATCAAAAAGGGAAAAATAAATTATCGATAGGTAGTTTAATGCCTAAACTTCATGAGATAAAAAGACTTATAGAAAAAGATCACAATTCTCTATTTTTGAGTGAGATAGAGAGCTTAATTAATAAAGTAACTTTATTTGGATTTCATTTTGCAACTCTTGATATTCGACAGGATTCAAGAGTTCATCTTTCTGTTTTTGAATCCATTGTAAAAGAAACACAAAAGCAAAAATTAAATATCTTCCCGGAAGATTATTTGAGTTTGTCTCAAGATGAACAGATAAAATTATTGGAAAATATAAAAGGGAAACTTGATCCTGACATCTTCAAAGATGAATTAGTTAATAAAACACTGGGTTCTATATACGCAATGAAAACAATTCAAAAGGAAAATGGAGAAAGAGGGGCTCACAGGTATATTATTAGTAATAATCAATCGGCTCTGAATGTAATGCAAACCTTTGCAATGATAAACCTTTGTGGCTGGGCTAAACCAACTGTTGATGTCATACCTTTGTTTGAAACTGTTCCGGATCTTCAAGGATCTCATAAAGTTATGGAGACTCTTTACACAAATCCTGCATATAAGAAGCATCTTGAAAGAAGAGGCAATAAGCAAACAATTATGCTTGGATTTAGTGATGGTACCAAGGATGGAGGCTATTTAATGGCAAACTGGAGTATTTACAAAGCGAAAGAAGAATTAACTAAAATCTCAAGAAAGTATGGAATTAAAGTCATATTCTTTGATGGGCGGGGTGGGCCACCAGCTAGAGGAGGAGGAAACACTCATAAATTTTATGCTTCCTTAGGGCCTAATATTGAGAATGAAGAAATACAAATTACAATTCAAGGGCAAACTATCAGCTCAAATTTTGGCACTTTAGAATCAAGCCAGTATAATCTAGAGCAATTAATAAGTTCAGGGATATCCAACGGTGTATTTTTGGAATCGGAAGGATTGTTATCCGATTCAGATCGAGAAACAATGAATAGACTGGCTGAATTAAGTTATGAGACCTATGTTGCTTTTAAAAGTCATCCTAAATTTATGCCCTACCTTGAAAAAATGAGTACTTTGACCTATTATGCCAAAACGAATATAGGATCTAGACCTTCAAAACGTGGGAAATCAACAGAGCTCAATTTTTCTGATTTAAGAGCAATTCCATTCGTAGGTTCATGGAGCCAGTTAAAACAAAATGTTCCAGGATTTTATGGAGTTGGGTCAGCTATAAAACAATTTGAAGATGAAGGGGAATTAAAGAAGGTCAAAGATCTTTATAAGAATTCTTCTTTCTTCAGGACTTTAATTGGCAATAGTATGATGAGTCTTACTAAATCTTTTTTTAATTTAACAGAATACATGAAAAAAGATAAGGAGTTTGGAGATTTCTGGCAAATTATTTTTAATGAATACAAACTAACCAAGGAATTACTTTTAAAGATATCAGGGTCCAAAGAATTAATGGAAATTGAACAGGCAGGAAAAGCTTCCATTGAAATAAGAGAAAAGATCGTATTACCATTACTCACGATTCAACAGTATGGATTATTAAAAATTCAGGAACTAAAGGATACTGATCCAAACAATAAAGATATCGAAGTTTATGAAAAAATGGTTACAAGATCTTTATTTGGAAATATAAATGCAGCTAGAAATTCAGCGTAAAAATGACAGTTAAGGACTTAAATATGAATGAATATGCTTCATATTATCAGAGTTATATTGATAAATGTGGCCATGAAGAGTTGAACGAAGGATTAAGGTATAATTTAAATAATACAAATGAATTTTTAAATTCCATACCAGCAGGCAAACTTGATTACAGTTATAGTGAGGGTAAATGGACAATTAAAGAGATCATTCAGCATTTAATTGATACAGAGCGTATTTTTACATATAGAGCCCTGCGGTTTTCAAGAAATGATTTTACTAAATTACCAGGATATGATGAAAATGAATATGCTCTAAATTCCAACGCCAATAAAAGAGAATTCCAGGATTTACTGGATGAGTTCAATTTTGTTAGAAATGCCTCTTTATTGTTATTTAAGAGTTTTAGTAATGAAATGCTAATGAAATCAGGCAAGGCTAATAACAATGAAATATCTGTAAGAGCTATTGCCTTTATATTAGTAGGTCATTGTACTCACCATTACCAAGTGATAAGAGAAAGGTATCTCTAAATTCAAATTATTCTTCTTCTTCGTCCTCAATAATAAATTCAGATTTATTGTCACTTTCAATAGAATCTGTTTCATTAATATCTTCTGAATCATCTATCAGATCAATATTAGCCATAGAATCTATAAGATGTTTTCCAATTTTTACTAGGTAAATTGTGTCGTGAGTTCTTACTTCAACAGCGTCGATAGTTTCACTATTGTGGTTTTTGAATGTAATAATATCATTATCATCATATCCATCAGGAAATTTCTCGGTGAGAAGCATCAAGATCTCTGGTGTTAATTTCTTGTAATCAATTATGAGGCGTTGCATAGTAATCTATTTTGCAGTTATAAATAATTAAAATGCCAATATTTATAAATCTAAATTTACAATTATTTTTGAATCACCAAATTATTTTAAAGAAAATTAATTATTGTAGTATTTAAATGACTCCAAAATAAGATCGTTATTTACCTGACAATCTAGAATTGGTTTACCCATATCTTCTAACAAAACAAAATTAATTTTACCATGATTATTTTTCTTGTCAAATATTAATAATGATATAATACTGGAGTAATCTTTAATATCGAATTCTACTTTAGGGAAAAGCGATAAAATAGCTACTTTTATTTTATCCATTTTTTCCTTGGGAAAGTTTGCTTTTTTGTAAGAAAGATAAGTTTCAAGGATCATGCCAACAGCAATTGCTTCACCATGAAGTAAATCCTTCTTTGTTTTATTTTGAAGAAAATAGGACTCAATGGCATGTCCTAAAGTGTGTCCAAAATTTAAAGTCTTTCTCAACCCATTTTCATTTGGATCTTTATCTACAACTTTAGCTTTTATTTTAATTGATTCATGAATCAATGAATCAATATTTTCAGCATCTTTAAGGTAATTTACCATTTTAATCCAGTAATCATCACCCGTTATAAGTCCGTGTTTTAGCATTTCTGCAACTCCTGAATTAAATTGATTTTTTGGAAGTGTTTTTAAATATTTTGTATCAATCAAAACTAAATCTCCAGAATTAATAACTCCAATTTGATTTTTTAATGAACCCAGATCCACACCTGTCTTGCCTCCAACCGAAGCATCAACCATTGCCAACAAAGTAGTTGGAATATTAATATATTTAATTCCCCTTCTAAAAGTGCAGGCAACAAAACCACCTAGATCAGTTATAACTCCACCTCCCAAGTTGATCATTAAACTTTTTCTATCTGCTCCAGAGTCGGACAAAGCATTCCAGACATTTGAACAGGTATTAATGGTCTTATGTTCTTCACCGGATTCAATTTCAATTATTTCGACTTTACAATCAGGGTCCAATTTAACTAAGAAATGAGGAAGACAATATTTAGATGTATTGTTATCTACCAGAATAAATATTTTAGAAAAATTATTTGACTTAATATATTGATTTATAACAATATAGCATTTTTTGTCAAAAACTATTTGGCTAGTACCATTTTTAATTGAATCCATCAAAAAAAAATTATCATTTAGAGGTGTGAAAATAAGGAGTTTTTCTATAAAAAAGTAGGTTAAGTATAATTATCTTTGTGTATAAAATTCATATAAAATGGCTAAAGATCAGATTTTTGATAATACAGAAATTGCTTTTGCTTTAAAAAGTGATTCTGAATTAGAACGCGCTTATTTCTTGTTTAAAATGATTTCAATTGAACCTCTAGTAAAAATTGGCACAGCAGCTACAAACTTTGCTCTTAAAGCTCATCTGCCAGTTGAAGGATTAATACGATCGACTGTTTTTGATCATTTTTGCGGAGGAGTTAATGAAGAAGATTGCCTAACTGTTATAGATAAAATGTATGAAAAAGGAGTTAGTTCTGTTTTGGATTATTCGGTAGAGGGCAAGGAGAATGAAGCCGAATTTGATAGAGCATTTAAAATGACTTTAAAGATCATTGATTTTGCTAAAGAAAAGAAGTCAATGCCCATAGCCGTTTTCAAGCCCACCGGATTTGGACGTTTAAAAATATATGAAAAAGTTAGTAATGGTGAATCATTATCCGATTCGGAACAAAAAGAATGGGACAATGTAGTCAGACGATTTGATGCTGCAAGCAGTGCAGCCAAGGCTAATGATGTCATGTTATTAATCGATTCTGAAGAAACCTGGATGCAAAAGGCAGCTGACGAAGTGGTAACTCAAATGATGCAAAAATATAATACAGAGAAGCCTATTGTTTTTAATACATTACCGATGTATAGAAAGGACAGATTGGATTACTTGAAAGAGCAGCATAAAATCGCCAGAAAAAATGGGTATTATTTAGGCTATAAATTAGTAAGAGGTGCCTATTTAGAGAAGGAAAATGAAAGGGCCGAAGAAAAAGGTTATGAAACACCAATGTGTCCAAATAAAAAAGCTACAGATGATAATTACAATGGCGCGGTGGAGTATATGATTACAAATATTGGTGATATGTCAATCTTCATTGGTTCACATAATGAAGAAAGTTCTTATTTAGCCATGGATTTAATGGCCAAAAAGGGTCTTAAAAATAATGATAACAGGATTTGGTTTGGACAGTTATATGGAATGAGTGATCATATTTCATATAACCTAGCACATGAAGGTTATAACGTTGCTAAATATGTCCCATTTGGCCCTGTAAAGGATGTTATGCCATACTTAATAAGAAGGGCAGAGGAGAACACTTCTGTTGCAGGACAGACATCAAGAGAGTTAAGTTTGCTAAAAAAAGAAAAGAAACGCAGGAATATTTAATTTAGGCAATTTTCCATTTCCATTTATTTTTTTCAGTTTCACTTCCATAACCATACCCGTATCCTTGCATGACATAATCATCAGCCAAATATTCGTTAAATCTAATTGTAGCGTTTATATCATATTCGTTGGTAGCATACCTAAAAATATGAATGTAAGAACTATAAAAATAAACTAAGTTGTAAACCATCTCCAACAAGATAATTTTTTTTCAATTAATTTTCTAATTTTATCTTTTTTGTTTTTTTAAGTTCATTTCCAGCGAAAATTCAATGGTTCAGACTAATCTTTAGTGCTATTTATTAGAACTATTAGAGCTGCTACTGAAGTCAATGTTCCAACAGCAGAAATAATAATATTATTATTAGGATTATATGTTGAATTTCTTATTTTTGTTTTATTAGGCTCAACATATATTACGTCGTTTTGTTTTAAATTATATGTTGAAGAAGTAAGAGTTCTTACAGATGTTAGATCTAATATTGAAAACTGTTTATTCCCATTTATTTCACGAATTAAAAGAATATTATTCCGCTTTCCATAAATAGTTAAATCACCAGCTAATCCCAATACTTCTGCCAACGTAACCTTTTCATCTTGAATAATAAATGAACCTGGGCGACTAACTTCGCCCAAAACAGTAACCGTAAAATTTGTTATTCTTATGTTTATTAATGGATCCTTAACATATTTTGTTAATTTTTCTTTTAGCAAGTTAGTTGCTTCTCTTCTTGTTAGACCGCCAATTTTTATACTTCCTAATACTGGAAATTCTATGTTTCCATTAGAATCAACAATATAGGTCTGCATTCTTCTACTTGTCGTTTCATTAATTAAGGATTCACCGTATGGTACAGAAGTTAGATTAAATGGTCTAACGGCCTCAGGGTCTAATGCATTTACATCAATAGTTAGTATATCATTTGGTTGATAAAATAAATCATAAATTAATTCAGGTTGAACGAAACTCCCCATTTTTTCATCCTGGAAATAAGCGATACTTTCTCTTGTAGCACAGGAGTTTAAGACAATTAGATTTAAAATAAACAAAAAGGTATAAGAAAAATTTGATTTCATTATTAATCGGTTTATTATTTATCAAGAATTTCAAATTTAGAATTATTTGAGATATAATCAGTAACTATTTCCTTTATTTTTGCCACAATTTCTATATTTTGACATTCTAGATCGGCAAGATGAAGTTCTAATATTTTATTTAAAGTTAATTCAATATTTATATTAACAATCATAATTTTATCATATAAATTTTATTCAATTTTATTTTTCCGGCGTGATTTCTTCAATATAAACTTTTTCAGGATCATGGGCTTTTTTTATGAGTTCGACTTCATTTCTATATTCAATTGATTCATAATCGGGTATCCCTGGTTTTAAATTTAGTATGTGCATAGCTTCATCTGAATAATAATTCACATATTTTCTAACTTCTGGTCTTGGGCCAACAAAACTCATGCGGCCAATTAGAACATTGATTAATTATTGAAATTCATCCAACTTATGGTTTCTTAAAAATAGCCAATTCTAGTAATCCTTGGATCTTTATCTCCAACAGTTAGGAGGCTCAATGTGTCAGCATTTACATGCATAGTCATGAATTTAAATATCTTAAATTCTTTATTGAATTGTCCAACTCTGATTTGTCTTAAAAAAATTGGTCCTTTAGAACAAATTTTAATTAAAATGGATATAATCAACAATACTGGAATAAGAATAGTTAATCCAATTATAGAAAAGAATATGTCGAATAATCGTTTTATCATAAAACTTATTCTAAAGCATTTGTTACGGTTTTCACTATATAGTTTAATTGTTCTTTCTTTTTAAAATTACCTTCTGAATAAAAGCTATACTATCACAATTTTGAATAGTCAATTTATAGCGATTATCTGAATGATCTCCATCAATAATATAAATTTTGCATGAGTCAAGTTTAGTGTTGCTTTCTGAAAAAATAACTGAGCCTTTTGCAATTATATGATCAATAGAATTACTGTCTAATGAATTCGAAAGAAATCATTTCACGGGCTTGTTCAGAAAATTTTAATGTTTTGCTTCTAATGTTCTTTTTTACTCTGGCTGAAGGACTATAGTCACATGAGACTTTTTTACCATTTAGGAAAAATGCAAGAATTACTAATCCAATTGAAAACCCTCCTAAGTAATAGCCGAATCGTTTTAGAATTGTCATCTAGAAAATCAACAAATTAATATCACTGTATTTGAGGTTAAACCAATCGGCAACGGACTTATTGGTCAAGACTCCATGATAAGAATAAAGGCCATTTTTTAATCCTCTGTCAAACCTTAAAGCATTTTCAATTCCACCATTTTCAGCGATTTGTAATAAGTATGGAGTAAAAATATTACTTATTGAGACTGAAGCGGTTCGTGAATACCTAGCCGGTATATTTGGCACACAATAATGGGTGACATTATGTTTGACAAATGTTGGTTTGGTATGAGTTGTGACTTCGCTAGTCTCAAAACAGCCTCCCATATCTATACTAACATCAATAATTACAGAACCGGGTTTCATGCATTCTACCATAGCCTCAGTTACCAGAATTGGAGATCTGTTCTTGCCTCTAACCGCACCAATTGCCACATCACAACGCTTTAATGCTTTTAAAAGGTTTTTGGGTTGCAGA
The DNA here is from genome assembly GCA_963827785.1 of uncultured Flavobacteriaceae bacterium. Taxonomy (GTDB): domain Bacteria; phylum Bacteroidota; class Bacteroidia; order Flavobacteriales; family Flavobacteriaceae; genus Site-B1. The sequence goes on along the minus strand of CAWHCT010000012.1, from coordinate 2,821 downwards.
GTAGAAGTATACATAGTCATTCCTAGATTGGTTTGTATGCGTCTAAGTTTGGATATCGAATTGTCAAAAACTTTAATATTTGCCCCTAATCCTATAGCACTTCTGGCTGCAAATTCACCAACAGTTCCTGCTCCTAAAATCACTGCCTCAATTGGTGGAACTCCGGTAATATTTCCAAAAATTAACCCATTTCCATTATTTGTATTTGTGAGTAATTCTGAAGCTATTAAAACTGATGCAGTCCCTGCTATTTCACTAAGGCATCTCACAGCCGGATAAGCACCATCTTCATCTCTAATAAATTCAAAAGCTATTGCTGTTATTCTTTTGGTAGCTAAGGCTTCAAAATATTTTTTATGCTGAGTCTTAAGTTGAAGTGCAGAAATTAGTAAGGTCTGTGGATTGATAAGCTTTATCTCTTCCAGACTTGGTGGTTCCACCTTTAATATCATGGGGCAGGAGAATACCTTTGCTGTATCCTTAGTGATCTCTGCACCGGCTTCACTGTATTCATGATCGGTAAATTTTGAATCATTTCCAGCACCTGATTCTACTAATACCTTATGACCATTTGTGACCAAGGCAGATACTGCGTCTGGTGTTAAACAAACTCGTTTTTCCTGAAATGATGTTTCTTTTGGAATACCTATAAAGAGATCTCCTTTACCTTTCAAAACTTCCAACATTTCTTCCTGCGGGAGCAATTGCTGCTTTGAAAAGGGAGAAAATTGTTTACTCATGGATAATTAATTTAAAATTCAAATTACGAATTTTAAATTTAATATATAAGACTAAAACTTTAATTTGTTTGTGATCGATTTTAATTAGAAAAAATCCTTAAACGTTTTCCTGGAGATCCTGAATTCATCCTCCAGTTCCTGCATGTTTTTACTGGTAATTTTATTGAACATTTTGGCACGAATCAGGTAAATGGATGGAATAATAACCGCCATAATAGGAATTAAATACATGATCTGGTATTCATCTATATAATTAAAGTCATCATTTATGATACTTAATAATTGATAGGCATACATGGCAATAGGGATCAATAATACATGATACCACCAGTGCCTGCAAGTAAAGAACCAAATGAATAGTAAATAAATTGGTACTAATTTACCCATCATTGTCCAAACAGAGGCCAGTGCACTTTCATAATAACCACTTCTATACGTAAACAAAAAAGTGTCCCAGATCTTTTCATCTGGAACACTTTCATAAGAATAAAAAATATAAGGAGTAATAGCAATTAAAGTAGCTATAATACTACCTAATATTAAATTAGCCTTCTTATCCGTTAGTTGGGACTTTGATGGCTGATTTTTTAATTTGTTGTGGTCCGTCATCGCTAATACTGTTAGGTGTACAAGATGCAAACATCAACAATCCTACCGTCGCCAAGGCGAAAAAGTACTTTCTTGTTTTCATAATTCAAGGGATTTAATTAATTAATTATGTCTAATGTATCTCAAGTCACATAACTGACACTAAAAAATCGATTAACTACCTTTTATTACGATTATAATCTTTTTTTATCGATTAACAACCAAAAAGTTAGGATTATACTTACAACCAAACTACGGTTTTAATGTAAGTGTAATTTTGATGTTCACTTATATATTTATTAATGTTTTTAACTTAATCTTTCTACTATTTTTTCTGGCCTTTTCCAAATGGATTTCGTTTACCTGGTCCGGAATTAAAGAACTAATTTTTTCCGGCCATTCAATAAATATCCATTGATCAGAGTCCAAATAATCTTCAAATCCTATATCATAGACTTCTTCTTCATTTTTTATCCTGAAAAAATCAAAATGATATACTAAACCGTCCTTGATCTCGTATTCATTAACAATAGAAAAAGTAGGGCTTGAAACATCATGAAGATACCCTAATTCCTTTACCATCTCCCTGATAAGCGTTGTTTTACCGACACCCATTTCACCATAGAACAAGATAGTCTTGGAATTTACAGATTTCAAAATTTCGTTTGCTACGGAATTAATTTCGGCAATATTGAAGCTTTTATTCATCTAGAAATAGGGTTTAAACAAAAATGTTTATACTACAATATTACTAATAAAATTTAGATAAAACCAAGAAAAAATGTATTTCGTCGAAGAATTTTACCATTTATGGATAATTATCTTGGTTTTAAAACCGAAAACGGAATAATCATTTCTTCTAAAGATACACCTCCATGTTGATATGTATTCCTGTAATAGCTTACGTAATGATTGTAATTATTAGGATATGCAAAAAACAGGTCTCCTTTAGCAAAAATAAAGGAGTTGCTCATATTTATAACTGGTAAGTGAATCGCCTTGGTGTCTTTAACAGCATAAACATCTTTATCATTATATGTTAAACTTCTGCCTGTTTTATAACGCGAGCATTTAAACTTGTTTCTTTATCGCCAACCACTTTTGACGGATTTTTTACATTAATTGTCCCATGATCAGTTGTAATGATCAATTTAAATCCTAATTGTTGAGCTTTTTGTATAATTGATAGGAGGGGAGAGTTCTTAAAACCACTTAAAGTTAATGATCTGTATGCCTTATCATTTGATGCCAATTCTTTAACAACATCCATTTCTGTTTTAGAATGAGAAAGCATATCTACAAAATTGTAGACGATCACTGTTAAATCGTTATTTTTTTGAGAATTGAAATTATCAGCCAATTTTTTACCGGCAGAAACATTAGTTATTTTATGATATTCATATTTCAAGTGACCTTGACCCAAGCGTTTAAGCTGCGCTCTTAAAAAATCATCTTCATGCAGATTTTTACCTCCTTCATCTGTATCGTTTTTC